>CAYOFP010000014.1:0-56506 GCA_964403505.1 uncultured Lachnospiraceae bacterium
GTGAATTTTGCGCGCAGCGCAAAAGAGGGAGAACCCTCGCCGGGGGTTCTCCCTTTCGGTTATATGCATTTCGGCTTCTCTGTCAGTTCTCTACCTGACGCCGTCTGAATCGGTACGAGATGTATATGAGCAGGACAGCGAAGAGAGCGAGGGAATTTGTCGCTATTACGGGATGGATAGGCACAGCGTGCCCGAAGATGTAAAGGAAGTCCATATTCTGCCACACTGAGATACCCTTTAAGAGCGCCGTGGGGGAAAAACGGTAGAACAAATTCTGAAGCGCCCTCATCGGATGGTACATATCAATTATGGGAAAGAGCAGCAGGACGGCGGATAGGATAAGCCCTGTGGCACGGTTTTTGCAGCATACGGATACTGTCATCGAAGCGACCGAGAAATACAGCGCACCGAAAAGCGACGTCAGTGCGGCGATAATCGAGATTTGACCGCTGTTCCACAGATACGGGGCGCAGTCGACGATAAAGTTTTGCCAATACGCCTCAAATCCAACAAAGCCGTAGATGGACAGAATAAGCAAAAAATTGACAGCGGTAACGAGAAGCCACACACCGAGTGAGAATATCAGTCCCGCCGAAAGTTTAGCGAGTGCCAATCTGCGTTTGCCGTGCATGCATACCAAGAGCAGCGAGTCGGTTTTTTGCGAATATTCCGAACAGAAGATACCCGATACGCCGACGAGGATGATTATTCCTACAGTAATAGGATAAACGGTTAGTATGTTACGGAATTTCTGATAGCCGAAATCATAGTTATAATATGCGGTATAGTCGTTTATCAGAGGGGCATAGTATTGCTGCGTCGCCTTGGCAAGCGTTTGCCCCTTTTCATTCGGAAAGGTTTGCAGATAATACTCTGCCAACATGTCCTTCGTTTCTCGGGCGTGGTCATAAAATTTTGCGCTGAATTCCAGGTCCTCGAATTTATTAAATCTATGAAAAGCCTCCTCGGTTAAAAACAGCGCTTTAAACTCCCGCACCTCATCCTCGGTATAGCCGTATTTCATATAATCGCAGATTTTCTGCTCCTCCTGCTCTGCGTCAACAAGATTTGCGGGGTCAGATAAAAAAGCGGCTTTATCTGACTCGACCCGATTGGTCCATTCATCGTTGATCGCGCCGGCATATTGAATCTGCCATTCATACCGTTCGGCTATTTTTTCGGCGAGTGCCGGTTGATTCGCCGAATATTCGTCCTGCTCTCCGCCGATAAGCAGGATATATATGTCGAGTAATACCGCCCCTGCAATGACAATAAGAACAATAGGCCGTGTAAATATTTTTTTCAGTTCATATGCCGTAATTTTCATTGCGTTCCTCCTCGAAATAGTACAGATAAAGGTCCTCAAGACACGGCTCGCACAGTACAGCGTTTTCGGAGGGTTTGTTTTGCGCTATAACGCGCAGCTCGACCGCCTCGCTTGTGTGGCGAAGACGTGTGATGATATGCCGCCCGGCAATATCGGCAAAAGCCTCATGCGGCACGCTGCATTCCCACACCATGCCGCACACACCCTCGCAAATATCTGCCGATTTCCCGTTAAGTGCGAGCGTACCGTTCTTCATGAGCAGAATATGATCTGCGATATCCTCAATATCGGAAACGATATGGGTTGACAGCAGTATGATCCTGTTCCCCGAAAGATTACTTATGATATTACGGAATTTTGCACGTTCCCTGGGATCGAGCCCGGCTGTCGGTTCGTCTAACACAAGTACCTTCGGGTCGTTTAACAGCGCCTGTGCGATACCGATCCGCTGCCGCATACCGCCCGAATAGGTTTTCAGCTTCTTTTTTCTTACATCGTAAAGCCCTGTCATTTGCAGCAGCTGTGTGCTGCGCTCCTCGGCGGTGTACTTGGGCAGTCCCTTGAGCGTGGCAAAGTACATCATAAAATCCCATCCCGTATAATTCGGATAGTAGCCGAAATTCTGCGGCAGGTATCCGAGCAGGGCGCGGTATTGCTCGTCAAGAAAAAGTATGTTGTTTCCGTCGAGACAGATGTTTCCCTCGGTCGGGCGCAGAATGCCGCAAATCATGCGCATGAGCGTGGTCTTTCCCGAGCCGTTCGGACCGAGCAATCCGTAAACGCCTTCGGTCAACATGGCTTCAAACGCATTGACGGCAACCTTTTTACCATATTTTTTTGTTATTTGATTTATTGATAATTCCATGATAAAATTCTCCTTTTTTCCGTCGGTATGAGTACGGCGTACTCTGCGAGCAGCAGGACAGCGGATGCGGCGAACGGTATCGCCCATATGCTGTACCCTATGTCGAGCGGGCCGAGCGTGTATTCAAGTGCGCTTTGTATCATCCCTGCCGCAAGCAGTGAAAGCGAAATGACTGCGCCCCTGCTGCGAATCCCAAAAAACAGCGCAATCAGCATATTTACTATGTTGACGCAGTTGGATGAAAACAGCACCGGCAGCAGTATCTCAATAAATGAATGAGGCGATGTAATGCTGACGATTGCGGCAAGGGCTGTCAGGGCGGCGAGGTTGACTGTGTTGACCGCCGCCAGGCGAACGGCGAGGATCCTGCCTCCGCTGTAGCGGCAGACGTATTCAAGCTCGGTTACGCCGCAGGACATATCTTTTGTTATCTCGGGAACGGCGCTCACGGCAATCAGCGCAGAGATGAGAAAAATAAAGTCGCCCGGGGAATTGGATAGGTTGCCCGATGATAACATAAAGGCAGCGGTCAGCAGCAAGAGACAGAACTGCACTGCCCAATACGTGGGTGTAATATAGCGCAGCTGCACCCAAAACAGCATAAAGCCCGGCCTCCGTTCGGGGATATGCGTGCTCATATATGCCTGTCCGAGCGCCGCCGTCAAATCAATCCTTTGGCTGTCGGGCACGGGGACGTAATCGTGGAATTTATTCGTTCTTGCTTTCACGGTAATTTTTCCTCCTCATATGCTTTTTTCAGTTTTATGACACCCTGTCGTATGCGTGATTTTGCACATGACAGCGTTACGCCGGTGATCTGCGCTATGTCCTTTGCACGCAGACCGTGAAAATAATACAGGATCACGGCATCACGCTGTTCTTCGGGCAGGCGATTGATATATTTATGCAGCTGCCGTGCCGTCTCGCCTGATATTAAAATGTCCTCCGGCTGACCGTCGTCGGCGATCTGCTCTGTTATAACGTCGTCGGCGGGCCGTTTCCTTCTGTAATAATCGGTGCAGATATTGACCGCAATGGTAAACAGATAGTTCTGAAACTTACCGGTGCAGTCATAACGGTAGATTGCCTCAACTAACCGCAGAAACACCTCCTGCGTCAGGTCGGCGGCTGTATCGCTGTCGCCCGTTTTGCGGTAGCAGTATGAAAAAATATTCTGATAGTGCCGCCGCACCAAAGTGTCAAACGCCTGTTTGTCTCCCGACTTGATTTGATGAATCAACAGGTTGTCACGCATTCGCTTCGCCTCCTTTCACTTATATAAACGCAAAAAAGCAAAAAAAGATTTTAATTTGTGTAAATATTTTTTGTTCTCTTGCTGACTTTGTCTATAAACAAAAAACGGTATCGTGCAGATACCGTTTTTGTTCGTGTGTTGATCCTTTTTATATACGGCTTGCCGAGACGATGTCCTGCCAGTTGAAGACGTCGAGGTGCGGCCAGCCACGCTCGCCGTCATAGCAGTAGTAGTCGAGCGAGGGCTGTTCGAGCTCGTCGATACGGTCGACCTTGCCGTCGCAATATTCGAGCAGGCGCTTTGCCGTCGACTGCAGGCGCAGAGCCAAGCCGCCGAGGTACTGCTCCTGAACCTCAAAGCCGAAGGTCTTGTTTTCGAGATACCATTGGTCACGGAACGCATCGACGAATCCGGGCAGGCGCTCGAGTATCCCGGGGATACGCTCGTTCGCTATCTTGCGCAGGGTATCCCTGTCACCGTTCTTGTATGCATTCTTTTCGTCATATGAGAGGGTTGCCTTGAGCTCGAGCACATTACACAGCTCTCCGAGCGTGCGGAAGAGATATCCGTACTTCGGGTGGTCTGCGTACTGCATGAGCGCTTTTGTGTGTTTCGCATAGCTTTCGCCGTCGTCGGGCGAGAGGTTTTTATCCATCATTCCGATCAGCGGATCGTTAAAGAGAAGATATTTACACTGGCTCGTTACCGACGGTGTATCGAGACCGACAAGAGAGGACTTGTTCGGTAGGTCGAGGCATAAGAATGCGTCGAGCGATAGATCGAAAAGCTCCTCAAAACGAGCGGAAAGATCCTCTTTGGTAACCTCGTCGTTATAGCAGTATTCAGCGTACTGTAAGAGTGCAGGCAGGATGGATAGCTGACCTGCCTCGCCGCCCTTATCGCCCCAGCCGGTGGTAAAGACGGTGTTGACTCCGTGCTTTTTGCACATGCGCAGATGCGAGTCCTCGATATGAAGCGAGTATGTATTGTCGGGAGCATAGCCGATCCACTTCCACGCACCGCCGGCAAAGGCAAATTCGCATCCGAACTGCTCGTGGTCGTACATCATGTTATCGACGGTCTTTTCATCGCAGTAGTAGTCCCAATAGATGGGCGTAACGCCGTCGGGTTTTGCGTTTACCATTTCCTCGGGCAGTCTGCCCTCGGCGTGATAGTAGCCGCCCCATATCGGACGGAAGAACATATCGCTCCACATCATTGGCTTGAAGCCGTATTTAGCAGTCATTTCGATCAGCTTGTCAAGATGCTCGTGCATGATCTCGCCGACCTTTTTATGAACGCCTGTCGTATCGAAATACTTGCCTCGTCCGAGGTTGTGCGCCTCGTCCATGCCGAGGTTGATACGGCGGCTGGTGAAGCACTCGTCGCACACACGCAGCATTGCGTCGATGAGATCGTATGTCTCGGGCTTTGCGATATTGAGGATAAAGTCGATATCGTTGATATTCTTGAAGGTAAGCCACTTGAACATCTGATTCAGGTGTGCGAGCACCTGTATGCAGGGAATCAGCTCGATGCCGAGTGAGAGGGCATAGCGGTCGATCTCTTTCAGCTCATCCTTTGTCAGGCGGCCTCTCAGATGTCCGAAATAGGGATATTCGGGAATTTCGTAGGTATCCTCGGTATAGAGCATGAGCATATTGAAGCCCATTGCGGCGAGGTGACGCAAAAGCTCCTTTGCGCCGTCCACGCTGAGCACAGCATTTCTCGAGCAGTCGGGCATATATCCGAGCGTCTCAAAGGAGGGAGCTTGCTTTAGTTCTGTCTTGCCGCCCTTTACAAAACCGGATATGAGTCCGAGCGAACGGCAGAAATCCGCTGTTCTTCCGTACTCGATTTCGATACCGTTTTCTGTTTTTGTCATAGTAAGGCCGGCTTCTTCGGTCTTTTTGACTGTGACCGTGCACTGCGCATCCGCCGAGCAGGTCACTCTTGTGACGCCGGATAACTCATTTGCGATATTTATGAGTTCATCGGACGCCATAAGCTTTATTTTCATCTTCTTTTCCTCCGAAAATATAGGTTGACTTAATAGTATCATGCCTGAAAATCAATGTCAATAATTATTTGAAATAAATATCAATATTATATAAGTAAATGCTATGTGAAAACATTATTTTTCACGCCGGAATGTTCGATTTTTCGGAGCTTAATGATTGATTTTGTCGGTTTTGTTGACAAATGCTTGTATTTATGGTACAATTATCTTAGAAAAATAATACAAAGCGATTTCTAAAGTGCAAATGCGTTAAAGCTTGCCCACCTGAAACCCCATTAGCGCATAAGCACGAAGTATTCTGTGTTTATGCGCATTTTTGTTTACATTAAAAAATCCGAAATTGTTTTTTACAAAAATATGTAACCTTTTCGATTATTTTGCGTCTATATATATGTCTATATATAGGAAGGAACTGTTATAAGAGGGTGATTAACATGAATTTTATAATAATGCTATTTAATATGCGATAGCGCATATTGTGTAATGGCAAATATTGGCTTGCGGAAAAAATGTCTAAAACAGTTTTGAGAAAAGGAGTAAACGCAATGACAAAGAAGAAAAGAATCCGTATAATAGCCATAATGCTAACTATGTTAATCGTGTTGGCATCCTTACCCTCGGGTGTGTTTGCTGAGAATGTTGATGATGTTCAGCAGAATCAGTCGGAAATGAGCACCGACAATAAGCTTATTTTGCTTTCTGATATTGAACGGCCGGAACTTGTCAGCCGCAGTGATGTCATTGAAAAAGGTCATGTCAGCCGCCTTCCGGAGGATGAAGAAGATTTAAGCTCGATTACTTTTCAAAATATTGACGGAAGTAATACAACATATATTTTCTCAGAACCTGTCAAATATGTAGACGAAGAAGGCATTATACACGATAAGAAAAGCGTGTTGACAGAAAAAATCGACGCTGTGGCATACAAAAACAAATATGGTTATACCAATGCCGACAATGATATTCATGTATATTTTCCTAAATCACTTAGTGAAGATACCGGTATTCTGTTAGGCAAAGATAATATCAGTATTGAGTTGACGCCTGTAGCGTCAAGAAAACTTGAAACAAAAGTATTATCGTCTAAAACGGCATCAGCGAAAGATGAATTGCAGGTCAGCCTGAAAGAGCTTGCTGCTCAAACGGCAGAACCGATCAAAAAACAAATTCAGGAAACGGCTGACGATACAGCTGTAAAAGAAGTGATCGACTATGACTCCGTGTTTGGCGTTGAAACGACGCTTCGGTATCAACCTACCCTGAACGGGTTTAAAGAAGATATTGTTATAGATGCATACGACGGCACGAATGAATTTGTATTCAATTTAAAAACAAACGGTCTGCGGCTTGCAGGCGAAGACGGATTATACTATCTGATCGAGCCTGAGACTTCTCAAATGGTTGTAAATATGGGAGAGCTCCTTGTTTACAGCGGAGGAGGAACGGAATTGAGTATCGGATATGATCATCGCTATGATGTGGAAACCGTCACAGAGGATGAAGAGTATCTGCTTACGATCATTGTAGATAAAGAGTTTTTGCTTGATGAAAATACGCAATATCCCGTAATTGTCGATCCGTCTTTCGAGATATTATCAAATAACAATAATATCATGGATATTTCGGTTCGGGTAAATGGCTCGGTAATTCCTAACAGCACGAACAATGCAGTCGGAAATCACTATACCGAGAAAAACGATATGCGCACCTTTATTAAGTTTCCCGGCTTATTAAATGATCCTATTTTCCAGAGTTTGGCGCCATATGAATGGGGATCTAGCTATCCGGCAGTGAAAAGCATTAAGCTGCTGATGTATAGTAGAGGTACGAGTATAACGACAGGTAAAGTCACGGTTTATCCATATAATACATCTGCGGCTTTAGACTGGACATATAGTACTACTTCCTTTACCACGGCACAATATAATGCCGCCGGAGATTGGTGGGACATTGTTGATGTTCCTTATTATTCACAACAGTGGATCGAATTTGATATTACGCCGGCGGTTGCTGAAGAATGTGAAAAAGGCGTAGTGCTGAGAAATCAATATGAAGGCGCAGGAAGCGATCCGGCATATCAGTCATTTGCCTCTACAAAAGATCCAACTAATAAACCGAAGATCGTAGTCAATTGGATTGGTGGAGTTAATACTGCTTTTGATAGTGCGGCAAGTATAGTATTAAACACTGTTCAAAATGTGGATATATCCATAACCCAATATAAGTTATATTATTCGTTTACTCCCGCAGTTTCGGGATTTTACACCTTTGAAAGTTCGGATAATGGTTCAGATGATCCGCTCGGAGCGTTATATAACTCATCTCGTGTTATGTTAAAACAAGATGATGATAGCGGAGGAAACCGTAATTTCCGAGTGATCTATCATTTGGATGCCGATCAGAAATATTATTTTGAAGCAGGTTGTTATGGTTCTACGATGGGAAGTTATTCTTTTACGGTTTCAAAAACTACCGATTTGTCGAATTTGACATCGACTGCGATCTCTACTGCGACAACAGGCGGTGCGAGTATTTCGGTAGCACGTCAGAGGAATTATTTCTCATTCACTCCGTCATCTGCCGGGGCGTATAATATAGTGAGCTCGGGAAACTCCGGTGATCCGTATGGATGGTTATATGATTCGTCGGGAAATTTACTTGACAAAAATGATAACGGCACCGGAAACAGTAATTTCAGTATAATTTACTCTCTCTCTAAAGGGAAAAAATATTATATTGTAGCAGGATGTACCGGAAATAATACGGACAGTTATGAAATAAATATTTCATCTGTAATTCCTGCTCAACCTACGGAATTAGCTACAAGCAATATTACGGATGTTTCTGTCAAACTGACATGGAGTACCGCTTCTCCTCATCATGCGGATCGATGGCTGATCCAATATCGCACAAGCGGCGGTAGCTGGACAAACGCGGGCACCTCGACAGCTAAAAATTATACCGTATCAGGACTGAGTGCGTCCACATCATATGAATTCCGTGTATACAGTGAAGCCGGAAGTCCTGCATGGACAGGAACACGGTCGCCTGTAAGCAATACGGCCTCAGCAACAACGTTGCCTGCCCAACCGACGAATTTGACCGTAAACAGTTACACCGACAACAGAGTACATATCACATGGGAAACAGCTACTCCGCACGGCGCCGACAGATGGCTGATCCAATGCCGTAAGAACGGCGGTGCTTGGGAAAACCGTAATACTTCCACCTATAAGGGTTATGTCGCATCGAGCCTTGATGCTAGTGCCACCTATGAGTTCCGTGTATATGGCGAAAGAGGTGACACTGCTTGGTCGGGCGAAAAGTCACCGGTCAGTGAAACGATCACGGTGACAACGTTGCCTGCCCAACCGACAAATGTAACTGTAAACAGTTACACAGACAGCAGGGTAAGCATCTCGTGGGAAACGGCCACACCGCACGGCGCCGACAGATGGCTGATCCAATGCCGTAAGAACGGCGGTGCTTGGGAAAACCGTAATACTTCCACCTATAAGGGTTATGTCGCATCGAGCCTTGATGCTAGTGCCACCTATGAGTTCCGTGTATATGGCGAAAGAGGTGACACTGCTTGGTCGGGCGAAAAGTCACCGGTCAGTGAAACGATCACGGTGACAACATTGCCTGCTCAACCCAAGAATCTAACCGTTCAAAGGGTGACTGATTCTACCGTATATTTCACATGGGAAACTGCTGATCCGCACGGCGCACAACGGTGGTTGATCCAATGCCGTAAGAACGGTGGTGCTTGGGAAAACCGCAATACTTCCACATATAAGGGTTATGTCGCATCGAGCCTTGATGCAGGCGCAACCTACGAGTTCCGTGTATATGGCGAAAGAGGTGACACGGCCTGGTCGGGCGTAAGGTCACCGGTCAGTGAAACGATCACGGTGACAACATTGCCAGCTCAACCCAAAAATCTAACCGTTCAAAATGTGACTAGTTCTTCTGTATCTTTCACGTGGGAAACGGCTACTCAGCACGGAGCAGATCGATGGCTGATTCAATACCGACAAAACGGAGGCAGTTGGAGCAATTTGGGATATTCTATGTATAAAGGCTATGAGGCCGAAGGATTATCTGCAAATACTACATATGAGTTTCGGGTATACGGAGAAAGTGGTAACACGGCTTGGTCAGGTACAAGATCAGCGGTTAGCAACACGATAAGTATTACCACTAATGTGTTTTACGGTGTAAAACCTTATGTGCAGGAAAACAGCGACCACATCAATTGTCAAGGGTATGCATTTTTCACGAGAGATTGGTCTAATGATTGGTATACGGATAAAGATGTAGATTTTTGGTGGAATTCGTACAACTCTACTGAAGAAGTATACGAACGAACAAAAGAAGCTATGGAGAGATCTACGGGATTTATGAACACTCGTTTTAACGGAAAGTGGACGGCTTCTAACTCTTTATCCTCGCTTGAACCATTAAACAGCAATCAATGGATAGTTTGTATGCGGGTAGGAAATAAACTTTGCACTGATGTAAAAAGTAAAGCTACTTTTTGGCAGTACGATTATCATTTTTGGTATCGAACAAATACCGGAAAATGGGCTAATAAGCATGGGGGAACTGATTCTGAACTTCTTGGAAATGACACGCCCGAGACAAATACATCTTCCGGATGGAAATTGTATGATCAAAGCCCGTTTTATGATAGTACCATTCGCTATTATCGCGTATCTCAATAATTAATAAGTATTTGAAAGGATATATTAGGATGAAAAAGATTATATTTATGGCTATTATCATAGTTGCATTAGTATTTCTAACAACAGTTGCCATATACGCTTTTATTGACTTGAAAAACAATCAAAGTAATATGTCGATTGAGGAAAGTATTAAGACGCCGGTTGAAAACAAAATATCCGAATCTATTCCCGGTCAGGAGCATCAATCTTCTTTTGGTATTGTTAAATCGGGTGTTGTATCTGAAATGATAGCAGATATTAAAGAGTCAGGTACAGCAATTCAGAATATTCAAAAGGTGTATTCGGAATTTGAACTAAAAAGAGCCTTAGGCGTAAATGGCTATGGTAATATTATGCCTGTTAATATTGCCCTACGTTCATTGTATAGTATCAATATTCGGTTTCCTATTGAATATATAAACCGTATTGATGAAAAAACGATCTATGTAGTTTATAAAACAACAGATGAAGATAACGAATTGCAATATATGTATCTTTTCTTCAGAAAGCTTGATGATCAAAGAGAGGGTGTTCAAGAGGAAACGGAAACATGGTGGTTAGATGGTAAAGTGTTTTTTATAAAAAACACTTTGCAATTTAGTGATTTTTCCAATATCAAGGTGGAATCGACTATTTCCGAGGTTAATGCAGTAGATTCAATGGTTAATCCTGAAATTGGAACCGATCGAGAATATACAAAACCATTTAATTCTTATCATTTGCTTACAGACGGGGCGCTAAGAATCGAATATGCATTTGATGAAACTGACGGTATATATCGGGTGTCGGATATCGATTTTGTTGAATCTTTTGAAATACCGATAACGGAAGATGGAGAGGATTCTACTATTTGTGTAAAAATCGACCCGAAGGATTATCCGCCCGTAAATTAGACAATCGAAAAAGCGGCAGCGCTTCCAAAAAGCGCTGTTGCTTTGTTTTTTTGCGTTGCGCACAAATGAATTTTATGGTAAAATGATTATATCCTATACATTTTGGAGTTAATATGCGTTTGACCGACATCGGAACAGTAAAAAAAATAATGGAGGAGAACGGACTTGCTTTCAAAAAGCAGTTCGGGCAGAATTTCCTTATAAACGAGGCGATCCCCCGAAAGATCGCAGAGACGGGCGCCGGCGAATATGTGCTCGAGATCGGACCGGGCATCGGTACGCTGACCTGTGAGCTCGCAAAAAGAGCGAAAAAGGTCGTGGCGGTCGAAATAGACACTACGCTCATTCCCGTGCTCGGCACTACCCTCGCTGAATTTGACAATGTCACGGTGATCAACGCCGATATCATGAAAACCGATCTTCCCGCCCTCGTGCAGGAACAGTTCGGGGAGGAAAAAATATGCGTGTGTGCAAATCTGCCGTATTATATAACGACCCCGATTCTGATGCGCCTGCTCGAATCAGGCGTGGCGATCTCGGCAATTACCGTCATGATACAGCGGGAGGTGGCAGACCGCATCTGCGCCCCTGCCGGAAGTCCGGATTACGGAGCGATCAGTGCGGCGGTGGCATATTACGGCGAGGCGCACAGGGTGTTTCGTGTGTCGGCAGGCTCTTTTATGCCTGCGCCCAAGGTCGATTCCGCCGTGATAAAAATAGACCTGTACGACAAGCCGCCGTATGACGTGATATCAAAGGATGTGCTTTTCCGCATCATAAAAGCGGCGTTCGGGATGAGGAGAAAGACGCTCGTCAATACGTTAAGCGGTGAATTCGGCATGACAAAGGAGCAAATGACCGATATCGTCACATCCTGCGGCTTTTCCGCCGATGTGCGGGGGGAAAAACTCTCGGTCGCAGATTTCACGAAAATCGAGAATGTAATTTCAAAGGTGGCTAAAAAATAAATTTTTGTTAATTTTATGCCGTATCCTATTGAAATATTGACGAAACGGATATATAATGTATATTGGCGAAAGTTGGAAATGTAATATTTCGCCCTGATTTTATGTCAATAATAAAATATAGTTATACCAAAACGGAGGATACTACACAATGGCAAGTATGACAGAAAACAAGTACGTCAATTCCTGGATTGACGAAATGGCTGCCATGACGCAGCCTGACAAGATCGTATGGATCGACGGCAGCGACGAGCAGGCAGATGCACTGCGTGCTGAGGCATGCTCGACAGGCGAGCTCGTAAAGCTGAATGAGGAGCTTCTCCCCAACTGCTATCTGCACAGAACGGCGGTAAACGACGTTGCACGTGTCGAGGGCAGAACATTCATATGCACTCCCACAAAGGAAGAGGCAGGTAACATCAACAACTGGATGGCTCCCGATGAAATGTATGCAAAGTTAAACAAGCTTTACACAGGCGCAATGAAGGGAAAGACTATGTATGTCATCCCCTACTCGATGGGCGTTGTAGGCTCTGATTTCGCAAAGATAGGTATCGAGCTTACAGACTCTATTTACGTCGTGCTTAACATGCTTATCATGACAAGAGTAGGCAAGAACGTAATCGAAGCTCTCGGCGATTCCGCTGACTACATCAAGGGTCTGCACGCAACGGCTGACTGCGACGCTGAGAACAGATATATCACGCACTTCCCGCAGGATAACACCATCATGAGCGTTAACTCCGCATACGGCGGAAACGTTCTTCTCGGTAAGAAGTGCTTTGCTCTTCGTATTGCTTCCTACCTCGGACGCAAAGAGGGCTGGATGGCTGAGCACATGCTCATCCTCGGTCTCGAATACCCCGACGGTGAGGTGAAGTATGTCACGGCGGCATTCCCGTCTGCATGCGGTAAGACCAACCTCGCTATGCTTATCCCGCCCGAAATCTTAAAGAGCAAGGGATACAAGGTATGGACAGTCGGTGATGACATCGCATGGCTCCGTGTCAATAAAGAGGACGGCAGACTCTATGCAGTCAACCCTGAGAACGGCTTCTTCGGTGTCGCTCCCGGAACAAACGATAAGTCTAACCCCAACGCTCTCGCTACAACAAAGAGAGACACGATCTTCACAAATGTCTGCTATGACAAGGACAATAACACAGTTTGGTGGGAGGGTCTCGATAACAATCCTCCGAAGAATGCGATCAACTGGAAGGGTGAAGACTGGGATTACAGAACATATGACAAGGCGGATAAGATCAACACATCCGGCGCACATCCCAACTCGAGATTTACGGCTATGGCTACGAACTGCCCCTGCCTGTCGAGCGAGTTTAACTCCCTCAAGGGCGTTCCGGTATCTGCTATCGTATTCGGCGGCAGACGTGCAAAGACAGCTCCGCTGGTATACCAGTCGAGAAGCTGGCAGCACGGCACATTCGTCGGCTCTATCATGGCTTCCGAGACAACGGCAGCTGCAGCAGGTGCGATCGGCGTAGTACGCCGTGATCCTATGGCTATGAGACCGTTCGTAGGCTACAACATGGGCGAATACTGGGCTCACTGGCTCGAGATGGGTAAGAAGATCCCCAATCCTCCGATGATATTCCACGTCAACTGGTTCAGAACAGATGACGAGGGCAACTTCATCTGGCCGGGCTTCGGCGATAACATGAGAGTCCTCCTCTGGATACTCGCTCGTTGCGAAGGCAAGGTCGACGCAGTTGAAACAGCAATCGGTTATGTTCCGAAGGCTGAGGATATCAACATCGAGGGTCTTGACGGCGTAACGCTTGACACGATAAAGGGACTTCTCTCTATCGACAAGCAGAGCTGGAAGGACGATATCGCAAATATCAAGGAGTTCTATGCTCAGGTAGGCGACAGCGTACCTCAGGAGATGTACGACGAGCTCGCAATCCTCGAGGCAAATCTCGACAAATAAGTTGCCTTTATGAATATAACGGTGTATCCCTCATAAGGGATGCGCCGTTTTTTCGAGCGGTGAAACTGACACACGAACAAACGAAGGGAGAACCCTCGACGAGGGTTCTCCCTCTTTTGCGCTGTGCGCAAAATTCACCCACTCCTGCGCTTTTATAAGGCAAGGGAGTTTCGCTGTCTGCGGACAGCGACAAGGGCTCTGCCCTTTGAACCCGCAAGCTTTTGAAAAAGCTTGACCAAAACTTTATCTCGGACGCAAGAAAATTCCCCCTAATCAAAGTTTTTGAAGGGGGTGCGGGGGACACTTTTTTCAAAAAGTGTCCCCCGCAAAAACTCCGCGCTTTTTCCTTATTTTACTTGATATCTGCTTCATTATCAGGTATAATATACAATGAATAATAATATTTACCAAGGGAGAAAAAACATGATACGGCATATAGTAATGTGGCGCTTCCGTGACGGCACGGAAAAAGAACAGGAGAAGTTTTTGTCAGCCCTGTCGGGTCTGTACGGCGTTATTCCCGAGCTTCAGGCGTGTACCGTCGCAAAAAACTGCAATCCCGACGACGGATATGATGCGATACTCGTCTCTGACTTTGACGACCTGGATTCGTTGAATAAATACAAGGTCGACCCGAGGCATGTTGCGGTGTCCGAGCTGTGTAAGGAGATACGACTTGACCGTGTTGCGGTCGATTATGAGTTTTAAGATATGAAAAAATATTATCTGGCGGTAGATATCGGTGCATCGAGCGGGAGGCATATGCTCGCCTGCTATGACGGCGGGAAGATAACCTTAGAGGAAATATACCGCTTTGAAAACGGCTTTGAAAAAGAGGGAGATTCCCTCGTTTGGGATATCGACCGCCTTTCACATGAGGTCAAAGAGGGGATAAAGAAATGCAAAGAGGTGGGCAGAATACCCGAGAGCGTCGCCATTGATACCTGGGGCGTCGACTATGTCCTGCTCGATGAAAAAGGCGAGGCGATAAAGCCTGTTTATGCGTACCGTGACATGCGCACATTATCGGCAGTAGGCGAGGTTGAGGATATCATCTCTTTTGAAGCGCTGTATGCAAGGACAGGGATACAAAAGCAGAGCTTCAACACGGTATATCAGCTGTGGTGCGATAAGAAAAGCGGAAAGTTAAGGGAGGCGAGGGCATTCCTTATGATGCCCGACTACCTCGCATACACTCTGACGGGCGAAGTGAGACACGAGTATACGAACGCCTCGACCACCGGCATGGTGAACGCCGTGACACGCACGTGGGATGAATACATAATCAACACGCTCGGCTATCCGGGCGAGCTTTTCGGGGAGCTTTCTCTGCCCGGAACGCCGGTCGGCAGATTTTTGCCCGAGGTGAGGGACTACGTCGGCTTTGACTGCAATGTGATATTATGCCCCACGCACGATACAGCGTCGGCTGTCGCAGGATGCCCGATGGGCGATGACGGCATCTACTTGTCATCCGGCACGTGGAGTCTTATCGGCAGGGAGCTGAGCTCGCCGATCCTCACGCCCGAGTCCATGACGGCGAATTTTACCAATGAGGGCGGAATCGAGTATCGGTTCCGATACCTAAAAAACTATATGGGTATGTGGCTGTTTCAGAACATACGCAAAAATCTCGGCAAAAAATACACATATGACGAAATGATGTGTATGGCAGAGAAAAGCTCATGCGTTGAGTTTTTCGATGTCAATGACGAGAGTCTTGTTGCACCCGACAATATGATCGATGCGATCGAGGCTTTGCTCGGGCGGCCGGGCATGAAAACGGGCGATATGTTAAACTGTGTGTATCATTCTCTTGCCGCTTCCTATAAAAGCGCTACCCTCGAGATAGAGCGCCTGACGGGAAGGCGCGCCGGGCGGATATTTATCGTCGGAGGCGGAAGCTGTGATGCGTATTTAAACCGTCTCACGGCTGAGTATACGGGAAAGAGTGTTTTCACGGGTCTCGGTGAGGCGACCGCCACGGGAAATATCATGTCGCAGATAATGAGAGATGAGGGAATCTCCCTCGATAAAGCGAGAGAGATCGTATTTGAGTCCTTTGAGATAAGTGAGGTAAAATAAATGAGCAGATATGATGAGGCAAGAGAGATCTACGCCCGTCTCGGCGTGGATACCGAGGCGGCGCTCGATAAGATAAAAGACGTATGCATATCCATGCATTGCTGGCAGGGAGATGATGTTTGCGGTTTTGATAACCGTGATGCACTCTCGGGCGGTATACAGACCACCGGAAACTACCCGGGCAAGGCGACGACTCCCGGGGAGCTTATGGCGGATATCGATAAGGCGCTTTCTCTCACGCCCGGAAAGTATAAGCTGAATCTTCATGCGTGCTATGCGGTGTTTGAGGACGGCGAGTTTGCCGACCGTGATACGATAAAGCCCGAGCATTTTAAAAAATGGGTGGACTTTGCGAAAGAGAGAAATATGGGCATAGACTTTAACCCGACTTTCTTTTCACATCCTAGGGTAAAAGACAATCTGACCCTGTCCTCGCCTGACGAGGAAACGAGAAGATTCTGGATAGAGCACGGCAAACGCTGTCTTGAGATATCCGATTATTTCGCACGGGAAACGGGTGTGCCCTGCGTGATGAACATCTGGATCCCCGACGGATATAAGGATATCCCTGCCGACAGGCTCGGCCCCCGTGCGAGATTCCGGGCGTCGCTTGACGAGATACTCGATACGCCTTATGATAAGAGTATGGTCTTCCCCTGCCTTGAGTCAAAGGTATTCGGCATAGGACTCGAGAGCTACACGGTAGGCTCGGCAGAGTTCTGCATGAGCTATATCGCAGAGAAGGGAATCACACCGCTTCTCGATAACGGCCATTATCACCCGACTGAGATGGTATCGGATAAAATACCGACCATGCTGTTGTTTAATTCGCACCTTGCGCTCCACGTGACACGCCCGGTGCGTTGGGACAGCGACCACGTCGTGCTTTTTGACGATGAAACGAGAGAGATATTCAAAGAGATCGTGCGCTGTGATGCGCTGGATCGGGTGTTTATCGCAACAGACTATTTCGATGCGTCGGTCAACCGTGTCAGTGCATGGGTGACGGGTTTACGCAATGTGGAAAAGGCGCTTTTGTTCGCCCTGTTACAGCCGAATGACAAAATGAAGAAACTGCAGGACGAGGCAGATATGACATCGCTCATGGTAATGCAGGAGGAGATGAAGACAGCTCCCTTCGGCGATGTATGGAGCGAGTATTTGCGCCGTGAGGGTGTATCAGAGGATTATCTGACGGAAATCACAAAATACGAGAGGGAAGTTCTATCAAAGAGATGAAAGACATTTTGTGCGCTCCGTTCGTTACGGAGATGAGAAAAACAACGGCGAATATGTACCGCCTCGGCTGGGACGAGCGCAACGGAGGAAATATCAGCTATCTTCTTGACGAGGCCGAGGTCGCAGAATACCTCGATATAAATAATGCCATACGTGAGATTCCGCTCGGCTTTGAGGCAAAGGCCCTCGCAGGGAAGATATTTATCGTCACGGGCACGGGCAAGTATTTTAAGAATGTTGAAAATGACCCCGAAAACAACCTCGGCATCATACGTATCTCCGAGTGCGGTGCAAAGGCTCTGCTTTTGTGGGGGTATCAGGACGGCGGTAAGTTTACAAGCGAGCTTCCGGCGCACCTTATGAGCCATATGGCACGCCTCTCGGTCGACCCTGAAAACAGAGTGATCATGCATTCTCATCCGACGAACACCCTTGCCATGAATTATGTACATGAGCTCGACGAGAGAGCGTTTACCCACACCCTGTGGGAGATGTGCACCGAGTGTATCGTCGTTTTCCCCGACGGCGTCGGCGTTTTGCCGTGGATGCTCTGCGGCACAAATGAGATCGGTGAGGCGACAGCCGAAAAAATGAAGGAATTCCGCCTTGTGATATGGGGCATGCACGGCATATACGGTGCAGGCAAGACTATGGATGAGACCTTCGGACTGATAGAGACAGTCGAAAAGGCGGCGCAGATCTATATGCTGACAGCGCACCTTTCCCGTATCAATACTATAAAGGACGAGGAGATGAAGCTCCTTGCCGAGGCTTTCGGTGTAGATTACCGTAAGGATTTTTTGAATATATAAAAACAAAATATGTTATTTGTATTGAAAAGATATACTAAAATATGGTATAATATTCTGTAAATCAAATTTAACGGAGAAAAGTAATGAAAAGAGTATCGGTAAGTGATTTATACAAGCGCCCCGAGGATTTTGCCGGGAAGGAAATTACCGTTGCAGGTTGGTCCCGAAGTATCAGGGCGAGCAATGTATTCGGCTTTATCGAGTTGAATGACGGCAGTTGCTTCAAGAATCTGCAGGTCGTCTTTGAGGACGCTAAAATAGATAATTACAAGGAGATCGCATCTCAGAATACCGGTGCGTCTTTCGTCGTAAACGGTGTGCTCGAGCTTACGCCCGAGGCAAAACAGCCCTTTGAATTAAAGGCAGGCAAGGTCGAGGTCGAGGGTACGTCCACGCCCGATTATCCTCTCCAGAAAAAGAGGCACTCGCCCGAGTATCTACGAACCATTGCGCACCTTCGTATGAGGACGAATCTTTACAGCGCTGTTTTCAGAGTGAGAAGCGAATGTGCATATGCGATACACAGCTTCTTTAACGAGCGTGGATTTATATATGCGCACACGCCGATCATCACGACGAGCGACTGTGAGGGCGCAGGCGAGATGTTCCGTGTGACCACCCTCGATATGGAGAACCCCCCGAAAACTCCCGACGGGAAAATTGATTATTCCAAGGACTTTTTCGGCAGAAGCGCAAATCTGACTGTTTCGGGACAGCTCTCGGCAGAGACATTTGCCATGGCATTCGGCAATGTATATACATTCGGTCCGACATTCCGTGCCGAAAACTCGAATACACCGAGACATGCGGCTGAATTCTGGATGATGGAGCCTGAAATGGCGTTTGCCGACCTCAGTGACGATATGGATACGGCGGAGGACATGCTCAAATATATCGTACGGCATATCATGAAGACCTGCGCACAGGAACTTGAGTTTTTCAATCAGAGAGTAGATACCACTCTGCTCGACAGACTGAATAATATAATAAGCAACGAATTCGGCAGAGTCCCTTACACCGAGGCGATCGATATTCTTAAAAAAAGCGGCGTGCAGTTTGAATACCCTGTCGAATGGGGCATGGACCTGCAGACCGAGCATGAGAGATACTTAACCGAGCAGGTGTTCGGTAAGCCGATCTTCGTTACCGACTGGCCGAGAGATATCAAGGCGTTTTATATGAGAGTCAACGATGACGGCAAGACTGTTGCGGCGATGGACATGCTCGTTCCCGGCGTCGGAGAGCTCATCGGAGGCTCGCAGAGAGAGGAGAGGCTCGATATTCTTCTCGAAAGTTATGAAAAATTCGGTCTCGACCCCAAGGATTATTGGTGGTATACAGAGCTTCGCAAATTCGGCGGAACAAAGCATGCCGGATTCGGTCTCGGCTTTGAGAGACTTATTATGTATGTTACCGGCGTCTCGAATATCCGTGACGTCGAGGCTTATCCCAGAACGGCAGGAAGTGCAGAATTCTAATGAAATATACTGAAATGACCCGCGAAATGCTTCTTGAAGAGGAGAAAAAGGTAAAAGCGGAATATAGAAAATACGTAGACAAGGGACTTGCGCTCGATATGTCGCGCGGCAAGCCCGATACCGATCAGATCGACCTCTCTCAGGAGATGCTCGGTGTGATCAATACTCCCGAGGACTGTATCTCCGAGGCAGGTATAGACTGCAGAAATTACGGTCTTCTCGACGGTCTGCCGGAGGCGAAACGAATCTTTTCCGACCTTCTCGGTCTGCCTATGAAGAATATCATAGTGCTCGGCAACTCGTCGCTTAACATCATGTATGATACCCTTGCACGTGCCATGCTTTACGGCGTGTATGGAAGCGAGCGACCCTGGTGCAGGGAAGAAAAGGTAAAGTTTATCTGTCCTGCGCCCGGATACGACAGGCATTTTGCAATTTGTGAGTCTCTCGGTATCGAGATGATCACAGTGCCGATGACCCCCGCAGGACCCGATATGGATATTGTCGAGTCGCTTGTCAGAGACGATCCGGCAATCAAGGGCATATGGTGCGTTCCGAAGTATTCCAATCCCGAGGGCGTCACATATTCCGATGAAACGGTAAAGAGGCTTGCTCTCATGGAGCCTGCCGCATGTGACTTCCGCATTTTCTGGGACAATGCGTACTTTGTGCACGATCTGTATGACGAGGGCGACTCTCTCATGTGCATCTTTGATGAGCTAAAGCCGCTCGGTCGAGAGGACAGGGTATTTATCTTTGCCTCGACCTCAAAGATCACATTCCCCGGCTCGGGCGTTGCCGTCATGGCGGCATCTGAAAATAACCTCGAGCAGATAAAGAGCATTATGTCGGTGCAGACCATCGGCTGTGACAAGCTGAATATGATGCGCCATGTGAAATATTTCAAAAATGCGGACGGCGTAAGGGAACATATGAAGCGCCACGCCGCAATACTCCGCCCGAAATTCGAGATCGTTTTAGACGAATTTGAAAAACAGCTCGGCGGACTTGGAATCGCCGAATGGACAAATCCGCGCGGCGGATACTTTATCTCGCTCAACGTCATGGACGGATGCGCCAAAAAGGTGTTTGATTTTGCATCCGGTGCAGGAGTCAAGCTGACGAATGTCGGTGCGACCTTCCCGTACGGTGTTGATCCGCGCGACCGCAATCTGCGTATCGCGCCGACCTACCCCACGCCGGAGAATCTTACGCTTGCAGTCAAGGTGCTTTGCCTGTGCGTAAAGCTCTCGGCAATAACGAAACTCTTGGAGAAATAAAATGGATAACAAAAGCTACGAAAGCCCGTTCAGTTCCCGATATTCCTCGGATGAGATGCAGTATCTCTTCTCACCCCAGATGAAGTTTTCCACATTCAGAAAGCTTTGGGTGGCTCTCGCAAAAGCGGAGCAGAAATACGGCGTAAATATCACCGATGAGCAGATAGCAGAGCTCGAGGCGCATATCGAGGATATCGATTTTGAAAAAGCGGCGGAATATGAATATAAGCTCCGTCACGACGTCATGGCTCATATCAAGACATACGGAGAGCTGTGTCCCAAAGCCGCAGGAATCATCCACCTCGGTGCTACGTCCTGCTATGTCGGCGATAATACCGATATGATCATCATGCGTGAGGCGCTGAAAATAGTAAAGAGCAAGCTCGTCAAGGTCATATCGAACCTCGCAGATTTTGCGAAGCAGTATAAGGATCTGCCGGCGCTTGCATACACCCATTGCCAGCCTGCACAGCTCACGACCGTAGGCAAGCGTGCGACGCTCTGGTGCTATGACCTGACCCTTGATCTTGCCGATCTTGATTATGTCGCAGATTCTCTTGCGCTCCTCGGCTCAAAGGGCACGACCGGAACGCAGGCTTCCTTCCTCGAGATTTTCGACGGCGACGGTGAAAAGTGCCGCAAGGCTGAGGAATATATTGCCTCACTTATGGGATTTGATAAATGCGTACCCGTTTCGGGTCAGACCTATTCGAGAAAATTTGACTCGAGAGTCATGAACGTGCTTTGCGGTATTGCGCAGAGCGCATATAAATTCTCGAACGATCTGAGACTTTTGCAGTCGTTCAAGGAAATGGAAGAGCCTTTTGAAAAAACGCAGGTCGGCTCGTCCGCTATGCCGTATAAGCGTAATCCTATGAGGAGCGAGCGTATTTCTGCTCTTGCGAAATACGTTATCGCCGATTCGGTCAATCCTGCGATGACGGCAGGAACACAATGGTTCGAGCGTACACTCGACGATTCTGCAAATAAGCGCATCTCGATGGCAGAGGCTTTTCTCGCTATTGACGGCATACTCAATATTTATACGAATGTCACGAGCGCACTGGTGGTCTATCCTAAGATCGTCGAGCGCCGTGTGATGGCGGAGCTTCCCTTTATGGCGAGCGAAAATATCATGATGGATGCGGTAAAGCGGGGCGGAAACCGCCAGGCGCTTCACGAGAAGATCCGTGAATATGCCATGCTTGCAGGCCGCAGAGTAAAGGAAGAGGGGCTTGACAATAACCTCATCGACCTTATCTGTGCGGACAGTGAATTCGCACTTGATAAGGAAGCGGTAAAAGCGCACCTTGATCCGCACGCATATATCGGCAGATGCCCCGAGCAGGTCGATGATTTTCTGAAAACGGTCGTCGCACCGATCCTCGAAGAAAATAAGGATATTATGTCTGACAACGCCGAAATCAAGGTATGATAAAAAAGAGAGCGCTCGCATTGATTCTCGTATTCCTGCTTTTGTTTCTGACTGCCTGCGGTGCGAATACCGATGGTACAGACGGGGAAGAGGAGAGCGATGCGGTATATACACAGCAAATAACGCTATGCGCCCTGCAAAGCGATAATTCCTCATCTCTTGAACAGGTGACGTCTCCCGTTTTCCGCCGCATCGAGCGGATGGGATACGGCGGAAGCTGCTCAGTGAGCGGAGAACAGGTGATCATCACCCTGACCTGCGATCATGAGATCATGCGGGATGAGAGGGCGGATATCATCAGCCGTTTGTGCATGTCGGGGGACATAACCTTCGGCGATTCGGATGACGACGGGTATCTTACCCGTGCCGATTTTGCGACGGTGAGTTGCCGTTTCGATGAAAGGTACTATATTGATGTATCTTTAAACGGGACAGGTATGGAAAAATATGCCGCCCTTGCTGCGTCGGCATATGAAAATGGCAGAGCGTGAATAATTATATTACCCTATGCTGTGACGGCGAGGAGCTCGCAAGAGTGACTGTAAACGGCACTGACGCTGAGACTGATACAGTTTCATTCAGCGGCGCGCTCGCAAAAGAAACGGCGGAATGGATCGTATATGCTTATGAGGATCCGCTGCCGTTCCCGCTAACTGAAAATAAATAAAAATATATAAATTGAGAGGTAAAACATGAAAACAAAAGGACAGAATGCGGTTGCCTTTGTATTGGCGATCGTGATCATTTTAGGTCTTTTGTATGTATCTGCTTTCGGTATCAATAACCTTTTCGGAGGAGTATTTACCGAGGGAACGATACGTCAGGGACTTGACCTCGCAGGCGGTACGAGAATCGTCTATGAGGCAGAAAATGGTGCAAACCCGACCGAAGACCAGCTTGCTTCGGTAGAAAACGTGCTTCGCACACGTCTTGACGCACTCGGATATACCGAGGGTACGGTAACCCGTTCGGGCGGCGACCGTTTTGTGGTCGAGATACCCGGCGAGTCTAATACAGATGATGCAGTAGCAAAGCTCGGCTCGACAGCACAGCTTGAGTTCAGAAATGCAGACGGCGACGTCGTGCTCGGGGGTAATGACATCGTAAAGGCTGAGGAAGCGTACGGCGATCCCACAAATTCGGGCGTTTCGCAGTATTATATCTCCCTCAAGCTCAGCGAAGACGCTGTCGACAAATTCTCGGAAGCAACAGGAAAAGCAGCAGCCGCAGGCTCTGACAAGAACTACATTGCAATTTATCTTGACGAGACAGAGATCTCAAAGCCCAGCGTCTCTGAAAAGCTGACGACAAGCGACGTTGTAATTACAGGTCGTTATACAAAGGATGAGGCAAGGGATATGGCGGCGCTCATTTCCTCAGGTAAGCTCGCATTCTCACTCGACGTCGCACAGACAGAGGTGGTAACGGCGACTCTCGGCGGAAATGCACTTTCCCGTAGCCTTATTGCAGGACTTATCGGCATTATTCTTGTAATGCTCTTCATTATCGTTATATACCGTCTGCCCGGTCTGATGGCAGCTCTCGCACTTACGCTTTATATGGCGCTTACCGGCCTTGCGATCAACCTCTTCAATGTTAACCTGTCACTCGCAGGTATTGCAGGCGTTGTGCTTGCGATCGGTATGGCGGTCGATGCGAACGTCGTCATTTTCGAGCGTATCAAGGAGGAGATAAGAAAGGGCAAGACCGTAAGCTCTTCCGTAAAGGCAGGCTTCCACAATGCAACGAGCGCAGTCCTCGACTCGAATGTCACTACGATCATTGCGGCAATAGTGCTTTATCTTTTCGGAACGGGCAGCGTAAAGGGATTTGCAATCACGCTTCTTATCGGTGTTATACTTTCCTTTATTTCGGCGATATTCGTCACGAAATTCTTCATTAACCGTCTGATCGGCATGGGCGTGACCAAGTCGGTTTTCTACGGCGTTAAGGAGGTAGAAAGCAAATGAAAAATTTTGACTTTATACAGAAAAGAGTAATATTCTTCATTATTGCTGCAGTTATGATCGTTGCATCGGTACTTTCGATGGCAATTCGCGGCTTTAACCTCGACACCGACTTTGTCGGCGGTACGGCTCTTTACTACGAGCTGGGCGAGGAATTCAGCGACAGCGTTACCTCTGCTATCAAGGATATCTATGATGACAAGGCAGGCACTGCCGCAACTGTCAGAACAGCGACAGATGCGACGACCGGCAACACTCAGGTCGTTATCACATCCACAGAGCTTACCACAGAGCAGATCGCCGACGTTAAGAAGGCTATGGCAGAGAAATTCGAGAACAGCGAATTTACTGAGCAGTCCTCTGTCGGCGAGACAGTCAGCCGTGAGCTTAAGACCTCGGCTGTAAAGGCTGTTATCATCGCTATCATCCTCATGCTCATATACATTTGGATCCGTTTTGACTGGCGCAGCGGACTTTCGGCGATATTCTGCCTTGCTCACGACGTTATCATCATGCTCGGTGCATATTCACTCCTTCAGATCAATATGGACTCGACAGTGATTGCGGCGTTGCTCACCATCCTCGGTTATTCGATCAATGCGACCATCATCGTATTTGACCGTGTAAGAGAGAATAACAAGAATAATCAGAAGGTACCGTTTGCCGAAAATGCAAATGCCGGCGTAAGACAGACGATTACCCGTTCGTTAAATACGACGCTCACGACCCTGTTTACCATCGGTATGATATACATCCTCGGCGTAACAAGCATCAGAGACTTCGCTCTGCCGATTATCGTAGGTATCGTAGCAGGTCTTTACTCCTCGGTATGTCTCGCTACAAACTTCTGGACTCTCCTCAAGGGTAAGAAGGCATTTGAGATTCCGAAAAAGGGTAAATAAGAATCGATTCAGGAAAAACTCACTTTTGCGAAAGCAAAAGTGAGTTTTTTACTGTTAGGTATTTCTTTTTATGTCGGATTGTGGTATACTTATTGTTGTTTTTTGAAGGAGATACCATGACGTTATTTTTTACTGCGCTGTTCACGGTGGCGACATTCCTCGGGTATGCCGTGCCGGGATTTATCATGACAAAAACCAAATTTATAAAGGGTGGGCATATAGCGTCCTTTTCAAAGGTGCTGATGTATATCTGCTCTCCCTGTCTTGCGGCGAGCACGATCTTCCGTGCCGATCTCAGCGTAGATTCGCTTATCAATATCGGCCTTTTCGCTCTCGATATTACGATCGTATTTCTCGTTATGATGGCAGGCTACTACCTAATCATGAAGAAAAAGAGTACCGACGAGGTGAGATACCGTGTGGGAAATGTTGCTTGCTGCTTCAGTAACTGCGCATTTTTCGGTGTTCCCGTGATCGAGAATCTATTTCCCGATCAACCGCAGCTCGTCGTATATACAGCCGTTTTTTCGCTCCTTATGAATATGGCAGGGTGGACAATCGGCAGTGCGCTCATTACCCGTGATATGAAATATATAAAACCGATGAATATCATCCTGAATCCCGTGCTGTTCGGCTTTGTTTTCGGCGTGCTCGTAAATATAGCGCCGTTTGAATTACCGGTCCGCATCGCCGATATGGTGAACCTCCTCGGTAAGATGACAACGCCGATGTGTATGCTCATTCTCGGTATGCGCCTCGGCACATCGAGGATAAGAGATGTTTTTTCGAGTGTGTTCGGATATGCCGTCGTCGTTGTAAATCAATTCGTTTTTCCGCTTTTGGCATACGGTGTGGCGCTTATTTTGCCGGGTGATGTATATATGAAATATACCGTGCTTATCCTTTGCTCCTGCCCCGTTGCGAGCGTCGTGCTCAATTTCTCCGAGCTTGTCGGAGCAGGGCAGAAGGAGGCGGCAAACATGGTGCTCCTCGGTACGCTGTCTTCGATTATCACCATGCCGATCATGACGCTTTTGATATGAAAAGAGGCAGGGAAACTTTTGAAAAAGTGTACTTTTGCGGTGCCCGGCTCTGCCTGCGGTGCGAGACGCACCTTGTCAATCGCCGACCGCAGCCCAAAGTTATGCCCGCTTCATCCGCCACCGGCGGCGCGGGCAACCTCACCCTGCACCCCTCAAAACTTTTATTTGGGGCGCAAGACATGTCTTGCGCAGGAGATGTTATTGGCGACAGAGATGTAACGCAACTGAAAGTTTTTGCGCCGCTTTTTGAAAAAAGCGGCTGGGGTTCGGGGCGACGCCCCGAAGTGTTTTATAAAAGTGCAAAAGAGGGAGAACCCTTGCATTGGTATTCTCCCTGTTTTGTTCATTCTATCTGCTTTGCAACAGGCGTCGCATCGAGCGACAGCCTGTTTTTATTCAGCGAAAACTATTTTTCTTCCGAAGCGTTCTTCTCTGTCTTTGAAAAACGGGTTCTCTTTGTCAGCACCATAAAGCGTAATGGTATCACGTGAAAACACTATTTTTTCGCTCACATTTGTACTGACAGGAGGCAAGCCGGGGAAGATAATAAGTATTTTTCCCTCTCCCTCTGCCGTAAACGAATCGCTTGGCCCGACGTAACACTTAATGCTCTGCTGTCCCCATATTATATCAGCGTCTGAGACAGAATAATCCGGTTGACAAAAATCATAGTCATATGAAAACAGCGTCATATCGGTTTTCAAAACGAATTCATCTAAGCTGCGCTTTTCAACAAACAGCGTTTCGTCATTGGCATTGCGTATTGTAAGTTTCTCAATTCTATAATCCGATTCTATCATTATAAAAACAGATTCCGTGGGAATTTCATCGGTGACATCAAACGTTCCGTATTCTCCGTTTGGGATGGTATACTCTCTATCCACGTTTTTGCCCTCGGAAACGTCCGACGGTTCACTTGCAATTTCGCTCGGACTTTCGCTTGGGCTCGGACTTTCGCTTCCGCTTTCCTTAACCGCCTCGGACGAGCACGCCGAGAGCAAAAAAAGCGATAACATCAGCAAACACATTAATCTCAATTTCATTTTATACCTCATTTACATAAATTTTGTGCAGAACTGAGGCTATAACAATATACGTTTTCTTCGCTTGTTATATCCGTTCCGCTATACGCTTGAATATCACAAGAGTATCGATCCGCTTCAATATTTATGGAATTATCTTTTATAGAAAGCTTCATATCATCACTGTTTCCGGTCAGTCTGAATGTCTCTGACGAACATTCCTCAATATAAACGCAACTATCAAAATCGATATTGTTTCCTTTCATATTGATATAGTCGCCGTCTATATTAACAGATTCAGCATTTTTGGCTTCCACACCAATATATTTGTATTTTTCCAATATTGAAATATCGATATTATTCTTTTCGGAAACAACAGTATATGATTCGCTTTTATCTACAAGTATCCTATACATAGGATTAACACCCACGGTAAAATCATATCCAATTATATTCATAGTGCCGGATAAAGTTCCGCCATTGTTAATTATGGTATCACCGTTACTGTTTGTTATGACCCAATCGTAGTTTATCGGGACAGTCAACATAGCTACATCTTCATTCGTCCACGGCATATATGCATTTTCTGTATTCGAAATTGATTGGTTAGATGAATAGTACATAGGACTATTATTATATGTTCCGTCAATATCAAAATCATCAAAGCAATCGAAATCATCAATAATTCTGTATTTAGAAACCGCCACACTGCGGTAAGGGTTGCAGTAATATACTTCTCTACCATAATCCGCCATCACTATTTGCACCTTTTGCCTAGGGTAATTCGGATCATAAACATCAAATATAAATGCTCCGCCTTCAACGCAATAATCATACAAAAGCGTTGAATGACCCTCTTCGGTTACATTTCCGCTTGAGTCGGTCTTCGGAATAGAAAATGAAAAAATCAGAACCCCTCTATTTTTCAATCTCGATATTAAATCATTCAATTTTGCCACTGATGGCTCAGTTTTATGATTTGTCGATATAGGTGTGATAAACTGCAACAATTGATAATAATGTATATAATTTTTAATATTGGTATCATTTAGCGGTCTATACATTGAGCATATATTAGATGCAGTCGAAAAATTACCGTCAAAATCAATTTTTCCGATTTTATCTAATGCACATATAATACTCATTCCAAAACACGCACCCTGCCATGCTTTATTGTGCTCCTCTATAATTTTTACTTTCACAGCATTTCCGTAAACACTGCCTACAGATGCATATAAATAATTAGAAATAGAAGACGTCATTTCATAACACGCAGTAACGCCGCTTGGAAGTTCGGGAAAAAAATTAGCATAACTATTTGAGAATGAAAAGGCCTCTTTATATAAATCGATTCCCTTTGAATTAGATCCAAATTTAACCATTACATCGGCAAAATAACCGCGGGTCATATAACTTGCAGGCGAGAATATATGTGATGAATCACAAGGTATTATATTTTTACCCACGGCCCAGCACACAGAATCATGAGCATAATTTGAAATACTATTTCTATCATATAATTCGCTCAGATTTAAAACATTGTGTTCTAAATCATAATCTTTATATCTTGCATAACGGTATAAAAAACAAGCCAAATCCTGCCGTGTAATATTTTGATTCGGAGAAAAAGTTGATCCCGAAGTTCCGGATGTTATGTTTGCATAGACTGCCCATCGAACTGCATTGTAGTAACCGTCAGAAGAAGATACATCTGAAAACGGATTGGGCGAAAATTTATTCGGCGACCCCTCGTATCTGTACAATACGATTAATACCATGGCACGAGTCATATTAGTTGACACGCCAAAACTATTGCCACTAACTGCGCTCATCAATGAATTATCTGAAACATAATTCACTGAATCAAAATACGCATAATTTGACGATACATCGGTGTAATGCACTGCGGATGATACAATTTGAAACAGCGATGCTAAAATAGTAATGATAAGTAAAAACGCAATTTTTCTTTTCATGGGGTTCCTCCTAAATAAAAAATAATGAATTTGGAAATATTTCCAAATTCATTATATAATATATTCTCAAAATTGTCAACATCCACAAAATCTTTTTGAAAACCGATGTTTAAAGTTACAATAGATATGACTGAAAATCATCAATATAATATTCAAAGTCAAAAAATGCTGATTCTTCTACACGAACCGGTTGTTTCAGAGGAAAGACAAACTCATTCTTTACGCCGCTTTTCCCCTCAGTCGAAATGTAAAATTAAGTAGCAATTATATATTTGTAATTCAAGGAAAAAAATGTCCGCCTCCCCAAGGCTCCTCCGTGTAAGGGGGACTGTCAGCGAAGCTGCCCGAGGGACTGTTTTCCGCAGACTTACAGATTAGAATTTATTATATCTTATCATCTATTGTTATATCTAAAGCCGTCAAACTTCAGCGTTTTTCGCTATTCTGACAGTCCCTCGGCCGCCTGTGGCGCCGGCTCTGCCGACGGTAGCTTATCATCGCATCTGACAGGCATATCATAATAAGCATAAAGGAGACAGTCATAATAAGCTCGATTATCCTTTCCGTCGCAAGGAAATATCCGATACCGGGCGAGGCGAGCGCCGCAAAACAGTAATTCATAACGATAAGATAGAGCGGAAGCTTAGCCGGCGTGCCTTTCCTTGCGCATTTTTGCAGCCTGCTTACCGCCGAGACCGCCTTTGAAAGGTATATGATAGCCAAAACGAAGAGTGCGGAGCCTGCGATAAACAGGGCGATGTCGTAGTTATTATAATAGAAACGGGCAAAGAGAAGAAGGCCGCATACTGCCGCCCATTCGGTTAACGCACAAATGACAATGCAGAAAATAGACGCCGCCTTGATGACCGAGAGTCCGCCTGTCGAGGCATAATTCCTTTTTGTGTCAGAACATGCCGCAAAGTATATCCAAGAGCCTGCGGTAAACAGGATAAGAGGAATGAGCAATACTGCGATCGGAGGCCGGGATACAAATCTATCATAATAATACAGCCATGCGAAAAATGCAAGCGATAATACCGTAGCGAAGATACAAACAGAAAGGAAAGCGCCGCCGGCACCCACTTTTTTCATGATGTTGATCACGGGGTGGGTGGAATAGCGTTTTTCGTTATTTTCGGGTATCTCAGATTCTTCAGCTATGGACTCGGGCGTTTCTTCATCGCCGAAATCAAAGTCGATTACCGCCTTCGGAATGGGAAAAAAGTCATCGGTATCTTCCGTTAATAATACGTCTGGTTCTGAAATATCCTCGGTAATTATATCAGAGCGATCGAATGCAGTTTCGTCAGGCCCGGCGGTGATTGCAGGATCGGGCAGCTCCTCCCGGATTTCGTCTGTATTTTCGCTTTCAAAAGGCTTGCCGCAATTTCTGCAATATCGGTTGATACTGTCATTTACGCAACTGCAATTTTCGCATATCTTCATTTACTGCTCCTTAGTCAAAAAGGGTCAAACGCTTTGTCTGACCCTTTTTTTATTTTCGTTTTGATTACTTTATTTCGGGAAGAGAAGCGGCAGCCACCGACTGACCGACTCGTCTGCTCTTTTCATCCGGAATGTGGAGAGCGATCTTTGCGCTGTACTCAGGGAACTCGGTATCGAGTACCTTCTGTGCGTTTTCAAGTACCAGCTCGCCGCCCTTGCCGCTCGTTACACGGCCCATGATAAGTACGTGCTTGATATCATAGAAAGCGGCATAGTATGCGATGGCATAACCGAAGTAAACGCCGATCGATTCAAAGATCTTGATAGCTCTTTCATCGCCGTCTGCCATGAGACCCTGCACGACCTTGAGCTTTTCTGCCGGCGAGAGGTTCTCGTCGAGCTCGATGCCTGCGGCAGGAGCGAGCTTGATGACCGCATCCTGACTGAAGTATTTAACGCCGCATCCGATATCGCCTGACCATTCATCGACCATTGCGTCGGGGCAGTAGTCAACGGGAACGAATGCGAGCTCGTTGAGCCAGCCTGTGATGTTACCGTTTGTATCGACATATCCGCCCGCCTCGGATGTACCCATAGCAATACCAAGAACGCCGGTATCCTCGAGGCTCATAGCGCCTGCGAGTGCCGTGACGTCACCGTCGTTTGCAACTTCGAGCGGTACGTCGCCGATCTCTTTTGCTACGTTGATATACATATCCTTGACATGCTTTTCAAAATCCTCGTCGGAAACCTTGAGGAAGAGGGAAGCGACCATGATTCTGTTATCGACATAGACGCCTGCGCTGGAAACGCCGATCGCATCGACACGGGGCATTTTGGATGCCGCAGTCTTCATAGCGCTGAGGATACCCTCATACTGATACATCGGGTCGGACTGTGTCTTCGGGAACCATACGACCTCCTCGGAATAGACGCTCTCACCGTTGATGACAGCAGAGACCTTTCTGTCGCTTCCGCCTGCGTCGAAACCGATACGGCAACCGTCGAGGTGACGGCCTACGGGTGCGGCGCTCTCGTCAGTCTTCGGTGCGTCCTTGATATCCTTATATTCGACCTCAAACGGCTTTTCGTATACTCTCGCCATAAAGTCTGCGTCGAATTCTCTCTTGCCGCCCTTGCGGTACTGGTCTGCGATCTCGTCTGCTACGACCTTCGAGCCTGCGATGATTACCTTGTAACCGCCCTTTACCCAGAGCATGGTTTTTACTATTCTCTCAACGAAACGGCAGTTCTCCTCATCATGGCCTGTTCCGTCTGCGAAGATGTCAAGGTCATAGGCCGAGACATAACCCTTGTTGCGGACGACGCCGATAACTAACGGCTGATGTTCGCTCTCGGCTACCCGTTTCTTAAAATCCCGGAGCACGACAGCCATAGGCTGAAACTGCTCATCAAGCATAGCTTTTACTTTGATTTCCATTGTTTTATATCCTTTCATTTCTGAAATTTTATTCATAAATTTATTCGTATAATTTATAGAGGTTTGCCGCACCGATCGTGCCTGCATCGTTGCGCAGGGTGCAAACGCCTATTTTCGTTTTGGGTGCGTCCATGCTGCTGCCGTATGTCTCGACTGCGAGGATCTTGCGCAGCGGCTCGAGCAGGGTCTCTCCCTCTTTTGATATGCCCCCTCCGATGAGGAGCATCTCGGGCTGGAAGATGTTTATGAAGTTGGTAAGTCCGCATCCGAGATAGTTGATGTATTTATTTACGACCTCCGCACCGGCTTTTGAGCCTGCACGCATTGCGTCAAACGCAGTCTTGCCGTTTATTTGCGATATATCGGGGCATATCTGCCACAGGCGGCTCTCGGTATGGTTTTTCATTGATTCTCTTGTCTGCTTTATGAGTGCAGTCGCCGAGGCATAGGACTCGAGGCATCCGCGTCTTCCGCAGGGGCAGGGCTCTCCGTTATGAATGATGACCATATGGCCGAGCTCTCCGCCGAAGCTGTTAAAGCCTGAGTATATCTTGCCGTCTATGATGACGCCGCCGCCGACGCCCGTGCCCAGAGTTACGACAACGACATTTTTACATCCCTGCGCGGCACCTGCCACGACCTCGCCGTATGCGGCGACATTCGCATCGTTGTGCAGGTATACGGGCTTTCCCGTGCGCTCTTTGATCATAGCGGCAAGGGGAGTGTTCCTGAACTTGATATTGGAGCAATAAACGACCACGCCGTTTTCCGCATCGACCGCACCCGGTACGCCTACGCCGATGGTGCCGATATCGTCCATGGTAAGACCTGCTTCATCGAGCGCACATTTCGCACACTCGACCATACGGACGCAAAGACCGTCGACGTTTGTGTCGACATGGCTTTCCATCATATATTTTGCAACGATCGTGTTATTTTCATCGACGACGCCTGCTTTGATAAAAGTGCCGCCGAGGTCTATTCCTATATTATACATTTGCTCCCTCCGAGCTTTTTTCTGAGTTTAGTATATTATACACTTAAAACAAGTAATAGTCAATAAATTACAGAGGTTTTTTCTTGATTTGAGCGTTGTTTCGGGGATATTTTTTATCTGTCGTTTTTTCCTTGTGTATGACGATTATGCCCCGGTTTACCTCCTCGGGGGAATAGAAGGTGTAATTGTCGCATCTCTGGGTACAGCCGAGGGTTTTTACGGCGTTTTTGGCTTCGTCTGCTTCCTCTTTTGCCGCACTTCCTTTCAGGGCGGCGAATGTTCCGCCGACACGTAAAAGCGGCACGCACCACTCGCACAGGATATTCATGCGTGCCACGGCACGGCTCGTGATGAAGTCATAGCTTTCACGCATTTCGCACCTGCCGGCGTCCTCTGCCCGCATATTGACCGTGGTTATATTCGATAGGCCTAATGCTTTTGCCGCATCGTCAATAAATGAGAGCTTTTTCGCAGTAGAGTCGAGTGCGCCGATGCGGATATCCTGACGCACGATGGCAAGGGGCAGGGTGGGGAATCCTCCGCCTGCGCCCACATCGAGCACTTTTGTGCCCTCGGGTATGTATTTTTCCACCGCCAGACAGTCTGCAAAGTGCTTGTATGCGATGCCCTCGTCGTCGGTGATAGCGGTGAGATTGAATTTACCGTTCGTCTCACGGAGCAGTTCGGCAAGAAATGCGAATTTATCGGCAAAAGGAAGATATTTTTCCATGCCGTTTGCCCTCAGCGCCTTTTCAAATATCTCGGAAAAATCCATTATTTTTTACCTCCCAGATATATGAGCAGAACCGATATATCGGCAGGGGAGACGCCGCTGATCCGGGATGCCTGTCCGATGCTTGCAGGTTTTATTTTATCTAATTTTTGCCTTGCCTCAAGGCGCAGACCCTTGATCTCGGAATAATTGATGTCAGAGGGCAGTTTCTTTTCCTCGGCTTTTGAGAATTTAGCTACCTGCGCCATCTGACGCTTGATGTATCCCTTGTATTTGCACTCGACCTCGACCGTATAGGCCGCACTGCGGCTTAAGGCAGGACGGGCAGGGTCGATGGGGGCGAGCGCCTGATAGGAGAGCTCGGGACGGCGTAAAAGGTCGGCGAGCTTGCATCCCGATTCGAGCGGAGTGCTGTGGTATTTTTCGAGCAGGGAATTGACTTCCGCCGTCGGTCCTAAATTGGTGTTTTCGAGGCGGTCAAGTTCCCTTTTAATATCTTCCTGCTTTTTTAAGTATTGTTCCCATCTGCCGTCCTCGATCAGACCGACACGCCTGCCGTACGGGGTCAGACGCACATCGGCGTTGTCCTGACGGAGCATGAGGCGGTATTCACTGCGGCTGGTCATGACCCTGTACGGCTCATTCGTGCCCTTTGTCACGAGGTCGTCGATCAGCATACCGATATAGGAGGTATTCCGTGTCAGTGTGAGCGGCTCTTTGCCGAGGAGCTTCATCGCCGCATTGATCCCTGCGACGATACCCTGTGCCGCCGCCTCCTCATAGCCCGATGTGCCGTTGAACTGTCCTGCGCCGTAAAGACCCGATATCTCCTTGAATTCAAGCGTGTGATATAACACGGTCGGGTCGATGCAGTCATATTCTATGGCGTATGCGGTACGCATGACCTGCGCATTCTCAAAACCACGCAGGGAATGAAGCATCTGCATCTGCACCTCCTCGGGCATAGATGAGGAAAAGCCTTGCAGATACATTTCTTTCGTATTCTTTCCCATCGGCTCGATAAACAGCTGATGTCGTTCCTTATCGGCGAAACGGACTACCTTATCCTCGATAGACGGACAGTATCTCGGGCCCGTGCCGTGGATCATACCCGAATATATGGGGGAACGGTCGAGATTTGCACGGATCACATCGTGTGTCTTTTCGTTCGTGTATACGATATGGCAGGGTACTTGTTCGATATGATTTAATTCGTTCTCGTCGGTTTTTACAGAGTACGGGGTGATATGCTCCTCGCCCTCCTGTATCTCGAGCGATGAAAAGTCGATGGAATCACGGTGTATTCTCGGGGGAGTGCCCGTCTTGAACCGTCGAAGAGAAATACCCTCACGCTCGAGCGCCGCCGAGAGGCTGTTTGCAGGCAGCATGCCGTCGGGCCCTGAGCTTATTACATTCTCGCCTATGATGACTTCTCCCTTTAAATAGGTACCGCAGCATAATATTGCCGCCCTGCACTTCCATACTGCGCCGAGCGAGGTGACGACGGCGGTCACTTTACCGTTTTCCACCTTGATGTCGCATATCTCTGCCTGGACGAGCTCGAGGTTTTCCGTGTTTTCTATGGTCTCTTTCATTATCTCTTGATAGAGACGGCGGTCCGCCTGAACACGCTTTGAATGAACGGCAGGACCTTTGCCGAGGTTGAGCGTGCGGGACTGCATAGTCACCTTGTCTGCGGCATAGCCCATCTCGCCGCCTAAGGCGTCTATCTCGAACACCAGGTGTCCCTTGCCCGTGCCGCCGATCGCAGGGTTGCAGGGCATATTGCCGACTGCATCGAGATTGATCGTGAAAAGAGCGCAGGAAAGGCCGAGCCTGGCGCATGCGAGCGCCGCCTCGATCCCTGCGTGTCCTGCGCCGACCACTGCGCAGTCTATTTCCTTATAAAAATATTCCCGTGTCATCTTGTAATAAATGTGAAATCGTAATAACCGAGGGCGTATGCTATCGCAGCTGCGGCGACGAGCGCAAAAAGTATCAGCGTTACGATGTGTATTATCTTATCCTTCATTTGTGATACTTACCTCCCGATATGATGTTGTATGCTCTGTAGATCTGCTCGAGCAGTATGACCCGCATGAGCTGATGGGGAAATGTCATTTTTGAAAAAGACAGGCGGATATCGCACGCCGCCTTTACTTCTTCGGATAGACCCTCCGATGCTCCGATGAGGAACTGGATGTGTGATATGCCCGATGTGGCGGAGGATGCTATCTTCTCGGCGAGTTCCTCGCTCGAGAGCATTTTGCCCTCGACGCACAGCGCTATTTTGAGCGCACGCTTTGAGAGCAGGGGGATGATATCCTTATCGTCACGGAATGTGAGGTTTTTGAGTTTGCAGTATGCAGAAAGACGCTTTTCATACTCACTGCACGCCTCACGGAGATAGCTTTCCTTTAGATTCCCGATGGAAATGATGTCTATTTGCATTAGATTATACTCACCTTTGCCACCTCGACGTTTGCGCTGACTCCGCGACGTGCGAGGCGCTCGCTCACTGTATCAAACGCACATGAGGGGGTGTTATTTTCCTTTGATAAATGGGCGAGGATAAAGCGCTCCGTTCCACGGGAGGCGAGAAATGCGCAAAATGCCGCACAGTCCTCGTTTGATAAATGTCCCTTTTCGGATAATATTCTCGCCTTGAGATATTGTGGGTAGAAGCCGCCTTTCAGCATTGTTACGTCGTGATTGCACTCGATTAACACCTCACGGCATCCGACGCTCGCCGCCACGGCCTCGTCCGTCACATATCCCGTGTCGGTCATCGTCGCGATACGCTCATCTCCGCACTCGACGGTATATCCCACGCAGCATTTTGTGTCGTGCGAGAGAGGGAAGCTCCTTATTACCGTATTGCCGAGCTTTATCTCGTATACCGTGTCGTGCGTTATCACGGGGATGTCCAGTTCCGATGCCTCATATGATGCACGTGTCATATGGATCGGGATAGCATGCTTTGCCGTAAGTACACGCAGTCCTGCGATATGGTCGGCGTGTTCGTGCGTGATGAATATCGCACCTATCTCACTGACATCTACGCCGAGAGATGACAGCGCACGGGTGATCCTGCGTGCGGAAACGCCTGCATCGATAAGCACCTTTGCACTGTCAGATTCTATATATGTACAGTTTCCGCCGCTGCCCGAAAACAGCGGCGTGATTTTTATTTGATTCATTTTGCTATAAACATTGTGTATATCACGTCAAAGCCGACGATCGCTATGAGCGGAAGTATGAAATACATCAGGGGACGTGATCTTTTTCTGATTTTCTTTATCTTTTCGATGAACTCGCTCTTTTCGTCTTCGCTCATATCGTCACGCAGCTGCCCGGACGTGGGTATGTCACCCGATATGCCGTGATTCATGATGATATATGTGACAAGGAGCACGGAAAGTGCGCAATAATAGCCGATGATGATGCCGAGAGAGACCGTATAGTATCTCGTTGACTGCAAACGCCATGCGGCGAGATAGAGAGAGAGGAAAAAAAGGGATGAAAGGAGCAATAAAGCCATGCGCTTTGCACCTTTTCCGGTGACGCTCTCCTTGATCTCTTTTTTCGCCTTGACATATTCTCCGTATTTACTTTTCTTTTTCTTGACTTTATATTTGCTCATATCATTTCATCGACTGCGAGGCCGCCGTACGGGCGAACCATCAGACAGACGCAGGCGCCTTCGCCGAATACGCCGTCGATCGCCGCTCTGAACGAGTCGACATCCTCTTTTTTGACGAACGCCTGTATCGTTCCTGCGAATCCTCCGCCGTGGACACGGCATGCCGCCTCCTTGCCCTCGAGCGCCTTTTCGGCTATGGCAAGCGCGAGGGACAGACCCTGCTCGGATACGTTTGAATTTGTATATACATTCTGTAAATACTTGAATGAGGAGTTTCCGCTGTCGGTAATACCGTGTAAGAAGCCTTTGATATCACGGTTTTTGATAGCGTCACGGATGGTATCGACTCTCTCGTTTTCCAAAAGATAGTGTATCGCACGGATCATCGCACGGTCGCCGCACTTCCGGCGGAGCTCCGCTGCGTTTTTGAGTATGTCCTCGTATGTCAAGCCACGGAGCACATCCTTTCCGAAGAAAGCGGCGACGCTTTTCATTTCGGAGGGGATGGATGCGTAGTCATCGGTAAGGTCCGAGTGATTTCCGCCCGTATTTACGATACAGAGGTTGTATCCGTATGACGAAAGGTCGAAATCGAGCTTTTCTACCTTGGGATCTTTCGGGTCTTCAAAATCAATCGCTACAAATCCGCCGTAGATACATGCCACCTGATCGAGCAGACCGCAGGGCTTATCGTAAAACGCATTTTCCGCATACTGACCGATCTTCGCCGTCTCCATGCAGTCCACGTTTCCGCCGTTATATAAATGGCTCTGGATCGTGCCGATCATATCCTCAAAAGCCGCAGAGGAGGAAAGGCCGGATGCCTTGAATACGCTCGATGTAGTGTATGCATCGAAACCGCCGATCTGAAAGCCGTGCTTCTGAAAGCCGTCGCAGACTCCTGCGATCATAAGTGCGCTTTTGTGGTATTTCTCCTTTGAAAGGTCGGAAGTATCCACGGTGTCCATCTGAAAGCCCTTGCTCTTGACATGGATAATGCCGTCTTCATTTTTTGCGACTATGGCGATGATATCGAGGTTGATGGACGCCGCCAGCACCTTGCCGTGGTTATGGTCGGTATGGTTGCCTGCGACCTCGCTCCTTCCCGAAACGGAAAAGACCCGCAGATCACGGTCGCCCTCATATATTTTCCCGAATTCGTCTATACATTCGAGGTATCTTTCTCTCTGCATCTCTACCTGCTCTTTGCCGTAAAGAGTGGTAAAAATATTATCAAATTTTCCTTCGTTGATCGATTTTATAAGTTCGTTTGCTTTCACGGTTTTGCTCCTTGTATTTCAGAAAAGATTGCTCTTGCACTTTTGCTCTTATTATACCACAAAAGATCGGTAAAGTAAACAAAAGTAAGTTATTTTGTAAAATTGTACCGACAGAGAAAACCGGGTGCCCAAAGGGGGCCGCCCGGTCTGGCTTTTATATTATGCAAATGACAGCCCGTGGAAGAGGGCAAATTATTCTTCCTCTTCCTCCGGGTGGATCGCAAACGATACTTTTGTGACACGTGTGCCGTCCATTTCGGTGACGGTAACGGTCATGTTTTCATATTCAAAGGATTTTCCGACGTCGGGGAAGCCCTCGAGCTCCTCGATGACCCAACCGCCGACCGTCGTATAGTCAGAGTCGATGTCATCGGCGTCTCGTTCTAACTCTTCCATGGCGTCGTAAATGCTCATATCGCCGCTGACCTCGTAAAAGTCCGATCGGACGGGGATGATATCCTCCTCTTTTTCGTCGGTCTCGTCATCGATATCGCCGACGAGCTCCTCGAGGATGTCCTCCATCGTCACGATGCCGAGCGTGCCGCCGTATTCGTCCGGCACGACCGCCATCTGCATTTTGCTTTTCCTCATTTGCTCGAGCGCATCGGGAAGGGAAGCGGAGGGGTATATAATGCAGGGCTCTTTGATGCATTTTGCGTAATCGACCTTTTCGTGCGAGGCAAGCTCCAATAAGAAAAGATTCGCATATAATATCCCGGTGATATTGTCGATCGTATCGGTATATACAGGTATTCTCGAATGGGACGTTTCCTTGATCAGAGCGATGAGCTCCTCTTCGCTGTCGTTTCTGTCAAAGGCTACGACATCGACCCTCGGAACGACGAGACGACGGATATCCGTATCCTTGAAATCGATCGCCGACTGCAAAAGCTCGCTTTTATCCTCCTCGATTCCGCCCTCTTCTTCGCTTTGTTCGATTGCGGCGGAGAGCTCATCCTCGGTCACCGCCGCTTCATCTTTTTGCCCGAAGGGCAGTTTGATCAGAGAGACGATGGCGTTGATCACGATCACTACGGGAGAGAAGATGATCATGGAGATCAGCATCGGCACGGCAAATTTCGCCGAGAGCTTATCGCCCCGGGCGGAAGCAAAGGTCTTGGGTATTATCTCGCCGAAAATCAGCATGACCACCGTCGCAATGAGCGTGGCGACTGCGGCGGAGATACCGTCGATATCCCCCGACAGGGTGTGGGAAAACACCTCGTATACTGCGAGGGTCACGCAGGCACTCATGCCGAAATGCGCAATATTCACGCCGACAAGCCCTGCGCTGAGCGCAAAGTTATAATGCTCTAAGATATAATGTGCGAGGGCGCATGTCCTGCTGCCCTCCTCTGCAAGATCCTCGAGATGATTGGGATTTGCGAAGTTATATGCGGTCTCTGCGGCGGCATAAAACGCCGAGAAAAACAGGCATACAAATATAAGTATGATATATAGTGTCATTCTTCCGCCTCCTCTTTCGGAGCGGTGACCGTTATGTAAAATTTATCGGGTCTTCCGTGGCGGGACTTGCCTGCGGTGATATACAGATTTCCGTAGATCACGAAGTCACCTCTGCGCATTTTTTTATCGGATAACGTGTTCGCCCAGGAGAGCAGGGTCTCGTGTCCGCACTCGTCCCGGTCGAAATCGTCATATTCCATCAGCTCAAAGGCGGATATGACGGAGAGATCGGATGATACCTCGTATTTTCCGTCTGCAAGCTTGCGGAATTTATCCTCGACGATATCGCTTTCGTCGAATATCTCGCCGACGAGCTCCTCGAGCAGATCCTCGAGCGTGATGATGCCGAGGGTGCGTCCGTTATCGCCTTTGACGATCGCCATATGGCTTTTTGCGCTTTGCATCAGGTGTAAAAGCTCATCGGCAGGCATGGACGGATGGGTATTGATCGGAGTGTCGAGCATTGTCGAGATATCGCAATTATTATTGAAGGTATATTCCTCGAGAAATGTACGGACGCGCAAAATGCCGACGATGCAGTCCTTGTTTGCCGAATAAACGGGCATACGGGAGTACATATTGTCCCGTATCAGCCGAACGAGTGACGGCGCATCGTATTTGTCTATGTTTACCGCTACCACATCGTCGTATGATGTATAGATATCGCCGACTGTGACGTCGTCAAACTCAAATGCAGAGTATAAGAGATTTACCTCGTCCTTTTCGGCAGTACCGCTCTCCTCGATATCCTCGATGATGTCACGCACATCGTCCTCCGTCACGGACGGCTCTGCCTTGGGCGCAAAGAGCTTGCCCACCGCCTCCGAAAAAACAGAGAATATGACAGCAAACGGCGCAAACAATGTGCATATCGCCCGAAGCGACGGCGCATAGGAAAGAGCGAAGGAATCCACACGCTCCCTGACGATGGTCTTCGGCATAACTTCGCCGAACAGTATGACGATCGCCGTGACGCACAGGGTCATGAGCGTTTCTGGGATACCGATCCGCATGGCGAGCAGAGTCGTGACCGACGCTGTCGCAATATTGACGAGGTCGTTTCCGAAAAGCACGGTCGTCAGCGTCCGCTCGAAGCTGTCGGTAAGAGCGAGCATGGTTTTCGCACGGCGCTCGCCCGAGTCGGCTTCGCTTTTCAGTTTTATTTTGTTTGATGCGGAAATCGCTGTTTCCGCACCGGAAAAATATGCGCTGAAAATGATCAGCAGTATGAGGAATATAAATATCCCATAGTTTTCGGCTAAAATGTCAAGTGCTCTGACTGTCAGACTAAATCGCCCGCCGGCGTCCATTAAAGAATCCACTTCCTTTTGTTAAGACCACACCGCACAATTTATGACAGCACACTTGCTTGCACATTTTTCGTCATACTTCACAAATTTCGTCGGCAGAGGCTCTACTCTTACCTCCTCAATTTGTATCGTCTGACGAAAAATCTGACGGCGCAATTGCACCGTCAAAATTGCACGGTATGGCCTTATAAAAATATATACGGGTATTATACAATATATTTAAGTATAAGTCAAGCGAGTAAAGCCTGAATTATCACCCGTGAATTACAATGTATATTTATATTGTATTTTGACGATTTTTGTGATATAATGATGTGCACAAAACAGGAGAGAAAAAATGAAAAGAATACTAAAACTAATGATACTATTGATGTGTGTGTTTCTGCTCTTATGCTCGTGCTCGAGGGGCAGTGTAACGACGATTGCAGACCCGACCGCGGGCGAAAGCGAAAGCACCCCTGTTCCGACCGAGCCGACCGAGCCGCCGCTCAAGCGCGAGGAACCAGGGCACAGAAAAACGGTGATCATCGACCCGGGACACGGATTCGGCGATGTCGGCTGCGGAGGCCCTGAATCAAAGATCGGCGCTTATGAATATGTACTCACTCTCGATATGGCAAAAAGCCTGAAAAGCTCGCTTGAAGCGAGGGGATACATCGTGTATTTAACCCACGACGGCAATTCCTTTCCGTCGGTGAGCGAGATAAAAAGGCTCGCCGACAGTAACGGCGTGGAATACGATACTACCAAAAGCCAGTGGGAAGACAATAACATTTTCTCGCCTTACGAGAGGGTGATCTACATGAATTGCCTGGATGCTATGTATGGCGCAGACTTTTCGATCTCGGTACATGTCAATGCAAACGCCGAATCGGAGAGCCTGTACGGTTTCGATCTCGACTACTGCAGAGAGAATGAATGGTCTGCCGAGAGCTTTGAGATCGTAAAGAAAATACACACTATGGCAAATGACAAATACCCCGGCAGACCCTTATATTTTTATGCCGATTCATGGGATGATGCATTTGTCGTGACGAAATACAATACCATGCCCTCCGCCCTTTTTGAGACGGCATACTCGACAAACGACGTCGACGCCGCATTTCTCAGAAATGCGCAGTGGCGGAATACCCTGATGGACAATCTCGCCTCCGCCATAGCGGACGGTATCGGCGAATAATTAACCCAGCAACGCAAATACATAGGAGATACACAATGCGAAGAACCAAAATAATATGCACGCTCGGACCTGCCTCGTCCGATGAAAAGGTGATGGAGGAGATGCTCCACGCCGGCATGAATGTAGCGAGGCTGAATTTTTCACACGGCAGTCATGAAGCCCATGCGGAAATGATAAGGAAGTTCCGTGCGGTGCGTGACAAGCTCGGCCTCTCGGCGGCGGTCATGCTCGATACCAAAGGCCCTGAGATAAGGATCGGCGACATCGAGGGTCACAAGGTAGACCTGCACGCAGGCGATGATTATGTTTTTACCACAGAGGAATGTGTCGGAAACGCCGAGCGGGCATATATCACATATGCCGACCTGCCGGGTCAGCTGAGCGAGGGAAATATGATACTCGCCGACGACGGTAAGATCGAGTTCGAGGTCAAAAGGACCGATGAAAAGCATATATACTGCACAGTTGCCGAGGGCGGTGCGCTCAGCTCGAAAAAAAGTATAAATATACCGTATATCCACCTCGATATGCCGTATCTGTCGGAAAAAGACAAGTCCGATCTGCTGTTCGGCATCGAGCAGGATGTCGATTATGTGGCGGCGTCGTTCGTGCGCTCGAAGGAGGATGTGATCGCCCTGCGTAAATTCCTCGATTATAACGACGGTCACTCGATCCGTATCATATCTAAAATAGAAAATAACGAGGGCGTAGAAAATTTCGACGAGATACTCGAATACTCGGACGGCATCATGGTCGCCCGCGGCGATATGGGCGTTGAGATAGAATTTGAGCGGCTTCCGGGGATACAGAAAAACTTTATACGCAAATGTTGCCGTGCAGGAAAAATAGCGATCACTGCGACGCAGATGCTCGAAAGCATGGTGACGAGCTTCACTCCCACGAGAGCCGAGATCACCGACGTGGCAAACGCCGTCTTTGACGGCACGAGCGCCGTCATGCTCTCGGGTGAGACGGCGATGGGCGTAAATCCCCCTCGTGTAATAGAAGTAATGGCAAAGATCGCCGAGCAGGCGGAAAAGGACGCACAAGGCCTTGACTCATACCGTGGATTCCGGTATGAGAGCGTACAGGACGAGACGACAAACGCTATCTGCGATGCGGCGTGTACGACCGCACGGGATCTGCGTGCGAAGGCGATCATTGCGCTGACCACCTCGGGTCATACTGCACGCCGTGTATCAAAATTCCGTCCGGCAGAGCCGATCGTTGCTTCCACCCCGAGTATCAAGACATTTCATCAGCTCGCCATGAGCTGGGGCGTCTTCCCGGTACTCGCAAGGCATCAGGCGGATTTTGACAAGCTGTTTGTCCACGCTATCGACTGCGCAAAGCAGATCGATATCGTATCCAAGGGCGATACCGTCGTTATCACGGCGGGCGTTCCGCTCGATATGTCGGGAAAGACAAATCTCCTCAAAGTGCAGACGGTGTAATTTTTGAATCAAAATATGTATTTTCTGTGCACTTTCTGTAATAATTATATTTACAGGTGCGAAATATATGTGATATACTTAAGCCATCAAATCAAAGGAGGAAAATATAATGCAATTCATTATTCCGGCAATCTTACTGCTTGCGGTGATCTTTGTCCTCAGTAACATGAAGATCGTACCTCAGGCACACGAGTATGTTATCGAGTTTCTCGGTAAATACAAAACCACATGGGGAGCAGGTTTCCACGTGCTTATCCCCTTTTTGGAGAGGATCGCAAAGAAGATCACCCTGAAGGAACAGGTGCTCGATTCACCTCCGCAGCCCGTTATCACGAAGGATAACGTAACCATGCAGATCGATACCGTCGTGTATTTCAAGGTTTTTGATTCCAAGCTGTACACATACGGCGCAGTAAATCCGCTCAGCGCACTCGAAAACCTCACGGCGACGACGCTGCGTAATATCGTAGGTGAGCTGGAGCTTGACGGAACGCTGACCAGCCGTGACACCATAAACGGAAAAATGACCGAGATACTTGACGAGGCAACAGACCAGTGGGGTATCAAGGTAAGCCGTGTCGAGCTTAAGAACATCATTCCGCCGAAGGAAATACAGATGGCGATGGAAAAGCAGATGAAGGCTGAACGTGACAAGCGTGAGACGCTGCTCCAGGCAGAGGCACATAAGGATGCTGCCATTACCCGTGCAGAGGGTGACAAGCAGGCGATGATACTCGCAGCACAGGGCGAACGTGACGCCCGTATCGCAAGGGCAGAGGGTGAGGCAAAGGCCATATTCCTCGCAAGAAAAGCAGAGGCTGACGGTATCAAGGCGCTCAAGGAAGCAGGCGCTGACGAGTCTGTACTCGAGTTGCGCCGTTATGATGCACTCGTAAAGCTCGCTGACGGTAAAGCGGCGAAGCTCATCGTCCCGACCGATGCGGTCGAGGCGGTAAAAAGAAACGTGATCTTTTCCGAGAGCTCGGGAATCGGCGATACGACAAAGCCTGCCGCACCCGACAAACGCAAAGCAGCGAAGGACTCCTGCTGCGGAGACGAAAAAGCAAAGGAATTTGACTTAGGAGAATAATAGTGAAAAAGAGATTGAATTACGCACTGATCGCAGGCGTCTTATGCCTTGCGCTCGTGCTCGGCGGCTGTGCGCTTACGCTCAACCAGGTGAAAAAAGACCCGACGGCACAGGTCATTCGGGCGATCAGCAATACGATAAAGAGCCTCGAATCCGATCTGCCCTTTACAATGCCGAAAGGCCTTGATAAAACGGGCGCTGTCGATATGACGGTGAGCGGGATTCCCGAAACAGAGGATGTGACCGTGAACCTTGCATGGGCTGAGGATGCGTTTAACCTCGATATCAATACGGTTGCTATGGGAGATAACGGTATCTTCTATAAAAACGGCGAGCTCGCATTAAAAAGTGATATGTTTCTCGGCGACGACGCCATAGGCGTAAATATGAAGACCTTAAAAGAGGATCTGAAAGACTCTGCCATTCTCGATTGCTTCGGCGTCACATATGATGAGCTGATGGAGAGCATAGACGATCTTGCAGAGAACAATGGCAAGGAAAAAATAGAAAACTTCAAAAATGCGCTTAAGGATGTGTTCGTAAAGTGCGAGACCGATGTTACCGAGCAGACCGTAAAAACAAACGGCGAGGATGCAAAGGCGATCTGCGTCACATACAATATGGATAAGGATACATATCTCGCATTTATGGATGCATATAAGGATTTTGTAACTTATGATATGGAATCCATGGATGAGTTAACAGACGGTATAAAGGAGTCGGAGGCAGAGGGCAAGCTGACCTTCGCCATCAATCCCGATGAAAAGGTCATCATGCAGGTCAGCCTCGATGTTTCGATTATGACAGACGGCGAGAAAGACGGCGGAACTATCGTTCTCGACCTCGGAAAGATCCCTGCAAAAAGTGATAAATTCACCCTCGTGATAGAAGACGCAGAGGTAACGTCCTCTATGATATACGACCGCACGGAAAAGGACGGCAAGTTCTGCCGTAACATCACCGTAAAGGACGATGAGACCGAGTCAACCCTCGAATTCATATATGATAAGGCGAGCGGCGACTATACTCTGACAGTTAATTCGGGAGAAAAGATTGTCGTTGGCGGAAAGATCAATTCCTCCAAGAGCGAGATGAATATCACAGTCGATAAGATGGAGATGCCCGGTGTCGGCGATATGGGTCTGAGCATTTCGTTGACTGTCAAGAATACCGCCGATGTCAAAGGTGTGCCCGAATACAAAAATATCACCAAGATGACAGATGATGAGGTTGACGCTATCATGGGTCTGTTCATGAGTTTTTTCCCGTCATCGAACGGTAATGATTATTCGTATTTATACGAGTTTGATCCGACATTCGATTACAACTACGACGGAGTCGTAAACGCAGAAGACGAAGAATTCTTTAATACGTATTACGGCGAAAATTCAATTTCAAACGAGCCTGATTATATGTACGAGTTTGACTCTGCATACGATTATAACTGCGACGGAGCCGTAAATGCCGATGACAAAGCGTACTTCGACAAATATTACGGTGCGAGCGCCGATTATTCCTACCTGTTTGAGTTCGACCCGGCATTTGATTATGACGGCAACGGCAAGATCGACGCCGACGACAAAGAGTATTTCGACGAATACGCCGTTGATTTAGGCGATTTTATGTAAGAGAATAACAGAAAAAACAACCGGGTCTGCCCGGTTGTTTTTTGTTTGTATACTGAACAGGAATAATTTAGCGCCCCCCGGCGAGGGTTCGCCCTCTTTTGTGCTCCGCACAAAATTCACCCACTCCTGCGCTTTGGCAGGCACTTCGGGGCGCTGCCCCGAGCCCCGCAAGCTTTTGAAAAAGCTTGACCAAAACTTTCATACTGTGCTTCGTGCCTTCCCCTGCGCAAGACGGGTCTTGCGCCTAATAAAAGTTTTGAGGGGGCAGGGTGAGGTTGCCCGCGCCGCCGGTGGCGGATGAAGCGGGCATAACGAAGTGCAGCGGTCGGCGATTGACCAGGTGCGTCTCGCACCGCAGGCAGAGCCGGGCACCGCAAAAGGACACTTTTGAAAAAGTTCCCCTGCAACCCCTTTACTTCTCGATGAGCGGTTGTATCGCCTTCTTGAATGAAGTGTATGAGTACAGCGAGCCGAGGCAGAACAGGGGGAGGTTCTCTTTTTTGGCGTATGCATACGCCTCTTTTACTGCGGCGTCAAAGGATTTATATGCAGTGGCGTAAACTCCGTTTTCGGCGTATACCGTCGCATATTCCTCGGCGAGCAGAGCACGGGGGTTATCGGGACGCACGGTAAATACCCTTTGACACAGGGGTGCGAGGGTGTCTGCCATAGACGAGAAGTCCTTATCCTGCATGACTCCCGTGACGAGCACTATTTTTTGATCGGGGTAATATCCCCGGATCGATTTTGCCGCATGCCCGATGCCCTCGGGGTTATGCGCTCCGTCGAAGAATACATCAGGCTCACGGGAAAAGCGCTCGAAGCGTCCTTTCCATGTGGCTTTTTCGAGTCCCGACCGCACGGCCTCATCGGTTATCTTCACGCCGCCGGCCCTCAGTATCTCGCATGCGGTTATGGCACGTGCGGCGTTATACAGCTGATAATCGCCGAGCAGGTTTAATTTCAGATTTTCATATCTTCCGTAGTCAAAGGTCGTGCCGTCGATCGACAGCCTGACGTTTGACAGCAGGGAATTATCTACGGCATAGCAGGGGCAGATAAGCTCATTCGCACGCTGTAATATGATGTCGCTTGCCTCTCCTGCCTCGCCGCCGTACAGCACCATGCTGCCTGCTTTGATGATCCCTGCCTTTTCCCTTGCTATCTCGGTTATGGTATTGCCGAGGTATTCGGTGTGGTCGAGTGATATTCCCGTGATGACGCACAGTAGGGGCGATTTGATGATATTCGTTGAGTCGAGCCTGCCTCCCATGCCTGCCTCGAGTATGACGACACTGCATCCCTTACGGCGGAAATACTCAAAGCCGATTGCGGTAATAAGCTCAAATTCCGTCGGCTTGTCCGCCATAGAGTCCGCAAACGGACGTACATACGATGTTATCTCGGCGAGCTCTTCGGGCGTGATGGGCTTTCCCGATACCTGCATCCTCTCCTCGAAATTTTCGATATAGGGGGAGGTGAACATACCTGCCGTATAGCCTGCCTCACGCAGGATGCGCTCAAGCACGGCGCAGAAAGAGCCTTTGCCGTTCGTTCCTGCGACATGGATAAAGCGCAGGTCATCCTGGGGATTGCCGAGCATTTCGCACAGCTCTCTTATCCGCTCAAGCCCGGGGCGGCTGCCCTTCCAGGAAACGGAATGTATGTATTCAATCGATTCGGTGTAATTCATTCTAACTCCGTGAATTGTCGTTTTATGTATTTTTGCTTTGTAATCAAACTTATAATGGCGGTCTCGGCTACTGCGATACAGAGATACAGCGGCGCCCGTGTAAAGAGAGTCGCCGGATTCATACCGTAGTAATAATACATAAGTGCGAGGGATTTAATTATCATATTGCCGACGATGTGTGCCGGCAGGACGCAAAGAAACAAACGGATATAGCCGTTTTTGTTTTTTATGACCCTTGACATGATTCCGCTGATAAGACCGACCGACGCCGCACCGAGGGTGATGATCGGGTTGATCGACGGCTGCGCAGCTGTCACACAGGTGACAAGGTCGCTTACGATACCGACTGCGGCGCCCCATAACGGACCTAAGAATATACCGGTCATTATCACCGTCAGGTTTTCAAATGTGACCCGTATCGCACCAAAGGTCAGATACTCTTTGCACACCGTGCCGATGATGACCGAGATGGCGGCAAAAAGTGCGCATACGATGAGTTTTTTTAAGCGTTTTGTTTGTTTGTTCATGAAAATACCTCCTTTGCATCCGTATAGGCCGCATAAAGGAGGTATTGCTCCGAATATGAGACAGCGGGATGCAGATATACGACCGCGGCCGATAGGCCTTCGTCTGTGCGGCAACTCCCCGTCCGCACGGCACTTCACGCCGTATATCCTACTCTGTAAATTTTTATAGATTATATCACTATTCTCGGATATTTGCAATAGCTATACCGTTACAAATTTCCGAAATTTCACACAAAAGGGTCTTTGCGTGCAGATTTTCCTTGCTTTTTGCCTTTACCTCTATGAAATTTCCCGTGTGTCCGTGCGCATACTCCCCGTCATAGCTCTCGAAAAGTACCGATACGGACTTTCCGATGTATGAGCGAATAATATCACGCTTCGAGTCCTCGCATATGTCGGTAAGGCGCTTGTTGCGCTCTTTTTTTATGTCCTCGGATAGCTGGTTCGGCATGGTCTGCGCCTCCGTGCCGGGGCGCTTGGAATAACAGAAGATATGACCGTGCAAAAGTCCCAGCTCCTTTATAAATTCGCACGTTTTATCGAATTCCTCCTCGCTTTCCCCGGGGAAACCGACGATGATGTCGGCAGAGAGGCATACATCAGGCATTTTTTCTTTCAGATATGCCACATTCCGCCTGATGATATCGGTATTGTATTTTCTTCTCATTCTTGCGAGGGTCGTGTCGCACCCACTTTGCAGAGACAGGTGAAAATGATGGCAGATATGAGAAAGCTCCGCCATTGCGTCGACAAAATCCGCCCGGATCGCGGCAGGATCTAAAGAGCCGAAGCGGATACGCTCGATTCCCGGTATCCGATCCACCTCCCGTGTGAGGGTGATGAGGTCCTCGCCCGGTCTGTCTTTGCCGTATGAGGCGGTCTCGATTCCCGTGAGCACGACCTCCCGGTATCCTGCGTCGGCAAGGGCACGGATCTCTTTTATGATGTCATCCTGCGGTTTTGAGGCGACTTTTCCTCTTGCTTTGGGTATGATGCAGTATGCGCATCGGTTCTCGCATCCGTCCTCTATTTTGACATATGCCCTTGTGCGCTCAAATGCGGATATGGACATGGGCTCGAAGCCGCACCGGTCGAGCTCGCATTTTTCGATAACGGCATGCTCGTTTTTTCTGTCGTCGGCGTACAGGGCGAAAAGGGCGTCGACGACTGACATTTTGTTCCGAGAGCCGCAGATATAGTCTACGCCCTCGATCTCTGCGACCTTTTCCGCCTCCCGCTGGGCATAGCATCCCATGACGAGGATGAAGGCGTGCGGATTTTTCTTTATCGCACGGCGGATAAACTGCCTTGCTTTTCTGTCCGATTCTGCCGTGACGGTGCAGGTGTTGATGATATAAGCGTCGCAGACCTCATCATGCGTCAGGCACAGCGCCCCGCGGCGCTCGAGCGCTTCGGTGACTGCGGCGCTTTCATACTGATTTACTCTGCACCCGAGCGTGTATACGGAAAATGTCATTTTTTCTCTCCTGTTTTTTGGTCTTGGGTATATTTTAACATTTTTAGATATAAAAGTAAACCGCCCCTTGAAAAAACGATCGGAAGATAGTATAATATAAATAAGCAGACGAGTTCGACTCTGGTCTGACGATGAAACTTGAAAGGAATAAAAAAATGAGTACACTGCATGTGATCGAGCATCCTCTGATCGAGCATAAGCTCTCTATCATGAGAGATAAGGAGACCGGCACAAAGGACTTTAAGGAATTATTAAACGAGATATCCATGCTGATGGGATATGAGCTCACACGGGACCTGCCCCTCGAGGACAAGCTGATCGAGACGCCCATCTGCAAAATGACGGCAAAAAAGATATCGGGTAAGAAGCTCGCTATCGTTCCGATCCTCCGTGCGGGCCTCGGTATGGTGGACGGTCTGACACGGCTCGTTCCCGTCGCCAAGGTCGGATTTATCGGTCTTTACCGTGATCCCACGACGCACGAACCCGTCGAGTATTACTGCAAGCTGCCTGAGGATATCGACAAGAGGATCGTTATCGTCGTCGACCCCATGCTCGCAACAGGCGGCAGTGCCATCGACGCAGTCAACATGCTCAAAAAGCGTGGTTGCTCCAATATCAGGATGATGAATCTCGTCGTGGCGCCCGAGGGTGTCAAGAAGTTTCAGGAGGCTCATCCCGATGTCGATATTTATACAGCGGCACTCGACGAGCGCTTAAACGAGCACGCATATATCGTACCCGGCCTGGGTGACGCCGGCGACAGAATATTCGGCACGAAATAATCGGAAAATGAGAGAGCTTGTAATCGGAAAAAACGATGCCGGGCAGAGAATAGACAAGTTTCTGACGAAGGCTCTTCCGGCGCTTCCCACGGTACTTTTATACAAGTTCATCAGGCTCAAGAAGATAAAATGCAACCGGGCAAGGGTAGAGCAGGGGTATATCCTGAGGGACGGAGACAGACTTCAGCTTTTCATCAAGGATGAGTTTTTTGAAAAGGAAGCGCCCGACGACGCTTTTATGACCCTTGCGCCCCGCCTCGATATCGTGTATGAGGATGATAACATCCTCCTGTGTGATAAACGCCCGGGACTTATCGTCCACTCGGACGAGGGCGAAAAGACAAATACCCTCATCTCGCATATCAAGGCATATCTTTACCGTAAGGGTGAGTATGACCCGGCATGCGAGCAGTCATTTGCCCCGGCACTTTGCAACCGTATCGACCGCAATACCGGCGGTATCGTCATTGCGGCGAAAAACGCCGAGGCTCTGCGTGAGATCAACCGTGCGATAAAGTCAAATGAGATAACGAAAAAATACCTGTGTGCCGTGCACGGCATCCTTGATAAAAAGGAAGACACCCTGTCGGGGTATTTAGTCAAGGACAGCGTGACGAACAAGGTGAAAATCTATGACGCAAAGCCACGAGAGCCGGGAGCTAAGACCGTGATAACGAAATATAAGGTGTTAAAGGAAAAAAATGACCTTTCGCTTGTCGAGGTGACGCTCGTCACGGGGCGTACCCACCAGATACGCGCGCATTTTTCGCATATCGGCCATCCGCTTTTAGGCGACGGCAAATACGGAAAAAATGCGGCGGATAAACGCCTCGGTTATAAGTTTCAGGCGCTTTATTCATATGACCTTACGTTTCATATGGATTCGGGTGCGCTCTCGTATCTTTGCGGCAGGCATATATCGGTCGAGCGGGATAAAATATGGTTTTTATCGGAATTCGAGTGATATACTATTGTAAAAACTACGTTTTGTGGTATAATATTGATAGAAAAATTTAGCATTAATTAAAAGGAGAAATATAAAATGTCTATGTACAACAAAAAGACGATCGAAGACATTGACGTATCGGGCAAGAAGGTTCTTGTAAGATGCGATTTCAATGTACCTATGAAGGACGGAGTTATCACGGATAACAAGAGAATTGTCGGTGCTTTCCCGACGGTCAAGTATCTTGTTGATAACGGTGCGGCAGTTATTCTCTGCTCGCATATGGGCCGTCCCCACAATATTTTCAATGACACGGTAAAGCTCGACAAAAAGGAAAAGAAAAAGGTCGAGGCTCTTCCCGAGGCAGAGCAGGCAGCAGCCAAGGCTGAATTCCTCGAAAAGGCAAAGGGCGATGTCAAGAAATTCTCTCTCGCTCCCGTTGCCGCAGCACTCTCCGAGATGCTCGGCAAAGATGTCATTATGGCAAGCGATGTTGTCGGCCCTGACGCAAAGGCAAAGGCAGCAGCGCTCAAGGCTGGCGAGGTCATGATCATCGAGAATGTCCGCTTCCATGCAGAGGAGACAGCGAATGACCCTGCATTTGCAAAAGAGCTTGCCTCCATGGCTGATATCTATGTGAACGACGCATTCGGCACAGCGCACAGGGCGCACGCATCGACTGCCGGCGTTGCAGACTATCTGCCTGCAGTATGCGGATATCTTATTCAGAAGGAGATCAGCATCATGGGTGATGCGCTCGCTTCTCCCAAGCGTCCGTTCGTTGCTATTTTAGGCGGTGCAAAGGTATCGGATAAGATCGGCGTTATCAATAACCTGATCGAAAAGGTAGATACCCTTATCATCGGCGGCGGTATGGCTTATACATTTTTCAAGGCACGCGGATGCGATATCGGCTCATCTCTCTGTGAGATGGATAAGCTCGACCTCGCAAACGAGCTCGTCGCAAAGGCAAGAGAAAAGGGTGTCAACTTCCTGCTCCCTGTCGATAACATCATCGGCCGTGAGTATAAAGAGGACACGCCTTATATGAGAATATACTCTGATTCCATTCCGGATGGCTGGATGGGTCTTGACGTCGGCCCCAAAACGCAGGAGCTTTTCTCAAAGACCATCGAGGGTGCGGGAACTGTTATCTGGAACGGTCCTATGGGCGTTTCCGAATGGGAGCACTTCGCATCGGGTACGATCGCTGTGGCTGAAGCTGTCGCTGAGTCTGACGCTATCTCCATCATCGGCGGCGGTGACTCTGCTGCGGCTGTCGAGAACCTCGGCTTTGCAGACAAGATGACGCATATCTCCACGGGCGGCGGCGCTTCGCTCGAATTCTTAGAGGGTAAGGATCTGCCCGGCATTTCCTGCCTCAATGACAAGGACTGAGGTGCACAAGGATGAACAAAAGCGTAAGAAAAGCAGTTATCGCAGGTAACTGGAAAATGAATAAAACTCCGAGTGAGGCGGCAGCCCTCGTTCGTGACATCGCCGTAAAGGCAGAGGGAAAGGACGGCTGTGAGGTTATCGTATGCGCACCTTTTGTCGACCTCGCCTCGGCGATAGAAGCTGCAAAGGGCACGAATGTAAAGGTCGGCGCACAGAACGTACACTTCGAGGAGAAGGGTGCTTTCACGGGTGAGATATCCGTCGATATGCTGAAGGAAGTCGGCGTAGAATACGTCATCATCGGCCACTCGGAGCGCAGACAGTATTTCGGTGAGACCGATGTTACGGTTAATAAAAGAGTAAAAGCAGCTCTTGCGGGCGGTCTTAAGGTTATCCTTTGTGTCGGCGAAATGCTCACCGAGCGTGAGCAGGGCATCACCGCCGAGATCGTTTCCATGCAGACGAAAATCGCTCTGCTTGATGTGGATGCAGAGGCGCTTAAGAGCGTCATCATCGCATACGAGCCTGTATGGGCGATCGGAACGGGCAAGACTGCGACGGCGGACCAGGCAGAAGAGGTCTGCGCACTGATCCGTTCGGTACTCGCTGAAAAATACGGCGATGCAGCGGCTCAGGCTACCACCGTTCAGTACGGCGGCAGTATGAATGCGGCAAATGCGGCCGAGCTTCTCGCAAAAGAGAATATCGACGGCGGACTCATCGGCGGCGCATCGCTGAAACCGGATGATTTCGGCGTTATCATCGATGCGGCACAGTAAGAATATTGACAAATTTTGAGGAGACTGTCACAAATTATTGTGACAGTCTCACTATTCTTTTGTGATTTTTGTTGCATTTGATCAGTAAATGTGTTAAAATTAGCTTACAGATTTATTGGAGGTTATAAAATGAAAAAATTATTAGCACTTGTTATGGCGCTTGCTACGGTCATGTCTCTTTGCGTATTTGACCTCTCCGCCGTAACATATGACGGAATTGTCGAGTCGGGGCTCGATTATACAGAGTGTACCGATACCATGGCAAATCCGATGGCGGGTTACCCCTCGTGTGAGTCTATATTCTTTAAATTACAGGGGAATGTAGCACGCAATGACAAAGGATTCGTGCATTATTTTCTTGATATGAGAATGTTCTCCGGCGGATATACGATCGATTCTGACGGAGTCAGACAGCCCCTTACCGAGTCGCAGAAGGCGGACCGTGTTTCGTGCGATTTCAGCAAAATGTGGGAATGGAACGGCAAACAGCGCAATGAGGGCGGACCCGAGGATATTCCGCTGAATGAGGATGCGCTCGATGCCCTCAGAGGCACGCTCGAAAACCTGCGTAAAAACGGAGGCACATGTCTTATCCGTCCCGAGTATGCGATCAATGCGGATGTGCATAATGAACCCCGCGATTTTAATATCATACTCACCCACGCAAGACAGCTTTGCGAAGTATTTACCGAGTATTCGGACGTTGTCGGCGGTATCGAGATCGGTACGATCGGTCCGTTCGGTGAGATGCACACATCTCCCTATTGCGCACAGCAATATGCGAATGAGATCATCGATACATATGTTACGGAGACACCCGAGTCTATTAAACTCATGGTAAGAACACCGGGATATATCATTCAGTACATATGCGATGAATATGATAACGGCACGGGCTTTATTACCCTGAAGGACGGCTCGACTCAGAAGGTAATGCAGCAGGGCAAATACAGTTGGTTAAATCTTCTTCCGTTCGATAACCTGAAGTATGTTCCCCAGTCAAAGATGAAGCGCCTTTGCCTTTTCAATGACGGATATATGCTCACATGGACCGATACGGGAACATGGTCGTCGAGAAGCGATGGGGTCAAATGGCTCTCGTGGTCATCCACATACAGCTATTACGGCGGCGAGTACGGCTCGGGCACAAGATACGAGGATGTATGGCTGCCGGAGACGGCTCTGCCCGAGATGTATCAGACGCACCTCGCATATATACACGGAAACATATACAAATCCACAATGAGTTCTGTAAAGAAATGGGTGTATAAATTCCCGTCGTATACTGCGGCAGCGAATTTTGTAAACGACCTTTATGAGCAGTCGAAAAAACTGTCAAGCGATGATGAAACGGCAAATATCCTTGACCTCTCTACAATATCATATTCCAACAAAGACGATATGAATGATATCCAGTGTGAAGTTACTTTCGAAGCGGTAGGCTACGATAACTTCATATTTACAGAGGAACTCTCAAAGGCTTCCTCAAAGTGTGATAACTCCGCATATTACGGTCACTCCTGTTATGAATTCATGCGTGACCACCTCGGATACCGTTTCGTGCTCCGTTCGTCGAAGCTTTCGAGCTCGGTCGACCGCGGCGGAGTGCTCCGTCTCAGCGGAAAGGTAGAGAATACAGGCTTTGGCAACTGCTTACAGGCAAAGGTAACACAGATCGTTATCATGGATTCCTCTGATAAAGAGGTCGCTTGCCTGACGGTCAATAATGCCGATTCCCTCACATGGCTGTCGCAGGAAACGAATGCATACAATCTCGAGTGCCGTCTGCCCGTCGGACTTCCCGCAGGCGAATATAAGGCATATATGAGGATATGCAACGTAACAAACGACGGTACGCCGAATACAAAGACATGCGTCAGATTTGCAAACAATGTCGAGTATTACGATACTACGATAAAAGCAAATTACCTAGGCAGCTTCAATATTACATCGAATGTATCCCCCTACGGAACGGATGAGTGCAAGCAGGTCA
>CAYOFP010000015.1:0-51644 GCA_964403505.1 uncultured Lachnospiraceae bacterium
ACCAACGACACGGGGATTTTCAGTCCCCTGCTCTACCAACTGAGCTACAGAGGCGAAAATGGCGACCTGGATGGGACTCGAACCCACGACCTCTAGCGTGACAGGCTAGCGTTCTAACCAACTGAACTACCAGGCCATATGGTGGGAACAATAGGGCTCGAACCTATGACCCTCTGCTTGTAAGGCAGATGCTCTCCCAGCTGAGCTATGCTCCCGTTTGTTGCTCAATCATCAGCAACGGAAAGTATTATATCATAGCGGTTTTGTTTTGTCAACACTTTTATGAGATTTTTTTATTTATTATTTTTTTCGGCATCAAATGCTCCTGCCGCACTCCATCTCAGAAGGTCGTCGACATCGAAATGATACTTTTTATCACAGAAGTGACAGCACGCCTCTATTTTATGCTGTTGCCGTATCATTTGCATCAGTGTCTGCTTGCCTAAAGTGATAAGATTTCTTTCCATCCTCTCGCGTGAGCAGTTGCATTTATAGGTTGGCTTCAGATTATCGAAAACATCATACGGTATATCGGCAAAGGCGATATTTGCGACCTCCTTCGGTGTCAGTCCCTGCTCAAAAAGACGGGAGACATTTGATATCGCAGGCAGATTTTTTTCTATCTTTGTAATTATTTCGTCGTCCGCACCGGGAAGAAGCTGGATAAGCACGCCGCCTGCTGCCTTACAGGTATAGTCGGTATCAACGAGTACGCCGAGCGCACATACCGTCGGTATCTGCTCGCTCTCTGCAAAATAAGAAGTGATATCCTCTGCGATCTCGCCGCTCACGATATTTGTAACGCCGACATACGGCTCTTTTAATCCGAGATCCTTTACGACAGTCATGCTTCCGCTACCAACGATTCCGCCGACATCCAGCTTTCCGTCGGCACGGGTCGGCAGGTCAGCTGCGGGATTCACGATATATCCGCGCACATTTCCGTAATAATCGGAAACTGCGAAAATGCCCTGTGCAATGCCGCTGCATTTGAAATTGACCGACAGAGAATCGTCCTTTTCCTTGAGCATACAGCCCATGAGCGACGCCGCAGTAAGGGTTCTTCCGAGCGCTGCCGTCGCCGTCGGCGCAGTTTTATGAAATTTATATGCCTGATTTACCATATCAGCAGAGTCTATAACAAGGATACGGGCGCTGCCGTCCTGCGACATGCCCCTGAGTAATTTTGCCATTTTTATTTTTCCTTAGCTTTCTTTAATATAAAATACCACCGTTCGTCGTTTTCGGATGCCGGAGTGCCCGTAAAATCAGACACGACCTTTTCTATCCGGAATCCGGCACCCCGTGCGGCGGACTCTATGGTCCTTCTCGCATAACAGCGTTCTCTCTGACACTCGGTATTCCTTATGTACATTCCGCTTTTATCGAGCGTGAAGATATCGAGCAGAAAATCGCACATTCTGCTTTTTTCATTATATTCGTTTCTCCACGTGAGCAGAACCCCGTCGTCCTCTAAAACATAATGATTTTCGCCGTATATCTTCTTAAATTTATATGGCGTATTGCAGTCGAATATGAATGTTCCGCCGAAATCGAGGAATTTATACACCCCGGCAAAAAACATATCGAGCCCCGAGCGTGACAAAATATAATTGATACTGTCAAGGCAAGAGACAGCGCCGCCAACCGTGCCGTACAGATCGATGGCCGTCATATCCTGCTGTAAAAAGAGCGCTTTTGAGCCGAGCCACCCTGCCTTTTCCCTCGCCCGTGCGAGCATATCGCAGGAAATATCGCATCCGATCATCTCATATCCTCTTGCCTCGAGAGGAAAGGTGATATTTCCCGTGCCGCATCCGAGGTCGAGCACGATCTTCGCATCGCCTAACTCATGTGCGAGAAAATCCGCCCACGCCTCATAGTCTACTTCGTCATTTAATCTATCGTAATATTCTGCGATCGATGTATAAGCGTTCATTTTACTGTTCTTTCTGCGCAGGTATTACGAAAAGGTATTCATCACAAAGTAAATATTTGTCGCACAGGACGAATAACGATCCATCGCTCATAAATCCCACATATTTCGGTGCGCAGAAATACCCGATCAGCGTATGCTCGTAAAGAAGCGATCCGTCGGCGGAGGAGTAGACGCGTACATGGGTAATGCCCTCCGCATCCGTTTCTGCCAAAGCCAATTTATCGCCCTTCGGGGAGACAGTGACCTTTACGCTGCCGTCCTTGATACCGTCCACTGCGTTGATATCTCCGAGAGGCGTCACGCCTGACTCGGGATCGACGAGGTCGGTAAACCCTAACTTTTTTACGCCGTTTTCGTTATATGTGTGGTAAAGTATTCCGTTGCATAAAGCGATCGGGCAGTCGCCGCCTTCGTACTTTGTGACTTTTTGAGTTTCAGAGTCGTATATGCCGTAACCTATCACCGCATCATTCACGCCACGCATGATAAACACCAGTATCTGATCGTCAAAGCTATCGAAGATCTCCGGTATCAGCCGGCTGTCATCTCCGCTTTCTATCTTTTCGCAAATGACGGTTTCATTCATTTTTCTGTTTACGGTGACAAGGTGCCCTGTCTCCTCGCTGTACTGCACCTTATAGGACTTATTCATAAGATATACGAGGCTTTCACTGCGAGGATAGGTATTGTTTCGTGTAATGACACTGCCTATCCCACGAGCGCCGTTGATCTCCGCCGTCACATTGACATTGTATGTCAGGTCAACAGGGTTGTATGAACCGTAATACAGCTTGTGATCGCTCAGGCTCTCGTCAACAAGCAGGGTATACTTGACTGACTGAGGGATCGCATCTGTGATGTTAAAGCACAATACATCGTCGGAGCATTCGTTTTCCGCTGCGCCTGTACACAGTGCGGCATAGCGCGCATCGAGGCATAGCCGTGAATACGCATAATCCACGGTAGACAGGTTGACAGCGCCGGTCAGCTCATAGATATCGGAAAGGTATCTTTCACCGTCGGACAGCACCTCTGTCACGATAGCATTGCTCTCGCTCTTATCGGCAAAAACGATGATCCATTCGCTGAAGCAAACATCCTTTTCTGCCACAAGGCGGTCGGTAAGGAAGTGATCGACATACCAGACTTCTGATATATTCTTTGAAAAAACGGCGGTACCGTATTTTAACAGCCACTCTCTGCCGGATGTCTCGTTTTCGCCTGTCAGAGCCGCATTGTCCTTTATTATTTCAGAGCGGTACGCCTCGACAGAGTCATCCTCCGAGCCGGTAGGATCGTCAATTTCCGTTGATTCGCATGATACAAGTGCAAAAACACAAAATACAGCGAGTAAAAAAGCAATTATTCTTTTCATTTATTTTCTCCTGTCAGTATTCCCGATAGCTTAATAATATCCCCTGCACCCATGACAAGGATCATGTCTCCGCCCTGCGCGTTTTTACGCAGATAATCCGCTATTTTTTCGGTGGAATCAAAATACAGTCCACCGGTAACCGCCGTGGCAAGATCCGCACTGCTTATACCGAAAGTATTCACCTCACGGGCGGAGTATATATCGGCAAAGACCGTAACGTCCGCATCGTCAAACGAATGGGCAAATTCGTCAAAAAGCTCTGCCGTGCGTGAATAGGTGTGCGGCTGAAAGACGCAAAATACTTTATTGTAGCCGAGACTCTTTGCCCCCTGCAGCGTCGCACGTATCTCGGACGGATGATGCGCATAATCATCGTAGATATCGACGCCGCCGACAGTTCCTCGCTTTTCAAACCTGCGCTTTGCTCCGCTAAACGAGCCGAGGCCGGCTGTGATATACTCAGCTGATACGCCGCAGATATCCGCCGTGGCGGCTGCTGCAAGAGAATCGAGTACATTATGCTCACCTGGCACGGAAAGTGCTACATGGCAAAGAAGCTTTTCGCCCTTTAATATATCGAATTCGCCTTTGCCTTTATTATAGGTAAGGCCGTGCGCACGGTAGTCAAGCCCCTCTTCAAAGCCATAGCGCAGGACTCTGCCGTTAAATGCGGCGAGCGCCCGTTCGATATGCTCGTCTCCTGCGTGGCACACGACGGTGTGCGCACTCTCTATCGACAGAGCGAAGCTGTGCTCCATCTGCTCCATGGTCAAAAAATAATCCACATGGTCGTGATCTACATTGAGTATCACGGCGATGTCCGGATAAAAAGACAAAAAGGAATCCTTATACTCGCATGACTCGTATATAAAATGGTCCTTGCCGCCTAACCTGTATGCGCCGCCGAGCTCTGTAAGCTCCGCTCCGAGCGCCACCGTGGGGTCCTTTCCTGCCTGCATGAAAATATGCGTCAGCATAGCCGAGGTCGTGCTTTTTCCGTGCGTACCCGATACGCCGATCTTATTTTCATATCCCGTCATGATATACCCAAGAAACTGCGCTCTCGATATCAGCGGTATACCGCTCTCCGCCGCATATGCTATTTCCGGGTTCTCCCCGGTAACTGCCGCAGTATAAACGACGGCATCGCATCCGACGACATTGCCTGCATTGTGGGAATAGAATATCTTTATCCCGCTTTTCTCAAGCCGCCGTGTCATATCGCTCTCGGCCCTGTCCGAGCCTGTCACGGTATAACCCCGCTCGAGCGCAAACATAGCGATGCTCGACATACTGATACCGCCGACACCTACGAAGTGCAAATGCTTTGCGCCTCCTAAAATATCAAAAATCTGTTTATCTATCATTTATCATCAGCCTCATAGACATAGTTATACTTTTATATTATATTATCAATTTCATAAATTGTAAATAGATAATTAAAAAAAATGATTTTATACTGTTTTGATTTTTACATATTTACAATATATAATAACTTTATTAATATAGGGTTTATATATCAAACCCACTCTTTTGGAGGGCAACTAAAATGCAGATCACAGACATCAAAATCAGAAAAACATTCGACGATGACAGCCCGATGAAGGCAATAGCCTCTGCAACATTTGACGGAGAATTTGCACTGCATGACATCAAAGTAATTTACGCTAAAGAGAAATATTTCATCGTGATGCCTTCGAGAAAAAATCCCGACGGAACATACCGCGATATCGCTCATCCGATCACCGCATCATTCCGTGAGAAGCTTGAAAAAGCGGTAATTGACTCATATTTTGCCGCACTCGAAGCAAACAGCGCCAACTCCGACGAGGAAGCCGAATAAAAAGGATATAAAGGCAACACCGCATAATTCACGGTAACGTCTTGACGATGCACTTGAACTGTCAGAATTTTGAGATATTGCCTTAAAAACACAGAGCCGACAGACTGATAGGTCTGTCGGCTTTTCATATTACTTCGTCTTGATCATCGAGACATCCCACATATCGGGCGCTTCGTAACCGAGGAGGTTCACGGTCGTCGCCGCTATATTGGATAGGCCGTAATTGCCCTCGAAGAGCACAGTGTAATTATCCGTGTAGAAATTATCGTAAAGGATGCAGGGTACGGGATTGAGCGTATGGCTGGTCTTTGCCTTTGCTTTGCCGCCCTCGCTCGTTTTGACGTTGCCTTTCTTATCGAGCTCGTACATCTCGTCCGAGTTACCATGGTCGGCGGTAACGATCGCCACTCCCTCCAGCTCATCGATCACGGGAAGGATCCGTGCGAGCTGAAGATCCATCGCAGCAAGCGAGCACTTTGTCGCATCGATATTGCCCGTATGTCCAACCATATCGCCGTTCGGGAAATTGCAGCGCAGATATTTATATTCGCCTGAGCGCAAAAGCTCAATGAGCTTGTCTGTTATTTCTGCACATTTCATCCACGGTCTCTGCTCAAAAGGAACGACGTCTGACGGGATCTCGCAGTATGTTTCGAGTTCCTCCGAGAATTTGCCGCTCTTGTTACCGTTCCAGAAATAAGTCACATGACCGTATTTCTGCGTCTCGGAAATAGCCGCCTGCTTGATTCCCGTGCCCACGAGGTATTCGCTCTGGGTATTTGTTATCTCAGGCGGATTTACGAGGTAGTTATTCGGCACGTGCAGGTCACCGTCATACTCGAGCATGCCTGCATACATAACCTTCGGGTATCTCACTCGGTCAAATTTATCGAATACGGGACTGTCAAAGGTCTTTGATATCTCTATAGCACGGTCACCACGGAAATTGAAGAATATAACGCTGTCATTATCATTCATCGTGCCTACCGGCTCACCGTCATGTGCGATAACAAAAGGCGGCAGATCCTGATCTATGACCTTGTATTCGTTGCGGTATGCAATAATAGCCTCCTCTGCTGAGGCAAACTGCCTGCCCTCGCCGAGGACATGCGTTTTCCATCCGCGCTCTACCATAGACCAGTTCGCTTCATAGCGGTCCATAGTAATCTGCATTCTGCCACCGCCTGAGGCGATCATGATATCAAAGCTGTCATCACGGAGCGAGGACAGAAAATCCTCAAAAGGAAGTACATAGTCGAGCGCCGATGTCTCACCGACATCACGGCCGTCGAGCAGGATGTGTACTCTGACTTTGCTCACTCCCTCATTTTTCGCTCTTGTTATCATCGCTTTCAGATGATCGATATGACTGTGAACATTACCGTCCGAGAACAGACCGAGGAAATGCATAACAGAGGAATGATCCTTTACGTTTGAAACGAGCTTTTTCCATGTATCCGACTCAAACATCTTACCCGACTCGATCGATTCGGAGACGAGCTTCGCACCCTGGCTGAAGATCTGTCCGGAGCCGAGCGCATTGTGCCCGACCTCGGAGTTACCCATATCGTCGTCCGTCGGCAGACCGACAGCCGTGCCGTGCGCCTTGAGCTTAAGGCAGGGATATTTCTCCATGAGCATATCGAGCGTAGGGGTGTTTGCAGCTGCGACCGCATTTCCCGCTGTGGGAGCGGTCAGTCCCACGCCGTCCATGACGATAGTCACGACAGGTCCTTTTACGCCTTGAAAAGACGAAAGCTTTTCGAGTTTCTTTTCCATTTTATTATCTCCTGAATATATTTTTCTTATTTCAGTTTCTAATTATACCATACCGCAAAAGTAAAAACAATAAATTATTGTTGAAAATATAGGAAAATAATGATACAATAATAAAAAAAGCAAGGATAAGCAATGTATAAAAACGAAAAAAGTGAAGTTCACAAGGGACACAGGAAAAGAGTAAAAGATAATTTCATAAAAAACGGGCTTGATGTATTTTCGGATGTTCAGGCGCTCGAAATGGCTCTTTTCTTTTGCCTGCCGCAAGGAGACACAAACGAGCTTGCGCATAAACTGATAAACAAATTCGGCTCATTCTCTGCAGTTTTTGATGCAACGCCCGAACAACTCGAGAGTGTTTCGGGCATAGGTGAAAATACAAAAGTGTTTCTGAAGTATATTCCCGCCTTGCTCCGCCGTTACCGAATCGACAAGATCGCAGATGACAATATATTTGAGACGCAGGAAAAGACGGGCAGATACCTCATGGCGTATTTCATGACCGAGATACGCGAAAAGGCCTTAGTCATGGCGTTTGACAGGAAACGCAGACTGCTCGGTACCGTGCCCTTGCCCACCTCGAGCGTAGGCACGAGCGCCGCAAACGCACGTGAGATCGCCGAGCTTGCCCTCTCGATGAAGTCGGATGCGATCGTCATAGCGCATAATCATTCGAGCGGGTTATGCGAGCCGTCCGAGGCGGACATCTCCGCGACAAATGCACTCGATTTCTCCCTCTCGACAGTCGGCATCAACCTCATAGAGCATTATATCGTGACGAATGACAGCTATCTCGGAATAAAGGAGTATATTCGCAAAAACGGATATATGAATACATAAAAAAACGCCGCCGCAGGTGATGTGTCACCTGCGGCGGAATTATTTAGATTTTCTTATCTATTTTAGAGCCGCTGTTGTCGATCCGTGTTTTCAAGAGGTGAACGACACTCTTCTCGAATTCATCATCCTTCTTTTCCTCTTGGTTTTTAACAACAGTTTCGAGTATCTTATTGTCCACCTTAGTTGCCCCGACGAGCTTTTTGCCACGTTTGACATTTGGCTTGATCTCAGGCTCCACCTTCAGCTCGATCTTAGGCTTGACCTTTGGCGGTTCTATCTTACGTTCGACCTCCGGCTTGATCTTAAATTCGACTTTTTGCTCTGTCTCAGGCTCGGCCTCGCTGCGCAAAGGAATTTTCACTTTATCCTTTTTCTCCGCAACTAGGGGCGTGACCTTTTCAGGTATAATTTGCTCTTCCGGCGGATTTTTTTTCGTTTTATTATCAGGCGTGTCGTTTTTTCTTCGGTGGTAGACGATAAATATCACGACCGAGGCAGCGATAACCGTCAGAACGATGCTGATCACGACAGCTGATGTCTTGCTCAACGGGGAGGTGCGTGGGATCGGCTCTGTATACAGATTTCCGCATACCGTGCAGGTATAGGCCATCTCGCCGTCCGAAAAAGCAGAAGCCTTTTCGGTCTCGACTCCATTATCATAAATATGACCTATCGCAGAAAGCTCACTTGTCTCTCCCTCGCTTTCGCAGAGACGGCAGACCTCCTGCGCAAGTCCGCTGTGCGTACAGTCAGGTGCGACGATCACCTTAGTCTCGTATACATGCCCTATCGCCGATAGCGTCGTCCTCTTTTCTTCACCGCACTTTGAGCACCGCTCCATCTTGTATCCGTCGGTATTACAGGTTGCGCTGACGATAGACTTCGTCACAAGATCATGCCCCAGCGCTTCTGTTGTTTCTACATGATCCTCGCCGCAGACAAGACAGAAGAAGTGGCTCTCGCCGCCCTCAGTACAGGTCGCCTGGGTATCGGATATATCACGATCGGGGTAATATACATGGCCGTTCTCACTGCAGTATGCACTGCCGTATGAGAATGTTATCCTGTTCGTATTTCCGCAGATGCCGCACTTGTATACAGCATAGCCGTCATGGCCGGGAAAGGCCTGCTCACAGTCGACGATAGAGTATTCATGCTCAGGCGCTTTGATGACGGTCGTCTCACCGTGGGCTTCGCAGTCGATACCGGCCTTATTTCTGAGCGAATCGGTATACACGCATGACCATATCGTGTAGCCGTCCTTTCCGCAGGTAGCATCGGCATGCTCGAGCACTCGCATAAAGTGCGCGTCTTTATTTATTTCTGACGTTATCACGCCGACATTCTTTCTGTGTGAACAGATACTGCAATGCTGGGACTGCTTACCGCGTGATATGCATGAGGCGGGATAGTCCGTCTTATATGCGCCCGAATAGTCGTGCGTATGCCCCGTATAATAGTCGATGATTGCATTCGCTTGCGCATCGCCTATTTTACGCAGAACGGAATCGTCGTTTGCAAGCGCCAAATCCTCTTCATTTGAGAGATACATTTCCTCGAGAATAAAGGTCGGCACGCCGAATTTGAGTCCCCATGTGATAATACCGTAATAGTCGGATAAAACGCCGTCATACTCTTCGGTCTGTATATCCCATTGATACTTCTCGTCCCAATAGTAACTGCTCGCATCAGGGCGGCGAAAAACGCCCCGGTTTAATATCTGCGGCAGGCCGGCAGTGGCATATTCCGTGCACATTCCCGCAAGAGCCGAGAGATCATATTTATCTATGACGGAAGCCCATGCCTCCATCCCTCTCAGATCTTTTGACTCAGAGCTGTTGAAGTGGACGCTTATCATAATATCTGCATTGAGCGAGTCGGCGATCTGCACCCTCTCGTAATGAGAGATATCGTCGGTCGTTTCATCCCTCGTCAGATATACAGAAAAAGAGCCGTTTGCATCCAGCTTGTTTTTTATATACTGCGCCATCTTCAGGTTATATACGCCCTCGTTATTATTGCTCCCCGCAAAACTGCCGTGTCCCGGGTCGAGAACGATAATGATCTTATCGTCCCCTGAAAAAGAAACAGCACCCAAAGAAACAGGCGCAAGGATACAGATAATAATAGAAAATATGATGAAATATAAAATGCCTTTTTTAATCAATTTATTTGGCTCCGTAATTTCAAAATTATATTACAAGATATTATAACAAAAAAAAGCAGGAAATACAATAGCAAAAAACAACAATATTTTCATCTTTTTTCAAACAATAATTGAAAAAGGAGAGATAACATGATATAATAACAGTATGGATAATAATATTAAGAAAAAACTCAGAAAAAAAACGATCAGACAGATCTTTCTTCTCAGCCTGCCGCTTCTGCTTATCATAGCGGCATACGCCGTATTCATGTGTACCATCGATATCGAAAGAAAATTAGTTGAGACCGAGGAGGAAATATACAACGATATCTATACAGCGGAGGGTGAATACTGATGGCAGAAAGGAAACTTGACAAAAAATATCTTCGTATCTACGCCCGCTTTTTCAGAAGAGTCGGCACGCTCGCTTTATCGGTCGCATTTGTTGTCGTGCTGTCCGCATTGGCTCTTTACGGCACGATAAACTTTTCCTCGAAAAATTATAAAAGCTACTATAATACAATGGTAAACGAGTATTCGTATTATGAGAGGGCGAGGGAAAATCTGAGAAAAGGGTTTGAATCGCTCGAGCTTCCCGATGGGATGACGGCAGACGGGATATACGCATCCATGGATATGGATGAATTCAATATTTACGCAGGCAAATATCTCATTTATGTGTGCAAGAAGACATTTTACGATCCTGATACGATCTTCGAGGCAGAGTATGACAGCAAGAGCCTTGACGGGTATTTTTCCGACAAACAGAATTCGGCTCTTAAAGGACAGGTGATAAACTGCATCACGGAATCTGTAAAATTCATGCCCGATGAAAAATTCAGCAGGGCGTTCAACAGGGTAAACACCGCTTTTGAAGAAATGACCTCGGGAGAATTTATCCTGTCGGATCTGTATAATATAATAGACGGCAGCGCCTTCCGCTTTTATGATGCACTGCTCATTGCAGGACTTCTCCTGTTCTTGATATATAAGATAAATTCGAGACATCTGAAACGCAGCTTCTATATCATCGGCTCGAGTGCGCTTATCGCCTCGATCGTGCTTATGATACCATCCGTACAGATGTATAAAGTCCTCATGAGATTTGTGAGCCACGAAAGAACATCGTTCGCACGTGAACTTCTGTCGATCGCACATGAAAAGACTGCGCATACCCTGCTCGTATGGGCGATCGCATTTTTCGTTATTTCCGTTGCGGTATATATACCGACCCTCGTCATATATGCAAAGCACCGTGCGAAAATACACCGTTCCAAACGCAGGAAATAAGGATAAAAACAGAACAGACGCTGAGTTTTCAGCGCCTGTTATTTTTATCTTGACACAAACGCCGGACGGTGATATAATTTATCAGAACAAATGTTCGGAACGCAGACAGAGCGGTTCTGGCAACAAAAAAAGAAAGACTGCTGTCTTTACATATTTTTATATCTATGATAAAATATAATAATGAAGCATTTTTCGGAGGAAATTAAAACGGACAAGTTTATTCTGCACAGCGAATATAAGCCGACAGGCGATCAGCCGCAGGCGATCGACACGCTCACGCGCAGCATTTTGCACGGAGATAAGGCGCAGACTTTGCTCGGCGTCACGGGATCGGGAAAAACATTCACGATGGCAAACGTTATCGCAAATTGCAATAAGCCGACCCTGATTTTAGCGCACAATAAGACTCTCGCGGCACAGCTATGCTCGGAATTCCGTGAGTTTTTTCCGGAAAACGCCGTCGAGTATTTTGTATCATATTACGATTATTACCAGCCCGAGGCGTACATCCCGGGCAAGGATATCTATATCGAAAAGGACTCGAGCGTCAATGATGAGATAGACAAGCTCCGCCACAGTGCCACAAGTGCGCTTTTTGAGCGGCGCGACGTCATCATCGTCGCATCGGTATCCTGCATCTATTCGCTCGGCGATCCGATGGAGTATTCCTCACTCGTCGTCTCGGTGCGCCCGGGACAGCAAATCGAGCGTGACGAATTTATCGACAGGCTCGTCTCAATAAAATATGATAGAAACGACATCTCCTTTGAGCGAAACAAATTCCGTGTGCGCGGCGACACGGTCGAGGTGTTCCCTGCATCCAGCGACTCGAAAGCGATACGGGTGGAGTTTTTCGGTGACGAAGTCGAAAGAGTTTCCGAGATAAACGTGCTCACGGGCGAGCTGCTCGCCCGATTAAATTATGCGGCGATATATCCTGCCACGCACTATGCGGTATCGGATGAAAAGAGAGATGCGGCGCTCAGCGATATATACACGGAGATGCTCGAGCGTGTGGAATTTTTCAAAAGTCAGGGCAAACTCATCGAAGCGCAGAGAATTGAGGAGCGGACAAAGTACGATCTCGAGATGTTATCGGAGGTCGGATTCTGCTCGGGAGTTGAGAATTATTCCCGTGTTCTTTCCCGCCGTGAACCGGGCTCGACGCCCTATACCCTGCTCGACTATTTCCCGGGCGACTTTCTCATGTTCATTGACGAGAGCCATGTCACTCTGCCGCAGGTTCGGGGTATGAGCGGCGGCGACACAGCGAGAAAGAAGAATCTTATCGATTTCGGCTTCCGTCTGCCGTCCGCTGCTGACAACAGACCGCTGTATTTCGAGGAATTCGAGAAAAAACTCAATCAGGTGGTATTCGTTTCCGCCACTCCCGGCGACTACGAAAAAGAAAAAAGCACTGTAATTGCCGAACAGCTCATCCGGCCGACGGGCCTGATCGACCCCGAAATAGAGATACGGCCGATCGAAGGGCAGGTCGACGACGTGCTCGGCGAGATAAGAGCACGTGCCGAAAAAGGCGAGCGCACCCTCGTCACCACGCTCACGACCAATATGGCGGAGGACCTGACCGAATATCTTGACGCAAACGGGGTCAAGGTAAAGTATATCCATCATCGGGTTGACACCATGGAACGCATGGAGATCATCCGTGACCTGCGCTTAGGCGTTTTCGACTGCCTCGTGGGCATCAACCTGTTAAGAGAGGGACTCGATATCCCCGAGGTATCGCTCGTCGCCATACTCGATGCGGACAAAGAGGGACTTTTACGCTCAGAAACATCGCTGATACAGACTGTGGGACGTGCCGCCCGGAATGTAAACGGTAAGGTCATCATGTACGCCGACACCGAGACGCGTTCCATGAAAAGCGCAATCACCGAGACCAACCGCCGAAGAAAAATACAAAAAGAATATAACGAAAAGAACGGCATAACGCCGCAGACCGTCACAAAGGGCGTTCGTGACCTCATCGAAATCGGCATAGCCGACACCAAAACGGGCAAGATGAAGAAGGCGGCACGCCATTATACAAAGAGCGAAAAGCAGGAAATGATAGAGCGCATGACACGTGAGATGAGAGATGCCGCAAAACTGCTCGAATTTGAAAAAGCGGCATTCCTGCGTGACGAAATAAAAAAGCTTCAGGAGAGTGACTGAAATTGGCAAAATATATCACCGTAAAGGGTGCCAGAGTGCACAATCTCAAAAATATAGATATAAAAATCCCCCGTGATAAATTAGTGGTCTTCACAGGTCTTTCGGGCTGCGGAAAATCGTCGCTCGCATTTGACACGATCTATGCTGAGGGGCACAGACGCTTTGTCGAATCCCTCTCATCCTATGCGCGTATGTTTTTGGGTCAGCTCGATAAGCCGGATATCGACTCGATCGACGGCTTATCCCCTGCCATTTCCATCGATCAGAAAACAACATCCCGAAATCCCCGTTCGACAGTCGGCACGGTGACGGAGATATACGATTATCTGCGCCTTCTGTATGCGAGAATCGGCATACCGCACTGCCCCGTCTGCGGCAAGGAGATACGCCAGCAGACAACAGAGCAGATCATCGGGAAGATAATGACCTTTCCCGAGCGCACGAAATTCATGGTGCTCTCCCCTGTTGTCCACGAGAAAAAGGGTATGCACGAAAAGGTGCTCGCAGATGCCAAAAAAAGCGGGTTTGTCAGAGCACGGATCGACGGCAATATGTATGAGCTATCAGAGGACATCAAACTCGAAAAAAATCTGAAACATACGATCGAGATCGTCGTCGACCGCCTGATCATGAAATCCGATATCAGAAAGCGCCTCGCCGACAGTATCGAGGCAGCACTGAAATTAGGCAACGGCAACTGCCTCGTCTCGGATAACGACGGAAATGACTATTTCTTCTCGCAGAGCTACGCCTGCGAGGAGCATGACTTTTATATCGGCGAGCTCGAGCCGAGGATGTTCTCGTTTAACGCACCGCTTGGCGCTTGTCCCCATTGCCTCGGCATCGGCGAAATGAAGCGTGTGTCCTTCGAGCTTGCCGTGCCGAATATGAGTCTCTCCCTGCGCAAGGGTGCGATACAGGTCAACGGCTTCAAGACCCTCGACGAGCACTCGTGGAACGGCCCTCTTTTCGCCGCTGTCGGCAGAAAACACGGCTTTACCCTCGATACACCGGTAAAAAATTACTCAAAAGAGGCGCTGAAAGTTCTGAAATACGGCGATGAGGAAAATTATTATACCGTCACGAGGTATTTTGACACAACATCCAAACGGCAGACCGTCACATTTGAGGGCATCGTCAATATGATGCAGCAGAGATACGAGCAGAACCCGAAAATGTATGAGTATTATGAGCAATTCATGCTCGATGAGAAGTGCCCGAAATGTAACGGCGCAAGGCTCAATGCCGCCATGCTCGGAGTTACGGTCTGCGGCAAGAATATCGATGACTTTTGCAAATTAAGTATCACCGAAGCGCTCGATTTTATCAATAACCTCGATCTGACGCCGACAGAGGAAAAAATAGCCCACGATATCGTAAAAGAGATACGGGCAAGACTCGGATTCCTTGTCAGCGTAGGACTCGACTACCTCTCGCTTGCCAGAAATGCAGGCACACTGTCGGGCGGCGAAGCGCAGCGTATCCGCCTGGCGACCCAGATCGGCTCTGCGCTCACGGGAGTTCTGTATATCCTTGACGAGCCGAGCATCGGCCTGCATCAGAGGGATAATTACAAGCTGATCGATACCCTCAAAAAGCTCAGAGATACGGGAAATACCGTCATCGTCGTAGAGCATGACGAGCAGACCATGATAGAGAGCGACTATATCGTGGATATCGGTCCCAGCGCAGGAATCAACGGCGGAAAGATCGTCGCCTACGGCACGCCCGAGGAGATAAAGAAAAATTCCGCATCGATCACTGGCGCATACCTTTCGGGCAAAAAGAAAATAGTAGTACCCGAAACAAGGCGGAAAGGCAACGGAGAATTCCTCACCGTCAAGGGCGCAAGGGAGCATAACCTGAAAAATATCGACGTCTCCTTCCCGCTCGGGACGTTTGTGTGCGTCACAGGCGTTTCGGGAAGCGGAAAAAGCAGCCTTGTCAACGAGATACTGTATAAGTCGCTCGCCCGCACGCTTAACCGTGCATACACATATCCCGGCGAACACGATGAGATAACCGGCACCGAGCACCTCGATAAGGTCATCGCCATCGACCAAAGCCCCATTGGACGTACACCCCGCTCCAACCCTGCGACATATACGGGACTTTTCAACGATATCAGAGAGCTTTTCGCCCAGACAAAAGAGGCAAAGGCAAGGGGATATAAGGCAAACCGCTTTTCCTTTAACCTCAAGGGCGGCAGATGCGAGGCGTGCGAGGGCGACGGCGAAAAGAAGATAGAAATGCACTTTCTACCCGATGTATACGTCACCTGCGACGAGTGCCACGGCAAGCGGTATAACAGAGAGACACTCGAATGTAAATATAAGGATAAGAGCATCTATGACGTTCTCGACATGTCTGTCGATGAGGCGGTAGTATTTTTCGATTCGCTTCCCAAGCTGAAACGAAAGCTCGACACCCTGCAGGATGTGGGACTCGGGTATATCAAGGTCGGTCAGTCCTCCACCACCCTCTCGGGCGGCGAGGCACAGCGTGTCAAGCTCGCAACCGAGCTCGCAAAGCGTGGCACGGGTAAGACGGTATATATCCTCGATGAGCCGACGACAGGTCTTCACTCGGAGGATGTCCGCAAACTCATCGAAGTGCTCCAGCGGCTCGTGGAATCGGGCAATACCGTGATAGTGATAGAGCATAACCTCGACCTCATAAAAACAGCCGACTATATCGTCGACCTCGGACCCGAGGGAGGCGACGGAGGCGGCACTCTCATTGCCTGCGGCACGCCTGAAGAAGTTGCCCGAAACGACAACTCCTATACAGGTCAGTTTTTAAAGAAAATACTCTAAAACCAAAAAGCTCTGATTTATGCGGACAGGCGCAGATCAGAGCTTTTCTTCATCTTTTATGATATCTTGACAAATGTTAATATATCGAGTATAATCAAATCATAAAACTAATAATTTAGGAGAAATAATTATGAAAAAAAGATTATTAGCACTTTTAGTGGCATTGGCGCTTTGCGTAAGCAGCCTTGTGCTGTGCGTACCGTCGTCTGCCGATTCATCATTTCCCTTCGGCGATGTCACAGCGAAAAGGTGGTCGAACCCTTATGTTGTATTAATGTACAATGTAGGCGTCGTCAGCGGTATGTCAGAAAATGTATTTATGCCCGCAGGCAATGTCACCCGCGCGCAGTTTGTGACAATGCTCGGCGGTTTTGAGAAGATCGATGTAAATTCACAAAGCACGACGACGATATTCACGGATGTTCAGAGCGGCAAATGGTATACGCCTTATATCGCATGGGCATATGAAAACGGTATTGTCAGCGGCGTTACACCGACAACATTCAACCCAGACGGAAATATCAAGCGTCAGGAGATCGCTGCGATGATATATAGATATCTTAGCTTTATCTCCGAGGACTATGTCCTCCCCACGATCAAGGACGAGGTGGATTTCACAGACAAAAGCGCTATCGACCCGTGGGCGTATGACGCTATGTATGCATTACAGAGAGCGGGAATCATCAGCGGAATTTTAAACGAAGACGGAACTTTGCGTTGCGAGCCCAAGAGCACGGCGACCCGCGAGCAGGCGTGCAAAATGCTCGCAGACCTTTATTGCATATTAAACGATGTGTCATTACCCGCACCCGTCGAGCCTACGCCTTATACTATAACCTATAATCTGAATGGCGGAAAAGCAGATGGCTTAAAGACTACCTACAACGGCGACGACAGCTTTACTCTGCCGACCCCGACCCGCTCGGCATATGATTTCGTCGGTTGGACAGGCACGGGTCTCAGCAAAGCGACGAAAACCGTCACGATAAAGAAAAACTCCTCCGGTGACAGAAAATATACAGCAAATTGGACAGCAACAAAATACGGTATTTCATATAATCTGAATGGAGGAACAATATCCGGCGCACCGACCTCATATACGATCGAAACACCGAACTTTACCATCCCGACCCCGACCCGCTCAGGCTATATCTTTACGGGTTGGAGCGGCACGGGCATCAGCGGTACGACCATGACCTATACGGTCAAAAAAGGCACGGTCGGCTGGATCTCGCTCAAAGCGAACTGGATCACCAAACAGAAAAAAGCATTTGATCTGTTATCGAATTGGACAGGTGACAGATCGACTTTTAACAGTGGCGGCTATTATTGGGCATCCTTCGATATGGACACACCGTCCGACGAATTTAAGCAGGATATTTGGTCTATCGGTTACAGCAACTCCGAGAATAAAATTTGTATAGAGATCTATCATGAGTATTTGAGCGGCGCTGAATATTTAAATCAAATATATCTGACAGCTAACGGATCGAGCTTCGAGTATATCGTGGCTTATGAATACGGTTCGAGTTATTTTGTAATGAGCGGAAATGTTTCCTCAAAAATCAACAATACCATGAATATAACATACAAAAAACTTGATTCTTCTTCCGATTTTTCCTCAACCGAGGATGTTAAGTGGATCAAAGAACAGGTTCGTACCGGACTATGTAATTTGAAGCTATTCGCTAATGATGTTTTCGCAGATATCGGCGCTTACGGCTACGATATGAGCTGCTTCGGTCTGTAATAGCAAAACACAAAAACACCGACAGAGTCTAATCTCTGTCGGTGTTTTGTGCTGTATTGCTTAAAAATCAATAATTCTCCGCTTTCACCTGGAAATACGACTGGGGATGTGCGCAGACAGGGCAGATCTCCGGCGCTTTCTTTCCTATGACGATATGACCGCAGTTCATGCACTGCCATATGACGTCGTCATCCTTTGAAAAGACGAGTCCGTCCTTCATATTTTCAATGAGCTTTTTATATCTTTTTTCGTGTTCCTGCTCGATCTCGGCGACCTTTTCAAAAAGCACTGCGATCTCATGAAATCCCTCTTCCCTTGCGTCCTTTGCAAACGTGGGATACATATCCGTCCATTCGTAGTTTTCGCCCGCCGCACCCGACTCGAGGTTTTCGAGGGTACCGCCCATGCCATCGTTCAGTATCTTAAACCATATTTTTGCGTGTTCTTTTTCGTTTTCCGCAGTCTCCTCGAAAATAGCGGCAATCTACCGCAAAGGAAAAACGATCCCACACCGGACAGTTCCTAATAAGATATTATAATACAAAGTCAAAAAGCAACCCGGAAAATTTCTTCACGGGTTGCTTTTTCTATTACATTTCTATTGTTGAAAAATTCATAAGTATCATAGCGACTTGCGCTCTTGTTGCGTTGCCTCGTGCGTCAACCATATTGACACCGCCAATCTTATTTCCGGAAATAAGTCCGACGCCGACCGCCCATTTGATCGCATCCTCTGCATAGCCTGATATCTTATCTCCGTCGGGGAATGAGGCGAGCTCTGCCGTGACGGTTACATTATATCCTTTTTTCTGTGAATATCTATATAAGATAGTCGATAATTGCTCACGTGTTATCTTGTCATTCGGGGAGAAAGTTGTACCTGTCGTGCCATATACCACTCCGGTTGACGCAGCCCACTTGACAGCTTCTGTATACCACTGCCCTTCCTTTACATCACTAAAGGGATTAGTATACTCAGTTGACAAGGGATTACCCTCAAGATTATAAAGCACTTTTACGAGCATTGCTCGGGTCATCTCCGTATTCGGCTCAAATGTCGTTTCGCTCATTCCGTTAAAGACCGAATTTGCCAATGCATATTGCACAGCATCCACATACCACGCACCGGGTTTTACATCGGTAAAGACTTTATCTCCAATCTTCGTGCCTACCATAAATGGAACCTTTGTATTATTAGCATACTCCTGCGCATACGAGCCACTACATCCGTAAATGCACAGATTATGGCATTCAGCAAACGCCGCGCCTCCAATGCTGGTCACACTGTTTGGAATCGTAATGCTCTCGAGTGTGTAGCACTCAATAAACGCACCATATCCAATGCTCATTACACTATTCGGGACCGTGACGCTCGTAAGACTGCCACAACGAAAAAATGCATAGTTACCGATACTCGTCATACTGTCCGGAATCGTGATACTCCTGAGACTGCCGCAATTGTAAAACGCCTCGTCAGCTATTGTTTTTGTTCCAGAACGAATACCGTATGTACCACTCAACGAGGTTTTAGCATCAATCAAGTGATTGTTTATATACAACACATTATCTATCCAATTAGCGGGATTATTATAATATGCCGTACCGTAAAACGCCCTGATGCCAATGCTCGTCACACTGTCTGGAATCGTGACGTTCGTAAGGCTTTCGCAGTCGTAAAACGCATACCACTCGATGCCCGTCACGCCATCCGGAAACGTGACGTTCGTAAGGCTTTCACAGCCATAAAACGCACCCCCTCCGATGCTCGTCACGCTGTCCGGAATCGCAACACTCCTGAGACTGTTGCAACCGCAAAACGCCCCGTCAGCTATTGTTTTTGTTCCGGAACAGATACTGTATGTACCACTCAACGAGGTTTCAGCATCAATCAAGTGATTATTTATATACAACACATTACCTGTCCAATTATCAGGATCGTTATAATATGCCGTTCCGTAAAACGCTTCGCGCCCGATGCTCGTCACGCTGTCCGGGATCGTGATGCTCCTGAGATTGCTACAGCCGTAAAACGCCCGTTCACCGATGCTCGTTACGCCGTTAAGAACCACGACATTTTTAACAGAACTAGTTCTATCCCTCAGGATAGCGCAGATAGAAGGATAATAATACATCCTACCCGTACCGTTGATGGTGAGCGTACCGTTATTATCCAGCGTCCATGTGAGATTATCTCCGCATGGACCGCGCTTTACCAAATACGCCATTACCGGTTGTGCGCACAACATACCGCAAATGAGCGCAACCGACAGACACACAGCAATAAATCGTTTGATTTTTGTTCTTATATTTTGCATTTATTCTCCATGTCATAAATTTACAGATACCATTATAAACCATTTCGGTTTATTTGTCAATATACCATTTCGGTTTATCATATAATATTTTTATCATAGTGACGAGGAGAAATATTATATGTATAACCGCATTCGCAGTTTAAGGGAAGATAAAGATCTATTGCAAAAAGATATTGCAAAAATATTGCATTGCACACAGGTAGCATACTCCCGATATGAATTGGGATTAAGAGATATTCCGACAGAGGTTTTGATCGCACTTGCGAAATTTCATAATACAAGTATAGACTATATCTTAGGGCTAACCGATTCCTCAGAACCCTACCCGAGAAGAGAATAATCTTTTGAGCGCACATTGCACCGTCAGAATTATGCGGCGTTACCTATAACAAAAACACCGACAAGGATAAACCTTGTCGGTGTTTTGTGCTGTATTGCTTAAAAATCAATAATTCTCCGCTTTCACCTGGAAATACGACTGGGGATGTGCGCAGACAGGGCAGATCTCCGGCGCTTTCTTTCCTATGACGATATGACCGCAGTTCATGCACTGCCATATGACGTCGTCATCCTTTGAAAAGACGAGTCCGTCCTTCATATTTTCAATGAGCTTTTTATATCTTTTTTCGTGTTCCTGCTCGATCTCGGCGACCTTTTCAAAAAGCACTGCGATCTCATGAAATCCCTCTTCCCTTGCGTCCTTTGCAAACGTGGGATACATATCCGTCCATTCGTAGTTTTCGCCCGCCGCACCCGACTCGAGATTTTCGAGGGTACCGCCCATGCCGTCGTTCAGTATCTTAAACCATATTTTTGCGTGTTCCTTTTCGTTTTCCGCAGTCTCCTCGAAAATAGCGGCGATCTGCTGATATCCGTCCTGTTTTGCCTTCGATGCGTAAAAGGTATAGAGGTTTCTCGCCCTGCTCTCCCCGGCAAATGCCTCGAGCAGATTTTGTTCTGTTTTGCTTCCTTTTAGTTCCATAATAGTTCCTCCGTTAATAATAAAACCGTACTATAATTATAGTACGGTTTTATGTAAAATAATCATTATTTTTCTTCGACTGCGGCAGCTACGAAGTCACGGAAGAGCGGATGAACCTTATTCGGTCTGCTCTTGAATTCGGGGTGGAACTGGCAGGCGACGAACCACTTATGTTCGGGGATCTCAACCATCTCGCAAAGCATCTTGTTCGGCGACTGACCGACGATCTGCATTCCGTGCTCCTCGAGCACCTTGCGGTATTGGTTATTCACCTCGTAGCGGTGACGGTGACGCTCGTCGATATCCTGCGTGCCGTATGCGGCGTAAGCCTTCGTTCCCTCTTTCAGATGGCAGGGATAAGAGCCGAGGCGCATCGTGCCGCCCATCTTATCGATCTCCTTCTGCTCCGCCATGATATCAATGACAGGGTATTTGGTATCCTTATCAAATTCCGTGGAGAATGCGCCGTCGAGACCGCAGACATTTCTCGCAAATTCAATTACAGCGAGCTGCATACCGAGACAGATACCGAGGAAAGGAATATTATTTTCTCTCGCATACCGGACAGCGGATATCTTACCCTCGATACCACGGTCTCCGAATCCGCCGGGGACGAGGATGCCGTCGTATGCACCGAGCTTCTCTTTCACATTTTCATCGTCAATATCCTCCGACTGTTCCCAGCCGATCTCGACCTCGGCATGCGATACATATCCTGCATGACGGAGCGCCTCCGCTACCGAGAGATACGCATCGTGCAGCTCGACATACTTGCCGACGATAGCGATCTTCACCTTGCGGTCCGCACCCTTTATCGTCGCAATGAGGTCACGCCAGTTATCGAGATTCGGATTGTCATCAAAGCCGAAATGACGGCATACGACACTGCCGAGTCCCTCTTTTTCGAGGAGGAGCGGCACCTCGTAAAGGGTCTCTGCGGTGCTGTTCTGAATCACGCAGTCCTCACGGACATTGCAGAACATCGACAGCTTGCGCTTTATCTCCTCGGGGATATCCATCTCAGTACGGCAGACGAGCACATCGGGCTGGATACCGATGGCACGGAGCTCCTTGACCGAGTGCTGTGTCGGCTTACTCTTTAATTCCTCGCTTCCTGCGATAAAGGGAAGCAGGGTGACATGGATAAACAGGCAGTTTTCGCGTCCGATCTCAGCCTGTATCTGTCTGCACGCCTCGAGGAACGGCTGGCTCTCGATATCGCCGACTGTACCGCCGATCTCGGTGATGAGCACATCGCATGCATGGTCACGTGCGAGGGTATATACACGGTCCTTTATCTCATTTGTGATATGGGGAATGACCTGCACCGTACCGCCGAGATAATCGCCTCTGCGCTCTTTATTCAGCACGCTCCAATAGATCTTTCCCGTCGTGACGTTAGAGTAGGCCGTCATATTTTCATTTGTAAAGCGCTCGTAGTGTCCGATATCGAGGTCGGTCTCCGCTCCGTCGTCGGTGACAAAGACCTCACCGTGCTGATACGGGCTCATCGTACCCGGATCGATATTGATATACGGGTCCATCTTCTGCAAAATTACTTTTTTTCCGCGCGCCTTGAGCAAACGGCCAAGAGACGCCGCGGTAATGCCCTTACCGAGACCGCTGACGACGCCGCCGGTCACGAAAATAAATTTCGTTGTGATTTTTTCAAATTCTTTTGCCATTTTATACCTTCTTGTATGGTTTTGTACATTCTTTTTGTCATAATAATACATAATATTATACCTCTTTTTCGGTATTGTGTCAAGGGAAATCAATCCCCGAATCACACTTTTCGGCACACAAAAAGAGAGAGACTGTTCTGTCTCTCTCTTCGCCACGCACTTACTCTGCTTCAAGCGGTTTTTTGACGTGCGGACAGGTGAGATCACGCCGCACAGTCGGATACGCCCAGTGGATCGCATTCTTCAGCACACGCACGACATCCGGGTGCTTTAAGCTCTCGTATGTCTCGTGTCCCGGCTGGAAATAGAATATCTTTCCGTTTTCACGGTGGTAACAGCATCCCGAACGGAATACCTCTCCGTACTCAAAATTGCCGATGAAAACAAGCTCGTCAGGTGCGGGAATGCCAAAGGGCTCTCCGTACGCCTCCTCATGCTCGAGATGGATAAAGCGGTCGATTCCTGCGGCAATGGGATGCGAGGGATCGCATACCCAGACAAGCTCCCTGTCGCCCGCCTCACGCCATGTGAGATTGCAGGTCGTACCCATCAGCAGCTTAAAAGGCTTCGAGTGGTGCGCCGAGTGCAGAAATACCGCACCCATACCGCCGAGCACGGCGTTTTGCACACGGGAAGCGACCTCGTCCGGCACCTGCGTATGACCCACATGCCCCCACCACATGATGACGTCCGTTTCGGCGAGCACCTCGTCGGTCATATCATTGATATTATCGAGCGTGAAGGTACGCACGCATATCTCGTCGTCCTCGAGCTCTTTTTTGAGTATCTCATGGATACCGCCGGGATACACCTTTGCGACGAACTCATCTTTTCTCTCGTGAATAAATTCATTAAATATCGTTACTCTGATCATTATTCAAACCTCACATTTTAGTTTTCCATTATATTCTACATGATATCTCAATATTTTGCAATAGTATTTTACACGATTCTTTCGGGGATATATTTCGTTGACAGCAGGGCAAAATTCTGTGCGAACGGGCGCTGTAAATTCCAATATCCCATACCGCGAAGGGATAACTCATCGATCAGGCTGAATTTCGCATTGATACTGCGTGCGTCCTCAAACCAGACGATATGCCGCTGTCCGTTGTCGGTATAATAAAAATACGGGGACTGCGCTTTCTCATCAAAGGAGATATCCGTGCCGTATCTTGCGGCGAGGACGGGCGCATACTGATTTCCGATCGTCTGCGCCGCCGTCGTGCCGCGCTGATACGGCAGGGGCCAGTCATACGCATAATTCGGTATGCCGAGCATGACCTTTTCGACCGGTATCTCGCTCACTGCATATTCGGCGACTCGCCTGACCTGGTCGATGGGAGCGATCGCCAGCGGCGGACCGTACTTATATCCCCACTCGTATGTCATTATCAGCACGAAGTCGGCCGCCCTGCCGATCTTTTCATAATCGTGCGCCTCGTATAAAAGCCCCTTCTGGTCTGAGGAGACCTTCGGTGCGAGGTCGACATTCACGAAAAATCCGTTTTCCCCCATCACCCTTGCGGCGTTTTCGATAAAGCCGACAAAGGCGTCCGAGTCCTCGGACGAAACATACTCAAAGTCGATGTCGAGCCCGACATATCCCTTTCGCTTCATCACCTCGGCAAGCGAGTAAAGCACCTTGTTTTGCAGGGCGGCATCGTTAAATAAAAGCGAGGCTCGCTCGGTACTGAAATTCCCGTTTTCGGTTATCGACGACAAAAGCAGTACGGGTGCGACGCCGTATTCATATCCCAATCGGATCAGCTCCTCGTCGTCTGTCGGTATGAGCGAGCCGTCATCGTTAAAGCCATATCCGAATATCGTCAGTGTTGTAAGAAACGGCAGGGCCCTGCGTAATACAGGAATCGAGATAAAAGGGTAGGCATAGCCGTTGATCCGTTTCGTCGCCGTCGGCTTTTCGGTAAAAGAAACAGTGAGGACCTGACCGGGGATCAGGGAATCCTGAAAAACCAGCGTAGGATTGTTGCGGAAAAGCGCACTGACGCTCGTGCCGAACGCCGATGCGATTGAAAAGAGCGTGTCTCCCGCCTGCACGGTATAGACCTCGTCGGGTATCAGTATGACGAGCGCCTGACCCGGCACGATGGACGCTGACGTGCCGAGGCCGTTGTCCGATATGATCCGGGAAGCCGAAATGCCGTACTCTCTTGCGATACCGTTCAGCGTATCGCCGCTTTTTACTATGTATATCATAGTATCATTATATGATTAGCATAAGAGAGTAGAACACCGGTGGTATTCTACTCTCTAGAAATTATTCAAGAAACTTTATCGCCCGTTCGATCGCATCCTTTGCGTCGCCCCACGGCTCGTTATCATATCTGTAATCAAACTTTTTGCAAAACCAGGATACATCACCGCACAGTTTGTCTAAATATTTTTGCATTACGGCGTATGCGGCATCGTAAAAATCAGGGTATTTCTTTTTGGGCAGCTCCTTTTTGCCCGTGTCGGCAAGCCGCCTGAAATGGCGCAAGCAAAAATACGGCTGAGAATCGAATTTCCGACGGAAGTCACTGTCCTGCTCCCACAGCCACACTGTGTTTTCAAACATTTTTTCAAATGACGCCTCTATCCTCGAGCAGACATAGCAACTCTTTTCGAGCTCGCCGATGCGCTGACATGCGGCGGTGCCCTTTCCCTTCAGTGCGGCAAGCCCCTTTGCGCTTATGTCCGAGCGTATTTCTGCAAGGTGGCTCTCAAGTATGAGACCGAGACCGAGGCGATTTTTGCTTTTCAGCATCAGTCCGAAATGGTCGTCGCAAAAGCCGAGCTTGTTCGTTTTGATACGCACATCCGGCTCCATCATGGATGCGCCAAGGATGAGATCGATCTCGTTTTCCTCTAATTTTTTGTGCAAAAGGCAGAAGGGGCATCCGCACTTTTCGTCGTCAAGGCATGCCTCGAAGCTTTCATTGATCGGTATGGTATATATCGTCTCAAGCATTGATTTTATCTCCTTTTTGATATATAATTGATTTATGGAATATAAATATGAAAACGGTGTCATCACCGTAAAAGGACTGAAAAACTATAATATCGATCAGATATTCGACTGCGGACAGTGCTTTCGTTTTGATAAAGCCCCCGACGGCTCATGGTCGGGCGTGGCATACGGTAAATCCATCTCCCTCTCGCAAAAGGAAGATACCCTGACTATAACGGGCATAACAAAATCCGATTTCGAGCGTACGTTCTGCGATTTTCTTGCACTCCGTGACGATTACGGCATCATACGCCGTGATATCGCAGAGCATTTTAAAAACGATGATACAATGCAAAGGGCAATGACCTTCGGCGATGGAATACGCATATTGCGCCAGGAGCCGTGGGAGGCGGTCTGCTCCTTCATCATCTCGCAGAATAACAATATTCCCCGAATAAAAAAGATAATCGGGGAGCTCTCACGCAGGTACGGCGAGCAGCTTTCGGACGGTAAATACACCTTTCCGAGTGCCCAAGCGCTTATGAGTGCAGGCGAGGAAGCAATATTCGCCTGCCGAACGGGATTCCGCGCCAAATATATCTATGACGCCGCCTGCCGTGTAGCAAGCGGAGCGTGCGATCTCGGTGCGGTATCTGATATGCCGACACAGGATGCCACCGAGTACCTAAAAACCATCAAGGGCGTCGGGCTGAAGGTCGCCTCCTGCGCTCTGCTCTTCGGTTTTCATAAGACCGATGCATTTCCCGTGGACGTATGGGTGAAGCGTATCATAGACGAATATTATAACGGGTCGCTCGATATCTCATCGCTCGGCGAATACGCAGGCATCGCCCAGCAATACCTGTTTTATTACATACGGTATAATTCGTAGATAAAAAGCTGAATAATCCGAGGTTCCAAAACGCCCGTGTGTCAACGACACACGGGCGTTTTGGTTTTAAAATAACTATTTATCTTCGCCCGGGTCGGTATCCTACCCCTGTGCGTGGGAAATGACGGAACGGCTCAAGCTCAGAATGCGGGTGCGCATTTCGCTCGCATCGTCCACCATGCTGCCCGTACCGACCGCTGCGACGATGCTGTCCGCCTCATCGGCATGATCGGGATATTCACGCCGCAGGATGCGCAGTTTTTCGACATTGCGCATACCCTCGCACAGTTTTTCATAACGCGGGCTGCTCTGCGCCTGCATGGTCGTGGAGTCCTTCTCGTCCGGGTAGATCAGATAGCAGTCGCCCGGATAGGTAACGTAGTGCAGGGTCGCATGCAACGGATCCTCGTCGTACTTGTTGAGCGCCCACCGTAAGATCCCGTCTGTATTATTTTTGTATGACTCGTAGACTGCGTAAGCCGCCTCTGCCGGCTCATTGGGTATGGACATCTTTCCGTCGCCGCAGGTGTAGACGATGGTCTGCAGCCCCTTGGCTCTACGTGTCTCAGAAAGCTCGGCAATATCGTCGGGCAGTGCGTTTTCCCAGATCGCAATGTCGTACAGCCGGTCGTAGAGCGGGGCTACCGTTTTCCCGTTGACCGCACCGCCGACCTTGAGGGTCTTGCCCTCGGAGTTTTTCACGCTCTCTGCGACCTCGAGCACTGCACGCACCCAGTCGTATTCCCGTTCGTCCATGTAAAGGCAGGCGATGTCAAACCATCCCTTTTCCTCCAAATGGGCGATCAGATCCGCCAAGAAGTCGCGGCTCATCTGCTTCCAGCGCTCGGCGCCCGGGTGTCCGCCCGAGTCGATCCCGACTGTGCCGGATGCCTCATCGTAAAATACAAAGCCCCAGCCGACCCCTGCAAGGGAATAGAGATTGATCTGACGGTCGATGCCGTGCTTCATATTCAGCTCGATCCAGTAATCCAGGTCGGTGTAGTCATAGACGAACGTACCGTCTTTTTTCTTCGTCCACTTGACCATGGACGGGCAGGGACAGGGCTTGCGGCTGTTCCACGGGTCCTCAACAATCGTCGCCGTGATGGTGTTTCCGCCCGCCTGATGGAATAACTCAAGCTCACTCTCGAGCGCCGCCTCGTATTTTTTGTCAAGACGGACATAACAGAGCGAACTCGGATTCGTATCCTGATCCTCGGGAGTGGTAAATCCGAAATATTCTGCATTCGTCTTGCCGGAATAATACCGGTTGGTAGCATAGGGATACGACCACAGATCGAGGAACGTCTCCCAGTCTTCCGGATCGGTCAGGGTCATGTCTGCGACCTCGAGCTCATAGGTAAACTCGGCAAGGGTCTTCGTGCCGCTCTTAAGCGTCAGCGTGGTACGGTAAGTACCTGCCTCTGCGTCTTTTGGCACGTAGATATCCACCCACGCCTCGTGCAACTGTCCTGCCGCCAGATCCCCGACGCTCTTATGGGTGATGATATCGAAACATTCGTAATCAAATTCAGGATACGGCGGAGAGAGGGTGTCGACCTTCGCTAAGTAGGTCGCAGTGATGTTTTCCTTTTTAATGACCGCGCCGCTTGCGCTCACAAGGTCTGCGGTCACGAGCTCTGCCTGCGGGATATCCTCCTGAACGAAGAAGTCCAGACGGCTGCCCGCATGATCGTTTTTCCATGCTCCGCCCGACCATATGCGCACCTCTGCGAGCGTGCCGTCGTTGTATCTTTCTAATGTTTTTTCGTAATCTGCGGGGAGCAGGTGCGTGTCGCCCGCACCCACTGTCGCAAAGAGCTTCCGCTCTCTTGCGGCAGTTCCCGTAATGGATGACGGAATGTGTTTCATGGTTTTTCCTCCGATTAACCTAATACCAATTCACCGAAATAGTCGGGCTGATGGAAGGACGGCTTTTCCGTTTTTACTTCGTTCCACATACCGTAGCACAGCGCTTCGCACAGATCGCCGCACTTGTAGAAATTACCCGTGAATACAGTACCCTTTTTCAGTTCGAGCCCCGTCAGGTCCTCGAACGCTTTTTTCGTAAATACCATAAGTACGCTCCACTTATCCTCGGATATCTCGGGCGTTATCACGGGGACGTCGGTCACCTTGTCGATACTGCACCTTCCGCCGGGCGCACCGCATGAGGTATGCTGTGTGCCGAGTGGATTACACTCGCAGTTGCAGTATGCGACACCGTCACCCGAAAAGAAAAATTCGAGGCAGGCGTCGTTGCACACCGAATCCATAAATTCAGTGTAAGTCGCACGGGGGTTTTTCTCGTAAGAAGTCATCTTAACGCACAGTCCCTCGTCGCACCATACGCCCTGCGCGTATGTCTCGGGCTTGTATTCATAGCCCCAGCCGAATTTATCGACATTCGCACGCTCGACCTTATCCCACTCCACATCCTCAAGCTTTTTGTAATGAGCAAATACGTATCTCATTGTCTCCTCCTCATAATTAAAGAATGATATTAAACGGCATATCACATAAATGCCGAACGATATCTGCATGATATAATTAATTACATATGTCGTAAAACTGCCGCTCACAAAGGAATAAACCGTCATCGGCAGACTGAATGCACAGATGAAAAATACCGTAAGGAATGACGAGATATAATATAGTCTTTCCTTCGAGCAGGATAAGAGACACCTTACTTCACAGCAAAGATATAACATCATGGAGATCACCGTGATCATCCCGAGCACACGGACGGGATTGCGCATCGGGTATTCCATATCAAAATAGAGCGATACCGTGCGGAATATATGAAAGAGCAGTGCACATGCGCCGAGCGCAGCGGCCGCATTCTTATTCGGCTTTACGCTCGCACTGACGTATACAAAATACGCTCCGCATAAAAGCGACGATGCAAAAACAAGGTAGTCTACCGTACGTGCGGCAGTTTCCGTCTCGCTCGTGATACCGTCAATGATGGAAAAAATAAATATCGCCACAGCGAAAAATCCGGTAACTGCGCCGAAAAATGTAGTCGCATGACTTCTCTCGGGCATTCTGTGCGCACGATCCCGGCGCGGCTTTATCACAAAACATCCTGATGCGATCGCACAAACGGATAGGATGATAAAAGCCGTAAACACGCCTGCTGTCCCTCTTTCAAAAAGCATTTTATCACTCTCGAAGCGGAAAAGAAACATAAAACTGCTGTATATCATGGCAACGCACGACAGGACGAGCGTGCCTATGGTGTAGATCTTGGTTTTATTATTCATAATAGCTCCTTGTATTCTTCAATGGTGTACAGTATGTTTATCGCCTCGAGCATGGCATTTGCGGACATGCCCTCCGGCAGTCCCGCCTTTCTTAAAAATGCCTCTCTTTTTGCGGCGCTTCCCTCTGTACCCGACAGTCCGTCGGCAAATAGGTCTGCTTTCGTCACGGCAGGGCCTTTTTTTGTAAACTCGCCTGCAAAAGGCGCAAATATCTCACGCAGTTTATCTGCGTCTATGCCCTCCACGCCGAGGTATCCCTCGGCAGACGGTGCGGCCTTTCGTTTTTCCTTGCCCGGTGTCTGCGGAATATACAGATTGATAATATTATCTTTTTTTAATATTCCTTTGAGAAAATTGCGTATCACGAGACCTGCGCCGTCAGGGTCGGTCAGCACGATCACCTTTCCCCCATTGGTGAGCCGACGCAAAAGCGCCTGTTTCTCCTCGGAATTGAATATCCCGAAGCCGTCGGACGTTATGATATTCGCCTCTATGATAGAATCAAGCTTTATCTTATCGTATTTTCCCTCGACGATCACGGGATATGGTATTCTGATTCTCATATTCCGCCACCCACGAGCGCCGTCAGTATTCCTGCCTTGTCGCCCTGAGAGGTCTTCATTTTAACGTCAGCGTCGTGACAGGCACGCACCGCCGCCTCGAGCGCCTTCGCCGAATAATTCCGTGCGGAGCGCAGATACAGGCTGACCCTGCCCTCTTTCCAGGAAAGAGCCTTGGCTATCTCCTGCACGCTCATCCCTGCATCGCTGAATACACGGATACGCAAAAGCGAGCAGTATGCCGAGGCGATAGAGCCGAGTATCATCTCGGGCTTTTGCTTTTTTGAGAGCATATCGGAAAGTATCGCATACGAGCGTGCCGTATTGCCTGCGAGCAGAGCGTTCGAGAAGTCAAATGCGGCGATCTCGTCGGTATGGGAGCATATCTTGGTGATATCACCACGCGAAAGGACGCTTTTGCCGTTTTGCAGAAGATAAGCAATGAGCTTATCTGTCTCATTTGCAAGGGCGGACATATCCGTCGAGCAATAATCTATCATAAAAAGGAGATCCTGCTGGGATGCGGTAATGTTTGCCCGTACAAAATGCTTTGCGAGCCATACGGATAGCTTGGCAGGAGTCTGGTGCGCAAACTCAACGGGCTTTGCCACCTTTTCGAGCTTTTTATATATCGCCGATGTCGCCTTGCCCGTGCCGGCGTCAAATTCTGCCGGGCTGGTATACAAAACGACTACCGTATCAGCCTCTACGCCTGACAGCGCCTCGATAAGAGCGTCTGTCTGACTCTTTCCCTGTTCTTCCTCGCTCTCTTTCTTTTTCGGGGCGGTATATTTCACGCTGTGTATCTCTATGAGCTTTTTATCCGCCATCACGGGGATCATATCACATGCAGAGGCAAGCCGCCCGAGCTCGGATTCGCCCGAGAGCACCGTGTGATTAAATGCGGCAAGCGACTCGTCGGTCAAAACAGCCTCACGCATCAGGCGCAGATAATGATGCTTCAAATATTCTTCCTCGCCGTAAAAGAGGTAAACGCCCGAGGGAGCCTTTAATTCCTTTTTGAGATCGGCTATCGTCATATCACGCCTCACACGACCTTGACGAGCATATCAAATACAGTACGCTCGATATTCGTCGCCTGTAATTCTATTTTGTAGTCGAGATGGAGCGTTCCGCCGTCCTCGCCGAGGCGATTGACCAGCCGCTTTGTGACAAGCGCCATCTCAAACGGCATGATCTCATTCTGATACATAAAGACGCTGCGGCCGATCTCCTGGTCGAAAACGAGGTCGCCGCATACCGTACCGCGGCGGAAAAGACTGACGCATCCGGGTCTGTCCACGTCAAAAAACAGACGTGTTTTCGTGCCGCTCATTCCCTCACAGCACTCGTCGTACTCGATGGAATAAACGCCGTCCGCTAACGTCATCTTGCCGTAAGCTGACATCTCAATGACATCGCACTGCGCCTCATCCTGCGCAGGATACTTCCCGTCCGCAGGACAGTCGCTGATGTCATATACCTTTGAAATTATCTTTATCTTAACCTCTTTTTCCATAGAATGTATTTTACCACAGATACCACACAAAGTCAATGGAAAGCAAAAGTTTAAGCCCTCTTACGGTTGACAAAATGTGATTTAAGGGGTATCATAGATACATGGAAAAATTATTGTCTGTTATCATACCGTCATATAATGAGGAAGCAATGATCACCCGCACCACATCGACGATCGCCGATATCTTAACGAAAGAGGAGATACCGTACGAGATACTGTTCGTAGACGATGGGTCATGCGATGCAACATGGGAGAATATCTGCCGTGAAAACGAGAAAAAACCCTCGATTCGGGGCATATCTTTTTCACGCAATTTCGGAAAAGACCCTGCCATTTTCGCAGGTCTCGCAAACGCAAAAGGGGCGTGTGCGGTAGTGATAGACTGTGACCTCCAGCATCCGCCCGAAAAAATCGTCGGGATGTACCGCCTCTGGGAAAAGGGATACGAGATCGTCGAGGGCGTCAAGACGAGCCGGGGCAAAGAATCCGCATGTCACGCACTGTGCGCAAAGCTGTTTTATGCGCTGATTCGGCGTACCGCCGGTATAGATATGAATATTGCATCCGATTTCAAATTGCTCGACCGCAAGGTGATCGATGCGCTCTGTGAATTTACCGAGCAGGATGCGTTTTTCCGTGCTCTCTCATCGTGGATCGGATTCAAAAAAACGCAGATTCCCTTTGAGGTCAAGGAACGCGCCGAGGGAAAGACGAAATGGTCTGTCCGCACGCTCACAAAATACGCCATAAGAAATTTAACCTCGTTTTCGGGCGCTCCCATGCGCATATCGGGGATACTCGGCGGTTTATTCCTGCTGCTTGCCGTAATCGGATGTATCTGTGCGACAGCCGGCGAGTGTAATATAACACCATTCTTCCTCGCCGCCATCCTCATCGCCCTCGCATGTACGATGATGAGCATATCCGTGCTCGGATATTATGTGTACAAGCTCTATCGGCAGTCGATCAACCGTCCGCGCTATATCATCTCAAAACGATGCGAATAATATAAAAAGTGAGCAGGACATCATGTCCTGCTCATATCTTTTTTATTTTAACGGGTTTTCCGTATTCTTGGGCGTAATCGATCATTAAACTTGTCCCACGGCTTTCGCCGTCCCAAAAACAGATCACATAATCGCCCACCTCCGCCATTTGTCTGTTTCGTATCGGACCTGCGCTCCTGCCGTATTTTTTCCAATCGGCAGGGTATTTTTCTATTTTGAACCTGTTTTCTTTTGCATAAGCTGAAGAGAGTCGAACACCGTCGGTTCTCGCAGACAGATTTGCACGTGCAATGCGTTAAAGTCCTTGGCAATATTGTATATTTCCTGCGTACTTTGCCTTTTGCAAGCACAAATCTGACTGTGAGAACTGCTTCGCATCTGTGGGTGCGGTGGGCGAGTGCGATTTTGCTCTGGGTGATTGCAGACATATATTATATGTCAAAATCACTCGGTGCGTAAGCGTGCCACCGCTCCCACAGACGGCGGTGTTCGACTCTCTTCAGCTTAACGCTCTCCGAGCGCATCCGCACCGCTCGCACACCCCGAGACGACAATGATATTATTTTCTTTGCGTATATCAGCGATACACAGATCAATATACTGCTTTGCCTCGTCATAATCATCATAATCCCTGCACCCGGCAATTACGACCCGTTTCGTGGGTAATTTTTTCTTAAACATGATATAGTCCTCAATAAAAAAGTGCGCCAAACCGAAGTCAGCGCACCGAAAAAGCGTTTGTCCTCGATCGTTGCTACACGAATCACCCAACACGGAAATGAGAGGAAAACACCTTTTACCAAGGTTATTTTTCCCCGTGTTGAGTTATATTAAATTCGTGTAGCACATTTATTCTACCACAACATACAGAATTATGCAACAAAAAACAAGGCCTGAGGTCTAAAAACCTCAAGCCTTGAATATTCAAAAGCTTTATTTGCTTGCCTCTTCGACAGCAACAGCTACTGCAACGGTTGCGCCTACCATCGGGTTGTTACCCATACCGATAAGTCCCATCATCTCAACGTGAGCGGGAACAGAGGACGATCCTGCGAACTGTGCGTCCGAGTGCATACGGCCCATTGTATCCGTCATGCCGTAGCTGGACGGACCTGCAGCCATATTGTCGGGGTGAAGCGTACGACCTGTGCCGCCGCCCGATGCAACGGAGAAGTACTGAACGCCGTTCTCATTGCACCACTTCTTATATGTACCTGCGACAGGATGCTGGAATCTTGTCGGGTTCGTGGAGTTACCCGTGATAGAAACGCTGACGTGCTCCATTTTCATGATCGCAACGCCCTCGGGAACGTTGTCTGCGCCGTAGCACTTAACGTTCGCTCTCGGACCTTTCGAGTAAGGAGTCTCGGAGATGACCTTGACCTCCTCAGTATACGGATCAAACTCAGTCTTTACATAGGTAAAGCCGTTGATTCTCGAGATAATGAATGCTGCATCCTTGCCGAGACCGTTCAGGATAACACGCAGAGGCTGCTTTCTTACCTTGTTCGCATTCAGAGCGATCTTGATTGCGCCCTCTGCAGCTGCAAAGGACTCGTGTCCTGCGAGGAAGCAGAAGCAGTCCGTCTCCTCGGAGAGGAGCATCTTGCCGAGGTTGCCGTGGCCGAGACCGACCTTACGGTTCTCAGCGACAGAGCCGGGGATGCAGAAGGACTGAAGTCCGATGCCGATAGCAGCAGCGGCGTCAGCAGCCTTTGTGCAGCCCATTTTGAGTGCAATAGCCGCACCGACAGTGTATGCCCAGACAGCGTTTTCAAAGCAGATGGGCTGTGTGGAACGGACGATCTGATCACAGTCGATTCCTTTTGCAAGTGTGATTTCCTTGCATTCTTCTATGGAAGAGATACCGTACTCTTTGAGAACGGCGTTTATCTTTTCAACTCTTCTTTCGTAACCTTCAAATAATGCCATTTTATCGGTACCTCCTCTTATTCCTGTCTCGGGTCAATATACTTGACGCCTTCGTCAAAGCGGCCGTATGAACCCTTGGATTTTTCATATGCTTCGTTCGGCTCCATACCGCCCTTGATAAAGTCAGTCATTTTGCCGAGAGAAACGAATTCGTAACCGATAACCTGATCGTTTTCATCGAGAGCCATTCTCGTGCAGTATCCCTCTGTCATTTCGAGGTAACGAACGCCCTTTGCCTTTGTGCCGTACATCGTACCGACCATGCTTCTCGAACCCTTACCGAGATCCTCCATGCCCGCACCGATGACGAGACCTCCCTCAGAGAATGCGGACTGCGAACGTCCGTAAACGATCTGCAGGAAAAGCTCTCTCATAGCGGTGTTGATCGCATCGCATACGAGGTCAGTATTCAGCGCCTCGAGCAGGGTCTTACCGGGGAGTATCTCCGCTGCCATAGCTGCAGAGTGGGTCATGCCCGAGCAACCGATGGTCTCGACGAGAGCCTCTTCGATAATACCGTCCTTAACATTCAGCGAGAGCTTGCATGCACCCTGCTGAGGAGCGCACCAGCCCACACCGTGTGTGTATGCGGAAATATCCTTGATTTCCTTCGCCTGTATCCATTTTCCCTCTTCGGGAATAGGAGCCGGTCCGTGGTCGGGGCCTTTAGCGACGACGCACATACCTTCAACTTCTTTTGAATAATTCATGTTAGTACTCCTTAGAAATATTTTCTATAAAATTATACTACACTATTTTGAATAAATCAATAACATGCGACAAAAAACGGGTAAATTACCTGATTGTCATATAGATTCGGCGTGTAACGATGTCGGTATCATCGATTTTGACACGCAGTCTGTCGCCGAGCTTGTATACCTTACGGTTGCTCGTGAGGGTCATCGAGCGCTCATTGAAGGTGAAATAACCGTCAAGCGTATTGATCGGTATCAGACCCTCGCATGAGTTTTCGAGCTCGATAAACAGTCCGAATCCCGTGACCGAACTGACCCTGCCCTCGTATATCTCACCAATCCGTTTGCTCATATAGACGCATTTATACAGATCCTCGATATCTCTTTCCGCCATCATGGCTCTGCGCTCGTTTTCGCTCGAGGCAGCAGCCGCACGTGCGGCAAACGCCGACAGGCGCTCCGCTCTCAGCGAGTCCATTTCGCCACGAAGCACGGTTTTAATGATCCTGTGTGTCGCAAGGTCGGGGTATCTTCGGATCGGCGAGGTGAAATGACAGTATTTTTCGATCGCCAGACCGAAATGGGGCGAGCAGCTCTCGCTGTACCTCGCCTTCATCATCGAGCGGAGCATAACCGCCGAGAGTATATCGCCCATGCCCTTTTTATTTGCCTCGTCCATGAGAGTCTGCAGGGACTTCGGATGAATATTCTTCGCCGAAAGCGAGGTGATATCAAGCCCGATATTATATGCAAACACACGCAAGGTGCGCAGTTTCTCCTCGGTCGGCTCTTCGTGAATACGGTAAACGCAGGGCATATTCAAATAGTAGAGCCATGTTGCGACCGCCTCATTTGCACAGAGCATGAACTGCTCTATCATGCGTTCGCTCTCCCCACGCTCACGGCGGACGATGTCCACGGGGTTTTTATTTTCGTCTATGATGATCCTGCTCTCGCTCGTTTCCAGCTCGACAGCCCCACGCCGTTTGGAATTTTCCGCAAGGATACGGTACAGCTTTATCATATTCGGGAAAACATCCGGAAAAAGGCAGGAATACTTTTGATAATGCGCACTCGCTCTGCCTTTTTCGAGTATGTCATTCAGCTCGGAGTAAACGCCGCGCACGGTAGAGTTGATGATGCTCTCCTTGATTTCGGTATCCAATATCCTGCCCTCGGGCGACAAAGTGATAAAAGCGGAGAGCGCATATCTGTCTACTCCTCCGTTCAGTGAGCATATGCCGTTTGAGAGAGATTTCGGCAGCATGGCGACCACCTGATCTGCAAAATACACGCTCGTTCCTCTCGATATCGCCTCTTTATCGAGGGCACTGCCCTCTCTTACGTATTCCGATACATCGGCGATATGCACGCCGAGCAGATAGTTGCCGTCGGGCTTTACCTTCAGCGATATCGCATCGTCAAGGTCCTTCGCATCCTCGGAATCGACCGTAAAGATGATCTCATTCCGCAGATCCAGCCTGTCCCCTGCGACGACACCCTCACCGGATCGCTCATCCGCCTCGGCGAGCGCCGCACGGTCATAAAAGGTCTTTATGCCGTGGGTATGCAGGATCGCCTCATAGTTTGCCTCAGTAGATTCGGTATCTCCGAAGACCTGCGTGACGGTGCCGAGGGCATCATGCTTTTCATCGGGATATTCGGTTATCTTTGCGACTACCTTGTACCCCGGCAACGCCCCCGTCTGCTTACAGTTATCTACATATACGAGGAAGCCAAGCCGTTTATTATCCGGCTCGACCGCATATCGCTCCCTCGATGCGCCGCGCTCTCTGATCGCGCAGACCGTGCCCGTGACACATTCTATGCTGCGGGATATAATCTTTATCACCTTGCCGTCGCATTTGCCGTCGTCGTGTGCGGATATCACGGTGCACGCCACGGTATCGCCGTGGACAGCGCCCATAGAGTCGGCAAACGGGATAAAAATATCCTTTTTCACCCGTCCCGCATATTCGGGCGCAGGGCGCACAAAGCCAAAGCCACGGGTCGATGCCATAAACTCACCGAGAATGATGTCTGATTTTTCTATTGCGGTGATCTTGCCTTTTTTCGTGAAGACGAGCTTATTCTCATTTATCAGCACCTGTACTGCGGCGTCAAAGTTCCCTTCGCCGAGTTCCTCTGCTCCGCTTAAGATAAATTCCATATCCTGCGGCGTAAGCGGAATATAGGAGTCGTCATGCACAAGCTCAAGTATTTTATCGTATATTTTATCATGTAGTTCCATCACTATTTCCTTTGTATAAAAAATAAATCCGCCTTGATCAAGGCGGATTTTCATGTTCTCATGTCAGTTGTTCTCGTCCTCGCCCGACTCACTCGCAGAATCGTTCTCAGACTCACTCTCACTCTCGGATTCGCTTTCTGATTCGCTCTCGGATTCGCTGTCAGACACACTCTCAGATGCATTGTCTATCGGGGTAACAACTCCATCGTCCTTTGATGTTGTAGGCTGAATCATGTACATTACGATCACAAGTGCGCAGAAACAAACAGCTACAATGCTCGTCACTTTTGAGAGAATATTGTCAAGCGTCTGCCCCTTAGTCTTACCGAAGAATGTCTCGGCACCGCCGGATATCGTACCCGACAGACCGTAGCTCTTTCCATGCTGCAAAAGAACTGCAACAACGAGGAATACTGCCGCGACCAGTAGTATAATACCAAATACGAGTTCCATATAAATCCTCCTGTTACGCCGTCACGGCGTATCAAAAACTCAAATAATCTGTCTGCTATGCAGGGTTGTATCCTGCCCAGAATATCTGATATCAGATATTCTGATGCGGGATAAAATGGTGGGCCATCAGGGACTCGAACCCCGGACCGACCGGTTATGAGCCGGTAGCTCTAACCAACTGAGCTAATGGCCCGTACATATGAATCGCAGACAGTTGCATAATCTGACTTATAGATTATAGCACAACAATATTATTTTGTCAACAAAAAAATTCTATTTTTTGGACTTAAGCATAGGAGAATAATCCGAACCCGATTTTTACGGACGGATTTCCGCCTCTGCTTAGGCAAAAACGGCATAAAAACACGCGCTGTCAGCCCTGCATTTCGTCTAAAGTCATGTCAAACGACGGCAAGACCTCTTTCATAAAGTAGTCAAGCTCGGGGCAGGACATGGCGCTGAGGCTCTTCTCTGTTGCGGCGCGCGCATTTGCAAATTCACGGTTTCCGCTGTTTTCTTCCTCAATGCATTTGATGAGGGCGGAGAGCTTGTCGGCGCATTTCACGATATGCTTCAGCTCCTTATCCCTCTCCTCGAAATCAAGGATTGCCTCGTATTCTCCCCGTAACTCTTCAGGCAGCTTTGAGAGCAGGGTATTCACCGCCTGCCGCTCGACCTTCCGATAGCTTTCCTTCGTCGTGTCGCTGTAATACTTTACGGGCGTAGGCAGATCCCCCGTAAATACCTCGGGCAGATCGTGGAATATCGCACACGTCACGGCATACCCCGTATCATAGTTTTTATTAAAATAGGTATTCCCTATCGTGCAAAGTGCATGAGTAAGTATCGCCACGTCCGTCACGTGCTCGGAAAGAGACTCATCCGACACATTTCTCATGAGACCCCAGCGCTTTATATACTTTTGTCTGAATGCAAGTGCATAAAAACTATTGCTCATTTCCGCCTCCGGTTCAGATATTGTACCACAAACGTTTGAAAAAGTAAAGATTTTAAACAAAATACCTTGTAAAAGGTACTGTGAATATGCTAAAATCATATCATAATAAATGAAAGGAATAAAGAAATGAAGAGATTATACAAATCGAAAACCAATAAAAAGATGTGCGGAGTCTGCGGAGGCATCGCAGAGTACATGAACGCAGACCCGACCCTTATCCGTGTCGCATATCTTTTGTTATCCTTTTGCACGGCGTCTTTTCCCGGGTTACTCGTCTATATCATCCTCGCCATCGTCATGCCGGAGGAACCCGACTACGAAGACAAAACATAAAGGCGCTGTAAAAAACGAAAGTTTTTTTACAGCGCCTTTTTTATGCTTGTCCCAGCGTTTTCTTCGCAAAATCGGTAAGCGCCTTTTTTACCGTCTCGGGCTGTACATAAAAGCTGATCGCATGCGGCGCATCGGGCACTGACAAAAAGGTCTTGTCCCCCGAGGCGGCACGGTAGATCCGCTCCCCCATTTCATAGGGAACATAGGTATCCTTTTCCCCGTGGATGATCAGCTTCGGCAGGGCGCTGTTTTTCGCAGACTCGAGTGCCGATGCGCCCCGGAAGGAAAAACCGGCAAGGATGCGTGCCCACAAAGACGCCGATGCCGTCATGATCCTCGGCAGACCCGATACCCTGTATATGATTTCATACGGCGTGGTATATCCGCAGTCGTCGATAATGCCGACGACCTCCTGCGGAAGCTCTGTGTCCGCTGCCATCATGACGCTCGCACCGCCCATGGATATGCCGTGGAGCAATATCCCGCTCCCCGGGTATTCACGGCTCAGGTATTCGGCAAATCGGCAGATATCATATCTTTCTTTCACGCCGTAGCAGATATACTTACCTCCGCTCGAGCCGTGCGCACGGCTGTCTGCGACAAAGAGGGAATATCCGCTCTCATACCAGAACCGTGCGATAGAACCGAAGTCCCTTACCCAGTCAGAGTGATACCCATGCACAATGAGAATGAATTTATCGCCCTTTCCATGCAAAAAAAGCCTCGCCTTAAGAACAGTGCCATCGTCTGCCGTAATAGATATCTCCTCGCTCGGTTTTTTCATAAGCTCATCCGAATCAGTCTTACATTTATTATAACACAAACGGATGGGATTATCTTCCCTCATGCGCTCGGGATCGAAGGTGCTTTTACGTCTTCTGCAGGCAACGATAAAACCTGCGAGTCCGCAGAAAACCACCGTCAATACGATCAGAGCGACGGCGATCGCCAAAACCGCAAATACTATCTTCACCTGTCTTCACATCCTTTATCTGAAAATACCGTAAGACAGATCAGCATCACAAGCGGTATGACCGCCATGGCGAGCAGGCTGGCACGAAGCGCAGTTTTGTCTGCGGAAAGGCCGTATGCCGCACCGATTGCACATATTGTTTCATTGCTGTCCGCAAATTCCGAGACGCATGACGTCACCACAGGGCCTATGATACATCCGATATCCCCGAATGCAGCGAGAAGGCCGTACATTCTCGCACCGCCGTTATTGCGTGCGGCGGCAAGAGAGAGCGTACCCGGCCACATGATCGAGACAGAAAGACCCGTAAGCGCACAGAAAATAAGAGATGCCGCAGCCGGCCGCAGAAGAGCCGCGCCGACATAGCATATCACACAGAAAAGCGAGCATGCCTTGATCAGACGGGACAGATTCAGCTTCTCTCCGAATTTAGAATGGCACATACGTCCCATCCCCATAAATAAAGCAAACATACACGGGCCGAGCAGGTCGCCCACGACCTTCGATACGCCGAGAGCCTCCTCGGCAAAAAGCGACGACCACTCGCTCATGGCGATCTCCGATGCTCCGGCGCAGGTCATGATGACCAACATCATAACGAATGCTCTCGTGAAAAGCCTGCCGCCTTTTACACTCTCTTTCTCCGCCGTGTCCGCGATATCGAGACGGGCACGGGAAAAGAGATAAAGACCGAATGCAGGAACGACCGCCCACAAAACAGGGATAAAAAACCATCGCTCATACCCGACAAGATAAAGAGCTAACGTCGTCAGAGCGACACACGTCATCTGCCCCCAGGAATAAAAGGAATGGAGCATCGTCATCTTCGTATTCTCGGGAAGGTCGGGTATCGCCTCAACGATCGGGCTGGCGAAGACCTCTATCATTCCCGCCCCGTAGGAATATATCACCACCGGGACAATAAACGATGCATATGCGCCGCCCGTTAATAAGCAAAGCAAGGGCATAAGGATAAGACCCACGGTGCAAAGCGCCTGTGCCGCCATAGCGCACCTGCGGTATCCGAACCGGATGATAAGGCGTGACGCGGTAAGGTCTGCGCACAGCTGCACCGTGAAATTGAGTGCGGCGAGGATGCCTACCTGAAGATAAGAAAAGCCGTACAGTACACGAAACAGTACAAAAAGCACAGGCGCAAGATTATTGACCAGCGCCTGGGTAAAAAAGCCCATTCGGGCAGCAAGAAGTGTTAATCGAAATTCTTTTTTCATCATTACAGTATATTCGATAAAAGTTATTTACGTTAAAAGCTCCAAAGCCATATGCTCCGGAGCTTTTTTATTATCCATTTCCGCTGATATCGTAAACACCTGAAATCTTCAGCGATATTGCCACAAACACAAGGCCGACATATATCACGGCAAGCACCGGGACAATAGCACGGAATTTCGGCTTGTTTATCTTGTGCCGCAGAAAAACCATGGCAAAAAGCGCTCCGGGTGCGCCGAAAAGAAACGCCGCAGTCAGAAGATAGATTTCCTGTATCCGCCACAAGCCCCGCTGCGCACAGTATTTATCTACTGCATACAGAGCAAATGACATGAAGTTCAGCAGGAAAAATATAAGAAGGATTAGATTCTTATACGAATATAATAGTTTTAGTAAGATTAATATCTGCGACAAAACATTTCTCCGATTTTGTTCGACTCTTGTCTATATTTAACTCATTATACAACAGTTTACATAATTTTTCAATAGATTTTCAAAAAATAATTGTATAATATAGCAAAAGTCTCCTGCCGTCACTTTGTACCGGTAGATCCGAAGCCGCCCGCACCCCGTTCGGTATCGGAAAGCTCGTCCGTGACGCAGAATTCCGGGGCGATATACGGTGTTATCACCATTTGCGCGATACGCTCGCCATGCTCCACCGTGCGTGTCTCGCCACTGTGATTATGCAGGGCGACCATGACCTCGCCGCGGTAGTCGCTGTCGACCACGCCGACTTTGTTTGCAGGCGCGAGCCCCTTTTTGGAGGCAAGACCGCTGCGGGCAAATATGAGCCCTGCATATCCGTCCGGTATCTCGACGGCGATCCCCGTCTTTATCAGCATGGTCTTTCCCGGCTCGATCACGGCAGTTTCGTCAAGGCAGGCGTAAAGATCCGCTCCCGCCGCACACGCAGAGCCGTAGGACGGCACCGTCGCCTTGTCCGACAGCTTTTTTATATTCATTTTCATATCAATAACCTCTCAATAGGACGACCTCGCCGGTTTTCAGGGAGGCGGGCACGTCGATGATCCTCTGATTTTCGCTCCCGCGGAATTTCAGACGGATGTTTTTCTTTTCCTCGATAAATTCGCCGTCCACCAAAACGTCGATATTCTCGAGCATTTCCCTTGTAGTCGCAAATTCCGAGAGCTTTCCGTTCAGCATATCCGTATCAAACGTATAACCCGAGTACGCCCATATGTTTTTCTGCGGTAGCTCCGCCCTCACCCGTTTGAGCAAAGGGACGAGCGCCGCCTGATTCTCTGGCTCAAAGGGCTCTCCGCCAAGCAGGGTAAGACCTGCGATAAAATCCTTTGAAAGCAGGGAGATGATATAATCCTCGGTCTCTTTCGTATACGGCTTCCCGTATGCGAAATCCCACGTCTGTGCATTAAAGCATCCCTTGCAATGATGGGTGCACCCCGAAACGAAAAGAGTTACACGCACTCCGATACCGTTTGCGATATCACAGTTTTTTATCTCTCCGTAGTTCATTATAAGTGCATTACCCTGTCTCTTATCTCCTGGGTTCTGCCCTGATTCCAGAACTGAGAGCCGATGTAACCGCAGGTGCGGCGGGCGACATTCATCTTTGTCTGATCCTCATTGCCGCAGCAGGGGCAGCGCCAGATGAGCTTGCCGTCGATATCTTCCTTTATCTCGATCTCGCCGTCATAGCCGCACACCTGGCAGTAGTCGCTCTTTGTATTAAGCTCGGCATACATGATGTTGTCATAGATAAACTTCATGACCTCGAGCACTGCCTCGATATTGTTCTGCATATTGGGCACCTCGACATAGCTGATCGCACCTCCGGGCGAGAGCGCCTGGAATTTCGACTCAAACGCCAGCTTTGTGAAAGCGTCGATCTCTTCGGTGACATGGATATGATAAGAGTTTGTGATGTAATTCTTATCCGTTACGCCCTCGATTATTCCGAAGCGCTTTTGCAGTGCCTTTGCAAATTTATATGTCGTGGACTCGAGGGGGGTGCCGTACAGGCTGAAGTCCATATTTTCTTTTGCTTTCCACGCCTTGCAGGCGTCGTTCATATGCTGCATGACCTCGAGTGCAAAGGGTGTCGCCTGCGGATCGGTATGGCTTCTGCCGGTCATATACTTGACACATTCGTACAGTCCTGCATATCCGAGAGAGATCGTCGAGTATCCGCCGAAGAGCAGTTTATCGATCGTCTCACCCTTTTCAAGGCGTGCGAGAGCGCCGTACTGCCATAAGATAGGTGCTGCGTCCGAGAGTGTTCCCATGAGTCTGTCGTGACGGCACATGAGCGCACGGTAGCACAGCTCGAGACGCTCGTCAAATATCTTCCAGAATTTATCGACGTCGCCGCCCGAGGAAAGCGCCACATCGGGCAGGTTGATGGTTACGACGCCCTGATTGAAGCGTCCGTAGTATTTCGGCTGGCCGTTCTCATCGACATAAGGAGTGAGGAAGCTGCGACAGCCCATGCAGGTATAGCAGTGTCCCTCTCCGTTTTTGTCTACCTTCAGCTCGAGCATCTTCTTCTCAGAAATATAGTCGGGCACCATACGCTTTGCCGTGCATTTTGCGGCAAGCTGAGTGAGGTACCAATATTCGCTGTCCTCTCTTACATTCTGCTCCTCGAGCACATAGATCAGCTTCGGGAATGCCGGCGTGATCCATACGCCCTTCTCATTCTTGACGCCCTGATATCTCTGCTTAAGCGTCTCTTCTATAATAAGTGCAAGGTCCTTTTTCTCTCTTTCGTTCCTTGCCTCTCCGAGGTACATGAACACCGTGACGAAAGGCGCCTGACCGTTCGTCGTGAGCAGCGTAACTACCTGATACTGTATCATCTGCACGCCCTTGCGCACCTCCTCACGCAGTCTCTTCTCGACGATACGTGAGATTCTGTCCTCATCCGGCACCGTGCCGAGCTCGTCGACCTCGGCGAGCACGCTCTGTCTGATCCGCTCACGGCTGATATTTACAAACGGAGCGAGATGGGTAAGCGATATGGACTGTCCGCCGTATTGGTTGGACGCAACCTGTGCGATGATCTGGGTCGCGATATTGCAGGCGGTCGAGAAAGAATGCGGCTTTTCAATCAGAGTTCCCGAAATGACCGTTCCGTTCTGGAGCATATCCTCTAAGTTTACGAGGTCGCAGTTATGCATATGCTGTGCGAAGTAATCGGCATCGTGGAAGTGGATAATACCCTCCTCGTGCGCATCGACAATATCCTTCGGCAGAAGGACTCGCTTTGTGATATCCTTTGATACCTCGCCTGCCATATAGTCACGCTGGACAGAGTTGACCTGCGGATTCTTATTGGAGTTTTCCTGCTTTACTTCCTCATTATTACACTCGATCAGGGTAAGGATCTGCTCGTCTGTCGTATTTGCTTTTCTGACGAGCGCACGGTTATAGCGGTATCTGATATACTTTCTCGCAACCGCATAGGCCCGTGCCGCCATAAGGCCGTCCTCGACCATATCCTGTATCTCCTCGACGGAGGGCGCACGGTCGAGCCCGGCGCACTTCTCATTTACTTCATCCCCTATTTTTTTGATATCGTCGAAGGACAGCTTGTCCTTTTCATCGACTTCATTGTTTGCCTTCACCATGGCGTTCAGAATCTTTGTAATGTCGTATACAGCTTCCGAACCGTTTCTCTTGATAACCTTCATTGTTCTCTCCTAAACACAAAAAACACAAAATATGTACTGACGATGTATATTATACCACAATATATAGTTTTTGCAAGAGGAAATCACACAATATTTATTTTTTGTGAATAGTGACAGGAAATGAGATATATTTTTTGTCAATTTTCTATAAAGACTTTTATTTCCCGGAAAAATGTGGTATACTCTGTGTGATAATACTACAAGAGGAGCTTAAATGTTAGAATTAGTTGGTGTTTCTTTCTCGCCTGCGGGCGCAGAGGACAAAGAAATATTAAAGGATATCAACCTGAAGATCGACGAGCGTTTCGTCGCGATCACAGGGCCGAACGGCGGCGGAAAATCCACCCTCGCAAAGCTGATCGCAGGAATCTACCTGCCGACGAAGGGCAAAATTCTCTATGACGGAACGGATATCACGAATCTGTCGGTGACCGAACGTGCAAAACTCGGCGTGAGTTTCGCCTTTCAGCAGCCCGTCCGATTCAAGGGTATTACCGTAAAGGACCTTATCACAATCGCCGCAGGAAAGAAGATCGGCGTCACCGAGGCGTGCGTGTACTTATCCGAGGTCGGTCTTTGCGCAAGGGAGTATATCAACCGTGAGATCAACGCCTCCCTGTCGGGCGGCGAGCTCAAGCGTATCGAGATCGCAACCATCCTCGCACGGGGCACGAAGCTTTCGATCTTCGACGAGCCGGAGGCGGGCATCGACCTGTGGAGCTTTAACAATCTCATTTCGGTTTTTGAAAATATGCAGAAGACCTTAGGCGGCTCGATCATCATCATCTCGCATCAGGAGAGGATACTCAATATCGCCGACAGGATCGTCGTGCTGAGCGAAGGCAGGGTCGACCGTGACGGCAGCCGCAGCGAAATTCTTCCTTATATATTAAAGGGCGAGGGCTCTGCCTGCAGTACCCTCACAGACAAGGTGGTGAAATGATGGACGCAATACAGAAGTCGCTTCTTGAAGCAGTTTCGGGACTGCACGAGGTGCCGGAGGGAGCGTATAACATCCGCTCCAACGGAAAGCTCGATTCACGCAAGACCACGGAGAATATCGATATCGTAACAAAAGAAGATAAACCCGGCATCGATATCATCATAAAGCCGGGCACGAAAAATGAAAGTGTCCATATCCCGGTGCTTTTGTCGGAAACGGGACTCAAGGACCTCGTCTATAATGACTTTTACGTGGGCGAGGACGCCGACGTCACCATCGTCGCAGGATGCGGCATCCACAACGGCGGCGATGCGGCGAGCGCACACGACGGGATCCATTCCTTTCACCTCGCAAAAAATGCACGTTTAAAATACATCGAGAAGCATTACGGCGAGGGTGACGGCACGGGCAAGCGTCTCATGAACCCGACCACGATACTCGAGCTCGGCGAGGGCGCATATATGGAGATGGAGACAGCGCAGATCAAAGGCATCGACTCCACCCTGCGCAAGACCACGGGAACGCTCGCAAAAAATGCAAAGCTCGTCATTCACGAGAGCATCATGACCCACGGCGAGCAGACCGCCACGACCGACTTTTCGGTCGCGCTCAACGGCGAGGACTCGAGCGCAAATGTCATATCACGCTCGGTCGCAAAAGGAAAGAGTAAACAGCTCTTCCTCTCCTGCATCGACGGCAACAACCGCTGCGCAGGTCATACCGAATGCGACGCCATCATCATGGATGAAGCATCCGTTTCCGCCGTGCCGAAAATAACCGCAAACGATACAAACGCATCCCTGATCCACGAGGCGGCAATCGGCAAGATCGCAGGCGAACAGCTCATCAAGCTGATGACCCTCGGCCTCACGGAACAGGAAGCCGAAGAGCAGATCGTCAACGGATTTTTGAAATAATAGCTTTTTACGCACAAGTAAAGGCAACACCGCCGGATAAAACCGGCGGTGTTGCCTTTACTATATTTTTCCTTATCCCAGATCAATCGTACAGGTGCCGTATTCCTCAAAATACTCATCCATCGGTGCGAGGGAATATGCCGATTCCGCCGCATCGTTATACACCGTCACCTGTATCCGATGACGCCCGGGGGAGACGGTGATATTCCTTCTTTGTCCTCCCGAAAATGAGCAGTTTTTGCTCCCGTCTATATATACGGAAAAGCTATTGGCATAATGTGCACCGGTTGCATCGAATGTGATTGTCGGGCGCTTTTTCTCCTCAAGCTCCCGCCTTTCTCTTTCCTCACGCTCTCTCCTTCTTCGCTCCGCCGCTTCCCTCTCGAGCCTTTCGACCTCCGCCTTTTTTTCCGGATCAAAATCAATCCAGTATTTTTCAAAAGTATCAGTGTCGTTTGCACCCAAGATACGAGACCCATTTTGATTTTTGCGGACAAAAAGCTTCGGTAAAATGCCGATCAATTGAAAAATAAGGAAAAATCCAACGGCGTTGACAACATAATACCAGATCGGTGTCCGAGTACCGTTTATAGATAAATATGCCGAAAGACCCAAAACAGCAGCAGTCAGCAGGGCACTCACCTGCCATGTGGAATAGCCTGATTTCGCCTCATTTTGACACTCTGTCAATCTCTTAAACGTATCTTGTGCCGCCGCACGGGTGCCATTCCATTTTGACGGGATCTTTACAGATTTCCCATCGGGCAGTTTTCGTATCACAAATCTCACGAGGCAACCGATGACCGGGGTCAATATAAAGATCAATACCACAGCACTCACCGCCGCCGATATGATTGAGACGATATCCGCCGTCATGCTCGGATCAAAATCGCTTAACCATTTGAAAAATGCTTCGTAAAACACATGGAAAAGGTTATCGAAAAACTGCAAAATATTTTTTGCCACCTCAGGCAAAGTATCGAAAATTGCCCGCTCCTCTTGACTTGCGATAAGCATTATACATCCCCAAAGGGTCGCAAACGATGTCAAAAACAAGAAGAGCCGAAAGACCAAAGATGAAATTATTAAGCTTCTCCGGTCAAGTTTTACCCTGCGGCAAATCAGAGCCATCGCCTCTAACTTCGACTCGTCAGATTCGGTATTTGCGATCGTATTTTCGAGCCACGTCCCCCGTTGTTTTTTCTCAGATTTTTCTTCCATACAGATATCCTCCCTTTCTATTCGGCAACTCATAAATAATATTTTTTTGATTTGATTTCTTCAGCTGCTCTGATTATTTCAACTTCTCGTTCTCTTATCCATCTATATTTTACATGATATTTCAATATTTTGCAATAGTTTTTCAACATTTTCGCAGTACGCCAACCGGAAAGATTGCAGGAGGCCGACTCGTGAACGGATCTTTAAAATAAAACAGCAGACGTTGATTTCACGTCTGCTGTTTTTGTATCTATATCCTGCTTGCCCGAATGGAATTACCTACTGCGAGGATCAGCACGCCGACATCGGCAAAGACCGCCGCCCACATGTTCGCAAGCCCGAAAGCTCCGAGCAGCATAATGCCGATCTTGACCGTCAGCGCAAAAATGATATTCTGATAAACGATCCTCATCGTTTTCTCGGCAAATCTCCGTGCGGTGAGCAACTTTGACGGTGCGTCGTCCATGATGACGACGTCCGCCGCTTCGATCGCCGCATCCGAGCCTAAAGCGCCCATCGCAACGCCGACATCGGCCATAGCGAGCACGGGAGCGTCATTGATCCCGTCACCCGTAAAGACCGCCACACGGTCTTTTTTCAGCTTTTCAAATTCCGTGACCTTGTCCTGCGGCAGCAGATCTCCGAGCGCTTTCTTCACGCCCAGCTGTGCGGCATATTTTCCGACGGCTGTGCCGTTGTCACCGCTGAGCATCACCGTCTCGGCGAAGGAGCCCAGCTCCCTTACCGCTCTCTGGGCGTCGTCCTTTATTTCGTCACTTATTACGATAGCGCCCATGTATTCTCCGTCATATGCTACGTATACGACAGTACCGGCGGCGTCCGCCTCACGAAGTGCGATCCCGTTTTCCTCCATCAGACGTGCATTTCCGGCATAGACCGTGTGTCCGTCAAATTCGGCGCACACACCTTTGCCTGCGAGCTCATGCACCTCACATTCGGGGAGGGCGCGATCGGCTTTTGCCTTTATTGCACGTGCGATGGGATGTAAGGAATATTGCTCGGCGCAGGCGGCAAAATATAATGTCTTCTCAGGATCGTCCGATATGACGTCAGACACCGAAAATGTCCCTTTGGTCAGAGTCCCCGTCTTATCGAAAACGAAAAGATCCGCCTTCGATAAAAGCTCGATATAATTTGAGCCTTTGATCAGCACGCCCGACCTTGATGCGCCGCCGATCCCGCCGAAAAACGACAGCGGAACGCTGACGACCAGCGCACACGGGCAGGACACTACGAGGAAAAGAAGCGCACGGTATACCCATGTGTCAAAGCCGCCGGCCACGATCTCCGGCACCGCAAGGTGCAAAAGCGACGGGATCAGGGCGAGCGCAAGCGCCGCACCCACCACGATCGGAGTATATACTCTGGCAAACCGGGTGATGAAATTTTCGCTTTTGGATTTCTTATCTGTCGCCGTTTCGATCAGCTCGAGAATTTTCGATACCGTTGATTCCGTATATGCTTTTTCTGTAATTATTTCTATTTTTCCGCTTAAATTGATATATCCGCTGACGGCACTATCCCCTGCATGTGCGTCACGGGGTACGCTCTCGCCCGTGAGACCCGATGTATCAAACGACGTATCTCCCGAGACGATCCTGCCGTCGAGCGGCACTTTTTCTCCGGGCATGACCACGATCGTCTCGCCGATCTCCACCTCATCCGGCAAAACCTCGACAAGCTCGCCGTCACGCATGACATTTGCATAGTCGGGGCACAGGTCAACGAGGGATGATATATCCTTCCGTGATTTAGATACCGCATAATCCTCAAAAAATTCTCCCACACGGTCAAAGAGCATGACTGCCACGCCCTCTGAGCACTCGAGCAGAGCGAAAGCGCCGATCGATGCGACCGTCATGAGAAAATTCTCATCGAGCATATTGAGATGAAGCAGATTTTTCACTGCTTTTATTAAGATCGGCATAGCAAGTATGAGATAGGACGGCGCAAAAAGGACGAGGCCGTATATCGGCGGAAGATGCGAAAAATGCATCACGGCGACAGCTGCGATATAAAGCAGAGCACCTATGATGATCTGCGCAACTTCCCTTTTCTGTCCGCGTGAGAGCTTCATCTGACGATCTCGCAATCCGGCTCGATTTTTTTGCAGACTCTTACCGCCTCGTCTACAATAGCGTCAAAGCGTTCATCGTCCGCCTCGAGCACCATACGCTGCGTGATAAAATTGACTGAGACAGCCTTTACGCCGTCTATTTTTTCGATGCCTGCCTGCATTTTCGCTGCACAATTTGCGCAGTCGAGGTCAATCAGCTTAAAAATCTTTTTCATTCTTTGATATGCTCCATTCCGTTCCCTATTATTGTTTCGACGTGTTCGTCGGCAAGCGAATAAAATACCGTCTTCCCTTCACGGCGAGCCTTGACGAGCTTGCTGTTTTTCAAAATGCGCAGCTGATGCGAGATCGCCGACTGCTGCATGCCGAGCAGACGGGAAATATCGCAGACGCACATTTCGCTTTCAAAGAGCAGATACAGGATCTTTATCCGTGTGGTATCGGCAAATATCTTGAATAGGTCTGCGAGGTCCATGAGTTCCTCTTCGGGCGGAGTTTTGTCCTTTACCCGTTCGATTATCTCCTCGTGCACATGCAGATATTCGCAAATTTCACTTTCCATCGACGCATCATCCTTTCATATGAACAACCGTTCATATGTATATTATATACCGCTAAAAGTATTTTGTCAATGCCTGTAAGATATTTTTCTCTAACATCTTGATTTTTTCTCTCAAGTGTGTTAAACTATATGCACGTCATATAGGGGTATAGCTCAGTTGGTAGAGCAGCGGTCTCCAAAACCGCGTGTCCAGAGTTCGAGTCTTTGTGCCCCTGCCATCAAGAGACAATAAAAAAGATATTGTCCCCGAAAACCCCGATTTCATCGGG
>CAYOFP010000016.1:0-49373 GCA_964403505.1 uncultured Lachnospiraceae bacterium
ACCGTGGGAATCCTTACCGGATCGCCCTTGATGTCATAATAGTAGTCGCCAAGTGATGGCTCTGCCTTATTCGGAATCGTCTTCCAGATAGGATAGACCTTGCCGCAGAAAGTTGCGTAATCAACAGGCGTGCCGTCTGCTGTCTGCCAACCTACAAATTCATATCTGTACTGCTCCGTATCAGCCTTTGTGAGCGTCCCGCAAAGGTCAACGAGCGAGGGAACCGCATCGATCCTCGATGACCATCTGCCGCAATTGTCCAAAGCACCGGATGCATTCATGATCTCGGTTCCGTCAGTGTCGCAGAACGTGATGTCATACGATACGTTTGCCTCAACAATGCCTACGGGTCTGATCATAGCTCCCGTATTTTCCGATACGAAATCAACACCTCTCGTGCCGCCGAAAAGCGTAAGCCTGTTGATCGTTCCGAAGGTCGAACCGACCCAGTTGACCTTATCAAAGCCGAACTGTACGGCATACAATCCGTCCTTACTAACGGCAAACGATGTATCCATCGTATAGTTACCACAATTGTTTGAATCAATCCATGTCGTCTGATTGGTTCCCAATGTGTTCCAATTCACTTTGCCGAATGTGACAGGAGTACGAACACCCTTCACCTCAAACAATAGTGACATTGTCCCGGGGTTTGTTTCTGTGGTGTAATCACCTGCCAGGCCGCCGTTTCCGATATAAGCAATCGGCGTGCCGTCAAGAGCTACCCACTCGGCATCGTCAAAGTATACGCCGGACTGCCGAAGAATCTCATCTGCCGGTGCTTTGTCGTAAGCGAAAATACCCATCGGCACAAGCGAAACGACCATAACTACTGCAACAATAAGCGCAATAAGTCTCTTTGTCATTATTATTTCCTCCATATCTTAATGTATTATCTATTTTATGATACACCAAACAGGAACAATTTTCAAGTTTTTTCAGAACAACAATATTTTTTCATTTGTTTCAACAGTTTATGAACGGCTTTTTCACCATTTTGCATAAATGATCCGTTTTCTGTTCTTGTCATTTATAAAAGAAACGCCTTCCGGATTGAATCCGGAAAGCGTTTTCAAGGGTATTTGCTTTTCCTATTTCGGGCAGAGAGCGTATCCTATGATATCTCTCAACCGTTTTTTCTCCGCAAAGGAACTTATTCAGCTGTTTCCTCTGTCTTTTCTTCTGCGGCTTTCTTTGCCGCAGGCTTCTTTGCAGGAGCTTCCTCTGCCTTCTCATCGGAAACGAGCTTGATGAGAGCCATCTCTGCTGCGTCACCTCTGCGAGGTCCGAGCTTGTAGATCTGTGTATAACCGCCTTTTCTGTCAGCGTACTCAGGTGCGATCGTCGAGAACAGCTTGTTCACGACATCTTCCTTTGTGATGAACGCCAATGCCTGACGGCGTGATGCAAGAGTATTCTTCTTGCCAAGTGTGATCATTTTCTCAGTAAGAGAGGCAACTTCCTTTGCTCTTGTATATGTCGTCTCGATCTTGCCGTTTTCGAGCAAGTATGTTACGAGACCGCGGAGCATCAGATTTCTGTGCGCTGTCTTTCTGCCTAATTTTCTCGGCATTTTCCTATACCTCCTTGTCAGTCTTCCTCATGCTTCAGTTCAAGACCGAGCGAATGTAATTTTTCAATAACTTCTTCGAGTGACTTCTTACCGAGGTTACGGACTTTGATCATATCATCCTCCGTACGGTTGGTAAGATCCTCTACTGTGTCGATTCCGGCACGCTTTAAGCAATTAAAGCTGCGTACCGACATGTCAAGTTCCTCAATGGTCATCTCAAGAACTTTTTCCTTGATCGTTTCTTCTCTTTCGATCATGATCTCTACCTTCTTCGCCTCATCGCTGAGCTCTACAAAGAGGTTGAGATGTTCATTGAGAATCTTGGCTGCAAGCGAGACGGCCTCTTTGGCATTGATCGTGCCGTTTGTCAGCACATCGAGCGTCAGCTTGTCATAGCCTATATTATTTCCGACACGGGTGTTTTCAACATTATAGCTCACCTTGTAAACAGGTGTGTAAATGCTGTCAGTGTAGATCACGCCGACGACCGGCTGATTCAGCTGCTTGTTCTTTTCCTGAGAAACATATCCTCTGCCGTTATCAAAGGTCAACTCCATATAGAAGCGTGCGCCCTCTGCGACTGTTGCGATATGAAGCTCGGGATTCAGGATCTCTATGTCCGCGTCGCCCTTGATGTCGGCTGCCGTAACATCGCATGCGCCTGTTGCATCGATAACGACAGTCTTGGGGCCTTCGCCGTAAAGCTTTGCGACGATGCCCTTGACATTGAGAACGATCTCGGTCACATCTTCCTTTACACCCTCGACTGTGGAAATTTCGTGGAGAACTCCGTCGATCTTGATGTTCGTCACAGCAACGCCCGGAAGCGAGCTGAGAAGTACACGGCGGAGCGAGTTACCTAAGGTAGTACCGAATCCTCTCTCAAGAGGTTCTACGATAAACTTACCGGCGGTACCGTCCTCGCTGATTTCTGCCACGGTAACATTCGGCTTTTCTATCTCTATCATATGTTATTTTCCTCCTAAAAATATTTTCGTGTGTGAAAAACGCTGTGTCTGCGGCGATGGGGCCGCCGCAGCCGGAGGTTATGATTACTTGGAGTACAACTCGACGATAAGCTGCTCGTCCACGGGGAAGTCAAGCTCTTCTCGCATCGGAAGTGCGACTACCTTTGCGGTAGCATTTGCCTTGTCAACCTCAAGCCATGAAGGTGTGATCGCCTTCTCAAATCCCTCGAGAAGATCCTTCATTTTAGTGAGCGAGCGGCTCTCATCCTTTACGGAAATTGTGTCGCCTACACCAAGAATGATGGAGGGGATATTCGCCTTCTTGCCGTTGAGACGGAAATGACCGTGAAGGACAAGCTGTCTTGCCTCTCTGCGGCTGTCCGCAAGTCCCATTCTGTAAACAACATTGTCGAAGCGGCGCTCGAGAAGTGAAAGAAGATTTGCACCCGTTACGCCGTCCATTTTTTCAGCCTTGTGGTAATAACCCTTGAACTGATTTTCGAGTACGCCGTAGTAACGCTTGGTCTTCTGCTTCTCACGAAGCTGCATACCGTATTCCTTAAGCTTCTTCTGCTGTGCGCCGTGCTGTCCCGGAGCTGTTCCGCGGCGGTCAAGCGCACACTTACCGGATGTGCAACGCGCACCCTTTAAGAAAAGCTTCTGGTTCTCTCTGCGGCAAAGCTTGCACGCAGGTCCTGTATATCTTGCCATTCTTATGTCCTCCTTGTAAACTCAGACACGTCTTCTCTTAGGCGGTCTGCATCCATTGTGCGGGATAGGTGTCACGTCTTTGATAACTGTAATATCTATCCCCTGTGTTGCAATTGCTCTGATCGCGGATTCACGTCCCGAGCCGGGTCCCTTTACGTAGACCTCAACACTCTTCATGCCGTGGTCTGCAGCGATCTTTGCTGCATGCTCGGCTGCCATCTGTGCTGCGAAGGGAGTAGACTTCTTAGAGCCCTTATAACCAAGCTCGCCTGCAGATGCCCACGATATCGCATTACCCTTAACATCGGTAATGGTAACGATAGTATTGTTGAACGTCGAGCGAATGTGGACAACACCTTTTTCGATGTTCTTACGCTCGCGGCGTCTCTTAACAACTTTCTTTCCTGCTGCCATCTCGGTCCCTCCTTATTTCTTCTTATTGGCGATCGTCTTCGCCGGGCCTTTTCTGGTCCTTGCATTTGTTTTTGTTCTCTGTCCTCTTACCGGCAGACCCTTGCGGTGTCTGATGCCGCGGTAACAGTTGATCTCAATCATGTTTTTGATGTCCATCGCAACATCACGGCGGAGGTCACCCTCTACCTTGTAGTTGTTTTCGATCTCATCACGAAGCTTTGATACGTCCTCTTCGGTGAGGTCCTTAGCGCGTGTGTTCGGGTCAATTCCCGTTGCTGCGAGAATGCTCTTCGCACTTGTCGGTCCTATACCGTAGATATAGGTAAGAGCAGCTTCTACTCTTTTTCCGTTAGGAATATCTACACCAGCTATACGAGCCATCTTAAATCTCCTTTTAGATAATATAAATGTTTGTGTAGGTTTTCGGGCTTAGCCCTGCTTCTGCTTATGCTTGGGGTTTTCGCAGATAACCATTACGGTGCCTTTTCTCTTTATGATCTTGCACTTTTCACAAATCTTTTTAACGGATGGTTTTACTTTCATTATTGTACCAGCCTTTCTTATTTAGCGCGCCAGGTTATGCGGCCCTTTGTGAGATCATATACCGATACCTCGACCTTGACCTTATCGCCCGGCAATATCCAAATATAATTCATTCTTAATTTGCCCGAGATTATCGCATTCACGATATGTCCGTTGGGCAGCTTGACTTTGAAGTTTGCGTTCGGGAGAGCCTCCACGACCACACCCTCAAACTCGATTACATCATTCTTCGGCAGAATAATCACTCCTTTGCCTGATTACATGGGTTGTTGTCCAAAGCACCCTCGACTGCCTTACACGCCTTCGCTAACTCATTGTCGGTCAGCGCGCCGCGGTGTATAAGTAAGTCGAGCCCACTGCAGTCGCAGTCCAAGAATAATAAGTGCTTCAGTTGCTTCTTCTTAGGGTTTTCAAGCTTATGTGTACGCCCGTCCGCTATAAGCACCCTGCCGTCATCGGTCACACCAACCGTGAGGCACACTCTGCCCATATCGCGTCCGGCGAGCGTCAGTACAAATCTGTGCGGCATATCAATCGACCTTCGTCAATATCTCGGGTCCGTTCTCTGTGATGGCGACGGTGTTTTCATAATGCGCCGAAAGGCTGCCGTCAGCCGTCACGACAGTCCATTTATCGGGAAGTACCTTTACTTTTTCGGTGCCTGCGTTGATCATGGGCTCGATCGCTATGACGAGTCCGTGCATCAGGCGCAGTCCCCTGCCGGCTCTGCCGTAATTGGGAACATCGGGCGCTTCGTGCATATCACGGCCGACTCCGTGACCGATATAGTCACGTACCACACCGTAGCCAAAGCTCTCGGCATGCGTCTGCACGGCGCATCCGATATCGCCTAAGCGACAGCCGATCTTTGCATTTTCATATGCCTTATAAAAGCATTCCTTTGTAACCTCGATAAGTTTCTCGGCTTCTGCCGATACCTTACCGCAGGCAAATGTCCGTGCGCTGTCACCGTTGAAGCCATTAATATACGCCCCCGTATCGATGGAGACGATATCGCCCTCCTCGATGACAACATCCTTTGACGGTATCCCGTGGATGACCTGATCGTTTATGCTGATGCAGGCGCTGCCGGGGAATCCCCCGTACCCGAGAAACGCCGGTCTTGCGCCGCATTTCTCAATATGAGTTCGGATAACATCGTCGATGTGCTTCGTCGTGACGCCCGGCTTTATCGCCTCGCCCCCGAGAATCAGCGCTTCGGCGGTTATCCTGCCTGCAAGTTTCATTGCCTTGATCTGCTCTGCTGTTTTAAGCTGAATCATGGTTTAGTCATTACCGTCCTTTCCGATCGCAATCATACATTGCTTGACGCTGTAATCAACTGCGACAGAACCGTCTACGGGGCGCAAGACCCCGGCGTCACGGTAATAGTCGATAAGCGGCTCGGTCGTCTCGTGGTAGACCGCGAGGCGATCGGCGATGACCTTCGGGTCGTCGTCTGCCCTTACCGTAAGCTCTGCGCCGTCCTTATCGCAGTGAATGCCATCCTTTGAGGGGAGGTTCGTCACATGATAGGTCGCACCGCACACAGGGCATACCCTGCGTCCTGCGAGGCGCTCGGTAATTTGTGCGTCGGTAATTTCGACGCCGATCGCATGGTCGATCTTCACGCCCAGGCGATCAAGTGCTTCTGCCTGAGGAACCGTGCGCGGAAAACCGTCGAGGATGAAGCCATCCTTGCAGTCCGACTGCGCTAAGCGTTCCTTTATTAGATCTATCACAACCGAGTCGGGAACGAGGTTTCCTGCATCGATATAACTCTTTGCAAGCTTGCCAAGCTCCGTTCCGGCGGAAATAGCAGCTCGGAGCAGCGCCCCGGTGGAGATAGTGGGAATACCGAGCCTGTCTTTTACGACATCGGCTATAGTACCTTTTCCCGCACCGGGTGCTCCTAAGAATATAATATTCATATAGCGATTACTCCAAGAATCCTTTGTAATGACGCATCGTCACCTGCGCCTCAAGCTCTCTTGCCGTCTCGAGTGCAACACCGATAATAATAAGTACCGATGTACCGCTGAAAGCAAGTCCCGAAACTGCGTTTCCTGCCGCCATGTTAATGACCAACGGAGCTGCAGCTACGATCGCGAGGAATATCGCGCCGATGAGCGTTATCTTATTGAGGATCTTAGTGATATAATCGGATGTGGGCTTGCCGGGACGGATACCCGTGACAAATCCACCGTTATTTCTCAGATTGTTTGCGACCTCTATCGGGTTAAACGATATCGCAATGTAGAAGTAAGAGAACAGAACGATCAGTACGACGAATATTACGAGGTAGACAGGACTGTTGTAGTTGAACACAGAGAGGAAACCATGGAGGAAACCTGTCGTGTTCGATACTGACTTACCGAACATAAGAGCGATCGTTCCGGGAAGCGCTACGATCGAGTTTGCGAAGATGATCGGCATAACGCCTGCCATATTGAGCTTAATCGGAAGATTTGTGCTCTGACCGCCGTACATTTTACGGCCGACGACCTTCTTCGCATACTGAACTGCGATTCTGCGCTCGGAGTTTGTAATAAATACTACAAATCCGACAGCGATAAGTGCTATTACGAGTGCGATGAGCGCCTTTATGACACCCATGACACCTTCCGTGCACCAGTTCCAAAGGGTGAGAGCCGCTGCAGGACCGCGCGAGATGATGTTTGCGAAAAGAATGATGGAAATACCGTTTCCTATACCCTTTTCGTTGATCTTCTCACCGAGCCACATGATAAGTGCGGCACCTGCCGAATAGCAGGCAATGATTACCACTGCTCTGAACCAGTGGGGGATCGCAGATTCTGTGAGTATCGCATATCCGCGATCAAGATAGGTGTAATAGCCGTAAGCCGTGATAAGGCCGAGAACGACAGTAACAATACGAGTAATCTGATTGATCTTTTTTCTTCCCTCTTCGCCATCCTTGCTCATTCTTTCGAGAGCGGGAATTGCGATGGTGAGAAGCTGCATTACGATCGATGCAGTAATGTAAGGCGTAATGGATAAAGCAAACAGAGTTGCCTGCGAGAATGCGTTACCTGAAAGGATATTCAGGTATTCGAGTACCGAGCCGCTGCCGTTGAGGCTGGAGCTCATAAGCTCATTCAGCTTCGCAGCATCGACAAACGGTACCGGGATCTGAGAACCGATTCTGTAAAGAAGGATGATAAACAGAGTGAATAACACCTTCTTTTTGATCTCAGGAACTGCCCATGCGTTACGCAATGTCTTTAACACCTTAGATCACCTCAGCCTTTCCACCTGCCGCTTCAATCTTTGCTTTAGCGGTAGCTGAAAAGATTGACGCCTTTACGGTTAATTTCTTTGTGATCTCACCGCGGCCGAGGACCTTGAGTCCGTCATTTGCCTTTGAGATCACTCCGCTCTCCTTGAGAGCAGCAAGGTCAATTACAGCACCGTCATCATATCTGTTGAGTTGCTCAACATTGATAATAGAATATACTGTTGAAAACTTATTATGGAAGCCTCTTTTCGGAAGCTTTCTGTACAGCGGTATCTGACCGCCTTCAAATCCCGGACGTACTCCGCCGCCGGAACGGGCATTCTGGCCCTTATGACCCTTGCCGGCTGTCTTGCCGTTTCCGGATCCTGCGCCTCTGCCCTTGCGCCAAGCCTTTGTTGAAGAGCCCGGTGCCGGTGAAAGTTCATGGAGCTTCATTAGCTATCCTCCTTCTTTTTCTAATCCGCTTCCGGACCGATCATTTCGCATCGTCGACGCTCACAAGGTGAGCGAGGATCTTAACTTTTCCGTCGAGTACGGGGCCTGCGGCGTGAGTGCATGTGTCTCCGACCTTCTTGAGGCCGAGGCTTGCAGCTGTTGCCTTCTGGTTCGGCTTTGTGCCGATGAGGCTCTTTGTAAGAGTTACGACTTTCATTTCGTTCTTCATCTCAAAAAAACCTCCTTAACCCTTGATCTCATCAACGCTCTTGCCACGCATAGCGGCAACTTCCTCAATCGTACGAAGCTGCTTCAGCGCCTCGAACGTAGCCTTAACGACATTGATTCTGTTGTTTGTGCGAAGGCTCTTCGCTCTGATGTTCTTTATGCCCACACTCTCGAGTACGGCACGCATTGCGCCGCCTGCGATGATACCGGTACCTTCTGCAGCCGGCTTAAGGATAACTTTACCTGCTCCGAATTCACCGATTACCTCGTGGGGTATCGTCGTGCCCTTGAGGGCAACTGTGATCATATTTTTCTTGGCGTCCTCAATACCCTTGCGTATTGCTTCCGGTACCTCGGCTGCCTTGCCAAGACCGTATCCGACATGACCTTCGCCGTCACCAACTATCATAATAGCGGTGAAACGAGCAATACGTCCGCCTTTTACGGTTTTGGATACACGGTTGATCGCAACAAGAGTCTCGGTGAGCTCTACCGTTGCAGCATCGAATTTGTTTGCCATGTTAATCCTCCCTTCCATCAGAACTTGAGGCCGCCCTCACGAGCGCCGTCTGCAAGTTCCTTGACTCTTCCGTGGTAGATGTAACCGCCACGGTCGAATACAACATCGGAAATTCCTTTCTGTATTGCTCTTTCGGCTACCATCGTGCCGATCTTCTTTGCAGCGTCCTTGTTGCTGCCTATGCCTTCAAATCCTGCATCAAGGGTGGATGCGGAAACGAGCGTTACGCCTGTTTCGTCGTCGATGATTTGAGCATAGATGTTCTTATTGGAACGGTAAACAGCAAGACGGGGTCTTGATGCAGTTCCCGAGATTTTTGCACGTACTCTCTTATGTCTCTTAAGACGAGCCTTGTTTGAATCCTTCTTAGATACCATCGTATTCCACTCCTTTCATTATTTGCCGGCCTTACCGGACTTGCGACGGATATGTTCGTCGGCATACTTAACGCCCTTACCAAGGTACGGTTCAGGAGGTCTCTTGGAACGGACGACTGCCGCTGCCTGACCTACGACCGCCTTGTCGGCGCCGTTTACGATAATTGTGTTCTGATCGGGTACATCGTATGTGATACCGTTCTCCTCAGGGATGATGATATCATGCGAGTATCCGAGCAGCAGCTTCAGGTTCTTACCTTCCTTCGATGCTCTGTAACCTACGCCGACGATCTCAAGCTTCTTTGAGAAGCCCTCTGTTACGCCGACTACCATGTTATTGATGAGCGTTCTTGTAAGACCGTGAAGTGATTTGTTGAATTTTTCCTCATCGGGACGCTCGACTGTAATTACAGCGCCGTCCTGTTTGATGATCATGTTTTTGTGAAACTGCTCCGTGAGCGTGCCCTTCGGACCCTTGACGGTAACGAGGTTATCAGCTGTGATGGTCACATCGACGCCTGCGGGAACAGTGATCGGTTTTCTGCCAATTCTGGACATTTTGTCTTCCTCCCGTACCTATTACCATACGAAGGCGAGAACTTCGCCGCCTACGTTTTCTTTTCTTGCCTGCTTGTCTGTCATGATACCCTTGGATGTTGATACGATCGCCACACCGAGGCCGTTCATGACACGGGGCATCTCCTCACAGCTTGCGTATATACGGAGACCCGGCTTTGAAACTCTCTTGAGTCCCTTGATCACCTTTTCCTTGCCGACATACTTAAGCGTTACTCTGATAGCACCCTGCTTGCCGTCTTCGATGACCTCATAGCCTGCGATATAGCCTTCGTCGAGAAGGATCTGGGCTATGGCCTTCTTCATTTTAGAAGCGGGGATGTCAACGGTTTCGTGCTTTGCATTGCTTGCGTTGCGGATGCGTGTGAGCATATCCGCAATAACGTCTGAAATCTGCATATTTTTTTCCTCCTTATGCAAGTTTTCTGTCTTGCTGCCTTATTCGGGCTGCATACCGACGGTTAAATCCTTATTTCCTATCGGTAGATTGGGAGTTGATTATAAATATCAACTGACTTTTTTTATTTGGTATTTTATTACCAGGAAGCCTTCTTTACGCCCGGGATCTCGCCTTTGTATGCGAGCTCACGGAAGCAAATACGGCAAATTCCGAACTTACGAAGATAAGCATGAGGACGTCCGCAGATTTTGCATCTGTTGTATTCTCTTGTCGAGAATTTCTGCTGCTTCTGCTGCTTAAGAATCATAGATTTCTTTGCCATGAATTATCCCCTTTCCTTATTTTGCGAACGGAGCGCCCATCAGTGTGAGAAGCTCGCGTCCCTCTTCGTCTGTCGTAGCCGTTGTAACGAATGCGATATCCATACCTCTGATCTTTTCGATCTTGTCGTACTCGATCTCGGGGAATATGAGCTGTTCCTTAAGGCCCAAGGAATAGTTGCCGCGTCCGTCGAATGCGTTGGGGTTGATACCCTTGAAGTCACGGACACGGGGGAGTGCGAATCCGAAGAGCTTGTCAACGAAATCATACATCATCTCGCCGCGGAGAGTGACCTTTACGCCTATTTTCATACCTTCTCTTACCTTAAAGTTAGCGACCGACTTCTTTGCATAGGTCGGTACAGCTCTCTGACCGGTAATAAGTGTGATATCTTCGATTATGTTGTCGATGACCTTTGAGTTTTCTCTTGCGTCACCGGCACCTACGTTGATAACGACCTTATCAAGCTTCGGGATCTGCATAGGTGACTTGTACTCAAACTTCTTCATGAGAGCCGGAGCAATATCGCTTTTATAAACATTCTTTAATCTAGACATATCTTACTCCTCCTCTCACAGATTGTCGCCGCATTTTGCGCAGACTCTGACTTTTTTGCCGTCTTCAAATTTGTATGCAACACGAACGCCTTTTCCGCACTTAGAGCAGAAATATGCGACCTTATCTGCATACATTGCGCCCTCAACCTCGATAATTCCGCCTGTGTCGCCCTGTCTGCGGGGTTTAACATGCTTCTTTACTTTGTTGATGCCTTCTACGATTACCTTGCGCTCCTCAGGGGATGTCGCAAGGACCTTACCCTTCTTGCCCTTATCGTCGCCTGAAAGCACGATAACGGTATCGTCTTTTCTTATCTTAAGATTAGCCATTTGCCGTTACCTCCTTACAGTACTTCCGGTGCAAGAGACATGATCTTAAGGAAGTCATGCTCTCTTAATTCTCTTGCCACAGGCCCGAATATACGAGTTCCAACCGGTGTTTTGTCTTCTTTTATAACAACCGCTGCGTTCTCGTCAAATTTGATGTATGATCCGTCTGCACGCTTTGCGCCGTGGACGGTTCTTACTACGACTGCCTTTACAACGTCACCCTTCTTGACCGTTCCGCCGGGTGCCGCCTTCTTGACAGCGCATACTATGATATCGCCGATTCCTGCGTATCTGCGGCCTGAGCCACCGAGTACACGGATGCACATGAGCTCTTTCGCTCCTGTGTTATCGGCAACTTTCAGTAATGATTGTTGCTGTATCACTGTGCGTTCCTCCTATTCGTGCACGAACTTTGTCGTACCTACTTATTTCGCTTTTTCAATGATTCCGACGAGGCGCCATCTGACCGTTTTGGAAAGAGGTCTTGTTTCCATGACCGTTACCTTATCACCTACGCCGCACTCGTTATTTTCGTCGTGTGCGTGGATCTTAACGGTTCTTTTCATAACCTTGCCGTATTTCGGATGCTTTACGTTATCTTCTATTGAGACAACGATCGTCTTATCCATTTTTGCACTGACAACCTTACCCGTCTTGGTTTTGCGGAGGTTGCGCTCTGTTACTTCTGCCATGACTTAATTCTCCTTCCTAAAAGTTACGCATTCTTCTCGTGAAGAATAGTCATTACACGGGCGATGTCCTTCTTGACGTCGTCAAGCTTATGAGGATTGTCAAGCTGGTTTATCGCATGCTGAAAACGAAGATTGAAAAGTTCTTTTTTCAGATCAGCAAGCTTCTTTTCAAGCTCTTCTACGGAAAGTTCTCTTATTTCACTCGCTTTCATCGCTTAGCCCTCCTTGACTTCTTCTTTTTTTACAAATTTGCACTTGATGGGGAGCTTGTGCATAGCGAGACGCATAGCTTCCTTTGCGTCTGCTTCTGCAACGCCGTCCATCTCGAACATTACTCTGCCCGGCTTTACAACCGCTACCCAATACTCGGGCGAACCTTTACCGGAACCCATTCGGGTCTCAGCCGGCTTCTCGGTGATCGGCTTGTCGGGGAATATCTTGATCCAGACTTTACCGCCACGCTTGATATATCTCGTCATAGCGACACGGGCTGCCTCGATCTGCTGGCTCGTTATCCAAGCCGGCTCAAGGGCTACCAGACCGAAATCGCCGTATGTTACGGTGTTTCCTCGTGTTGCAGTTCCCTTGAGTCTGCCGCGATGTACTCGACGGTATTTTGTTCTCTTAGGCATTAACATTATTGGTCTCCCCCTTCCTTCTTCGGTGCGCCTGTTCTTGCGCCCTGCGGACGTGCGCCTCTACGCTCGCCGCCACGGCCGCCGTTTGCATTTCTGTTGCCGCCGTTTCTGCGGTCACCGTTTCTGCGATCGCCGTTTCTGCGGTCACCCTTACGGTCGCCGCGTCTGTCCTTGCGGTCAAACTTCGGTGCTTCAATCTTTGCTTCGGCAAAACGGTTGCCCTTATCCTGGAGAACCTCTCCCTTATAAATCCAAACCTTTACGCCGATCTTTCCGTATGTTGTGTTTGCTTCCCAGAAGCCGTAGTCAATGTCGGCTCTGAGTGTCTGCAGCGGGATAGTACCCTCGTGGTATTGCTCTGTTCTTGCGATTTCAGCACCGCCGAGACGGCCGCTGCACGATATCTTGATACCCTTTGCACCCATACGCATTGTTCTGCCTATGGAGAGCTTCATTGCACGACGGAAGGATATTCTTCTTTCGAGCTGTGAGCAGATGCTCTCAGCTACGAGCTGTGCATTGACGTCGGGCTGTTTTACCTCGACTACGTTTACCGATACCGGTTTCTTTACGATGCTCTCGATCTGAAGGCGAAGCTTCTCGATCTCTGTGCCTCCGCGTCCGATGACCATGCCCGGCTTTGCGCAGTGGATGAAAACTCTGACTCTGTGGTTATCTCTTTCGATCTCGATCTTGGGTACGCCTGCCTGCTGCAGCTGCTTCTTGAGGGTCTCTCTGAGGTTGTAGTCTGATACGAGTGTATCGCCGAACTGCTCGTCCGGAACATACCATCTGGAATCCCAATTCTTAATTACGCCTACACGCAGACCGTGCGGATTAACTTTCTGTCCCATTTCTGCTTCCTCCTTCCCTTAGTCTCTTTCCTTGACAACAAGTGTGACGTGGCTCGTTCTCTTGAGAATTCTGTCCGCCGAGCCCTTTGCACGGGGCATAATTCTCTTGAGCGTGGGTCCTGCGCATACATAGCACTCAGATACCACGAGGTTATCACGACTCATGTTGAAATTGTTCTCTGCGTTGGCAACCGCAGAATCAAGTAACTTGATGAGATACTCGCTTGCACTCTTGGGAGTGTTCTTGAGTATAGCTCTTGCCATATCAACGTCCTTGCCTCTGATAAGATCGAGGACGATGCTTACTTTACGGGGAGATATGCGTGCATATCTCAATATAGCTTTTGCTTCCATATTTGCGTCCTCCTTTTATCAGTTGCCGTTATTGGATGTTTTTGTGCCGGCGTGACCCTTGAATGTTCTCGTGGGTGCGAATTCGCCGAGCTTACGCCCTACCATATCCTCGGTAACATATACCGGAACATGCTTTCTGCCGTCATACACAGCGATTGTGTGTCCGACAAACTCCGGGAATATAGTGGAAGCGCGCGACCATGTTTTAATGACCTGCTTTTTGCCGGACTCATTCATCGCTGCGATGCGAGAATAGAGCTTTTCTTCGACAAACGGTCCTTTTTTAAGACTTCTGCTCATTATCTGTGCCTCCTTCTATTATTTGCCGTTACGTCTTCTGACGATGAGTTTATCGGTTCTGTTCTTCTTCTTTCTCGTCTTCAAGCCGAGCGCCGGTTTACCCCAAGGGGTAACAGGGCCGGGACGGCCGACAGGAGACTTACCTTCACCACCGCCGTGAGGGTGGTCGTTCGGGTTCATTACAGAACCTCTGACAGTCGGGCGGATACCCATGTGACGGACTCTACCAGCCTTACCGAGCTTGACTGTATCATGCTCGATATTGCCTACCTGACCTACGGTCGCATGGCACTCAAGGCGGACAAGTCTTACTTCGCCGGAGGGGAGCCTTACCTGCGCCATGCCGTTTTCCTTAGCCATAAGCTGAGCTGCGACACCTGCGCTTCTTGCGAGCTGTGCGCCCTTACCGGGGTAAAGCTCAACGTTATAAATAACAGTACCTACGGGGATGTTTGCGATCGGGAGCGTGTTGCCGGGTTTGATGTCGGCATTTGCGCCCGTCTCGATAACGTCGCCGTCTGTAAGGCCTACAGGAGCGACAACATACTTCTTCTTGCCTGCCTCATCAGCAACAAGCGCGATGTATGCGGTTCTGTTAGGATCGTATTCGATACCGAGTACTGTCTCCTTGACGTCAGCTCCACGCTTAAAGTCAATGATTCTGTACTTCTGTCTGTTTCCGCCGCCCTTATGACGAACGGTGATCTTGCCGTAGCTATTGCGTCCGGCATTCTTCTTCTTCGTGGCGAGAAGGGATTTCTCAGGTGTGAACTTTGTTATTTCATCAAAGCTCGGTGTGGTCATACCTCTTCTGCCGGGAGTGGTAGGTTTATACTTAATCGTTGCCATTATTCACTCCTCCTTACATCATGCTGTCGAAGAATTCGATCGTGTTCGATTTCTCAGTCAGTGTAACCACAGCCTTTTTCCAAGCTGCGGTGTAACCTGAATGAACACCCATTCTCTTCGGCTTTCTCTTACAGTTTATTGTGTTTACAGAGGCTACTGAAACCTTGAACGCCTCCTCGATAGCTGTTGCTATCTCGGGCTTTGTTGCGTCCCTTGCAACCTCGAAGACGTACTTTTTCTCCGATGCAAGATCCATGCTCATCTCGGAAATGATAGGTCTTATGATGATATCACCATAATTTCTCATTATGCGTACACCTCCTCAATTTTCTCTACCGCCGCTTTGCTTGCGACTATCTTGTCTGCATTCAGAATATCGTAGACATTGATGTTGTCAGCCTGAGTGGTCTTGACACCCTCAAGGTTAGCGAAGCTCTTTACTGCCATAGCGTTGTTTGTGTCAAGGACGACGAGCGTCTTCTTCTCTGCGCCGACAGCCGAAAGCATCGTTGCCATCGTCTTTGTCTTGTATGCTTCTGCAACGATAGCGTCAACCACTACCATTGCGCCGCTTGCGACCTTATCGGAAAGAGCGCACTTGAGCGCCGCTCTCTTTGTCTTCTTGTTCAGGTCGATTCTGTAGGAACGGGGCTTCGGTCCGAGTGCGATACCGCCGTGCGTCCACTGAGGGGAACGTGTCGAGCCCTGACGTGCTCTGCCTGTTCCCTTCTGGCGCCAAGGCTTCTTGCCGCCCCCGGATACTTCACTTCTCGTCTTTGTAGACTGTGTGCCCTGTCTCTGATTCATAAGATAGGCTCTTACTGCGGCGTGGAGGATGGATTGCTTTACTTCTACGCCGAATATTGCGTCAGATAACGCGATATCGCCGACTTCCTTTCCGGCCATATCAACTACTTTCAAGTTTGGCATTGTGTTATCCTCCTTCCGTTATGCTTTCACCGTATTACGGATGAATACGATTCCGCCGCGTGCGCCGGGAACGGCACCCTTTACGGCGATGATGTTCTTCTCGGCATCGACCTTTGCAACTACGAGATTCTGTACTGTGACTCTCTCATTACCGTACTGGCCTGCCATCTTCTTATTCTTGAATACTCTCGAGGGGCTCGATGTGGAACCCATAGAACCGACCTGACGGTGGATAGGACCTGTACCGTGTGTCATTCTGAGTATGTGGTTGTTCCATCTCTTGACTGCGCCCGTGTAGCCGTGGCCCTTTGTGATACCCACCACGTCGACCTTATCGCCCTGAGCGAATGTATCTGCCGTTACAACATCGCCCATATTATAGGCGGAAACGTCGTCAAAACGGAATTCCTTGAGATGCTTCTTTGCACCCACGCCTGCCTTCTTGAAGTGGCCTGCGAGCGGCTTGTTCACTTTTCTTTCAGCGAGATCCTCAAAACCGAGCTGTACCGCATCGTAACCGTCGGTCTCCTTTGTCTTTACCTGACAAACGGAACAAGGACCTGCTTCGATAACCGTTACCGGGATGACATTTCCGACTTCGTCGAAAATCTGCGTCATGCCGATCTTCTTACCGATGATACCTTTTTTCATGTTTTTAATCCTCCTGTTTCAGTTATTGGTTGCAGACCTGCCTTGTGGCCGCTTGCTGCAACATGACATAAAACCTCGCGCGTATAATTAATATGAAGTCTCGTGAGATCAGAGCTTCAGATCGATCTCTACGCCTGCGGGGAGTTCAAGACCCATGATAGCGTCCACAGCATCTTTGGACGGCTTGACAAGGTCTATGAGTCTCTTGTGTGTGCGCAGCTCAAACTGCTCACGGCTGTCCTTGTACTTGTGGACAGCACGAAGAATCGTGACAATTTCCCGTTCAGTGGGAAGCGGAATGGGACCTGCTACCGTGCAGTTGAATCTTTTTGCCGCCTCAACGATCTTCTCTGCCGCAGCATCGACGAGAGTGTGATCGTAACTCTTGAGTCTGATTCTTACGTTACCCTTGGTTGCCATTGATTTTCCTCCTATTAAAAAGTTTTCTGTTCTGCCGACATGCAGAACCTTAAAATAGGTCCGGCAGTTTTGACACATCGTCGGGTGTTTCCTTCGCCAACGAAATTTAACGGAACCTGCAAAATGCAGGATCCGGCTGCATGCGGTGCGTAAACGCAGACAGCGTTCTGCCACCGCAAGCTGACTTTGTCATGCCTGCCATCGCCCGTTTATCGGACATACTCCACGGAAGTTACCGGCGTGTCTGCGCCGCAATCTCCCGCTTCTTCGCACATCAAGCTTTCCAATTATATAACAGTTTCCCTTTAATGTCAAGGCTTTTCAGCCATTTTATTGTTATTTACAAATTATTTACATTTATTCAACTCCATATTGTGGAAAACCGAAATAAGAGCACAAGATATTGAATATGCACACGTCCATTAATCGTCATTTTTTGTCATATCTGTCGAAAAAATATAAATAATGTATTGACATGGCTAAAAATGTGTGTTATTATATACTTACGGAATATTTTAACGAAAAAGAGGTGAATCAAATGAAAGCAACAGGTTTTGTAAAACAGATCGACGATATGGGACGTGTAGTTGTTCCCAAGGAGATAAAAAAGAAGATGAATCTTGAAAACAGAGATTATCTTGAAGTTTTTGTAAATGGTGATGAGATTATCCTGAAAAAATATCAGCCCGGATGCATCTTTTGCGGCGAGGTCGGCGATGTGCACAACTTCAAAGGCAAGCTCATCTGCCCCATCTGCATCTCCCAGCTTACAGATGTGTGATAAAATATGCGGAATCTTTATGCGAGGGTGGAACTTTTTAAACAAAAAGTTCCACCCTCGCACCCCTTCAAAAACTTTTATTAGGGTAATTTATATCCTACAGAGAAAAACGGTATTAACAGATACCGTTTTTTGATGCCATTCCATCTCTGTCGCCTAAAAACCTTCCCCTATATAAGTTTTTATTAGGGCGTGGGGGTACACTTTTTTCAAAAAGTGTACCCCCACAAAACTTACGCACACAGCAAACAAGGGAGAACCCCTGACGGAGGGTTCTCCCTCTTTTGCGCCATGCGCAAAATTCAATCACTCCCGCGCTTTGGATAGGCACAAGTGTTTCGCCGTCTGCGAACGGCGACTAGGGCTACTCGCCCTTGACCCGGCCGCTTTTTGAAAAAGGAACGCAAAAACTTTTAGAAAGAGTTACATCTATGTCGCTAATAATATCTCAGCGCAAGACAAGTCTTGTGCCCATAAAAGTTTTTGAAGGGGTATGGGGGACACTCTTTTCAAAAAGTGTCCCCCACATAAATTCACAAATAAATTTCGCCTTAATCTGCTGTAAGACCGGATCTCTCGATACCTGTTACAAGATATCTCTGACCGAAAAGGTAGAGTATGATTAAAGGTGCGATGATCAGCAGCGAGGCCGCTGCGCTTGTCGCTCCGCCGGACGCCGAAGCTGCGTAGAGCTCGCCCGACATGAAGTTTGACAGCATCAGTACCTTTGTATTGGTAAAGAAGACTCCGCTGTAGAAGTAGTCCGTCCATTGCCATGAAAATGCAAACAGGAAAACTGTTATCATCATAGGCACGGATATCGGCAGAATGATGGTAAAGAATGTTCTGAACACACCCGAGCCATCGATATAAGCCGATTCCTCGAGCTCATCGGGAATACCCTTAAAGAACTGCCGCAACATAAAGATGTATAGACCGTTTCTGTATGCAAGTCCCGTAAGTGACAACATTATCAATGGAACGAAGGTGTTTAAGAACGAAGGGGTTTTGCCCAGAATAAGCTTGAGGATACCGAATATATCAAAGTATCTGAATCTCATATACATTGCAAAGCGCAGTGTATTATGAGGTACTATCATCGTAAATATAACGATAGCGAATAAGAGACCGTTACCCTTAAACTTATATTTTGCTAAGCCATATGCCACAAAGCAGCATATAAACGTCTGCAATACCGCTGTCACCGCCGAGATCATCAGGGTATTGAACATCGCCTTAAAATAACCCTTAGAGATGATAATGTACCTGTACCTATCAAGGGTCGGATACTTCGGGATAAGCTTAACTGTCGTATCGACAAGATCCTGTCCGCTCATAAAGGAAGACGAGATCTTCGTAAAGAAGGGATAAAGTATGACATAGGATATACCGAGTAAAAGAACGAATCGGAAGATATACCATATCAGATTGACAACGAATGTGCCGCTTAAATACTTTATCTTGAACCTTTCCCATGCGGAGGTACGCTCGAAATCAACCTTTATCTTGTTCTTGGTTTCTTTCATTATCTTTGTTTCATTCATAATCATGTACCTCCTTTCCTTAGTCTCTGCGCTGATAGAATATGTACGTTGACAGCACCGCCGCCACGACACCTATTACCGCAATAACGAGTATGAAATATATCCACGACATCGCCGCCGACCGGACATTACCGCCGGTGGTCGAGTAAACATCGCTTATATATGACATGACCTGGTTTTTACTCGATGTAAACGAGTCGATAACCGTGTAAACAGTATTGACGAGGATCATCGGAGATATCATCGGGAATGTTATCTTCCAGAATGTTTCCCATGTCGTCGCACCGTCGATCGAACAGGACTCATATATCGCAGGGGATATCGACTGAAGTCCCGCTAAGAATATAAGCATCTGAACGCCCGACTGGTTTATGATATCATAAACGCTGTTTACAAGATCCGTGACGTATTTTACCAGTCCCGTACCGACCTTCATGCTCGAGAACAGCATCTCGATATCCATTGTGGATATGATCTGCGAGACGCCCTCTGACGCATCCTCTGTCGCTCCGGTATCAATACCCTCTGTCGTATTCATGTTATCGAGCAGTTTATTCGCCGTATCCATTTTGTCGACAAGACCCGTACAAAGGATGACAGGAACGAAGAATATCGCTCTGAATACGGCGCGTCCCATCATCTTCTGATTCAAAAGGACCGCCATGAACAGTGAGAATATTACGATCGCAGGGATGTTAATGATAAGCGATTTGATTCCAGTCACGAGTGTCTGTACAAACGTCGTATCCGAGAACAAAGCGTAGCTGTAATTATCAAGTCCCACGAACTCCAACGTATATCCGCCGTATTTAGCGACGCTGAATGAGTTGAAGCTGACCCATATCGAATTATATACGATAGGAATATATATCAGCGCAAGTCCGATGATGAAAGGGAGGACAAAAATCCATCCTGCGCGCTGTTTTTTTGACTGTAAGGATGCTCCGCCCTTTTTCTTGGGCGCCGCATTTTTTGCTGCAGTTGTCATTTTTTCTCTCCTTTCCTCAATCTATTCTTACGAAGCTGTTTGCTTCGAGACTTACGCCATCCTCTGTCATAACAGAGAATTCATTGTAGTTAATATAGAATGTAGCGCCGTTCGAGTAGGTGATCCTGACGATCGTTCCGATGTCGACCGCAACAGTCGATGCTATCTCACTCGTCGTTTCATCCCCCGCAGAAGCCGTCTCCTCCTCTGTGAGAACCTCACCGAATTTTGAGAGGACCCATTCAGCTCTCTTCGCACGCAGAGCCTTCTTTTCTGCCTCTTCCTTCTTCTTCTGAGCGGCTGCTTCTGCCTCTGCATCGGCGACTGCCTGTGCATTCTTATATTCCTCGTCGGTGAGCTGTCTCTCACCTGCGATAAACTCGTGATTTACGATCTTTTCGGTCTGGAGATCACCTAAGACCTCATTCATTGTGTTATATGTCTTTATGAGGTCATCCTTCCATATCTTAAACGATACAGAATAGTACTTATTCAGATCGTCATCCTCCTTCAGCTTGGAAAGATTCTGATATGACAGGATATAATAGGGGTTCGAGCCGTTTTCTATCATCTTTAAAAGCTCATATCCCGAGTCGCTTGCCATATTGGTAGCACTTCCCGCATACTGCTTGTAACCGTGGAGCACGAGCGCCGTAAACGGAACCGAGTGCGACGCCATCGCATAACGGCTGGAGTCGAGCGAAACATTCAGTATATGGTCGATATGCTTGATGGAGTAAGCGTTACCGCCGTCCGCCATAACATTTCCGTAGTCCTCACCGACCTGCTTCAGAACATTTTCGATATAGACTTTTGAGTCGTTTCTGTCGTACGGATCTTTCCGATCGAAATCAGAGTTCAGGTCAGATGCCAACGTAGAAACGGAGATATTCTTGGAGCCGAGCGCCGAATACTCCTCATTAAAGTTCTCATATATTGCCGAAACAGACGGAGCCGACACTGCAATAAGACCGGTCATCTGGAACGACTGATATATAGCGCTGTACGAACGCTTCTGCGTGTAACGGGAGTCGATGGTCTTGATCGCCTGCTTTTTCATGCTGAATCCGTCAAACGCAGCAGTCTTCTTGATATACATGAAGTCGAAATCAGGATAGACCTCAAAATTGTTTTCGTCTGCATATTCGAGGAATTCCTTGTAACCGGAATTTCCACCGACCTTCTTTTCAAACTTTACATGATAGGGACTGGTGGATACCATACCTCCGTTTGTAAAGCCCGTCAGACGGTACTTGATATTCTTAATACCGCTCTCACTCAGCTCGCTGTACATCGTCTTAAGATCGTCGAATGTAGTGAGCGGAGTTTTCACCGTTACCGGAATGGAGAGGACAGTATCCTCTGTATCTACCGTACCGAAAGATTCGACGTAAAGAGGCAGATCCTCATCTATATCATCCTTTGTAAGCTGTGTTATCTCTCCTCTTGATTCGAGATAGTGCTGATATGCCTTCGCCATACCAACATATGTGGACTCGTAATACTTGTCATCGAGCTTTTCCTCATATGAGGGATCGGCGAGCATGTAGAAACGGAGCGTGTAATTTCCGGTATACTTACGTTTGCTGAGCACCGTGTAGCTTGAGTTACCGCCGACCGAAAGTGAGCTCGACAGATCGTATGTATCCGACGCACGGGGAGTGAATGTGGTATAGACCGAATTGTACTTACTCGTTACCGAGCCGCCGTGATCTGATGTGATGGTAGCGACCGAGTCGCCCTCCTCGATTATCGCAAAATAACCGGTTCTCTCGGTCTGACCCGTAGGTCTTGTACCCTTGATCGTCTTGCCGGATATGGAGTCGACATACTCGTATGTCTCCATCTCCACCCAATTCTGCGTTGTTCCGAATACAGGCAGGCGCATGACCTCCTGATTTGCACCGGATATCTCGTGATATGCATAGTCAATACCGTAAACTCTACCGGATATCGTATACCTCGTACCGAGGACATCCTGATTCTCTATCGTCGCACCCGAGCCGTCTGGGATGAATGTGTATCCCTCGTAATCATCGCTCGATGCGCCGAAATACGGAAGGATGGATACTGTCTGAAGCTTGTAGTTATCCTCATCGTATCTGATACCGCTTGCAGCGAGACGCACGGTCATGGTACCGTCCTCGCACAATGTATACTCAAGAGCTAACTTAAAGAGTGCAGGTGCGGCATCATTTCCTTCATAGTTTGTCATAAGGTGATCATCGTTCATATCGTCGTAGGTATAATCCTTTGCCCACGACTTTATGACTCCTTCGACGAGAGTGAGCTCTCGGTCAGAGGCATCCAAGTCGAACGAATAGACTGCCATCTCACTTGTTATCGGATAAGTATTTAACATATCCTGTTTCTGAGCCTCGGTCTTTGTCTCGTCGTTTTGATCCTGAAGGATATAGTAGGATAAGAGCCTATCGCGGTCCTTCTCATCCTCAACCTTGTTCAGGATAAGCTCCTCAAAACGGGATCTTTCTATCAGACGGGGAACGAGCTTTCTCGCCTCCTCGCGTCCCATCGAATACTCGACACGCAGACCGTTTTTGATATACTTGACCTTTATCTGTTTTCTCTGACAAGCCTCAATATATGAGTTCATTGTCTTTGTCGTACCGTTGTCGTCATATGTCAGGATCACCTGAGAGAGCAACTCGTTTTTGGTATCAATCGTTGACGCGGTGCCTTTATTCGCCACGTCATACGGGTTGGTCAGAAGCAACTCTCCCGTGGTATCGTTGCGCCATATTATCTCACCCGAGAAGGTATCGCAATACAGCGTAGAACCAAAGCTCGATATAGACACGTTCTCGCCTGTCTTGATGCCGTCCTTTATGACCTGCAGCTTTTCGGCAGCTGTCTCATGAGTATATGCCGGGTTCGTGTAATCGGGCAGTTCTTCCTCTTCTTCCTCTTCCTCCGCGTCGCCTGCCGCATCATCACCGGCTGTTTCGTCGGCTGCGGATTCCGAGTCTGTTATTTCTTCTTCATCTGCGAGTACATCAAAGGTGAAAAGCCCGAATACCATGGAAAGCACCATGATAAGCGCCACAAGTGATGAAACAAGGTTTAATAATCTGCGATTCATGACTTTTCTCCTTTCTATACTCTGTATGAGATCTCTGTAATAATATTTGAAACGAACATGATCATCTTAGTCACCAATGTCGAGAACAGTATGCCCAAGAACATGATAACTCCCATACCCACGATGGTTCCTATGCAGGTAATGATATTCTTACCGAGCGAGTAATCATGAGTTATCATACATCCAAAGAATATGAGCAGTCCGACCCATACCCACATAACTCCTGTTAACAGGCTGATGAATCCCGCCTCATTCTGTGCGAGAATATGAGTGAGCAGAGTCGCCGGTATCATAAGCATGGGGATCGGCGTAAGCGCATAACAGGTTGCCTTGAATATATCGGAAAAGCTTCCCTCGCCCTCCATGAGCGTCGTCAGACACCAGTTCGCCGTACACCAGAGAATTACCGGTACCACGACTGAAGCCAACTGCACAAGCAGACTATCCATGGACGATGTCGGATTGAATATATAACCCTGACCGATGCCGTTATAAGCAAAGGCGAGCACAGCAAGTGCTAAGTAGAACAGCGCACCGCCAATAGAACCTCGGTTTTCATGCTTCAGATCCCAGAATCCGTCAAACGGATGCATGATCAAATGGAATGCATACAGTATATACTTGCCGAAATTCTTTTTTTCTCCCGATGTCGCAACTCTCTTGTTGACCTTTGCGGCATAACCGAAGAATTTAGCGAGTCCGACACAAAGAGCGATAATGAATATCGGTATAGTAATGACCCATTTCTCGACCCAACTCTTACGCTTCATCTTGAATGCGTCGGAATAATCGCTCGTGTCATAGCAGTAGCGGAAGTATTCCATGGCGCCGTCCCAGTCGCCGCTTCTGTAAGCCGCCTTACCGAGTCCGACATATGCTGCGTCAAAGTTGTTGTTTCTCTGAAGTATCGCCTGCCAATAGCTTGCCGCCTCGTCATACCGGCGGTCGTTATTTGCAGCAATCGCCTCGATCAGCGTATCGCCGTAGTCGGTTCTCGAATATACGGTGAACGCATTCATAACAGAGTCAAGCGCTAAGAGCTTTTCACCCTGATATTCAATGCCCACGCAGTTCTTGAGGTTGCCAAGCTGTGTGCCGATATCGCCGAAGGCAAACAGCAGCTCACCGTTCAGATCATATGTAAAGATACGGCTTCTCTTTTGGTCGATGATCGACCATGTTCCTTCAACGCCAAGTGCGGCGTCTACAATAGTGGACGCACCGTGAACCTGGTCGTTTTTCGCCATTCCCTCACTCTTTACCTTAACTTCACCTGAGGGAGGATAGAATCCGTTACGGCGCATGATGTCGTCGCCTGCAGAGTTATATTTCCTGACCGGTGCGTAATCGCCCGAGGTCGAGCCACCCTCGATGGCAGACTGCTGCTTCTCCTCGTCAATGGAGGATGTCGTAGCATATACAAATCCGTCGTCATCGATTGCGATATTATTATATTCCGTAGAAATATAGGATACGCTGTTTGCCTTCTGCTCCTCGGTCTGGAATCTTCTCCAGAAGAGCTGGAATGCATTATACGTTACCTTCTGTGCTCCGACAAATCCGGAGAACGTGCCGTCAACATCGAGCGCTATGATGCCCTCATAGGTCGTAGCAGAAACGACATACATTCTTCCCGCCTTGTCTGCGGCAATCGCTACCGGCATATATACGTCATCGTCATCAAACGAGTCGGATACCGGCTCCTCAAAGCGAGAAACGAATTCACACTTCTTCGTGACGGGGTCGTATTTCTTGAATACAAGTATTCTCTTTGCTCCCGTATCTGCGACATATATCTTGTCGCCCGTTACGCAAAGGCCCTTTGCTCCCATCAGAGTATCATTGATGCCCTGATCGTTAACAAAAGAATTAAGCTCGTAAATGAATTTATAATATTTATCGAGAATGACGATCCTGTTATTATTCGGATCGGCAATGTAAACATTGCCCTCATCGTCGGTCACGATATCGGTAGGCTCGTTCAAAGGATTCTTCAATCCCATATAATCAGAATCGACAAGCCTGTCAGGCGAAAAGCCATCCGGAGAGGCAAGCTGCTCACCCGATATCGAATAGGTATACGATTCATATGATGCCGCAAAGCACTCGAGCGTGCCGAGGAGCATAATAAGAACGATACATAAGGAGGCTATTCTTGCAATTTTCTTCATCTCTATACCTCCTTAGTCCTTCATACCCGAGGATGCCATCGTCTCCATGATGTTACTCTGAGAAACGACGAACACCGCAATCGGCACGATCATCATAACGACCGAAGATGCCGCAGATGCGCCAGCACGGACGATACCGCCCGAGAGGATCTGGCTGATTGCATAGCTGAAGGTCTTTAATTCTTCTGAATAAATATATATGGATGCACCCGTCTGCCACAGACCCTGGAACGAGTAAACGATCAGTGTCAGCCAGGCAGGCTTAACCATCGGCATCGCTATTTTAAGGAATGTATTCAGCTCGCTCGAGCCGTCGAGTCGTGCAGACTCAAGCACCGCATCGGATACCGAGCTTTCCATAAACTGCTTCATCAGATACAGGCCGAGGGTAGAGCCCCACGCCGGGATGATGATAGCAAAATATGTATCGATCCAATGCAGAGCGCTCATAATGATAAAGTTTGCGATCGCAGAAGCCTGCGCCGAGAACATGAGCGACATGACGATGAGCTGGAACATCCATCCGCGTCCCGGGAACTTTATCTTCGAGAGCGAATAGGCTGCCATGGATGAAAGTATCAGGTTTCCGAATGTACCGAGTACCGAAATAAGAAGCGTATTAAAGAGGTATCTCGAAAAGGGAACCCACGATGTGTTCATCAGTCTGAAAAGGTCTGTGAAATTCTTGAACGTCGGGTTTACGACATAGAATCTCGGGGGGTAGTACCACAGCTCATCAAGAGGCTTGAGCGAGTTGAGCACTACGTAAAGCATGGGTAAGAACATGAACGCTCCCATAAACGTGAGCATTATTGCGATACCCGTATCGCCTCCGCGCGAACGGTTGAGGACGACGGCATGTTTTCTGGTTCTTAATTTTGCAACTTTTGCCATGTTATCCTCCTTACTGTCCGAGCTTACTTAAAAGCTTCTTAATTAGTATGTTAGAGCCGAAGGAGATAAGGAACAGAAGTACCGATATCGCCGCGGCATATCCGACCTCGAATCGTGCGCCGCCGTAGTCGCCGAGGTGGTGAGTTATCGTCCAGCAGCAGTAGTCGACCGACGGGTTGCCGGCGAGCGCGTCAACGACGCCGCCGAAGCCGAACGAACCGGTGATCGCAAGCACGGCACCGAACATGAGCTGAGGCTTCATGTACGGCAGAGTGATATAATAAAGCTCCTGCCAACGGTTTCTGACTCCGTCAACTGCGCCTGCCTCGTAAAGCGAACGGTCAACGATCTGAAGACCTGCGATAAAGGAAAGGAACGCAGTACCGAGCGACATCCACAGAGCAACTACGATACAGAGGGGCATACAGTAGGTCGTATTTTTAAACCACTGTATCGGATCCTGAATGATATTGAGCTTCAAGAGCCAGCCGTTTACAAAGCCGTATGAGTCGCCCGAGAATATATACGCCCATATTGTATATGCACTTCCTGCGATAGACGGAGCGTAGAAGATCAGGGTAACGGCAGCTCTTATCTTCGGCGAGAGCTCGTTGATAAACCATGCGACAACGAAGGAAAGCAGATATGATATCGGACCTGTCGCCGCCGCGAAAATAAGTGTATTCTGAATCGCCGTGATAAAGAGGTCGTCGTCAAGGAACAGTCTGATGTAATTGTCCATGAAGACGAAGTCAGGCCATTGCAGCATATTAAAGTTAGTAAAGCTGAGCGCTATGGAAACGATGACCGGAATGACAGTGAACAGAATGAAGATGATCATAAAGGGAGCAAGCAGGGCGTATGCCGTATGATTGCGCTTTATTTCCTTCCAGGTCCACTGCAACTTTGTCATGTCCTTTCTGGACACCGGCTGCTTCGTTTCTTTTGGCTGTCTCGCTTTTACCTCGGCGGTCTCTTCCGCCATTATGGTAGCATCTTTTGCCATTTTGAAAGTTCTCCTTATTATTATATATTGCCGGGTCGCCGGTTTTTTCATCCGGCGCCCGGGCCGGTGTCTTTTTTATCTCTTCTCGCTCTCGGTGAACGTCGTTGAGTAGTCGATCTCATATGCATCGAGATTGAATTCCTTACGTTTACGCGAAAGCTCTTTGTTGATATCCGTAATATAATCGAGCATTGACTCGATCGGATCTGCATAGTTGTTATAAACATTCATGAATGCGAAGTTTGTATAACGCTCTATGATATAGCTTCCCGGATAGCTGGGAACGCTCGAGAGGTGATTGAACTGCTCCATGATGTTCTTATATTCGGAAGTAGACCAAGGCAGCTCTGCAAGCGCCACGGCATTCGCCGTCTCGTACTTAGTGCCCGAGCCGAGCAGTGCCGCATACTCGTTTGCGTAGTTGGACTGATTCTCATGTCCGACATACCACTTCATGAATTCCCATGCGGAGTTCTGCTTTTCCTCGCTGCGGTTGCCCCTTGGCATTACGATCGCCGTAACCGTTGCGACCGCGTCGTTATTTATCTCGGTCGTGCCGTCCTCGTGTGTGATGACCGTACCGGGTACCGGTACGAATTCCCACATACCCTTGATTTCGGGGGCGAATACGTTCAGCTGAGTGTACTGTGCATACGATATGATACCGATAGGCATCTCACCCGTTCTAAAACGGTTGATGAAATCGTATGTCAGCGGCAGGCTGTACTGTGTAAAGAGGGAGCACATCTTGTCAAACGCAGACAGTGCGAGGTTGGAGTCAAGATTGATCCTTCGCCCGTTATCCGCATACAGACCGTCACGTGCAGGCGTTCCCTCAGGAAGCGACTGATACAAGAACATGTTCAGGTCGCTCGGGAATGCGACATCCATCTGGTTATTCTGGAGTATCGGTATCAATGCGTAAAAATCATCCCATGTTTTCGGAACGGAAAGACCCATGGACTGGAATATATCCGCACGGTAGAACATCATATTGAACGTCATCGTCATAGGGAGTCCGTAAACATGCTCGATGACCTGATCGTTGGTTATCGGACCGTCGGTCTCGGCATTGTATCCGTAAATTTCATCTGTATATAATGTAAGAGGAATTACTGCGGCATCGGGGAATTCTTCCATTATTTCATCGAAGCCTTCCATTTCGTCAAGCGCAATGACCGCATCTCGTATCGCCCAGTTAATAACGTCCGCTCCGTCGAGGGCGACGTCAGGACCGACGCCCGCAAGGATCGAAGGCAGGATAGAACCTGCCGCAACGAGTTTCAGCGAGACATTAATGCCGTATTTATTCGTAAAGTTGTTATTGATCAGGTTTCTGATGATCTGCGCCTGGTCACGTCCGGACGACGTCCACGCAACGACCGCATGATCCTCGTCGATCTTCTCGGTCGCACCGAGCGTGTTATAGTCAGAGACAAAGGATATCGCAAACTGCGAGACCTCAAACCAAAGCGCCTGAAGTCCCGACGCCTCATCCTTCGGCAGATCCTTTTCCGTCGCATCGCTGCCGCTCACCGTGATAACGTCCAGCTCAAGCGGCTGGGTCATTGCGGTCTGGAGCCACGTACCGAGGGTACCGATATTGGTCTTGAGACTGCCCATATTCTTTGCGACCTCGTCTTCCTTCGTGCCCATTTTTTCAAGGGTTCTCGCGACAGTCTGAAGGGTGGAAGCATTCGCACTCTTACCCGAGGACTCTATCATGATGTCCGCTATCGCATTTATCTCAACAGACATATCGTAGAGACTGTCGATGGAAGCCGGTATCAGCTTATAGAAGTTATAGTCACGGTTGGCATCGGGCGATGCGCCGGTGATCATAAGGATGTCGATATATGCATCGCTTATCGTATTGATCGCGGCCTGCAGACGGTTTATAACGTCTGCCATGTTACCGAACGAAGCCTCGAGCTCGATCACATTCTCGCCTTTTTCAAGGTAGAAGTAAAAGCCGTCTTCATACCGATCATCGCCGTTATTTAAATAGGTACTTTTCCAGGAATCGTTGTAATTGAACTGCAGGTATTTCGCCTCGTCAAACGGTATTTCTCCGTTGATACGGATCAGTCTCGATGAGAACATACCGTCGTTTACGTCCTGCTTGTAGCGAACGCCGATCTTGTAAAGGCCTGCCTCGGGTACGCTCACCGTCCAATTCGCCCACTGGCCGTTTCCTTCCCACTTCTCACCGCCGACGGTGTTCAGAATGATCTTGGAAGCCGACTGCGGGCTCGTAAGCGGGCTGGTACGATCGTATATCGGATAGATGGACATTTCCGAGGTGTGCTGTGTCCGCTCTGCCTCAATAACGACGCTGTTCTCGCCGTCGTTTGACGATGCAATGACCTCGCCTTTTACATAATCGCTGTCTTTATATTGCTTGAGATATTCTTCATATGTTATCGTAGGCTCATAGGGATAGATGGTTATGCTCTTAACCGCCATAGCCTCTCTCTGCGCCTCGAGCTGAATAATATGCTTTCCTGCAGTGAGATAAAACTCAAAGGGATCGACATAGTATCCTGTCTCGTCACGGAACTCGGTCGTTCTCCAGATCGGTGTCTGCACCTTATCGGGTCTTATCTGGTTTCCGTTTATGTCCGCCTTATATCCGAGCGATCCGTCATCAAGCTCGACGAGTTTATCGCTCCATACCTTTGTAAAGGCTATGTATCGGGACTCATAGAACGGGATCTTTTCATCAATAAAGAGCGAACGCTCTACCGACGAAGACTTACCCTCGACAGGATAATACTCGATCTTTATGGCGTACATACCGTCATCGGGAATCTCAACCTCCCAGCCGACTGCGCCCTCCTCGGGGCAGTACAGTCCCTTTTTACCGTCGTACTCCTCGACTCTCACTTCCGTTTCGCCATCGCCGATTTTAGCGGTGGTGTACTTCTCGGAATACTGAGTCGCATCGATTACGACCTCTTCTTTGCCGCGGGGTGTCTCGGTATATCTCGTCGAATATACAGAGTATCTGACCGCGGACAGCAGCTCGGCAAGTGACGAAATGGTCGAAACGGCAGTATTTGTTTCCTCGGCCTCTTCATCTGCCGCCGATACGGTAAATGTAAAGACTGAAACGATCATCGCCGCTGCGAGTATCACTGCAAGAAGCTTTGCTGCATGCGAATGGTTCATCATTCAATTCCTCCTACTGAAAGACTTTTTATATGGTATGTCACGGCTCGTTCGTAACGCTTTTTCCGAATAACGCACGAAAAAGACGCTGTGCGTCTGTTTTTTAACGACACCGTCTCACGTCACCATATTTACTTGTATAAATATTATCATATTAAGGCTTTTATGTCAAGAAAAAAATATTTCCTTTTCCGTTGCACAGCCTAACTTCGGCGGACTTTCAGGCAGGAAAAGAGGAGCCGAAAAAACAGGTTATTATATGCTGATTTGGCAATATCATCCACTAAAATTTGCGTTTTGCCCATATTTAGTGCCGAAACCGATTCAAAACACCCTATTTAGTGTCATGTTTTGTGCTTTTTTGACATAATCGTATCGTTCCATTTTTATCTAAATTAATTTTTATGCAATATTTTACCTGATTTCCCTTGTCATTTTGCACAAATTCGGTCATAAAAAATTAACATCTGTACAAGTTGCACAAAAAATCGCATTTTTTGCCACTGTGCACCATTCGCGCCCTCTTTTGCCATGAAAATTAGGTGTATACTCATTCCTGCGCAAGACTCGTCTTGCGCCTAATCAAAGTTTTTATGTGGGGGCGCGGGGGAACTTATTTCAAAAATGTCCTCGACGCAACTCGAGCGAAAATAAATAAGGAAGAACCCCCGGCGAGGGTTCTCCCTCTTTTGCGCTACGCGCAAAATTCACCCACTCCTGCGCTTTTATAAGGCAAAGGAGTTTCGCCGTCTGCGGACGGCAACAAGGGCTCCTCGCCCTTGACCCGGTCGCTTTTTGAAAAAAGCGACGCAAAAACTTTTAAAACGTTACATCTCTGTCGCTAATAACATCTCAGCGCAAGACAAGTCTTGCGCCTAACAGAAGTTTTTGAAAGGGGTGTGGGGGAAACTTTTTGACAAAAAGTTTCCCCCACAAAAACCCTCATTTTATCGAATCAATATCGTACGGCGTGGTCTGGTATACGAAGTAGTTGAGCCAGTTTGAGTAGATCAGATTCGCACCCGAGCGCCATTTGCAGATCGGCGCTTTCGTGTCGTCGTCTCCCGGGAAGTAGTTTTTCGGGGGACGGATGGGAAGTCCTGCGTTTTTATCGCGCAGATACTCCTTTTGCAAGGTGTCGGGGTCGTACTCCGAGTGACCCGTGATGAAAAACTGCTTTCCGCCGGGCGTCGAAACCGCATAAACGCCTGCTTCATCGCTCGAAGCGAGTATTCTTAATCCCGGAACAGCCTCGATCGCACTGCGCTCGACCGTGGTATGGCGTGAGTGCGGCACCATGAATTCATCGTCAAAGCCACGGAACAGCATAGAGCCCTTATACTCGACCTTATGGCTGAAAACGCCGAAGAGCTTGTGCCCGAGCGACACCTTCGGAATACCGTAATGGTAATAAAGCGCCGCCTGTGCTCCCCAGCAGATATGGAACGTGCTGTGCACATGAGTCTTGCTCCACTCGAATACCTCGCACAACTCATCCCAATACTCGACCTCCTCGTAGGGCATCTGCTCGACGGGAGCTCCTGTTACGACCATCCCGTCAAATTTTCTGTCCTTTACCTCGTCAAATGTCTTGTAGAAAGCGAGCATATGCTCCTCGGGCGTGTTTTTCGGGATGTGGCTCTTCATCATGAGCAGCTCAGTCTCCACCTGCAGAGGCGTATTGCCGAGCAGCCGCGCGAGCTGAGTCTCAGTGACGATCTTCGTCGGCATGAGATTTAATATCAGCAGTTTCAGCGGACGGATATCCTGCGTCATTGCCCGGGTCTCGTTGATTACAAATATATTTTCTTTTTCAAGGGTCGCCCCGGCGGGCAGACCGTTCGGTATCTTGATCGGCATAGTTTCTCCGCCCTCTTAAATATTGTCGAGCGCTTGCCTGATGTCGTCGATCAGATCCTGTGCGTCCTCGAGACCGCAGGAGAACCGCACGAGATCGGGAGATACGCCCGCCGCCTCAAGCTCAGCGTCGTTCATCTGACGGTGGGTAGATGATGCAGGGTGCAGGCAGCAGGTGCGTGCATCGGCTACGTGGGTCTCTATTGCGGCTATTTTCAGATTCTTCATAAATTTTGATGCCGCTTCTCTTCCGCCCTTGACGCCGAAGGATACAACGCCGCAAGAGCCGTTCGGCAGGTATTTTTGAGCGAGGTCATAATACTTGTCGCCCGGGAGCATACAGCAGCTCACCCATGCGATACGCTCATCGCTCTTAAGATACTCTGCGACGGCAAGGGCGTTTGCGCAGTGGCGCTGCATACGGACATGGAGCGACTCGAGGCCGAGGCCGAGCAGGTATGCGCTCTGGGGCGACTGCACCGAGCCGAAATCACGCATGAGCTGTACAGTCGCTTTTGTGATAAAAGCGCCGCCGAGGCCGAAACGCTCGGTATAGGTTACGCCGTGGTAACTGTCATCGGGCGTGCAGAGTCCCGGGAATCTGTCAGGATATTTTGTATAATCGAACTTACCCGAATCGACGATAGCGCCGCCGACCGCCGCACCGTGACCGTCCATATATTTTGTCGTAGAGTGGGTGACGATATCTGCGCCCCACTCAAAGGGACGGCAACCCACAGGCGTAGCAAAGGTATTATCGATGATCAGCGGACAGCCGTGGGCATGCGCCGCTTTTGCAAATTTCTCAATATCGAGCACGGTGAGCGCAGGATTTGCAATGGTCTCGCCGAAGACTGCCTTTGTATTCTCACGGAATGCGGCGTCAAGTTCCTCCTCCGTGCAGTCGGGAGAGACGAAAGTAAATTCGACTCCCATTTTTTTCATGGTCACGGCAAACAGATTGTATGTACCGCCGTAGATCGAGGACGAGCACACGACGTGGTCGCCGCAGGTTGCGATATTGAATACGGCATAGAAGTTTGCCGCCTGACCGGAGGATGTAAGCATAGCGGCGCTTCCGCCCTCGAGCTCGCATATTTTCGCCGCCACGGTATCGCACGTGGGGTTTTGCAGACGGGAGTAGAAATATCCCGATGCCTCGAGGTCAAAAAGCTTTCCCATATCCTCGCTTGTCGCATATTTAAAAGTCGTTGACTGTATGATCGGAATTTGTCTCGGCTCTCCGTTGCCGGGGCGGTAGCCGCCCTGAACACATTTCGTTCCGTTTTTCATGTTTATCACCTCAAAATCTTATTCGGCGAACACTTCTGCATTTGCCGCTTGTTTCATCTATATCAAATATTGCGCCCGTCGCATATACATCCCCCTCGGCGTAGTCAAAACGCTGGGGCAGGTGTGTGCGGAGCTTGGTTATTATGATATCGCTTTTCACGCCTAAGACGGAATCGTGCGGTCCCGTATAGCCGATATCGGTAATGAATCCCGTACCGCCTACAAGGACCTGTTCATCCGCTGTCTGCACATGGGTATGCGTGCCGAACACGGCGGATATCCGCCCGTCGAAATATCTGCCGAGCGCCATTTTCTCGCTCGTCGCCTCGGCGTGGATATCGAGCAGGGAGATATCGTACCGCCCCTCCTCCCGCACGAGGATGCGCTCTATGGTATCAAAGGGACATGCAAGAGGCTCTAAATACACTACGCCCATCACATTTATGACCAACACCCGATAGCCGTTTGCATCGAGCAGAGTATATCCGCACCCGGGAGCTGCGGCAGGATAATTTGCCGGCCGTATCACCCTCTCTCCGTTTTCAAGCTCGGAATAGAGACTGTGCTTTCTGAATATATGATTTCCGCCTGTGATGACGTCTGCTCCGGCTTCGAGGATGACGAGCGCACTCTCACGGTCGAGGCCGTTTCCCACGCTCGCATTCTCGCCGTTCACTACGGTAAAACCGATATTATTTTCCCGGCGTATTCGCCAGAGATTGTCACTCAGGTGCTTTACCCCGAGCGGCGACACCACATCGCCGATTGTGAGAATATTCATATCACGTGCTCCAAACAAAAAATCAGGACTCTGATATTTTTACAAAGTTACCGTAAAATAATTTATAGAAGAGTAACATTTTAACTCAAATTGAGTGCTATAATCAAAATATGAAAAGTAGATTCTTGAATTATATCAAAAAGGTAAAACAGTTTTTTAAAAGGCAGATAAACCGGGTAAGATATCATAAGACCAAGGTCTACCGCAGATGCCCGAACTGCGGTGCACATCTGTGCCTGCCGAGAAAGAAGGGCACACACACAGTGAAATGCCCGATCTGCTCGGTTCATTTTGAAATAAAGATATCATAACACCCCTACGGGGTGTTTTTTTATTCTGCCGACGAGATGGCGGTGTTGCCTTTAATTCCTTCTCTGCCGTCTTCCCCTGTTGTATGCGTTGACAAGGATGCACACAGCGGCAAAGACAAAGAGCAGGACGGCGACGAGCAGTGTCCAGAAATTGAAGACGGCCTTTTTCAGCGTGCTTGTAAGTGCGATACCAACCGAACGGCTGAGCGCATTTTTTGTAACAAGAGACACCTCTCCCACACATTCATCGCCATAATACAGTGTCATTTTTCCGACGGATGCGCCGTCGGCGACAGGAGCGGTGAGATATTCATCGTATAATTCATACTCTCGTCTCACATCCTCTGTGAGGTCTGCATCGTTCGGCAGATAGATGAGCAGGTCATTCTCGGGCAGCAGCGCCACATAATCCGCCTCGGACGATTCACGCACAGGGATCTCGCATACGATATCGGTCTTCGTCTGCACCTTCCTGTATGAATACGATTTGTATGCCCATTCAATGAGCTTTTTTGCGTCATAAAAGGAATAGACCGTCTTATCGTTTTCCTTTTCGGGCACATCCATTACCACCGCAACGATGGTAATGCCGTCTTTTGTGGCAAGTCCCACACAGCAGTTTCCGCCCTTGACGGTAGAACCTGCGTTCAGTCCTGTCGCATACGAGAGAAAATATGTCGATACATAGGAATTGGAGACGAGGTAATTCTTATTTGCGATCGTCCGTTCTCCCGTCATGTTCGTCGGTGCCATTTCGTATTTTTCGCAGGAGCTCATCTTTATGTACTTATCCATTTTCGAGGCATAGACTGCGATCCTGCCGACATCCTTGGCAGTAGTATAAGCCTTTGAATCGTCAACACCCGTGGGATTCATGAAATGGGTGTTTTCCGTGCCGAGCGCCGCCGCTTTGTCATTCATGAGCTTAACAAAACCGTCAACGCTGTCACTCACAGCAAGAGCGAGCGCATAGGCGGCGTCGTTTCCGTTTCCAACGATGAGGCCGTAGAGCAACTGTTCGACCGTGACACACTCGCCTGCCTTGTAATTTATCTTCGTACCTCCCGTGAGAGATACTACCTCCTCGGATACGGTGATCACGGTGTCATAAGCATCGTCAAAATATTCAAGTGCAAGGATCGCCGTCATCATCTTTGCAGTAGAGGCAGGATACAGCGGTTTTTCCTCATTATTCTGATACAGCACCCTGTCCTTTTCCACGCAATAGCAATAGACAAAACGGGCGCTCGTCAGCGCAGGCGGATCGACCGCACACACATTTGCGGCGCAGGAAAAAAGCGTGATCATCACGAAAAGTATGCATATTATGCCTTTTAACCTGCTATTCTTCATACTCAAGTGCCCTTTGCACATCTTCTTTTATTTGTTTCTCTAATTCCACGGGGGAATCAAATCTTCTCTCATCTCTGATACGCCAAAGAAGCGAGACTCCTATCCTCTTACCGTATAGGTCGCCCGAAAAGCCAGGGATATAGCTCTCGATTCTGATATCGCCGTCGTCAAATGTCGGGCGCACACCGATATTCGTGACGGCTCTGTAACTTTTGTCCCCGAGGTCTATTTCGCTTAGATAAACGCCGTTTGGCGGAAGTACCATGCCATCCTCAGGCTCGGTATTCGCCGTCGGCGAGCCGAGGCTATGTCCAACGCCCCGCCCTTTCTCCACTCTGCCGTACAAGGTATATGGCCTCGCCAAAAGCGCCCTCGCACCCTCCATATCGCCGTTCTTTATGAGGGAACGTATATGCGTAGAACTGACGGGGATGCCATCGATCTCAAACGGCGGCATAATATCTGCGCCGATGAGCGCATCGAGGGTCTGCGCATCGCCTGCGGCGCCTGCGCCGAAGCGGTAATTATATCCGCATACGCAGGAGCGCACCATGCACTCGTCCTTGATCATACAGACAAAGTCCTGACAGGAAAGCGCCTTAATATCGCTAAGATAATAGACAAAAGCGAAATCCGCCCCGACGGAGCGGATGACATCCAGTCTGTCATCAAGCGTCGAGATGCACTCACCCGAACGAAAGATAACGATAACGCCGAAATCGCATCCTGCCCTCTGTGCTGCGTTCTTTGCACGCTCGAGGAGCGCACGGTGTCCGAGATGCACACCGTCGAATGTCCCGATCGCACAAACGCAGGGCGCAGGCGTTTTTTTTGTAAATCCGTAAAAATCCGCCCTCATACTCCGAGATAATTTTTCACTAAAGCGTTGAGCAGATCGTCGCGGTCTATTTTGCGGATAATGCCTCTCGCATTTTTATAATTTGTAATATAGGTCGGGTCTTCCGAAAGGATGTATCCGACGATCTGATTTATTGGGTTATATCCCTTTTCGATCAGCGCAGAGTAAACCTCCTCGAGCGCTTTTTTCATCTCGAGCTCACGGGTGTCCTGGATCGAAAAGGTCAGGGTCGGTTGTTTTTGATTCATCTTATATCTCCTTTTTTAGCAAACGGCTACCGTGCGACGGCAACGTTCGGCTTATGCAAAACTGTATACATATATAGAATACACTAAAAATTCCGAAATTTCAAGCGTTTTGTTTATTTTTATAGGCTTCGGGCAAAACTATTTTCAGGTGATTTTATGGATATTATAAAAGTAGCACTCTCGTCCCTTTTGTCCATCGTAGTAATTTTCGCGCTGACAAAGCTGAAGGGTGCAAAGCAGATGTCTGAGTTAAACATGTTCGATTATGTCAACGGCATTACCGTCGGCTCTATCGCCGCAGAGCTTGCGACCGAGATAGAGCAGCCGTTATATCCCTTAGTCGCAGTAGTCGTATACTGTGTCGTCGGGCTTGCGATCAGTTTTGCCGAGCGCAAAAGTCTCGGGGTGCGGCGTTTTCTCTCGGGTGCGCCGACCGTGCTTTTGCAGGGAGGAAAGATCATCCGCCCGAATTTCAAGAAATCGAAAATGGATGTCAACGAGTTTCTCGAGCGGTGCCGTGTTCTCGGGTTCTATGATATTTCCGAAATAGAGCTCGCCCTGCTCGAGCCCTCGGGTCAGCTCTCGGTACTGCCGAAGGAAGCATACCGTCCGACCGTCGTATCCGATATCGAGCCGCCGAAAAAAGAGGCGAGCGCCTGCATCGGCGTCATATACGACGGCAAGGTCGTAAAGGGAAATCTGAAATATACGGGAAGAGACGAGGAATGGCTCGAGCGTCAGGTGAGAAAACAGGGATGCAAGGTAAAGGACGTCTTCCTTGCCACCTGCGATAAAGACGGCAACGTCAGCGTCTTCCCGACAAAAAATGAAAAAACAAATTCCTTTTTCACTGTATAAAGGTGCACCGTCTCCGTCAAGAATATGTGTGAGGCGATAAAAATGAAACGAAAAATTCTTGCATTGGCGCTTATCTGCGTACTTATGGCAGCGGTGGCGGTCATGCCGCGGGCAGAGGACTTTGATATCTACGAAAAGACGGTGCGGCTCCACGTGATCGCAAACTCCGACAGCGAGGGCGATCAGAGCGAAAAATTAGCGGTGCGCGACAGCGTACTCTGCTATCTGGCAGACAAATTAGAGGATACCACCTCACGGGAAGATGCGATCGAAATAATCAACGCAAATCTATCCGAAATAGAAAAAACGGCGAACGAGCGACTCATATCCGAGGGCAGCGAACACCGTGCAAGCGTAGTTTTATGCGAAGAAAAATACCCGAGAAAGCAATACGAGAGTGTCACCCTGCCGGCAGGAGAATACCTCTCGTTACAGATAAAGATCGGGCAAAGCGAGGGCAAAAACTGGTGGTGCGTGCTCTTCCCGACGATATGCACCTCCGCCGCAGAGCCGCAGGACAAAATGACCCAGGCAGGCTTCACAACAAATCAGATCCGCCTGATCACAGAGAACAACAAACCAAAATACAAACTAAGATTCAAATTAGTCGAAATACTCGAGGATATATTTAATTAATAACGGCAGAGATGTTATGTGGGGAAACTTTTTAGACAAAAAGTTTCCCCACACCCCTTCAAAAACTTTTGATGGGGATATTTATATGCGATAGAGATAAAACGGTATCTGAACGATACCGTTTTTTAATGCAATTATATCTCTGTCGGCAATAATCTTCTCCCAATAGGGGTTTTTGAAAGGGATGAGGGGAGAACTTTTTCCTAAAAAGTTCTCCCCTCAAAACCCTCAATCCTTCACATGGTTTTTGGCCCAAAATTTCAGGCTTTGGATATTTGATGACATTCTCTCCAGGTTTTCCATAATTCTATAGAACTCATCCTTTTCGAGGCAGTCTATTTCCCCGTCCTGCGCGAGTATCGTCAGACGCTTCTCGGTCTGCTCAAATTCACGGATCGAACCGAGCAGAGCGCAAGTCAGCTCACACAGATTATCACTCGAATTCAGCGACGGCACGATATTCTTTCCGAGGCGGCACATACCGCTGCAATAATCGTAGCAGAGAGCCGGGTCCTCGTATGCACACGAAAGAGAATAGATCTCCTCGGGCAGGGCCGGAGCGTCGCCGCGCTCTATTCTGCCGAGGCGCTCGCTCGATATCGGAATGACGTCATCCCTCGCCGCGGCGATCCGCTCGAGCTTTCTTTCGGCATCATTCATGCTCATGTCCGCCCTCTCTCTGGCGGCGCGAATTATACTTTCCTTCATTTCATCTACTCTTTTTATTTATTTGTTATTATATGCGCACCATCTGCTGAGGATCGAGCTGATCTCGGCACGTGTCGCACCGTCCTTCGGCATGAATTTCGTCGCAGTCTTTCCCGAGATGAGTCCGCAGTCGTGCATGATCTTCACCGCATCCTGTGCATATGAAGAAACATCTCCCTCATCGTCAAACGGCTCTGCGCCCGTCTCTGATTCGAGCGACAGCTTCGCATAAGACGCATACCTGATCAGCATAGTGCACATCTGCTCACGTGTGATGGGGGCATCCGGGGAGAATGTCGTTTTCGACGTGCCGGATGTGATACCGGCTTTATTCGCCCATACGACTGCGCCCGTGTACCACGCTCCGCGTTTCACATCGGAAAATCCGCTCTCGGTGTTATTATCCGTCTGTGCGCCGTAGAGCCTCGACAGCACGGAAACGAACATTGCACGCGTCATCTTCGTATTCGGCTCAAATGTATGCGGCGTCACGCCTGAGAAAAGTCCGCTCTCATATGCGTATCTGACAGATGTCTCATACCATGCGTTCGTCTTTACGTCGATAAACGGATTCGACCACGACGAGCAGGTGACCGTTTCGCCCTTGATAGTGCCGCGATAACACTCATCTTCATCTCTTATTACAAATACTGGCTGAAAACTGCTGCCGATCATGTCCTCGGGAAGTATGAACGTCGATCCGCTCTTGTAAAGTTTGCCACCGCACATCCATTTGAGATCATATTTATAATTATTTTTATTTATACCCTCGATGCGGCTTATGTCCATCTCGACGGTGCTTCCGTACTTGGTATTATCGCATTTAATATCTATTTTTCCGCTGACGGTATGCTTTTGGACAACAGCGCTGACCGACATACTGCCGGTGTAGTCACCGCGCCCCGTGACGGTCAGGGTCAGGGTCTTGCCTATCATATTCTTATTCAGATAACACGTCTCTTTACTGCTTACCGTCTCTCCGCCGCACTTCCATTCGTAATCTACGCTCAGTTTTTTGTTCGTAAGCTGCGCACTCACCGTCCTGTCATACTCGACAGTGCCGGAGATCGTCACCTTTCCGTCGATCTTGAGCTTCTGAGGCTTTACCGACGCCGAACGCAGAGACCCGTTAAAGCGTCCGCTCGCCCAAAGGACGCAATATATCTCATGGCCGTAGTCGCTCTCGCTCATCACATACGGCGATCCAGTATAGATCTCGCTTCCGTCCCTATACCATATTACTTTGTATGTCACATCCTGAGGGTAAACATCCTTCACATTCGGCGTAAGGGAACGGCCGATGCGCAGTTCGCCATTTATGGTGACATTTCCGCTGATAGCAGGGTATGTATTCGTCACGCGCACGCCGTTTATCTCGGGATATCCCGATCCTTTTTTCCAAATGGACGTGCCGAGGGAGGTATACGCCGCCTTCAGGTCGGACGAAGAAAGTGCGTTTGCCGTACCGGTCCCGTGTCCGATGCCCTTTGAGGCAGTGCCCGAGAGATAGTAGCAGTTATTGCACACGGTCTTGCTCACTTTGGAAAGACCCGATGAGTATGAAACGTTTGCGCCGGTATATGTATATCCGACCGCTCCGCCCACACTGCTCGCCGAGGAAAGCGTGCCTGCCGAATAACCCTTTGTCACCGTGGCATAGCATGTGCCGTATTCAGAATTGGCACAGTTATAAGCGACAAGTCCGCCGACATATTTACTCGCACGCACCGTTCCGAGATTATATACATTTGATACAGTACACTTTGCCGAGGCGGCTGTCGTCATGGTCTCGGACTGGTTTCTTGAAACGACACCGCCCGCATCTACGCCCGAGCTCGTGACTGCGCCCGAATTGAAGCAGGAATCGACCGTCGCCTCTGCGATATTGTAGGTAGTAGCGTCGTTGACCGCACATACGCCGCCGCAGGCAGAGTCACTTGCCGTAACCGAGCCTGTATTAGAGCAAAGGGACAGTTTCGCATATGCCTTTGCCTTAGAATTTGAGCGGACTGTCTGAGCCTGATTCGTGCCGCACACGCCGCCGACGACCATCTCGCCGCTGACCTCGCCGACATTTGCGCAATTTGTGATATTGGCAGTCGCCGATGCGCTCTTTGGGGAGGTTGAGCTGACATAGGATATGTTTGCGCCGCAGATACCGCCGACATACTTTGAATAACCCTTGATCTTGCCTGAGTTTGTGCAGTTCGTCACGTTACTTTCGACCGTGCCGCTCTCGGTAACGACCTTTGCGCAGCCGCAGATACCACCGACATATTTTCCCGTGCCTGTGACATTACATTCATTTCTCAGGCCCGAGAGCTCGACAGATTCCTTAGCGTTTGAATTTTTATACGATGCGCCGCAGATACCGCCGACGTACTCTCCGCCCGAGACGGAACCCTGCACCGTCAAGTTCTTTATCACGCCGCAGTTAAAGCCGAAAAGACCCTGATAACTCGCTGTGGTATTGATATAAAGTCCGCGTACAACATGATTATTGCCGTCAAAGACGCCGGTAAAGGCTTTTCCGCTCGTCCCGATGGGAACCCACGCGCCGTAATATGTACCGCCGAGAGCGATATCGTTCATGAGTATGTACTTTCCCGACAGATTGTTTTTGACATTGACAAGGTCTGCGCGGGTATAGATCGGTGTATAACCCGCAGGCACCTTGATCTGCGAATACACAGAGGCAAACGCCGTCGGTGCAAGCGAGAAGACAAGCGCCACTGTGCATAACAATGCGATGATTCTTTTTTTCATTTTTTCCTCCGGAATCTATTTATTCAGATATATTGTATCATACATATATTTATTTTACAATAAATTTTTTTATTTATCGTATGACAGGAAAACAACAAAACGGCGACCTTTCCGCTTTTTGACGGAAAAATCGCCATCTCATTTGCCTTTGTTTAGATCTTAACCTCTCTGATTCCTGATCTCTTCAAAGCAAGCGCTGCAGTATATGGGTCGGTCGTCCGTGGGCTTAAAAGGTACCTTTGCCTCGCTGCCGCACTTAGAGCATACACCGACAAAGAATTCTCTCGGCTGTCTGCCTGCATTCTTTCTTGCAATGCGGCATTCCTTGCATCTTTTAGGCTCGTTCTGATACTCTTTCTCAGCATAGAATTCCTGTTCCCCGGCAGTGAATACGAATTCATTGCCGCAGTCAACGCATACTAATGTCTTGTCTTCGAACATTTTGTTTCCTCTCTTAGTTGATATTTTTTTGCCTCAGAACGTAAGCGGCAGTATAAATTCCGCTTCCGCTTTTATCTTATAATGCTTGCTCATGCGCCGGGGCATTTTTAACTGTTTTTCGCCTTCTGCCTGATACGGCAAAGGGCATTGTACACGCTTTTCGCATCACGCTTAAGGATATTCGCTATTTCGCGCGGCTTGTATGCGTCCATATAAAGAGTATAGACCTCATGCTCAAAATCCGTGAGCCTGTCATCAAAATCATCGGGCACGGAAAGCTGAGTGTGCGGCTCGTCCGCCACATCCTTTACTCTCTCCGAAATACGCACTCTGCGTTTTTGCTTCCGATATACAGATATCATACAGTTTCTCACGCACTTCTTTGCATATGCGCCGAATGTCACGCCCTTGTCTGCGTCATAAGTCTGCACTGCACGAACAAATGCGAGCGCAGCATCCTGCCTCAGATCCTCATCTGTGTAACCGTATCCCGTAAGAGAAGGTAAAAATGCAGAAAGTGCCGAATCGATCATCGGTCTGTATTCTTGCAAAAGCTCTTCTGTTGCGGTCGAACTGCCGTTTTTGGCCTGTTTGATTCTTTCGTTTATACTATTTTTCATGCGCTATATCTTTACGTCATATAGTATACTACTTATTTTGTTAAATGTCAATAAAAAAGTAAAATTTATCAATATATTTTTTGTGCATATATGACATTTGCACAAAAACCGAGTTGATTTTTTGATAATTTCTACCAAAAAAATACGGGTCTGCGACCCGGGAGAAGAGTGAAAAGAGAAAAGTGAAAAGAATCGAAAAAATTTGACAAGGTCAAATCTTCATCAATTTCTTTTCACTTTTATCTCTTCACTGCTCATCCTATCGAGGATGAACATACTTTGTCACAGTAAGAAGTCGGCATCCCCTGTCATCAAGGCAACGATGCCCCTATATACCCGCTCGGGGTCTCTGTCTAACGTCCGACGTGCCATCTCAGTCTGTTTCTCATTATCTGCGAGCATGTCGACCGAGAGCAACATCTCTCCCTTTTTCTCAAAGGTATACTTCACTCTGCTTCGCCCGTCATAAAGTGGTTTGACATCGCATTTCGCCTTCGTACCGTCTCGCTTGAATGACAGATACTGCACCGTGCGGTGCAGGCTGACATCACGGATGTAGGTAGAAATCTCGCTCGAAAGGGCGTCAGAGACCCGCACTCCCTGCTCGGTTATCGCAAAAAGCTCGTCCGTCTTTATGTCCGGCTCATCTGAACCCGAGAGCCGGGCGACATTTTCCGTCTCGACAAGCTCGGAGAAGCACTCGGCGAAATCGATATATCTGACCGTCCCGTCCCCGAGAACGAGATCTATGATCGAGGCATATTCTATGGGGTATCCCACATTCCGCAGTATATAAAGTATGAATATCTTAACGTCGCTTTTATCCTGTAAGGTTGCCATTTGGCGCCTGTTTCATCCTCTCTTGAAATAAGGCGGTCCGTTGTTGCCGGACCGCCGGATATCTCTTGCTTTTACTGCGCGCCCTCTGCCGCTTCTGTCTCCGGAGCGACATAATCGCCATATTTCGAGAGCTTCGCCTTCGTAAAGATGACTGCTCCGTAATAATCCTCGGAAAGTCCCTTGAGAGCGCCCGTCTTTGCATACGCATTCTTGTATGTGATCAGAGGCATAACGGGCATTTCCTCCATCAGTATCTTCTCGGCCTCTGCGAGCTTGTCGCTCTTTGCCGACATATCAGATTCGGACGCTGCCTCTGCGATGAGCTTATCATAGCTATCGTTCTGCCAACCTGTGATATGTCTCAGGTCAGGAGAGTAGTCTGCGTTTTCGGTAATCTCCTTGAGGCTTATTTTTGCGCCTGTGTAGCCGCTTGCAAACTGTGCAAGACTCGCCCACGCATATGTGCTCTTCGGCGTGTAGTCTATTGCTATTACATCAAAATCCTTGTCTCTTAACGCATCTGCGAGGCGGTCTGAGTACAGTTCATACCACTGCGTTTCCTCGGATGCCGACAGAGTCTTATAACCCATAGTCTTTACGCTCACCTTGAATCCGAGGTCGCCCCAGACGTCTGCGACATACTCGGCGATCGCCTTTTCCACCGCGCTGTTCTTGCACTTGATGCTGAAACTTCCCTTAGTTACTTTTGCACTCTTGAGCATGGATCTTGCCGTGTCGAGATCGGCTGACGCCGAGATCAGCGAGCCGTACTTCTCGCGGTAATCCGTCTTACGGTTGCTGTCCGCATAGATGCCGGAGGGGATCATACCCTCGGATGCCGCCGCATATTTCACGATATCCACTATGGCATTTCTGTCGATCGCGAGGGAAAGTGCCTTCCTTACCTCGGGTTTTGCAAAAAGCTCGTTATCGGTATTGAAATAGTATACATGCTGTGTGAGCATATCGACGGAAGTCGTATCCGTCTCGCTGCGCTTCTCGAGCGCGATATCCGAATTGTAAACGATGCTGTTGTATTTTTCCTCAGCTGCGAGCATAGCAACCTGTGCGAGCTCATTTGAAGTGATGTTCTCATCCTCAGCATAAAGGTCCTTATCTGCACGGAAGTTGATAACAAGGCGGTAGGGAGTAACGTATTTATCCAATTTATCCTTGTTTATATCGCGGTAATAATACTGCGAGCGCTCGAGCGTAAGTGACTTGCCTTCCTTTGCCTTCTTGACATAGAACGGGCCGTTCGTCACAAGCAGCTGGGTAGTCGAGCTCCAGTTTTCAACTGTTGTGACAACTCTCTCTCTGAGCGGATAGAGCGCAGGACTCGCCATAGTCTCGAGGAATACATCCACATCGATATCCTCATCAAAAATAAACTGAAGGATGGATGCGTCAGCCGCACGGACGCCGAGATCGTCTATGGATGCATCTCCGCTTTTGACGGCGGCAGCATTTCTGAGCTGATAAAGCAGGCAGCACGCCTCGCTTGAAAACTCGGGATCCATGATACGCTTAATGGCGTAGACGAAATCGTCCGCCGAGACGGTCGTACCGTCGCTCCAGCAGGTGGTTTTCAGCGTACATTCGAGCATGTATGTGCCATCCTCCTGCTGCTTGTATGTATAGGAGTCAAGTATGGCATTTTTAACCTTACCGTCGGAATCTATCCTTGTAAGACCCTCATATATCAGCGGCATGATCTTCACCGCCGCATCGTCGGTATAGGCGTATGCAGGGTCGAAATTCAACACCTGATCACTGATATAGACAGGAATCTCGGCACCCTTGTCACCAGAGCTGCCGGAACAGCCGCAAAGGGCGGCGGCAAGCATAGTGATAACTAAAAATAACGATACTGCTTTTTTCATAATTATTGAATCCTCCGGTATTATCACGCAGTTCTTCCGGCGTGATGAGATCTCACGCCGATAAGTATATTATATTATACCACCATCGCAAATTTTTAGCAAGTAAAGTCTATCCCAAATCGAAAATAGTTTACAGAATTCATTTTATTGCACAAAACAGAGCGATTCTTTTTTTGCAAATTGCATAATTTTTTTCAAAAAGGCAATGCTTTATATGGCAGGAGATGACATTAATGGAGAATAACAATAGTTACATTTATACCGATCTGGCACTTGAGAGTTATAAACAGCTCTCGCGGACCGATATGCACGGCGTAAGCTGCTGCGAGTACGATGCGGCCGGCTCTACCGTGACCGAGCTGCGCATCACAAGCGACGAGGGCGCAAAACTGCTCTCACGCAAAATAGGGACATATATCACCATATCCGTCGGGCGCCTGTGGGAAGAACCGCACGAGAGTCTGACACAGGCAGCAAAACTCATCGGGCAAAATATCAACGATATGATACACTCGGTATGCAAAGACCCCGAGCGGATACTGATATGCGGACTCGGCAACCGCCTGATCACCCCGGACGCCCTCGGTCCCGTCACGGCAGATAAGATCACCGTCACACGGCATATAAAAGAAGATAACCCTGCGCTTTTTTCCGAGACCTGCGCATACGATATCAGCGCAGTCAGCACAGGCGTGGTAGGACAGACGGGTATCGAGACGGCTGAGTTCATAAAGGGTGTCGTAAACACCGTAAAACCCTCGCTCATCATTGCGCTCGATGCTTTGGCGGCACGGGATGTCGAACGGCTGGCTACGACCGTTCAGCTAAGCGACGCGGGAATCAGCCCCGGCAGCGGCATCGGGCAGAAAAGGAAGGAGATATCGATTGATACCATGGGCGTTCCCGTGATATCCATCGGCGTTCCCACGGTCGTCTCCAGCGCAACCTTAGTATACGACGCTCTGCACGAGGCAGGAAAAGAGCCTGATGCAGCGCTCACAAAAGTCCTCAACACGGGAAAGAGCTTTTTTGTCTCGATCAACGAAAGCGATATCATGATAAGCGCCATGTCAGATGTGATATCCGAGGCGCTCAACGGTATCTTTTTTTCGGAATAAAAGCGCCGCTTCCCCCGTATAATTTACTAAGAGGTGAAAGAAGCTGGAAAACTCAAAAGTAAATATTTTCTTACGTTGTGCGATGTCGGCGGTCTTTATCGCCGTGGCAGTAGCATCGATCGGGACAAGCGTTGCGCCGCATATCTCGCAGGAGGCATTTTTTGCTGCACTCTCCCATGACGTGCCGCACAAGGAGATCCCGCAAATAATGTTCGGACAGATAGAGACTCCCCCGACGGAGAAAACCGAAGAAACAGAGAATACAGACGATGGATACGAGATCGTGCCCGTCAATATCTCGCAGGCGGACGGCAGCGGCAATATATTATATAAGAACGAGACAAAATACACGTTCGACACCGCATCTCTTCTCGAAGGGGACTACCCTATCGGTAAAACAACCGACGAGGTGAGCGTGCTGGTGGTACATACCCATGCAACCGAGTGCTATGCAAAAGAGAATGAAAAAACGGTGAGCGCCACGCGTAGCGACGACCCCGAACAAAATATGCTCGCAGTCGGCAAAGTCATCGTCGAAGCCCTCGCAAAAAACGGCGTCAATGCGGTGCAGTGTACGACCATGCACGATAAAGACTCATACAACAAGGCGTATTCCCTGTCGGAAGAGAGTGTACGCAAGTATTTAGAGAAATACCCCGGCATCAAATACATACTTGATGTGCACAGAGATGCCATTGCACTGTCCGATAACGCCATGGCCAAGCCCGTAACCGAGGGTGAGGGCACGTCGCTCGCCCAGCTGATGCTCGTCGTCGGCACGAATGAGGCAGGCGCCGACCACCCCGAATGGAAAAAGAATCTCACGGTAGCCACCCGCCTGCAAAAAAGGCTCATTGAATATAACGAAGAGCTCGTTCGACCGATCAATATACGCTCGGCGAGCTTCAATGAACAGCACAGCCCCGGCTTTCTCCTGCTCGAGGTGGGTTCATGCGCAAACACGCTGAGCGAGGCAAAGGCATCTGCCGAGATCTTCGCCACCGTCTTTGCGGATATGATAAAAAACGGTGGTTGATTTTTGATATAAATCATGATATACTTGTTAAGCAGACGAAAGTCGAACTCCGCCGTCTGCTTACGGAGGTATGTCATGAAAAACAAAGAAAACAACAAAAATAGCAAATTTTTCAAAAATAAGCCTTTATTATTTACAACCATAGGCATCGGCATCGCAGGCTTACTTATCGTTATTTATATAATTCTTGGATTTGTATTCGGCAGTATGAACCCGACCAAATGGGGAAAAACGCCGGACTCTGACGCTCCGTCGGACGAGCCCTCGATCATATGTGCCATATTCTATCCCGACTTACAAGAAAACGGCGATATATGGCAGACGGGCGGTATGCAGCCGACCCACGCCAAAAATCTCCGCGAAGCGCTCGAGACGGATTTTAACGACGAATTCTTCACATTCTCAGAAGACGGCACCATTGCTTCCGCAGGCGATCTCATGGCGGCAGACGGATATTTCTTTAAAATACAGAAAAATACAACACGTTCGCCCGAGGAGCTCTCGGACAAGCCGGCAGACATCGAGCTTGCAGATTCCGAAACTTACGAGATAATCTATTGCGACCCGAACGGCGAGGCTCTGACCGTCCTGCCCGAGGCGATAAAGGAGATCATTGAATCAAAACCGGATGACAGCACCACTTATATTGAAAAAAAACCGGATAGCTACAAACCCGAGGAAGATCCGACCGGCAAAACATCTGACACTCCGACCGAAGGCAACACTCAGTCGAGCGGCTCCTCTAATACTGAAGGCTCTGACGCAAGCGGTCCCGCCAACACTGAAAACGTTGGCGCAAGTGGAAGCGGCAACAACAAAGGCCCCGGCACGACCGACAGCCCGAATAACGGAGACACCGGCAACAGCAATGACGACACCGAGCCGACATTCTACACAGACCCCGAAACAGGAGACACCATAGTAGTTGATATTTTTTAATTGATATCAGGGCACTTTTTTTAAAAAGTGCCCCGGACCCCACAAAAACTTTTGATCGGGAAATTTATATACGACAGAGATAAAACGGTATCATCACGATACCGTTTTATCTCTGTCGGCAATAACCTTCCCCAAAAGAGGTTTTTGAAATGGGTGTGTGGGAAACTTTTTGCCCAAAAAGTTTCCCACACACATAAATCCACACGCAAACAAACCAAGGGAGAACCCCCGGCGAGGGTTCTCCCTCTTTTGCGCTGCGCGCAAAATTCAC
>CAYOFP010000017.1:0-43173 GCA_964403505.1 uncultured Lachnospiraceae bacterium
TAGGAGCGAGGCAGTTTGTTGTGCAGGAAGCTGCGGAAATAATGGTGTCTTCCTTTGTAAGGGTATTTTCATTTACGCTGTAAACAACTGTGGGAAGGTCGTTGCCTGCGGGAGCAGAAATAACAACTTTCTTAGCGCCGGCGTCGATGTGAGCCTGGCTCTTAGCCTTTGAGGTGTAGAAGCCTGTGCACTCGAGAACAACGTCAACACCGATCTTGCCCCAGGGGAGATCAGCGGCGTTGGGCATCTTGTAGATAACGATCTTCTTGCCGTCAACTACGATGTAGTTATCCTCGCCTTCACCCTCGTTATAGGTGACTGTGTGGCCCTGTGCAACATAGCTGCCCTGAGCTGTGTCATACTTGAGAAGATGAGCGAGCATCTTGGGGCTTGTGAGGTCGTTGATCGCAACTACGTCATAACCCTCAGCGCCGAACATCTGTCTGAACGCAAGGCGTCCGATACGGCCGAAGCCGTTAATAGCAACTTTTACTGACATGTAAAGTTCCTCCATTTATATTAATATTTTATTTTACCTTATATATTTTACCTCAAAGCGGAAATTAATACAAGGCTTTTGAAGAATTTTTCTTAAATTTGTTACAAATATATCAATAAGGAAATAAAGGGAAACATAACTATGTACAATATTATAAAAGAAAGTACGCCGATATCTCGGGACAAAATGATAAATGCCGCAACACATCTTTCCCCAAAGATGAACTCCGCATAAACAATAAAAGTGTTTGACAGGCGATTTCCTGTATGTTATACTAAAAATGATCTAAATATTCGCAATTTGTGCTAACCTTTTTGCCGAACAGCGACTATATATATGTAACACCACAAAAGGAGAACTGCAAATGGAAAAGAAAGCAAAAAAAGGACGTCCAAAATATAATCTGCGGCAAAACACCGCTCACATCTTTGCGCTCGCAATCAAATACCAATGGGGCGTCATCGCAACCTGTCTGATCCCTCCCGTTCTGACGGTGCTCATGCGCCTGACCAGCATCTACATCGCACCCTCTATCCTTGCGCGCATCGAAGAGGGTGCTTCTCTTTCCGTGTTGCTGAAAACGATCGCATTTTTTGCTGTAATGACAGTTTTTCTGCGCTGTCTTTATTCCTTTGTATCCAACCGCGTAGGCTACGGTCGCGAAACACTCTGCCATGTGATCCGCGTACAAGTGGTCGACAAGATCGAGCGTACCTCTTTCGCCAATCTGTCAGACCAAGGATTTCTCAACAAGATGCACACCGCCGAGCGGTCGATCTACTGTTACAGCGTTTATTGGTGGAAGTTGGGCGTGAGTGTTACCAACCTGCTTGGCTTTATCGCCTATATCTTTGTGCTCGGCACGCTGAACATCGGTTTGATCCTTTTTTCAATCGTGACTGTGCTTATTTGCGCCTATTACACAAAACGCCTGAACGAATGGCGGTACTCGCTGAATGAAGAACGATCACGATACGACGCAACGCTGAATCATGTATTAGAGCGCGCGCAGAACAACGCCTACGCAAAGGATATTCGCCTGTTTGCCATGCAGGACTGGCTGATCGGCATCTACGATCGCACCGTCGGGCTCTGCCGCACGCTCACCATGCGTGAAAACACACGTGCAATTGCGCTGCAAGCACTCGACGCATTTATGTTTTTCCTGCGCAACGGTGTTTCATATGCTTATCTGCTCTACATCACCCTGAAAAACGGCTGGTCTGCATCGGAATTTCTCTTATATTTTAACGCGATCAGCGATTTTATCAACTGGATCAATGCCTTTATCAGCGGCTTTACTTCTCTGCACGAACAAAGCATCGGCATCTCGGCAATCAGGGAATTTCTCGATTTACCGGAACCGTTTGTATTTGAGCAAGGGGAAAAGATCCCTCAGGCAGAAGCAAACGGTCATGAGATCACGCTGCGCGATGTCAGTTTCCGCTATCCGGGAGCAGAATCTGACACGCTACACGGCATTAACCTGACCCTGCATTCGGGTGAGCATCTTGCTATTGTCGGCGAAAACGGCGCGGGCAAGACCACCCTCGTCAACCTGATCTGCGGCCTTTATGATCCGAGTGAGGGAGCGGTACTGCTTGACGGAGTAGATATAAAAGCATATGACCGCCGTGAATATTACAAACTCTTTTCTTCTGTTTTTCAAAACTTCTCCGTCCTCGATGCAACGATTGCCGAAAATATTGCGCAGGATATTTTCACACCTGATATGGAGCGCATTGAGGAGTGCGCCGAGCGTGCAGGTCTGACAGCAATGATAGATAAACTGCCCGCAGGATTTGCGACCCATCTCGGGAAAGCGATCTACGAGGACGGAATCGAGTTATCCGGAGGACAGACTCAGCGACTGATGCTGGCGCGTGCTCTCTATCGCGATACGCCTTTCCTTATCCTTGACGAGCCTACGGCGGCGCTTGATCCGATTGCGGAAAGTGAGATCTATGAAAGTTATCACGCCTTAACCGCAGACAAAACAACTCTTTATATATCTCATCGCCTTGCCTCTACCCGTTTTTGTGACCGTGTTATTTATATCAGCGACGGAGGAATTACGGAAAACGGTACCCATGCACAACTGCTTGCCGCAGACGGTAGGTATGCACATATGTTTGAATTACAGGCAAAATATTATAAAAAAGGAAAAACGGAGGGAACAGGCGATGAGCGATAAAAAAATGGAACGCAAGGTTTCTTTTATAACGGCGATAGCGCTTCACCTGCGTGCGGTAAAACTCTGGTACTGCGGTCATATTGCGATGCTTATCTGCGACCTGTTCTCAGCCATCTTTACCGGAGTATCGCCGTATGTCGGTATCTGGCTTGCCGCACGTATCGTAGATGAGTTGGCAGGTGCACGGGATCCGAAGCGCCTTACATTCCTGGTGCTCGCTACCATCCTCTCAACCTTCGGTATCAGCATAATCAACCTCGGCATTTCGCGTCTCTCAACTTATCTTTATGCCCCAATGAAATTTTATTCACAAAAGCTATATGCGGATAAGCTGTTGACCATGGACTTTACGTGTGCAGACGCACCGTCCACCCGTGAGCTATATGCACGTATCAGACAATATGAGAGTATGGGGCATACAATCGAGTCGGCAGCAGGAAAACTGACTGCGCCGATTGCTTCTCTTTCCGGAATCGGGGGAGTGGCAGCGCTTTGCCTGGGGCTTTTCACAGCGCATGTACCGCAGGATGCAGGTGTCTTAACCATTCTGAATCATCCTCTGTGCTTGATTGCGGTCATATGCGCTATGCTTGCGATCACACTGCTTTCACCCGTCTTTGGGAATAAAGCAAATTTTTATTGGAACAAATTTGCCGATCAGACAAAGCAGGCGTCATCCATCTACCGTCATTATTCTTATATTTTTCCACGTGACATCTCCCGTGCGGCAGATATCCGCATTTACGAACAGGATAAGATAACACAACACTACCACGCAAACAACAACCCTTGGGGTGCAAATAAATTGATGAAGCGCTATGCACGGGGTCCGATTACAATTTTTGATATGCTAAGCGTTGCCTGTGCCCATACTTTTGTAGGCGGTGCGTATCTGCTGGTATGTCTGAAAAGCTGGGCGGGAGCATTCGGCGTAGGCGATGTAACTCAATATATCGGAGCGCTGACCTCTCTTTCCGGATGTGTTTCCGATATCATCGGTCAGTTCGGCGAAATGCGAAATTCAGCGCCGTTTTTGGAGAGTATTTTTGAATTTCTTGATCTGCCGAACACGATGGACAGCGGTGACCGCTCTCTGCCCGATTCGCATGAGAAATACACACTCGAGCTCAAAGATGTCGGCTTTTGCTATCCGGGCAGTGATCGTTGGTCTCTGCGCCATGTCAACCTCACCATCCGTCCGGGTGAAAAGTTAGCGTTGGTTGGAAAAAACGGATCGGGAAAAACAACGCTGATCAAATTACTCTGCCGTTTGTATGACCCGACCGAGGGAGCGATCCTCTTAAACGGGATTGATATCCGTGAGTATGACTATCAGGCTTACCTTTCCTTTTTCGCCGTAGTATTTCAGGACTGCAAACTCTTATCCCTGCCCTTGGGCGAAAATGTTGCCGCTGCAAGCGATTATGACACCGAACGGGTGCAGCAATGTCTTGACAATGCAGGAATGAGCGAACGGGTTTCCACCATGCCCGACGGCATAAACACCTATTTATATAAGGATCTGTCCGATAACGGAGTCACGCTGTCCGGTGGCGAGGCGCAGAAGGTCGCCATCGCCCGTGCCCTCTACCGTGACGCACCGTTCGTCATTCTCGACGAACCCACGGCAGCACTTGATCCCGTTGCAGAATACGATATTTATACCCGATTTCATGCAATGACCGGAGATAAGTCGGCGATTTTTATCAGCCATCGGCTCTCCTCCTGTCGCTTCTGCGATCGAGTCGCAGTTTTTGATCAAGGGCAACTTGCTTCCTGCGGAACGCATGATGAACTCTGCGCTGATGAAAACGGACTTTACTATGCACTCTGGCAGGCACAAGCGCAGTATTATAACGAAGAGAAAACCATATAAATTTTCAAAGAGCTGTCAGAGATTTACCGACAGCTTTTTGATATTACAAGGATAAAAACTATTCCGAAAGGGTCTGATAAAATCCATAGGTCAATAATTCCTTGATGTACTGTACAAAATCGCAAAAATATAGTATAATCGAGCTATGAAAATCACGGATTTTAAATATTGCAAAACACCCGTTGTGCATTGCACCGCCGACGGACGGGTGACAGAGAAAAATCCGTCGGCAAAGAAAAATCTGACTGACGCCGCATCGTGCAAGCGGCTCAGGGTATTCGGCTCACGGGCGTTTTACGGCAAATACAAGGGATTTTGCTGTGAAAAAGACGGAGAGATCTGGGCGATATTCCCGGGATTTGCACAATTCGACTTTGAGGGCGAGGTATTCCATTTTGCGGAAAATGCAATTGCGGTGTCGTGTGAGAGGATGCTCGCTCTCGAAAGCGAGATATCGTCGCTTGCGGTATCAAAGGGCGATACGGCTAAACTGTGGCGTGTGCGCAAAATGATATACGACCAATATGCGATCGTTTTTCAAAAAGAAGATGTACCTATGCGCTTGTACGCAATTGATCGGTTTATCGACAGCTTTTCCCGTGCGTGTACGGTGTTTTATCCCCGCTTCGGCGCGCGGGTTCGTGTGAGAGCGCCGTATGAGCATATTACGGAGCTTGTCAACGTCCGCAATGCGACGATCATTCTCACGCAAATATGCACGGCAGTACTGTCACTTGTAAGGTATCAGGATCTTGTCATCACATTCAGCTATGCAAACGGGTATTTATGCGCTCAGATAAACGGCGTGACGGATCAGATTCCTTTTGTGTGCGAGAACGAAAGAGATATTTTACGCCTGATCGAGTATATCCCTGAATATGCGATCGGGCTCGTCTCGCTCGATGCGGCGATGGAGACCTGCGATTACCTATGTGAGTACGATATAAGCGACGACGGACATTTCAGCATCAGAATGTATTTCAAAGCTGAAACAGAGATACAGTATCTGCGTGATAAGGGCACGGAGTATGATTTTACATCCGATATCTGCACATTGATGGAAATGATGAAAAAACAGATGCTTAGTTAACAGCATCTGTTTTACTTTTCAGTTTGTGTCTCTGCCCTCGATTTTGAAGAGCCTGTCACGCACGCCGATCATGTCTTTCAGCATTTCCTCACGCTTTGAGGAGTCACGCAAAAGGAGGGAGGGGTGGTATACCGCACTCATGAGAAAATCGCCCTTGATCGTCCATATGCCGTGCTCTTTGGTTATTTTGAAATCCTCTTTGATCAGCTTCATTGCCGCTATTCTGCCGAGGCAAACGATCATCTTCGGCTTGATGATGCGTATTTGTTCTTTTAAGTAGGGAAAGCATGCGTCCTTTTCTTCCGGCAGAGGATCACGGTTATGCGGAGGGCGGCATTTCAGCATATTTGCGATATATACCTCCTCACGCTTTATGCCGACGGCATCTAAATATTTATCGAAGAGCTGACCTGCCGCACCGACAAAGGGCACGCCCTGTTCATCCTCCTGTGCGCCGGGCGCTTCTCCCACGAACATCAGCGTGGCGTTCGGGTTGCCTGTTCCGAAGACGGTATTTGTTTTTGTTTTTCCGAGTGGGCACATATTGCACATGCCGCACATTTTTTCTACTTCTTTGAGGTTCAATTCAGCTTTGACATGCGTTCGACCGCTCCCTCGGCGCATATTTCCTTGTATCGTTCTTTTAATAATGGAAGTACTTTTTCGGCGTTCAGCCGTTTGCCGTATTCAGCGAGCAAGGGATAGTTCGGGACGCAATTTCTCCTTTCATTCACAGAATATGTATTGTTATTTTGCTTATAGTCCTCACTGATCGCAAGATAAAATCCGCTTTTGCTTCCGTAAAGCGCACTTCTATCCTTGAATCCGTAGTTTGCGAGCAGGGCGCATGCACGGCAGAGGGGATCGAGGCTCGGAAAATGATAGACTGCAGTAAAATCGTGTATTTCGTTTTTTACTTCGTCTGTGAGCTTGGTGACGAACATCTCGCAGCCGCCATCACGTGCCGGATATATCTGCACAAATATTTTACTGTCCTCGGTGTCAAACCCCGTGCGGTTTTTTGCCACGCTTAATATATCCCGGAAGGCTTGCTTTGTTGAGTCGCAGTCATAATCTATATTATCGGTATTTAAATTATAGTCACGCATATCCGTCTCTGTCAGCGTGACTTTCAGCTTTTTATCGTTGATCCTCAGAAGTTCCATTTTTCCACCCGTGTATAACAAATATTCTCATAATCATTATATAACGAATACGGTGTTTTTGTAACCCCTAAAAATTATCCGCATTTGTATTATTTTTACTTTAATATTTTAACACGAAACTCTTGATAAATAAAGAGAAATATTATATTATATTACTATAAACCGTAAAAAAAGAGTGATTTTGAGAAAAAGAAAGTATTTTTTATTGTATATATCGGTCATATTGGTGCTTTCTCTTTGTTCCTGCGCAAGCAGTGTGCTGTGCGATGCCGATACTGCGCCGACCTATTCGCCCGAATTCGGCGAGAAGCCTACCGTAAACTCGGACTATGGCTCGAGCGGAATCTTCACGACCGATACCGGCACGAGCCTGGCGCTCGTCACCGAGTGGACGTGCGAGCAGTTAAGCGACGAGCGCAGTGTTCGTCTCAGGGTCAGGGTCAGTCTCAGGTACAGCGGTGCTTTCTCAAATAAGGAGACTACGTCAAATAAGCTGACTGTAAACGGACGTGAATACTATTTCGCCGTGGAGAGTTTTGACGACTACCCCGAGAGCGCATCTCCCGTCCTTTTGTATACCCACGAGGAAAAGATACCCCGTGATGAAAACGAGGAGATGGGCATCGGCATCAGTGTGAGTTATGATCTTGACTCGGAATACGAGGGATATTATTTTGACACTCTTGTTACTCGTGGTACGATCGTCGTTTCCGATAAGTATTCAGCCATACCTCGAAAGGCGTCGGTGGATGTTTCGCTTATCAAACAGTATCCGGAACTTCCGAACGGGTGCGAGGTGACGTCCCTTACCATGGCGCTGAAGCATGTCGGATATGATATCAATAAGCTGGAGTTAAAAAATACATACCTTCCGATCGGTGATACTAACTTTTATAAGTATAATATCGGCGATCCTGCATCGCTTTCGAGTTATGGATGTTATTCTGGTGTTATCGTCGATACGGCAAAACGCTATCTTAAGGACAACGGCGGCACGCATTCTGTCGCAGACCTTACCCATTATGCACCGCAGGAGTTGTATTATCATGTTTCCTGCGGCAGGCCTGTCATCGTGTGGGTGACGCTGAGGATGGCGCAGCCTGTTAACCTGATTACATGGTCCGATGATGACGGCGTGTACCGATGGAAAGACCCGGAGCACTGTGTACTGCTCACGGGATATGATATGAATGAAAATACAGTCACTTTTGCAGATCCTATCTATGGAACGACTACATATGATATGTCGGTTTTTGAGGAGCGTTTTCATCAGATGGGAGAGCAGGCGGTTGTGATCGAATAAGGAGGATATTATGAAAAAATTTATTGCAATTACACTTGCGCTTGTTATGCTGCTTTCTATGGCGGCGGTGTGCCATGCAGAGACCTATTGGGACGTTCAGGCGGATTATATCAAGGCAATAGAGAAAAACGACCTTGATGCTATCATTTCCTGCGTCAAGAGACTCGAAAAAGTATACAGCTCGCCGTCGACGGAGAGCGAATATGCGAGGCTCGCCACTCCTTTTGAAAAAGCGGCGCTTGCGTATTTGAAAAAAAACATGTTTGCCGAGGCGTGCGAGTATTATAAAAAATCGTATCAGTGCTATGACTGGCTCGACAAGCACGGCACGCCGTATTTCGATAAGCTGAAGTGCCTCGATGCTATGATCACTCATACGGGCGGCGCTTTCGAGATTTATGCAGAGGTGGCAGATCCTGTCGAATATCCGTATTACGGCGCGAAAAACGAGCCTGAAAAGGGCACATATTTCGGTTCGAGCGATATAAGTACCCATCCGGGGGAGTGCAGCGCGCAGTTAATTTATGTTCAGTATTTAACAGAGCAGATATCGAAATACCAGCAACGCTTTCCCGAAGAAGAGAGCGTGATCGAGATCGCATGGAATGTGAAAAATGAGACTTATGAGGACTTAATCGACGTTGTCGACCCGAAAAATTTCGAGTATCTGAAGAACAATGTCGATTTTCTCGCATCCCAGAATCAAAAAATTCTATTGAGATTCGGCGCTGAGGTCAACTGCTGGCAGGATCTGAATAATTATTGGGAGCCGGATAAATTTGAGAAATTCACCGAAGCTTTCAAGAAGGCATTCCGATATATCGCAGACTACGTGCATGAAAATGCGCCGAATGTCGCAATGGTTTATTCTCCGAATGATATTTCCGGCTGGTATTGCGATCCGACAGATTTTTACCCCGGGGATGAATATGTCGATTGGGTAGGTATGTCGTCGTATAATAATATCTCGACTGCTGCAAACGGTTCGATAGAAAGCCAGACCGACGCGGCGTACAGCCGTGGCTTCTATGAAAATCAGATAATGAGAATTAAAGATATCGTAGAGGAATATGGCTCGCGCAAGCCTATTATGATAAGTGAATGCGGTTTTTGCTACAGTAGTAATAAAAGCACGCAGACTGTCGAACACGCAGTGAGCTCTCTTTCATATTTTTATACTTATGTAAACCGCGTATATCCTCAGGTAAAGGCAGTATTTTATTTCAATACTAACTTCGGCGGTAATAATTATAAGTTGAAGGAAAATGAGGATGTCCTTGATGCATATACAAGGACAGTCGGCTTGAATGTGTCTATGCAAGCGACAATAGGCGGCTCTGACAAATATTATACCGAGTTTTCAAAGGTAAATGAGATAACGGACGGGCTAAAAATAAGTGCATTTGCATATTATCCCGGGTGTGAACTTTCGGTGAGCTATGCTTTCGATGGCGCAGAACCATATGTTTGTAATTCATATCCGTATGATTATACGATCTCGAATCTGAGCGAGGGTGTGCATAAGCTCACAGCGACTCTGACTGCCGGAAAAACGACAGTTACGAAAAATTATGGCTTATATGTCGATGAAGATGGAAGAGTCAGCACGCTCATTTCGGCGATGAAGGATGTAGGGCATTCCTTTTGGGGGTATGATAATATAGCGTATTGCCTGCACAACGGAATTTTTGCAGGAACTGCACCGGATACCTTTGCGCCGAACGCTCCGATGACCCGTGCGATGCTCGTGACCGTGCTTTATCGCCTTGATAATAAGCCTTCTGTCGAGGGGCTCGAAAATGTGTTCTTTGATGTTAAGGACGGCACATGGTACACCGACGCCGTAAAGTGGGCGTATTCGAAAAATATCGTAGCAGGTACGAGCAAAACGACATTTTCTCCCGATACGAACATAACCCGGGAACAGACGGCGGCGATGTTGTATCGTTATGCCGCATACAAGGGATATGATGTTGAAAATACAAACGATATATCAGACAGAATTGATTATTCAAATATCAGCGCTTACGCTGTAAAGAATATGTCGTGGGCGAATTACCACCGAATTATATTAGGCGATAATCGCGGCTACCTTTTGCCAAAGGGAAATGCCACTCGCGCCGAGGTGGCGACAATGTTGCGTGCGTTTAATAATTTAGAGAAGTAAAAAAAACAAAACAGGCTGTGAAAAACAAAAGTTTTTCACAGCCTGTTTCAATTTATCTTTCATCGAGAGGAGTATATTCTCTCTTATCACATATGCTTATGTAAGCGGGACGGATGATTTTGCCGGAGTTGACAAGCTCTTCTAATCGGTGAGCGCTCCATCCTGCGATACGCGCTATGGCGAAGATCGGCGTGTATAGCTCGCGCGGTATGCCGAGCATATCATAGGCAAAGCCACTGTAAAAATCGACATTTGCCGAGACGCCCTTGTATATCTTTTTCTTTTCCGCTATTATCTCGGGTGCGAATTTTTCTACTTTTTTGCCAAGCTCGTAATCGGCTTCCTTGCCTTTTTCCTTTGCCAGACTGCCAACAAAATCACGGAATATGACTGCTCTCGGGTCGGAAATGGAATAAACCGCATGACCTATGCCGTAGATGAGTCCCGAGCGGTCAAATGCTTTTCCGTCAACGAGATCGGCTAAGTATTGCTTTATTTCGGTATCGCTGTTTACATTGATATGTGCTCTCATATCGTCAAACATACGTGTGACTTTCAGGTTGGCTCCGCCGTGGCGGGGGCCTTTGAGAGAACACAGCGCCGCCGCAATAGCAGAGTAAGTGTCTGTTCCTGATGATGTCACGACATGGGTCGTGAAAGAGGAGTTATTTCCTCCGCCGTGCTCGGCATGTAAAACCAACGCCATATCGAGGACCTTCGCCTCAAGAGAAGAATAGTTCGAATCCGGGCGGAGCATATGCAGGATATTTTCCGCAGTCGACAGCTTTTCGTCCGGTTTGTGAATGACGAGCGACTCGATATTATTATAGAACATATGCGCCTGATATCCGTAAACGGCAAATTCAGGCAGTACGGCGATGAGCTGTAAGCACTGACGCATAACGTTATCGGCTGAGATGTCGTTCGGGTTCGGGTCGTATGAAAAGAGCGTCAGTACACTACGTGTCAGAGTATTCATCATATCTTCGCTCGGCGCTTTCATAATAACGTCACGCAGGAAGTTTTTTGGCAGCTTCCTGTATGACGCAAGAAGCGCACGGAATCGATCGAGCTCGTCTTTTGTAGGCAGCTCGCCTGCGAGGAGGAGATAGATCACTTCCTCAAAGCCCTGGCGTCCGTCAGACATAAAGCCGTTTATGATATCGTGTACGTTGATGCCGCGGTAATACAGTTCCCCTGCGGCAGGGACTTCCTTTCCGTCGACTATTTTTGTTTGTTTGATTTCTGATATTTCAGTCAGCCCTGCGACAACGCCCTTACCGTTGATATCACGCAGACCTCGCTTTACATCGTACTGTTTGTAAAGGGCAGGGTCGATCGTACAGGACTTACGCATTTTATCAGTAAGTGTGTTTATCATATTGTTTTCATTCATGCCGTCTTTCATTTTTCGACTCTCCTCATTGATTTTATAATATTATACCATATTTTTATTGATAAGTAAAATACCTTTTGTTAAATTTTATAAGAAATACCTTGACAGGCGAGGTATCTATATGTTATGATATATGTGTTGAAAGGAGGTATGGCATGTCAATCGCAGCGGACCTGATACGAGGTCATACGGATGCGTTGATACTTTCGATCTTGATGCGTCACGACAGCTATGGATACGATATCAATAAAACGATCCTATCCGGCTCGGGAGGCGCATATGAATTAAAGGAGGCGACATTATATACCGCCTTCAAACGATTAGAGGACATGGGCGCCGTCTCTTCCTATTGGGGAGACGAGAGCGTCGGTGCGAGAAGAAAGTATTATACGATCACAGATAAAGGCAAAGAGCTTTATATGAAATTATATCACGAGTGGCAGAATGCCAAGGGCATCATAGACGCACTTATGTATACGGAGGAAAACAATGAGACAAAAGCTGATGAATTATATTGAATTTCTTTTCAAGGATTCACCCGACCAAACTGATTTGAAAAATGAGATAATGCTTAATTCCCTCGATAAATTCGACGATATGGTATCGGGCGGCATGAGCGAGGACGACGCATTTAACAGTGCGGTCTCCGGTATCGGTGATATCAGCGCTCTGCTCGGCGAGGGGAAAAAGAAAGAAGCTGTGACAAATAGTAGTAATAAGCCGCGTGCAGTGATGCTCGCAATCGCTGTTGCGCTGTATATACTCAGCGTAGTGCCTTGTATTATTTTCGAGGGTGACGATACTGTCGCACCGTCGCTTATGTTTGCTATGATCGCCATTGCAACGGGGCTTATCATATATCGCTCTACGGCGTATAAAAAATATGAAGAACAAACGGATGCCGAGCACAGTGCGAAGAATAAAGAACCGCAGAATGAGGGCAAGAGAATGCTCAAGAAAAGCGTGCAGGCGGCTTTCTGGATGATATGCATTGCGGCATATTTTATCGTCAGCTTCACCACCGGCGCATGGTATGTCACGTGGGTAATATTTTTGATAGGCGGTGCTGTGTCAAGTATCATAGATGCGGCGTTTTCGCTGAGAGAGTGAGGTAGAAAATGAAGACTTCAAAAATTGCTGCAATAATCATATGGTCGCTCGTTGCGATACTTCTGACGGTGTTTCTTGTCGCAGCGATCAATTACGGGAATTTCGGTTTTATCGGATGGAGCGGTATCGCAATGTATGATTCGCCCGAGGATTATACCGTAGGAGGGTTTGAGATAGCAGATACGGAAGCGCTGAGAGATATTGAAATAAACTGGATCAGCGGCAGTGTAAAGGTCGTAGCGTATGACGGAGACGTCATAACATGTACCGAGAGTGAGACCAAGCGGGAGGAGGACCGTCTGCGCTGGAAATATGAGGACGGAAACTTAACGATACAGTATTGTAAACCGAGGAAGTTTATCTTTTCTTTCGGCCATACTATAAAAGATAAAGACCTCGTGCTCTATATACCGAAGAGTATCACGGAGATAGGCAAGCTCAGAATAGACAGCGTGTCGGCGGATATCGATGCGAACGGAATTATCTGCAAGGAACTCGGGATAGAGAGTGTTTCAGGGCGCTCGGAGTGTGCCGGGATGAGCTCTGATATCATAAATATCGATGTAGTCTCGGGTAATGTAAGCATCGAGGGAAGCTCGGCGACGGTACATTGTGATACCGTGTCGGGTAATATCAGATTGACGGACAGCGTTATGCCGTCGGAGGTGGATATCGAATCAGTCTCGGGCGATATCATATTGAATATAGCAGACGGAGACGGATTTACGGCAAACTTTGACTCTGTTTCGGGCGAGTTCAGCTGTGATTTCAGCACTGTGAAAAACGGGAAAAAATATGTATCCGGCGACGGAAGCGGAGTATATTCCTTTGAAACCGTTTCGGGCGATGTTACGATAAATAAGATAAACTAAAAAAATACGCTGAAGAGCAATCGTTCTTCAGCGTGATTTTTTAATTAAACTTATAAATCTTATTCGCCAGACGGTAGATGATGATGTCAACCTCGAAGCCTAATTTCGATTTTGTATTCAGTGCAATACCGAGAAATTTTCTTCTGAGCTTGCGGTATACGGGCGGATCCTGTTCCTTAAGATAGTTCCATATCTCTTTTTTCTTCTCGGCGCCGTTGTTTTCCTCGCTCGACAGCATACAGAATATGGACGATACCATCATCATCGACATCAGGTAATGCATAATATATTTCTTTTGCTGTATGTGCCTTGCCTCGGCAGGCTTTTTGGCGTCGATGAGGATCTTTGTTACAAGGAGCTGCTGGTCGAGGCGCTTGATCATATTCGCCTCGTTTACAGACTGATCGTCACGGCCGATGAAATAACGGTACATATCGCAGTTGATATAGTATATTTTCTCGACATGGGTGAGGGGAATATACGCATATATATTATCGACATAGAATGTGTGCTTCGGGAATGTTATGCCCGATGCCCGGAGCACCTCGGTCCGGTAGGTGAGCGTGTGCATAGTCAGATAATGACTCTGATTGAATCTGCCCATTTCATTCCATGCGAAGACTCTGCCTTCCGGCAATATTTTTGCGAAGCTGTTTGTGTGGCTCTTACCCTCGTGTACCCGCTCGTAGACGTAATTTGTGATGATAAGATCGGGGAGATTGTTTTTATCTCTCTGGGTCTTGATCGCAGAAATGAACTTGGCAAGAGATTCTTCGTCCAGCCAGTCGTCGCTGTCCACAACCTTGAAGTAAACGCCGCCCGCATTTGTTATCCCGGTGTATACGGCATCGCCGTGACCGCCGTTTTCCTTGTGTATCGCTCTGCATATCGTCGGATATTTCGCCGCATATTCATCGGCAATCTGCGCGGTATTATCTTTATTTGAGCCGTCGTTGATGATCAGTATTTCCGCATCCTCGCCGACTGTGAGCAGGGAAGAGATGCATTTATCCATATATTCTGCCGAGTTATAGCAGGGAACGGCAAATGTGATTAGCTTCATATATTATTCCTCGGAAATAAAAAACCGGTAAAGAGCTATTCTTTACCGGTCCTGTTTTTTTGTAAAACCAACGGTTTTATAAAGTCTTAAAACCGGCGATTTCAGTCTGCATATACGCTGACACACTTCTTGTTGCGTGTTACATGCTCAAACTTAACTGTTCCGTCGATAAGAGCGAAGAGAGTATCGTCTGTTCCGATACCGACATTCTTACCGGGACGGATATGAGTTCCGCGTTGTCTTACGAGAATGTTGCCGGCGACAACGTGCTGACCGTCAGCCTTCTTTGTGCCGAGACGCTTCGACTCGCTGTCACGTCCGTTCTTTGTAGAACCAACACCCTTTTTGTGTGCGAAGAACTGTAAACTGATTCTTAACATCTTTGTTTCCTCCGTTTTTAATTCATGCTTCTGCTTCAGAAACATCCATATAGTCGTAATATTCCTCTAACATATCGTTTAGCTGAATGAAATACGCCTCGATCAGACCGGATACTGCAAAACGCTTTGCTTCATCGTCCTCGTGCTCGGGCAAAGCCCCGTATGCGAGAACCTCGATCGTTGCGTTTTCCTCGTCGATCTTATACTCGATGTTTGAAGCGTAGGTAACCTCGACTGCATTTATTATCAGCATAGTCATGGCAGAGAATGCTGCGCATACGATATCATCGCCGCTTTCAGCGAAACCTGCATGTCCCTCTTCTTTAAAGCCGAAATAAACGCCGTCCCTTTTGTAAAAAGTAAACTTGGTCATTTTATCAGCCGTTTATAGCGCTGATCTGAACCTTGGTGTAGGGCTGTCTGTGACCCATTTTTCTTTTTTCGTTCTTCTTGGGCTTGTAGGTCATGACATAGATCTTCTTACCCTTGCCGTTCTTTACGACATTGGCAGAGACGGTAGCACCTTCTACATAAGGAGCGCCGACCTTGAAGTCAGCACCGTTTGATACTGCAAGTACCTTGTCGAATGTTACGGAAGAACCTTCCTCAGCCTCGAGCTTCTCGATGAAGAGAATATCTCCCTCGTTAACCTTGTACTGCTTTCCGCCGGTTTCGATAACTGCAAACACGAAAAGCACCTCACTTTCTTTATGCGTCATTGACGCGGACTCGCTAACGCAGGTAAGCATAGCTTTTACAGACCTGCATTATGCGGCAAATTATTATACCACGCTTGTCATGCCTTTGTCAATACATTTTTTGCACTTTTCAGTGTATTCTGTAACAGCATGGTGATCGTCATGGGGCCGACGCCGCCGGGGACGGGTGTGATATAGGAGCATTTCGGCTCGCAGGATGCGAAGTCGACATCGCCCGTGAGTTTGCCGTCCTCCCGTCTGTTCATTCCGACGTCGATGACGACAGCTCCTTCTTTTATCATATCCCCGGTGAGGAAGTCAGCCTTTCCGATCGCCACGACGACGATATCGGCGTCACGTGTAATATCGGCTAAGTTTTTCGTGCGTGAATGGCAGATGGTCACCGTGCCGTTATCGTGGAGCATGAGCATCGCCATAGGTTTACCGACGATATTGCTCCTGCCGATCACTACGCACTTCTTGCCTTCGCAGGAAATACCCGATTCTTTGAGCATTACCATGACTCCGGCAGGGGTGCAGGGCAGAAAATCGTAGTTTCCTATCATGATCTTACCGACATTACTGTGGTGGAAGGCATCTACATCCTTTTCAGGTGATATCGCATTGATGACGTTTTCCTCGTTGATGTGCTTCGGAAGGGGAAGCTGTGCGAGGATACCGTGTATCTTATCGCTTTTATTTAATTTGTCGATCAGGTCGAGCAGCTCTTTTTCTGTCGTTTCCTCTGGCAGCTCATAGCTTTCCGAGTAAAATCCGACCTCTTCGCATGCTTTCTTTTTGTTTCTTACATAGACCTGCGATGCGGGATTCTCACCCACAAGTATCACCGCAAGACCCGGGTGAACCCCGTCTTTTTTTAATTCTTCGCATTCCTTTGCGATATTCTCACGGCATTTTGCCGCAATTTCTTTACCGTTGATCAGTTGTGCCATTTTCGTCATTCTCGCTTTCATTTGTTTCTGTTTCTTCTACTTCTTCGGGAAAATCAAAGGGAGCTTTGAGATTTCCGTTTTTCTGCGCCCTGATACCGAGTACGAGCAGAGCCGTGCCTCCGACCACGAATATCAGACCCAAAAGCTGTGATATTCTGAGCGGACCGATATACAGGCTGTCGGTTCTCAGTCCCTCGATCAACATTCTGCCGAAGCCGTTCCAGATGATATATTCAAGGAATACCATTCCGTTGAATTTTTTCTTTTTATAGAGAGATGTTATGATCGCAAAGCCGATTATGTACCAGATGCATTCATATAAGAATGTCGGCTGTGCGACGATCTCAGAGCCGTTCGCATATTTTATATGCATGGCAAAAAGGGAATTCTCTGCGCCTGTGATATCAAATGTCTTTCCGAGGAATTCGTATGATGTCACAGAGCCGTATGCCTCTGCGTTGAAGAAATTACCCCACCTGCCGATCGCCTGGGATATCAGTACGGCAGGTCCCATCATATCGACAAGAACGGAAAAGGGTATTTTCTTTATCTTTGAGACCGCAAGCGTTCCGAGCGCACCGCCGATCAGACAGCCGTAAAAGGCAAGTCCGCCGTTCCATACGGCGATAACGTCGAGAAAACTGTGATACTCGCCGAGGGTTGTGAGGACGTAATAGGCTCTTGCGCCGACAACGCCGCATATGACCACCCATATGGCGAGGTCATAGATGTCGTCGCCCTTTACATGCTCCTGTTTTGCACGCCACATGACATACAAAAACGAGAGCACGATGCCTGCGGCGATAATCACGCCGTACCAGTAGATCTCTCTGCCGAACAGGGTAAAGGCGACACGGTCTATTTTTAAACCGTTGATGCCGATACCGGGAAATGATATTTCTTTCATGCTTCCTCCTTATTCGGCAATACTACTGATAAGGTAGAATATTCACGCCGAAACATCGTATTTACCAGCTCAAGAGCTTTTTGCTCCGTAACCTCGATCATTGCCTTCGGTGCATCGAAAACATCGATACCGTCGATGACGCAGGAAAGTATGCTGTTTGCTATTTCCTCGGTAGAGTCAAAGCTTTTGATGATCTGCGAATAGCATACTTTTTTTGCACGCTCGAAAAGTCCGTCGCCGAATCCGTCTTTTTTGACTTTTTCGATATAAGTGAATATCTTTTCGCTCGCTTTTTCATAATCGTCTGATTTTGCGGATATCTCGATGAAGGAAAAACTGCGGTTATGCTCGAAATCATAGCCGAGATTGCCGTTGATTAGAGCGTCTTTGTATAATTCATTGAAAAGCGGACCGGAGGGACCGAACATGGCCTCTAAAATGACGGTGAGATAGGATGATTTGATCAGGCGCTCATACGGGTCATCTGAAATGTCGAGGTCTTTTATTCCGATCGAGAATATCGGTGTGGCCACGTCCATTTTTGACACAACATACGGCTTATTTGCCTCGGGCGATTCGGCAGGATTTACCGATTTTACATTTGAGGCAGGCTTGCACTCGAGCATTCTGTCTGCAATACCGAGCACCTTGTTCTCGTCGACGTCACCGCATACGATCAGCACCATATTCGATAGATTATAAAATGCGTTATAGCATTGGTAAAGAAGTTCGGGAGTAATCTGAGCAATGGAATCCTCACTTCCTGCGATATTTATCTTGACGCTGTGATTTTTGTAAAGGCCATCGAGCATTCCGAACATCATCGCCCAGCCCGGGTTATCGTTCATCATGCCGATCTCCTCGCCTATGATGCCGAGCTCCTTTTCTACGTTTTCTTTTGTGAAATACGGGTGGGTGACAAAGTCGAGCAGTATCCCGAGGTTCTCATAGAAATGATCCGTGCACGAGAAAAGATAAGACGTTTTGTTAAACGAGGTAAAGGCATTGGCGTTTGCGCCCGTCCTTGCAAAGCGTGAAAAGGTGTCCTCACCCGTCTCGCTTTCGAACATCTTGTGCTCTAAAAAATGTGCGATGCCGTTCGGCACTTCGATGGGTTCACTGTCGCCTGTGCTGAAAACATTGTCGGTTGAGCCGTATTTCGCAGCAAACGCCGCATAATAGGTCGAGAGCTTTTTCGGTATGACGTAAATATCAAGTCCGCTTTTATGCTTTGTATAGTAATATTTTTCGTTTAACAGGGCGTTTTCCTTTAATATAGTATTCACCCTTGTTCACCTGCTTTCATGAAATATACCGTATCCGTGCATACCGCACGTGCGATATTGATGATATCTTCTTTTGTGACGAGCCGCACGAGCGCTTCGGCTTCTTCGGGCGTCGTGTTGATTTTCGCCATGCGTCTGCCTGTATACCAACCCTCTAAAGAGGACGGGGAGTCGGAAAGACTCTGATAGGAATTGATAATTGCAGATTTTGCGTCGTTCAGTTCCTGTTCGCTTATGTTGCCCTGTCTTATATTTTCGAGCTGGGCGAGGATCTCATCCTGCGCTTTTTGCTTGTTTTGCGCTTTTATTCCGCTGTATACGATCATGATGCCCTTGAGCGGATCGGCAGTCGCCGAACAGTAATAGCACAGAGAGAGCTTTTCACGCACGTTCATAAAGAGCTTGCTCGTAGGCGATGCGCCGTATATCTCGGAAAATACCGCAAATTTGTGCCATTCGCCGTCGGCAAGGCAGGTGCCGCAGCGGAAGCCGATCGAGAGCTTTGACTGTTCAGCGTCGATGCTTTCTTCGAATGTACGCACATTTTCGGCTTTTCTTATTACATTGCACGGACACTCTGCCGCATTGATTTCGGGAGCATCCCGGAAAAGCGATTTTATTTCGCTTTCGATGACGTCTGTTTTCTCGCTTCCGACATAGTAGATCTCGCACCCAGCGTTTTCGAGGGTATATTTGTAAAAGTCGTACAGACTCTCGGGCGTTATTTCTTTCACATCCTCGATCCTTCCGAGGGTGGGAATGCCGTACGGTTCGTTTTCGCACATCAGTTCCTCGAGGCGGCGCACTGAATATCTGATCTTATCGTTTTTCTGTGCACGTATTGCGTTGACGAGCTGTTTTTTCTCGCTTTCAACGTAGTCTGCATTGAATGCGCCGTCCTTTGCAAGAGGACGAAAGAGAAATTCCCTCATCATATCTAAAACGCCGGCGCGTATCTTCGTGCCGTCTGCCGAGAAGCGCTCCTTGAGGAAATCCGCACCGTAGCCGAATATCTGCGTCTCTCCCCGTGTGGATACCCTAGGATAAATATTCGCCGCATATAGGTCGTCGAGCGCATAGCTTATCTTTTCCATATCGGGGTATCCGCCCGTGCCACGCATGATGACCTTGGGCAAAAGCGAGGAAGCGGCGTTATTCTGCGCTGTTACCGGCAGGGAATATTTGACCGAGAGATAGTCGGTCTTGAATTTATCCGTATATATTATGTTGAGAAAAATACCTTTTTTTATCTCGGTTCTGTATACTGACATATTTTTCACCTCGTACATTATTATACAATAAAACTAATATCAAATCAATCACTATTTATTATGACTTTTATGAATTCATCATATTCATTTGCGCCGTCTCCCGAGTAGAAAGCAGATGCCGAATCTGACAGATATACCATTTCGTTTTCAAGTGAAAATGAGGTTTTGTATTTCGGACCGTAATTTCCGCATATGACGGTCTTTCCCTCGGGCACGTTTCCGGTCTCGGAGTATGCCGCACCGATGTATGTCACATCGCCGTTTATAGTTATTTTATTTACCGGTCTTGCCGAGCGGCTTATATATTCGGGCGGATCAATGCACAGACTCACGCCGTCTATTTCTGTCTTTTTGCCGTATTCGTAAGTTTTGACGGAAACACCGTTGTCGCATGCTATTTCAGAAAGCGTATCGTATATGCCACGCTCCTCTTCGCCCGGAGAGGGAAGATATACCGTATCCACATACCATCCCGATAACAGACGGGAAAGCGAGGATGTATTCCTGTTATGATAATTTACTATCACATAGGATGAGAAATGGGTGACGCAGTCGCCGCTTTGTGTGTTTGTACATGCCGTATACAGCGGCGAGTAATAGCCGTCGGTGATATCGATGACGGTGCTTTTGCCTCTTGCGGTAAACGACATGACGTCGCTTATTCCGGACGAGGTGACAGATATCAATACTCTGTCCGAATTCTGAATATGATATACTGCACAGCAAAGTGAGTATGCGATGATGAAAAATACGGCAGGCAGGGCATACCATGCGGCCTTCTTGGGCGACAGGATGAAAAGCACGGCGATAATGACGATAAAAACTGCGACGATATATTTTACGAAAAGGTAATCGAGTGATAATAGATATACTCCGTAAGATGCAATACGTGATATAGCGGAAAGAGATATCCTGACGGTATTCTCCAAAAGAAAGACGATAACGCCGGATATCAGCGGTACTTTGAAAAATATCAGAAGTAATAGGGAAAAATACAGGACAACGGTCAGCACGGGCGTAAAAAGTAAGGTGCATATGGGAGATACTGCCGATATCTTGCCGAAGTAAATAGAGGTTACCGGGATTAGGGCAAAAGATACCGTTACAGCGACAAGAAGGGCAACGACGTACTTTTTGAGCTTTTTCGGTATTGGTATCCCGTATACAGCGTACCGTATCTTATCTCCGACCGTGACGATCGTCAGGGTGGCGGTGAAGGAGAGGATCAGCCCTGCATCGTATACCGACGAGGGATTGACAAGGCATATGAGAGCGCAGGAAACGCACAGCGATGTTGGAGCATCGTAGGATCTGCCGAGGTAAAAGCAGATATAAGAGATAATCACCATGATGCCTGCCCGGACGACAGATACCGACATGCCGGTTATCACCATGATAAATAATGCGGCCACGATGAGTATGGCATTTTTTATCTTTTTGTCTATGGTCAGCACCGTAAGGAAGAGATATAGCAGACCGAGAATGATAGAAAGATGCATACCGGATATAGCGAGCATATGCGATATGCCGAGATTCTGAAAATCTCTTTTGAGTGTGGAGGATACTTCGTCTTTGCCACCGAGCAGTACACACTGGACAAAGGATGCGGTCTCGTCATTGAGCGCATCTCGGAATATACCCGCAAATGACCTGTTTATCTTTCTGAAAAATGAATAAACCGATCCTGACCTGCCCGTGACAGTAATCTCATCAGCCGACGAAGCGATGATAAACCCTTTTGATTCTTTATACATTCTTTCGGGAGTGCCGTTGATATCTTCATTAAACTGCGTGAATGTCACGTCGCCTTCAAAGAGGTCACCCTCACTGACGGATACGCCTGCGGGTAATGTCAGCTCGGACAGAAAGCTGTATTTGCATCTATCAGCATTTTTTATTCTTATCTCATAGGTACTTTGATAGGATAATATATTCTTTTCCCTTAATATTTCGCCCTGCACAAAGGACGTATGTGTATCAAGCGAACGAATATTTTCGAGCTTTATATCAAAATATCCTATGGACACCGCAAATGCCACGGCAACGGACAATGACGCAGCAGCCAACTTTATGAGAGAGCGTTTAATTAGCATGGAGATAATTATCACTGCAATACAGAAAAGCAATGAGAGGGCGATGGCAGTTGTCTTCGCCGTGTATGTTAAATATCGGGAAAAATATAAAGAGTATATGTATAAGAGTGCACATATAAGAGCGGGGCGGGATTTGATAGCTTTCATGTTACCTCAAAAAAGAAAACCGCCCCGTTAAAAGGCGGTTTTCTTTTCAATTCAATTATTCTGCGATAGCGTCTTTGAGCGCTTTGCCTGCCTTGAATGCAGGAACTTTGGAAGCGGGAATCTCAACAGTCTTGCCTGTCTGAGGGTTGCGTCCCTGTCTTGCGCTTCTCTCGCGAACTTCAAAAGTACCGAAGCCTACGAGCTGTACTTTCTCACCGGCTTTAAGAGCGTCTTCAATCGATGCGACCACTGCAGCTACTGCAGCATCAGCGTCCTTTTTCGAGAGATTAGCCTTCTCAGCAACTGCTGCAACTAATTCTGTCTTGTTCATTTTATGATACCTCCATTAATATTGTTTTCCGATGATAATCGGCGTGTAATCCTTAAAATTACAGGTATATTATACCACATCTTGTGCTATAATGCAATAAATTTGTAAAAATTTTGTGTTATGCATATTGTCAAAAAATATCGTTGAAATTTTATGCATAATATGATATAATCTATTTATCGAATACAAAATTGTTATATGAGGTGATAATAATGGCAGAAATCAAATCGGATATTTATGCATCCAGAGGCACTCATGAGTCGGGGAACTTTGCGGAACTCACGGTCGAGAAGATCCCGGAGGGCAAGGAAAAATTCCTGAAACCCTTGCGTACTCTTATTAAGGTATTGTGGATACTCGGTATGCTCTATGCGATATTCAGCGTAGGCGGAATATTCATTTTTATCGGCGCACTGCTTCTCGCTACCGGAACATGGTTTATTTCTTACATAACCATGCCCATGATACAGACAGAGTACAGATACAGTATCATAGCCGGCGATATTGCGTTTGATAAGTTTATGGGCGGCAGATATTATAAGGAAGATATTCTCAGATTAAAGATCGCAGATCTGAAGGTCATCGCACCGTACAGCGATCCTGAGAAAAAGGCCATCGCCGATGCAGACGACGTTGTAAATCGTTATAAATACTGTTCCGAGATGAGCGAGCCTGACCTTTATTTCGCCCTGTTTGAAGAAAACGGACAGAAGAGTGTAGTATTCTTCGACGCAACTCAAAAGGCACTTAAGATTATGAAGTTCTTAAATAAAGAAGCTATCACTATGAAGGACGTCAGAAGATAAACAATATAATGATAAACAGACGATGATTTTTAATACGATAAAATCATCGTCTTATTGTTTTTTTGCATTTTTTCTGATATAATAACTATATATTGATATTTTAAGAGGTAAATCATATGAAGATAACTGTACTCGGATGCGGGAGATGGGGCTCGTTTATCGCATGGTATCTTGACAGCATAGGGCACGAGGTCACGCTTTTCGGACCGAAGGGTACTCCTGAAATTGAGAGATTTATGAATGAGGGAACGAACGGTACGATAGATATTCCCGACAGCATGGCTCTGACAGATTCGCTCGAATGTGTCAGAGACCGTGACGTTATCGTGATATCCATCCCGTCGCAGATATTGCGTTCTCTTATGAAAGACCTTGAGCCGTATAATCTTAAGGATACAACTTTTGTTCTGTGCATGAAGGGCATCGAAATCGAGACAGGTAAGCGCTTGTCCGAGATCGTGACGGAAAATACCGATCCGTCAAACAATGTCGCTGTGTGGATCGGCCCAGGACATCCGCAGGAGTTCGTAAAGGGTCATCCAAACTGCATGGTCATAGATTCAGTGAACGATGAGGTAAAGCATAAGCTCGTCGATGAATTTTCATCTAATCTGATACGTTTTTATTACGGTTCGGATATGATAGGAAACGAGGTGGGCGCTGCGGCGAAAAACGTTATCGGTATCGCCGCCGGTATGCTTGACGGATATGAGTACGGCGCGCTCAAGGGCGCTCTCATGTCACGCGGTACGCACGAGGTCGCGAGGCTCATTTCGGCAATGGGTGGAAATGCCTTTACGGCATACGGCCTGTGCCATCTCGGCGATTACGAGGCGACTGTGTTTTCACAGTTCAGCCATAACCGTGCATTCGGTGAAAGCTGGGTGAGGGGCGAAAAATTCGAGGCGCTCGCAGAGGGATATTATACCGTGAAGGCGATGATAAACCTTTGTGCGGAATATCATGTCGAAATGCCCATAACCGAGGCGGTATATAAGATACTGTACGAAAATGCCGACGCAAAAGAATCGCTTGGCAAGCTGTTTTCACGAAGCATCAAAACAGAATTTTGAGTGAAGATAAAATAATAAGACGTTGATTTCAGTCTATAGAAATCAACGTCTTTTTTGTGATAAAGAATGATGAAATGTCACGAAAGTATCGTGCGGTCGTTTGCAAATTCCGTACCGCTTGCACGGTTGAACATTTCGAGCAGATCTTCCACTGTGAGCTTGTATTTTTCTTCGCCCGAAATATCGATTATGATGCGGCCCTGGTGGAGCATAATGAGTCTGTTTCCGTGTTTTATTGCGTCTTTCATATTATGAGTTATCATAAGAGTGGTAAGATGATTTTCGGAAACTATTTTGTCGGTCAGGTCAAGCACTTTTGCCGCGGTCTGCGGATCGAGTGCCGCTGTGTGTTCGTCGAGCATCAATAACTTCGGGCTCTGCATCGTCGCCATAAGCAGTGTTATCGCCTGTCTCTGACCGCCCGATAACAACCCGACCTTTGATGTCAGACGGTTTTCGAGTCCGAGGTCAAGCGTTGCGAGCAGTTCTTTAAATTGTGCACGTTCCTTGCTTGTGACTCCCGGCTTTAAGGTTCTCGGTTTGCCTCTTCGCAGAGCAAGTGCGAGATTTTCTTCTATCTGCATATCTGCCGCCGTACCGATCATCGGGTCCTGAAATACACGGCCAAAATATTTTGCACGCTTATAATCGGGCATTTTTGTTATATTTATACCGTCGATCTCGATCGTGCCGCTGTCAACGGGGTAAACGCCTGTTATCATATTCAGCATTGTGGATTTACCTGCGCCGTTACCGCCGATGACTGTAACGAAATCACCGTCTTCCAGTGTGAGATTTACACCCTGCAATGCTTTTTTCTCATTGATCGTTCCGGGATTAAAGGTTTTATAAACATTATCAATTCTTAACATAGTTTATTCTTTCTCCTTTACCGAACTCTTTTTGTTTGATGATAACTTTGATTTCCAATAGGGAATTGCTAAGAAAATGGCAACAAACAGTGCAGAGAAGAGCTTGAGGTCGTTCGCATTGAGACCGAGCTTCAGCACTACGGCAATTACGATATAGTATACGATACCGCCGACAACAACTCCGAGCAATTTCAGAGCGAAGTTATTAAATATTTTACCGAAAATGACCTCTCCGATAATAACAGCCGCAAGGCCGATAACTATTGCACCTCGACCCATATTTATGTCGGCGCTTCCGCTGAACTGAGCGAGCAGTCCGCCCGATATTGCGACAATGCCGTTTGAAATAACAAGTCCGATTATCTTTCTTGTATCGGTATTAATGCCGTTTGCGCGTGCCATCGTCTGATTGCATCCCGTGGCACGTATCGAATGACCGAGCTCTGTTCCGAAAAACCAGTATAACAGGGCTATGATTACGGCGATAAAAGCGATAGTTTTCAGTATTGTAAATTGCAACTGATCGGTTTTCGATGAAACGATAAGGTCAAAGTTTCTCCAGCTTATTGTCGTATTTGCACGGCCGCCCATGATTCTGAGGTTTACGGAATAGAGGGCAAGCTGCGTTAAAATACCCGAAAGAATGGCGGGAATGCCGAATTTCGTATGAAGTATGCTAGTTATAAAACCTGCAATACAACCTGCCAAAAAAGCAACAACGAGCGCCAAATAGATATTAACGCCGTAAAGTGTCGTAAGCACGACTAAAACTGCGCCGCCCGTTCCCAAAGAACCGTCGACAGTCAAGTCCGCAAAATCAAGAATTTTATATGTAATATAAACGCCTATCGCCATGATTCCCCAGATCATTCCTTGCGCTATGGGGGAGGGTAACGACTGTATAAATCCTAACATGATGTGCTCCTAAGATAAAGTAAAAAGTGGTAATTTGAAAACTTACCACTTTTTACATTGTTATGCTTCCTTTTTAATTATCAGTCAGCGATAGCGGTATAGCCTTCGGGGATTGTAACGCCGAGCGTTTCAGCTCTGTCAGCCTTATAGAGCTTTGTGAGTTCCGTAGCATATTCGATTTCCATATCTGCGGGGTCTTTGCCGTTTACGAGAATATCGTATGCCATTTCGCCTGCTCTGTGACCGATATCATAGTAGCTGATAGAAAGCGTTGCGATACCGCACTTGTCGCAAATGCCTTGCTCGCCTGCGATTACGGGAATTTTTGCAGGCTCGAGGACATTGTTGATTGCTCCGCCGTTCGATGCGGCGGTGTTGTCCGTGGGGATAAATACAGCGTCGCACTTGTCGTTGACGATTTGCTGTGTTACGGAAGTAACATCATTTGTATCAACAAATGTGTATTCCTTTGATGCGATACCGAGCTTGTTCAGCTCATCCGTCATAACATCAGACTGATATTTCGAGTTCTTTTCTGCAGAGCAGTAGAGAATAGCTACATTCTTTACATCGGGAACGAGCTCTTTTATCATTGCCGCCTGGTCTACAATGGGAGCGAGGTCGGCAGTACCCGTGACATTATAGCCTGTTTTGCCGTTCCAGTTCTCGATTCCGAGTGCCGTTGCATAGTCGGTGATGGATGTTGCAACAACGGGGATGTCAGCTGTCGCCTGAGCTGCAGCTGCGAGAGCGTCGGTAGCATTTGCCATAATAAGGTCGACCTTATCTGAAACAAACTTTGATACGATGGTCGTGCAGTTTGTTGCCTCGCCCGATGCGTTCTGTTCATCAAAGGTTACTTTGTCGCCGAGCTTCTCGGTGAGGGCATCTTTAAAGCCCTTGGTTGCAGCATCGAGAGCGTCGTGCTGAACGAGCTGGCAGATGCCTATTTTGTAGGTCTTCTCTTCCTCCTGCTTGCCGCAGCCGGAAAGAGCGCATACAGCGAAAATCATCGCGCATGCAAGTACGATTGAAATAATTCTTTTCATGATTGTTCTCCTTATATAAAATTATTTTAAGTTCTTAATAAAATAAAAAACTCTGTATCCCACATTGAGATACAGAGACGGACAATACCGTGTTACCACTCTGCTTCGCCTGTTCATCGCTGAAAAGGCCTCGCCGACAGAAGCTGTCGTATGCAATATAACGGTCGCGCCCGTTGCACCTACTTGGTTTCAATGCACAACTCGTTGAATGAATTTCGCATAGCTGATAATTACTGTCTTGCACCCAACGACAGCTCTCTGAAAACGTTCACTATGCTACTTGTTTCAACTCAAACGTCTTTTCTTTACATGTTATAATATCATTTATTCGCAATTTTGTCAACATATATTCAATAAAATGATGAATTATTGTTGTCGGTCAAAAAAACATCATCGCCGCCGGAATGCTCGACGGATCCGGGTACGGGGGTGCTTTCGTGTCACACGCACGAAAAATCCCCTATGGCAGATAAAACCACCATAGGAGATTTAATTTTACTTTTTATGTGATGATAAGATATCTTCTTTTGATAACTTATATTTTCTCGCTATATCGAGCGCATAGCTTTTTGATGAAAATGCACCTCGTTTTATTATAAATTCGCGTCTGTGGGTGTCTTCGTCTATAACCGCCGATAGGTTTTGTGCAATGGATTTTCCGCCCTCGGCATTTATTTCTTTTGTTTTTTCGCATAATTCGTGCAGATGAGTTGCGAAAATTCCTTTCGCACCGATTAAGGCATAGGATGTCAAAACCTCTTGCGCTATATAAACAGCTTCACTTCCGCCCGTGCTTGAAAATGCTTCGTCAAACAAAAACAGGCTTTTTTCGGTTATCTGAGCGCTGATACGGGATATTTTATTGCATTCGTCTGCAAATCGTCCTTCGTATATTGCATTGTTGTTTTTCCCCGGCATATAGGTTAATATGGCGTCGACGGTATTTATATTTGCCGATTCGGCGGGCAGGGGAATGCCGAGATGGAGCAGTGCATAAGTGTATCCTATTGCGCACAGGAATATTGATTTACCTCCTTGGTTAGGCCCTGTTAATATATATATTTTTCCGCATTCGTCAAAATATAAATCGTTTTTTATTATATGACCGTCGGAATTTACGGCAAGATAAGGATTATAAAGACCTGTGACCGATTCCTTTTCTATATCATGTGCAAATGCCGGCATACATAACGGGAGATTTCTTTTTTTCAGCTTGCACAGGAAGTTCAGAGCCGCCAGAATAAATTTGAATTCGTTTGATAAATTATGAAGAAATGCGCTCTTATGTGAAATATATTTTCGTATTGTCGGCTTCCACGCATGTATGGTTTTGTAGTATATCTTTGTGAGCGCATTAGCAACGGCTGAATTTAAAAGATACTTTTCTTCGGATGATATCGTCCGTTCGGTTTGCTCGAGAGGGGTGATACAGGTATAGGCGTTATTATCAAAATCAAGGCGAAGCAGCTTGTCAAGGATGCTGCCCGAGACATAGCGCTCGGTATTTACCGATATGATGCCCGCTTCGGTTACTTTAAACTGTCTGTCTAAATTGACGCCGAGCGTAACGCTTTTGATATTTTGTATTTTAACAGATAGTTTGGCTTCTTCTTTTTTTAATGTCTCGAATTCTTCGCTCTCTTTAATTTCGCTTACCGATTCTTTTAATTCTCTGAGAGCGTCGCTGGTTATTTTGGAGGAGTCAAGCGCATCATATAAGGTATCTATTACATCGATAAAAAGCTCGGTTTCCTTGACTGTATAAAGGTTCGCTTCGGGATCGTTTGTCTTTTGGCTGTATTGCAGTTGCGTGACCGTCTCAATTTTGGGAACACATTCTCTTATCATCTTCAAAAGGCCGTTATCAGACAATAGATTCATAAAAAGCTCGGAACGGCGAATAATGGTATTTTTGTTGAGGGTGAAATAATTATCGAGGCTTGCCGTTGTCATACCGTATTCGTCCTGACTTTTCATATTGATCATGCTGTCAAGCCGCAGATCGCCTATAAAATCAAAACTCTTGAAATTATTACGAGCATCGTCCTCTGCCCAAATAAGGCTGAAATTGTTTTTCAATGCAAGTACCTCCTGAAAACATTTAATATGGCGCTTTGTATGTTATCGGCGTATAAAAATGCAAATATAAAAATGATAAGCAAAGGAAAGATCAGATATATTTTCGCATATCCCAAGGTGCACCAGATCCGCGAAAACCATATATAAAAAACTAACCAAAACAGTAACAGCGGTATTATGATGACAGACGTCAGAGTATTGTAAAACAATAAAAGAAGGCAAAAAACAGCCAAAAGCGCACACCAAGCCGGGAACACCGCTCGGCGGATTTTTGAAATGCGAAGCTGTTTTTCGCCTATCTTTGTTAAATACAGTATTTTGTTCTTGAAACTCATTTACCTTTTATCAATAATTCGGCGTCCATTCGGGAATGACGAGCGCATATCTTCCGGGTTTGCCCGTCAGGCTGATATATCCTGCACTGACAGTGATATCGACTTTTTTGAATAAGCTGTTTTCCATGTAGTATACCGCCGTGTTTTCCGCAGTCATATTCTGGGGCAGGCGTATCTTTATCTCGGAGCTATCCGACGGGATGTATTCTTCGCCGTCTTTTGTTACCTTGATATCATATGTGAGCGTACTGCCGTATTCGTTTTGAAGCGAGGCGATCAATTCCTCGTCTGCGTTTTTGAGCACTTCAAGGGAGTAGGATGAGATATCTCCGTCAAACGATGACAAGCAGAGCGAAATGCCGTTTTCATCGTTTGTGATGCAGCCGTCCGACATCTGAGCGCTTATCAGCCTTGCTGTGCGCTCGATTACCGCTGCTACCTGTGCGCGTGTCGACAGTCCCTTCGGTACAAGAGAGTTTCCCATACCGTATATTATTCCTGCCTCCTGCAGGGTCTTTACGGCGTCCTTTGCGTAGGAGGATATTTTCGCTTCGTCGTCGAATATCATAGAGTCCTGCGTTTTTGTGAGTTTGAGATTTGCGTGATCTGCGTATCTCTTTATGATAACGCACATATCCTCTCGTGTGATGGAGGTGTTCGGCTCAAAGGTCGTGGGGGTCGTTCCGTATACGATGCCGTTTTCGCATGCCCAGCCGATATATCCCGAGTACCACTGTCCCGTCGGCACGTCGGTGAAGACTGTTTTTTCTTCCCGTTTATCGGGCGCGCCGTCCAGCCTGCCGAGCACGGAGACGAACATGGCGCGCGTCATATTTATATCGACGCCGAAGACCGTCGGCGACATACCGGCAAAAAGATTATTTGTATATGTGTATCCGATAGAATCATAATACCACTGTCCTTTTATTACATCCGTAAAAGGATTTTGCCATTCGTCAGCTGACGGACATATGCCGAGCGAAACGACGAGTATTGCGATAAGTAATAATGATAATATTCTTTTCATGATAATATCCTCCGACTCTATTCTACTATACATTTATAATAAAATCAAGTGCGTTTTGCATTTGATGTATTGCAATAAAGAAAAAAATGTGGTACAATACATAATAAGTTATAGGCAAGATATGAAATAAGGCCATACCGGTCGGGGAGGTAGCGGTGCCCTGTACCTGCAATCCGCTATAGCAGGGATGGTTTCCCCTTATGAGGGGAAGTACGGTGTGGTCAGCGCCGTTTCTTTTTCATGTTGAAGCATGGGTCTTGCGCAATCGACTGCCGTGAATCATGTCAGGTGGGGAACCAAGCAGCATTAAGCGGATTTGTCGATGTGCCGCAAGTAAGCCTGTGCGGAGTGAGAAAAACGGTAAGCGCACACTATGCTTTTTCGAGTTTGGGGTGTATGGTCTTATTTTGTATCTTGCTTTTAGAATGTTAAGAGGTAGAAATGCATCAGGCGCTATACAGGAAGTACCGTCCGAGGACATTTGACGATGTCTGCGGTCAGGAGCATGTAACAGATGTACTCAAATATCAGGTCAAGACGGGGACGGTGAGCCACGCCTATCTTTTTTGCGGATCCCGGGGAACGGGAAAGACCACCTGTGCCAAAATATTGGCAAAGGCGGTGAACTGCCCGGACGCAGTTGAAGGAGACCCCTGCTGTGAGTGCGATATCTGCCGTAATATAGATGCCGGCATTTCCGTCGATGTACTTGAGATGGACGCCGCAAGCAATACGGGCGTCGATTATATCAGAGATATCAAGGAAAATGTTGCATATTCCGCCTCGGAGGTCAAAAACAAGGTTTTTATTATAGATGAGGTACACATGCTCTCTACGAGCGCATTCAACGCACTGCTCAAAACCTTAGAGGAACCTCCGCAAAATGTCATCTTCGTGCTCGCCACGACCGAAATGCATAAGATCCCTGCGACGGTGCTCTCACGCTGTCAGCGTTTTGAATTCCGCAGGATACCCGATTCCGTTATCATTGACAGGCTGACGTACATCGCCGAAAAAGAGAGTATCTCTTTATCTGCGGATGCGGCACGTCTTATTGCACTTTTATCCCGTGGGGGAATGCGTGATGCGATCAGTATGTTTGAGCTTTGCTCGGCGTCCGGTGAGGAGATAACGCTCGAGCGGGTGCGTGATGTTGTCGGCGTTGCAGGCAGAGGGGACGTAGTCGAGCTGTTCGGTGCTCTCGTAAAGAAAGATTTCCCTGCGGTCTTCGGTATCATCAACCGCTTAAGACGTGCCTCAAAGGATTTCGGTACATTTTTGGGAGAGATGCTTTCCTTTTACCGTGATATGATCCTGATACGCGCCTGTAATAAAAAGCCGGATAAAAGCCTTTTTGAATTAACAGACGATGAGTTTCAGACGACGCTCGAGTGTTCGGAAAAACTCAGCTCGGAGGCCATGCTGTACCATACAGAGGTGCTCGAAAATACACTGGGTCTGCTTTCACGCAATACGGCGGATGCGTCACTTCTGACGGAATTGTGCTTTGTACAGATGGCGACCCCGTCGCTGAATTCCACGCCGAAGGCATTGCTTGCGAGAATATCTGCACTTGAAACGGGCGCACCGGCCGTGCGTGCCGAAGCGGTCAAGGCGGAAAATATAACAAAAAAAGAACCCCAAAAAAAGATAAATACGAGTGTGGCACAGAAAGAAAGCGCACCGGCAAAGGAGACTGCATTTTCCGAAAAGCCGGCGACATATTGGAGCGATGTCAAACAAAAGTTTTCCGTCACGAATGCGGCTGTGGGAGGGTTTATGCAGAACGCCCGGGCATATAAGGGTTCAGACGGTAAGCTGAGAGTCTACGTGAAAGACAGCTTCAGCGCAAATATGCTGACAATGGGAGATAATGTATCCTCTTTGCTGCAGACCGTGCGTACATTCGATGCTGAGATCACCGATGTAGAGGTGAGCGTCAAAGCAGATATCAAGGATGAGGATGAGACGTCCGCATTCGATGATTTTATAAAAAACTCCGAGGAGGAATAATATGAAGGCAAGAATACCGCAGGGGATGGGCGGCGGAAGCATGCAGTCCATGTTAAAACAGGCGCAGAAAATGCAGGAGGATATGATAGCGAAGCAGGCTGAGCTCGAGGAGAAGGAATACACCGTATCGGCCGGCGGCGGAGCAGTATCCGTTACCATAAACGGTAAAAAAGAGATAACAAAACTGAAAATAGACCCTGATATCGTTGATCCCGACGATGTCGAGACGCTCGAGGATATCATAACAGCCGGCTGTAATGAGGCGATAAAAATGGTCGAGAATACTTCCGCTGCCGAGATGGAAAAAATAACCGGCGCAATGGGCGGGATGTCCGGCATGGGCGGATTCGGCGGTCTCTTTTAATGAGTGAATATATAGCGCCTCTTGAGAGACTCATAGAGCAGTTCCGCTCGCTGAAGGGTATAGGAAAAAAGACAGCGACCCGTCTCGCTTTCTGCATACTTGACTTTACCGATGAGCAGACAGAGCGCTTTACCGATGCGGTGCTCGATGCAAAGCGCTCGATCAAGCAGTGCTCCCGTTGCTTTAATATCAGCGAGGGCGAGCTTTGCCCCGTATGCTCTGACGGACAGCGGGACGGATCTGTCGTTTGTGTGGTCGAGGATGCGAAGGCGGTCATGGCGTTTGAAAAGGTAAAGGAATATAACGGCGTGTATCACGTTTTGCACGGTATCATCTCACCCATGGACGGCGTCGGCCCGGAGCAGTTAAAAATAAAGGAGCTGATATCCCGTATTGCCGACGGTGGTGTGCGTGAGGTCATCCTCGCAACGAATCCTACGATCGAGGGTGAGACGACAGCTATGTATATCTCAAAATTGCTAAAGCCCTTTGAGGTTAAGGTCACACGTCTCGCATACGGCGTTCCTGTTGGCGGTGATCTCGAATATGCCGATGAGGTAACTCTTTTCCGTGCGATGGAGGGCAGAAAGAATATGGAATAAAGCGCTGATTTAATCGGCGCTTTTTTTGACAACACCGCATAATTCTGACAGCACACTTGCTTGCATATTTTCCGTCATACTTCACAAATTTCGTCGGCAGAGGACTCTACTCTTGCCTCTTCAATTTGTTTTGTCTGACGAAAAATCTGTCGGCGCAATTGCACCCTCAGAATTATGCGGCGTTGCCAAATGTTTTTTACCAAAACCTCTTGACAATATGCCGAAATGCGTATATAATAACTGTACTATAACGAATAGAACAGATGTGTGTTATATCAAAATTAAGATTTTTTAAGAAAAAAATAAATATTTCTAACTAATTATATGATATAATATAGATGTTTGATATGAAAAGAGGGAAGAAAATCAAAAAGCTGAATTTTGAAAGTAAACGACAAATATATATCTACGGCGTATCCGCATTTTGTATCGCCGGGATGGCCGTGATGTGTTTTATGCTGATCAAGGCGTATTTTGACGGGAAGTTCGATTCGGTGGAGTCGCTGCAGGAGTATATCGCACGCTTCGGCTCATTCGGCCCTGTTGCTTTGATCTTTTTTCAGGTTTTTCAGGTGATCATACCTGTTTTACCGGGAATTCTGGGATGCGCTGCCGGTTCTGTGCTTTTCGGTCCTATCGCAGGATTCTGGTATAATTATATCGGGATAAGTGCAGGTTCGATCATTGCCTTTTTATTGGCAAGAAGATTCGGTAAGCCTTTGCTTGACGATCTTTTTCCGTCGGGACGGTATGACAAATGGTCTTCATGGGCGTCGAGGAGCAGGTCGTACACCGCATTTCTTTTTGCGGCAATGGTCTTGCCGCTTTTCCCGGACGATTATTTCTGCTATCTGACGGGTCTTACGAAAATGACCGCACGGCGGTTTACATGGATAATTCTTTTGGGTAAGCCGTGGTGCATTCTGGCATACAGCTTTGGATTTTCACTGATAAAATAGAGGATCAAAAAATGAAGCATGATATTAAATTATTAGGTTTTTATAATTATACCGTTGTTCTCACGTATATCGGGATGCTCAGCGGTTTTATGGGCGTGATATATGCGTTTGAGAGCAATACATACGCAGCTGTTATATGTCTGATGATAGCAGGCTTTTGTGATATGTTTGACGGTGCAGTCGCCTCGACGAGGCAGAGAACACATGAAGAAAAGTGCTTCGGAATTCAGATCGATTCACTCAGCGACCTGATATGTTTCGGCGTACTTCCGGCTGTGCTCGTATACAGTATGAACGCTCCCGGCACAGTGGCGCTCGGTGTGTCCTGCCTGTATGTTTTGTGTGCGCTCATACGCCTCGCTTATTTCAACGTTGACGAGCAGGAACGGCAGAAGCGCAGCTCGGGCTCGAGAGAATTATATTACGGTATGCCCGTGACCATGTCGGCTTTGTTCACGCCGCTTCTTTACGGCGTATGTAATTTCTTCGAGTGGAGAGGCGGTGCAGTGCTCGGCGTACAGCTTTTCCTGCTTTCCGCACTGTTTTTGATACCTTTTCCGCTGAAAAAGCCGAAGTTTATCGGTAAAATATGTGTTTTGCTCTGCGGAATTGCCGAGGTCGTATTTGTCATTCTTGCGTGCGGGGATATATAATGCGTGCAGATCTCCTTTATACGAATGCTCCCGGGCGTATCATCATGAAGATGATACAGAAAACGGGCGGGTTTAAGATCGTCTGCGCATATTTGCACAGCAGATTGTCAAAGCCGATGATCGCCTCGTATATCCAAAAAAACAATATCGATATGAAGGATTTCGAGGGGCAAAGCTATCGGTCCTTTGCGGACTTTTTTGCCCGTAAAAAGGAAATAGGAGAGTTTTCTGCAGATGAAAAGGCGCTTGTCAGTCCGTGTGACAGTCTTCTGAGCGTTTATGAGATCGACGGTGAGATGCAGATCCCGATGAAGGGATCGCTGTACCGTATCAATGACCTTATCCCCGATAATGATACTGCGGAGGTCTTTAAGGGCGGCTTGTGTATGATATTCCGCCTTGAAGCATCGGATTACCATCATTTTTGTGCGTGTGATGACTTAAAACAGGGGAAGGTGCATTTTATTCCCGGTGAGCTTCACAGCGTACAGCCGATCGCATGTGAGCGTTTTCCCGTATACCGCCTGAACCGCAGGTGGTGGAGTGCGCTCGAGACCGAGCATTTCGGCACTGCCGCACAGATAGAGATCGGTGCGATGGCAGTCGGCGGCGTGACTCACGTAGGCGAAAACAGAAAACTGAAAAAAGGCGAGGAAATGGGAAATTTCGAGCTTGCAGGCTCGACGATCGCTCTGCTTTTTACCGAGGATATGAAAAACAGATTTGATTTTTTGCCTTACCTCGGGCGGGAAGGCGAGATAAGAGTAAAAATCGGCGAGGAAATAGGAAAGATAAGGGATGAATAAACTCGGACTTAAAAAATATGAAACTCTACTTTTGCTGATAGCGGTCTCATATAATTTTTTTGTATATAATGTGAGCCGCCTCATTGCCGGCGGAAGGCATCACTATGATTTTACGACCGCTCTCGATGAGAAGATACCGTTTGTGCCGTGGATGATAGTGATATATTTCGGCTGTTATATCTTTTGGATAGTCAACTACATACTCGCCGTGAGATACGACCGTGCCGATGCAAAGCGTTTTTTCGCGGCACATATGATAGGCGAGACGGTATGTTTTCTTGCGTTTGTATTTCTGCCGACTACGATGGCACGTCCCGAACTGACGGGAGATTCTTTCTGGCATGCCGTGTGTGAGTTTTTGTATGATATTGATGCATCTGACAATCTTCTTCCGTCTATCCATTGCTTCGTGAGCTGGCTATGTTATATCGGCGTGAGAAAAAATAAAAAACTACCTGCATGGTACCGATATTTTTCGCTTGTATTTGCGCTCGCCGTCTGTGTTTCAACGGTGACATTAAAACAACATGTGCTCGTCGACGTGTTTATCGGCGTAGCTCTTGCCGAAGTATCGTATCTGTTAGCAAAACCGGTATCAGGATTATTAAAAGGATAAAAAACAAGGCGGGTGACCGCCTTGTTTTTATCTTGCTATGCTGTATAAATACTTACCTTTGCCGACCGTTTCGGTAAATCCGTTTGGAAGTTCGATTTCAGCTGTCGTGCCGTCGGGAATGTCTATCTCGAAGCATATCATATCGTTCTTGTAGTACCATGCGCTCTCGAGCTTGCCGTGACGTGTTTCGATCGAGGCACGGAGGTGACCGAGACGCTCGTCTGTGTACGGGCGCACGCTGACGTGCTTGTAGCCTGCGCCGTCCTCGAGGCATTTGATGCCTGCGCACACGCCGAATATCCAATCGTAGACTGCGCCGTAGGCATAGTGATTAAATGAATTCATGGCGTCGCTCCACATCGTGCCGTCCGCACGCATGCCGTCCCAATGCTCCCACATGGTCGTAGCACCGAGATTTACGGAGTATAACCATGAGGGAAATCCCTCTTCGAGCCACAGATTATATGCGAGGTCGGAATATCCGCCCTTTGTCAGTGCATGTAAGAGACACGGCGTGCCGACAAATCCGGTGTTCAGTTTACCGCCGTTTTCCCTGATAAGCTCCGCAAGACCGTCTGCGGTCTTTTTTTCATCCGTGCAAAGTCCGAAATGTATTGCGAGGGCATATGCCGTCTGTGTACGGCAGACGGGCAGTCCGTTTTCAAAAAATCTGTCATGCAGTGCGTTTACTATGTTTTTGTGCAGTTCACGGTACTCGCTCATGTCTTTGTCCAAAGCCTCACCGGCTTTTACGAAAAGGGAAGTAGAGTGCGCATAGTAACAGGAGGCGATAAAATCCTTCGGCGTCAGACCCTCTTCGCTTCCGCCGTCCATGGCGAGCCAATCGCCGTAATGGCCTCCGCCAAGCCATAAAAACTCCTCATCGCCTGCGCGGTGTATAAACTCTATCCACTTGTGCATGCTCTCGTACTGCCGCTCGAGTATTTCGGTATTTCCGTATGCGAGGTATACCTCCCATGGGCAAATGACCGCAGCATCCCCCCATGCTGCAGAGCACCGCATACTTTTCCATGCGATTTTCGGCAGAGGAGCGAAACCCACTACGCCGCCGTCGTGGTCGTCCTGCACGATCGCAAGGTCGGCAAGCCACTTGATAAAGAAACGCTCGACGTCATAGTTTATTGCGGCGGTGCGCACAAATACCTGTGCATCTCCCGTCCAGGCGAGGCGCTCGTCCCGTTGGGGGCAGTCGGTGGGGATGTCGATATAGTTGCTTTTCTGACCCCATATGATATTGTGATAAAGCTGATTGATTTTTTTGTTTCCGCACTCGAAATAACCCGTGCGCTTCATATCCGTATGAACGGCGACCGCCGTGAAAGCGTCGGGGTCGACCTCGTCAAAGGGGTATTCGTCGATGCGTATATATCGAAACCCCTGCCAGGAAAAGAGCGGATGAAAGCATTCTTCTCCGCTGCCTGCGAAGGTATATGAGCACTGTTCTTTTGCCGTTCTTAAATTCTTGGTATAGAAATTGCCGTCACGGTCGAGTATTTCAGCATGACTTATAGTGAGCCTTGCGCCACGGGGGGCGCTCATTCTTATCTCGACATAACCTGCGAGGTTCTGTCCGAAGTCTATGATTCTCTCGCCGTTCGGTGCGACGAAATATTTTGCCGGACGGATACGTTCCTGCTCACGTACCGCTTCGCACTGCTGGGGAACGAGAGTGGGTTTTTCCTCGGGGTCGACGACGGCATGGCCGAATTCTTCTTTTTTTCTTGTGGCGTCTATGATATCGCCGTCATAGATCTGCGAGTGAACGATATATGAGGAACGTACCGTCGTGTTCTCATCGGAAACGAAGGATTCTTTCGTGCCGTCAGTGTATGTGACGTCGAGCGAGTATATGATGCTTTTGTGGTCAGACATATTGTGATTCATCAGGCTGAATGCGATCTCGCCGATCGCCCATCCTTCACCGCATAAAATGCATAATTCGTTTTCGCCGGCCTTTAAGCCGTTTATCTCGTATGTCTGATATTGCACTCTTGCCGTATATTGCGTCCAACCCGGCGCAAAAAGTGCATCGCCGATGCGCTCGCCGTTCAGATACGGTATGTACATGCCTGCGGCGCTTGCGGTGAGCGTCGCACGCTCGATATCCTTTTTTATTTCTATCTTGCGGTAAAATTCCTCACACCCTTTATCGCACGGCACGGGAGATTTTATCCATTTCGCATCGTTAAACATGATATGACTCCTTTTGTTTTCGAGTTTCGTCAAGCTAATTTTATCATATAATATTCCTCTTTACAATATAAAACAAAGAAAAACCACCTTATCGGAGAAAATGATAAGGTGGGATTTGTTTTGGCTTAAAATTTAACCTTTTCAAAAATTATTATTCTTCCATAACAAATGATAAAAGAACGATATTATAATTAAAACTAAATTAAACATATTATTTCAAAAGCTCTTTACAGTATTTGATTTCATCGTTTGTAAACAGTATGTGATAGGCAGGCTTTATTACCGAGTGTTCCATTGAAAGGTCCGTTCTGCCCATTAACAACAGGGTGCTGAAACCCTCCGAGGGTTCACCGGTCGAAATAGCTTTGTGTATCAATTCTTTTGCCGTTTCCACTCTGCCTTTATTCGATACCATTTGGATAAATCTTGCCGGATGATACTGACATTCTTTTTTTGCAAGGTTTGCTTTATCGATAAGCTCCTTAGAAAATTCCTTTTTTAAACTTTCAACATATGGGTCTTCCTGCTTTTTAGTCGGTTGTGTATACATAGATTATGTTTCCGCCTTTCCTTGACCTGCTCGTAATAGTTTATAACTCGCAGTCAACTCAATATATCCGCGACAATTTCTTGCAATATCCGCCCATTCCAGTATAGCCGCCATTATAAAAACAGGATCAAATGTAGATTCACCGTGTCTTTTTTTGAGAGATTTCGTTGCGATTTCATACAGTACGGTGCCGGGAACGCATTTGCCGTATCCGACTTTATCTTCTTTGTTTCTGCCAACACCTTTTTTCGCACGACCGTTATGGGAGAGAAGAAGATCAACGATATCGTCAAAAACCGTGTATTTATATTTAGCTTGGCAGTTATTCAGCTTATTGCTTGTGAAAGATTTGCCGTCATTCAGCGCTATGACCTTGCACGACTTGCCGCCAAACTGTGGGATGGTTATTACGCCGTTATTCTCATATAATTTCTTTTTTATGATGTCTGATGCGTTTACAGTGCTTTCAATATTTGAATAGATGCTCATGTCGATCTGTTCCTCTAAAATTTGTTCGTTTGAGTTTTCTTCCATAAAGCCAAGTGTTATTAAAAGGTTGTCGAATCTTTTCTTGACAGTTGGATATGATTGATTTAATATAGCGCAGGTATCTTTGATGTTTCCTTTGCACTTTAAAAAAGTGTCGAGAAACTCTCTTTGATCATCCGAGAGATAATCATACGGCGAAAGCGGTTCGCTAACCGGGAATTCTGCACCGCATTTTAAGCAGGCGAGCCTGTTGGTCTTTAATTTTTCGCTGCAAACGGGACATATTCCTGAATTTAAGTAATTCATTTCACTACCTCCTGTAATTATAGTATCATAAAGTTTCACACTTGTCAATACTAGTGTTTAAAAAAATTAAATACTAGTGTATTATTGCGCAGAAGAAACACCCTATTATACTTAAGGTAATATCCCGGCATCTTTTTTCTTGCATATACGCTCAAATTATGGTATCATATTAGATGCAAAAAGAAAGGGATAATAAAATGTCGGATAACTCACTCGGTGCACGTTTTTTAGAGATCAAGCGTGCTCTCTTTGATAAAAAATACTCATTTCTCAATTCCCGTCAGCGTGAGGCGGTCTATACGGTAAACGGACCGCTCCTGATACTCGCAGGCGCCGGCAGCGGAAAGACAACTGTGCTTGTCAACCGTATCGCACATATAATCAAATACGGAAACGCATACTATTCCGAGAATGTACCTGCAGACCTCTCACCGGGAACGGTTGAGGCCCTCGGCGGTATGCTCTCCATGCCTGCCGAGGCGCTTGAGCCGGTACTTAGCGGATTTTCTGAGCCAAACTGCCGGCCATACGAGATACTGACGTTCACTTTTACCAATAAAGCGGCAAACGAAATGAAAGAGCGCCTTGCTAAGGTGCTCGGCGAGGATGTCGCATCGGATATATGGGCAGGGACGTTCCATTCCATCTGCGTGCGTATCCTGCGCCGATACGGCGACCTGATCGGTTATGCGCCCGGTTTTACGATATATGATACCGATGATACAAAGCGCCTTTTGCGTGACGTATTAAAAAAGCTGAATATCGATGAAAAGATATTGCCCATAAAAACCGTGCAGAATCTTATCAGCCGTGCGAAGGACAAGCTCTGTACACCGGCGGAATTTGAGGCGGAGACGGGCGACGACTATAAATTACAGCTCGTCTCAAAGGTATATACCGAATATCAGAAACAAATGGAGGAGAATAACGTCCTCGATTTTGACGATATTATTATGAAGACGGTGTATCTGCTCAAAACCGAGACGGGCGTATGTGAATACTATCAGCGCAGATTTAAGTATGTGTGCGTAGACGAGTATCAGGATACCAACTATGCGCAGTTTGTGCTGACGGGTCTGCTTTGCGGCGGATATAAAAATATCATGGTCGTGGGTGATGACGACCAGAGTATATATGCTTTCCGCGGTGCGACGATCGAGAATATACTGAATTTCGATTCGACATTCAAGGGTGCGAAGGTGGTAAAGCTCGAGCAGAACTACCGCAGTACGGGAAATATACTCGGTGCGGCGAATGCCGTTATCAGCCATAATGATGCGAGACGGGGCAAGGAGCTGTGGACGGACAAAGGTGACGGCGACAAGATATTACTGCGTGAGCTTGATAATCAGAATGAAGAGGCCCGCTTTGTCGTAAATAATATCATGGCGCTTTCGGGCGAAGGCAAAAGGGCTCTGCGTGATTTTGCGATACTATATCGGACGAACGCTCAGTCGCAGTCGCTCGAGTCGGTGTTCGCACGCAGCGGACTTGCTTACCGTGTGCTCGGCGGCATTCGCTTCTACGAGCGTAAGGAGATTAAGGATATCATAGCATATCTTTGCCTTGTTAATAACACGAATGATAACCTGCGCTTAAAGCGTATCATCAACGAACCGAAGCGTGGAATAGGAAATACGACTGTCGATGTGATCGAGCAGATATCGATTGCCGAGGGATGCTCTATGTTCTCGGTCATGGAAAATTGCGATAAATATACTGCGCTCTCACGTTCGATAACAAAATTAAAGGAATTCACAAATCTGATAAATTCTCTTATATATATAAAGGAAGAAGAATCGCTTCCCGAGCTGTTTAAGCAGACGATAATCAGGAGCGGATATCAGTCCATGCTCATCGCCGGCGGTGAAGCCGAACGGGACAGACTCGAAAATATCGAGGAGCTTATCTCGACCGCCGTTGAATTTGAGCAGAATAATGATGAGGCAGATCTTTCCGATTTTCTCGAGGAGGTCGCACTCGTGTCTGATGTGGATAATTATGATGCCGATGCCGATGCGGTCACGCTTATGACCATACACTCGGCAAAAGGCCTTGAATTCCCGGTTGTGTTTCTTCCCGGGCTTGAGGACGGACTTTTTCCGGGATTCCGTTCGATCGGCGACGCAAAAGAGACCGAGGAGGAGCGCAGACTTGCATACGTTGCCATAACACGTGCAAAGGAGAAGCTGTATATCACCCATGCAAGGCAGAGGCTCATGTACGGTAATACGTCGTTTAATCCTTTATCTAGATTTGTTTCGGAAATACCCGATATCTTCCTTGATAAAGAAGTTAAATACGAGACCCGTCATCCTGAATACTCTTCATCGAGACGGCCTGTCTTTGAGAACGAGCCGAGGAGAGAATTCACTCGAAATATCACGAATAGCGAAAAACCCAATCTGACATTCGCATCGGGCGACAGAGTAAAGCATATGAAATTCGGAGAGGGAACCGTACTTTCTGCAAAGCCTATGGGCGGAGATGTCCTGTATGAAGTGGCATTCGATGATGTCGGCACAAAGAAACTTATGGGTACCTATGCGAAGCTGAAAAAGCTGAATTGAAAAAAATCGAAAAAAAGTAAAAAAACTTAAAAAAAGGTATTGACAATTAGGGAGGTAGGTGGTATAATAGCAA
>CAYOFP010000018.1:0-35920 GCA_964403505.1 uncultured Lachnospiraceae bacterium
AGATCGCCGAATTTCTTTCCGGTGATTTCCTCCATTTTTCCGATATATTCCATAATTTGTGCCTGAATATCGTCGTTGATCTTTCTTCCGTCCTCGTAGTACTGAGTGCAGGCTTCGGTAGAGATAGTGAAGCCCTGAGGAACGGGAAGACCGAGACATGTCATTTCAGCCAGGTTAGCTCCTTTGCCGCCGAGAAGCTCACGCATGGTTGCGTTGCCTTCGGAAAACAAATAAACATACTTTTTAGCCATTTAATCTTCCTCCAAAAATATCTTTGTTGTTTAGTTTACGGTTATTATAACACAAGAATACAGATTTTTCCATATTATTTCAGAAAATTATTGAAAATGTATACAATAAATTATTCCTGCTATTGAATTTTTGACAAAATCAATGTAAAATATAACCATGAGTAATATTTTTGATTTATTTGCTAAAATAGAAAAAGAGAAAAATGCACCCGAAAAGATCGAGTATATCGTCGCAGGGCTCGGAAATCCCGGAAAAGAATACACTTTCACCAGGCATAATGCCGGCTTTCTGCAGATCGACTATATTTCTCAAAAGCTCGGCGTCAGAATCGACCGTGCTAAATTCAAGTCGCTTTGCGGTGAAGCTGTGGTCGCAGGGAAAAGGGTGCTCTTCTTAAAACCGCAGACATTTATGAATAATTCAGGAGAAGCGGTTCGTGAGGCGGCGCAGTTTTATAAAATACCGCCGGAAAATATCATCGTCTTTTCCGACGATATTTCTCTCGAGCCGGGGAGGATGCGCATAAAGCGCAAAGGGAGCGACGGAGGACATAACGGACTGAAAAGCATTATATATCACCTCTCAAGCGACGCATTTCCCCGTATCAAGATAGGTGTAGGCAAGAAGCCGCATTCCGATTATGACCTTGCCGCATGGGTGCTCGGCAAATTCTCCGACGAGGATAAGGAAAAGCTTATGACCGTATTCGAGAACGGTCATAGATCTATGGAACTCATAATTTCAGGCGATACCGAAAGGGCAATGAATTTATATAATTGAAAAGCATTATCGAGAAATTCAAGCAAGAAAAGCAATACGGACTTTTGGAAAAGGCGATCGAAAAGACTTTTTCTCTGAAAAAAAACCTCCCTTACTGTATCACGGGGCTTTGTGACGACGCAAGGAACATCTGCGCTATATCCCTGATATCATATGTTAAGGAAAACTATTCGAGACGGTCTGTTATCATCGTCCACGATGACCAAACGGCACAGAAATTGACCGCAGAATTAAATTCTTTCGGTCTTTTTGCTATACATTTTTGCGAGCGTGACTATAATTTTTACGGCGTTTCATCCTCAAAGGAATTTGAGATAAAGCGCTTGTGCGCTCTGAAATCATATGTGGATAAATCGTGCGATGTTCTTGTGTGCTCCGCTATGGGAGCACTGCAGTTTATTTTGCCGAGGAAAAATTTTGTTTCGTCTGTTATTAATATTGATATGAGCGGCGAATATGATATCGACGATCTGTGTAACAGACTGACATTTATCGGTTACCAGCGATGCGAGCTTGTCGATTGTGTCGGTCAGTTTGCCGTGCGGGGAGGTATATTCGATATTTTCCCGTTAGGATATGATAAACCTGTCCGGATCGAGTTTTACGGCGATGAGGTCGATTCTATCTCTTATTATGATATCGATACGCAGCGCAGAGGCGATGCGCTCGAGCGCATCGATATTATTCCGGCAGGTGAAACGCTGATCGATGCAGATGTGAAAAATTCTATCGAAAAAGAACTCACAAAGCTGATAGCGGCATGTGATGACGATAATACTGCCCAATCGCTTGCACGGCAGAAAGATGCTCTGTCATCGGGCGAGTTTCACTGTGCGGACAGATACGTATCGCTGATCTATAAAACGCCGTTTCTTGACTATATCAGGGAAGATGACCTTGTTTTCTGCTTTTCTGACGATCTGATAACACGTTCGGTGGATGCCGCTCACAAGCATCTTGCCCTGACTGTGGAGTCTATGCTCGAGCAGGGGATAGTAAACGGTAAAAATGCTGTTTATTATAAGGATAAAGCCGACCTTGATGTCTTTCTGCGCTCAAGACCGACGCTGTATTTTGATACGCTCGGCGCAAGTCAGACCGGCGCCCGCCTCGACGGTTTATTTGATTTTACAAGTAAGCAGACGGTATCGTATTCCGATAAATCCTCGCTTATGATAGAGGATATTTCCGATTATGTGAATATGGGATATTCGGTTGATATCGTATGCCAGAACAAGGCTTCTTCCGATAATCTGTTCGAGCTTTTGAGGGAGAATAATATCGATACCGGGAAGATTAGGATCACACACGGAATTGCAATCGGCGGCTTTGAGCTTCCTTTATCAAAATATGTTTGTATCAGCGAGAGCGGCAAAAGTCGTGTCAGTATTAAGAGGCGGCGCTCTGCAGATGCAAAGCTTTCTAAGGGTGAGCGGATACTCTCATACGCCGACTTAAAGGTCGGAGATTATGTCGTTCACGCAAATCACGGAATCGGAATATACGCAGGGATACAGACGCTGACATTCGAGGGCGTTACCCGAGATTTTATCAAGATACAATACGCAGGCAAGGATGCGATATACCTGCCGTGCAATCAGCTTGACATGCTCTCGAAATACATCGGCGCACACAGTGAGGACGGTACGCTGAAGCTATCCCGCTTAGGCGGCGCTGAATGGGGCAAAACAAAAAAGAGAGTTAAATCCGCTGCAAAGGAAATGGCAAAGGAGCTGACAGCGCTGTATGCGAAGCGGACACGCCTCCCCGGTTTTGCTTTTGGCGGCGACGATGAGTTTCAGCGTGAGTTTGAAGCGTCCTTTGAATACGAGGAGACAGACGGACAGAAAACAGCATCCGATGAAATAAAGCGAGATATGGAAAAGCCGTATCCTATGGACAGATTATTATGCGGCGACGTCGGATTCGGCAAGACCGAGGTCGCAATGCGTGCGGCATTCAAGGCGGCGATGAATAATAAACAGGTGGCCGTGCTCGTACCTACCACTATACTTGCGATGCAGCATTACCGGGTCTTTTCTTCACGCATGAAGGAATTCCCGATAAACGTTGACCTGATCTGCCGGTTTAATTCTCCGACACAGCAGAAAAAATCCCTGATGCGCTTAAAACGCGGGGAGACCGACATTATCATCGGTACGCACAGACTTTTGTCAAAGGATATCGCATTTCGTGATCTCGGACTTGTGATAATCGATGAGGAACAGCGCTTCGGCGTTGCGCATAAAGAGAAATTAAAGCAGGTCTCGCAAAATGTGGATGTCCTGACTCTGTCGGCTACCCCTATCCCGAGGACTCTGAATATGGCGATGTCGGGGATTAGGGATATGTCGATACTCGAGGAAGCGCCGGGAGACAGATATCCCGTACAGAGTTATGTTCTTGAGTATGACGATGCCATTATTTCCGAGGCAATAAATAAAGAGCTCATACGAGGAGGACAGGTCTTTTATCTTTGCAATGATATTGAGAGGATCGACGGCGTTGCAGCTCACCTTCAGAGGTTTTTTCCCGATGCGAGGATCGCCGGTGCTCACGGAAGGATGGACCGTGACGAACTGTCTGAGATATGGAGAGCGCTCGTTGACGGTGAAATAGATATCATAGTTTGTACAACGATCATTGAGTCGGGTGTCGATGTGCCGCGCGCAAATACCCTGATTATCGAGAACGCCGACCGCTTCGGTCTTTCGCAACTGCACCAGATCAGAGGCCGTGTCGGACGTTCGGGCAGACGGGCATATGCATATTTTACCGTGCCTAAGGGAAGGACAGTAAATGAGATAGCGGTAAAAAGGCTCCAGGCTCTGAGAGAGTATACCGAATTCGGCTCGGGATTTCGCATTGCGCTTCGCGATCTCGAGATACGCGGCGCAGGCAACGTCCTCGGTGCGGAACAGCACGGTCATATGGACTCGGTCGGTTATGACCTGTACATCAGGATATTAAACGAGGCTATCATAGAGGAGCAAGGCGGCGTCCTTGAAGAAAAGACGGAATGTACGGTAGACTATGCCAAAAGTGCATATATTCCCGAGTCGTATATTTCTTCGTCCGCACAGCGTATTGATGCCTATAAAAAGGTTTCGCTCATCGACAGCTTCGAGAGTATGCGTGATGTACTTGATGAGCTGATCGACCGATACGGCGATGCACCAAAGAGCGTTGAGACGTTATTGAATATATCTTTGATACGTTACCTCGGGTGTAAACTCAAGCTCGAAAAAATCGTTATCGCGAAAGGAAGCGTTACTCTGTATAATACAACAGACGATTTTGCAAAAATAGAAAAATCGGCGGAAGAGTGTAAGGTCAAGACTTTGAAGAAAAAGAGTATGAAGCCTCAGCTTATTCTGAAAGTCAATTCAGGTTCGGAGCTTAGAATGACGCAAAACATTTTGTCGTCGTGTGTTGGCATATGATTTATACTTGAGGATTTTGCATTTTTCGTGTATAATAATGAGGAATGATTATGAAAAAATTAAAAAAGCTCTGTCTTTGTATAGCGGCAGTATTATTGCTTGCCTCCTGTTCTCCGGATTCGGTGGTCGGAGGAGGAAAATCCGTTATTTCGTTTGAAAATATGTCGATTTCCGAGGGGGTATATCAATATCTTTTTGCTTCTATAAAAAGCTATTATCTCAGCACATATAATGATATCAAAGATTCATCTGATTTCTGGCTCAGCGAAAGTCCGACGGGAAAGACGTATGAAAGCGTTATCAATGACGAAATAAGAAAAGCGGTCGTAAATACGGTCGTTGCGGCGGCGCTCTTTGATAAAAGCGGTTATACTATTTCCGATGAGGATGTTGCTACGCTGGATTCGACGCTTGATGATGTGATTGAATCTTTTGGCGGCAGGGGCGCATTGAATCGAGAGCTTGCAAAATTCGGTTTTGATGACAGGGTGTTGTCGGAGATATACAGGATTCAGTATAAATACGAATATATGCTAACGCAAAGCTCGCTTGCAAGTGCCGATGATAAAACGATCGAGAAATATTATAATGACAGCTATGTTTGCGTGAAATTCATATTCTTTGATTTGCAAAGAAATTACAAGTATGATGATAACGGCGGTAAAATCGTCGGCTCTGACGGAAATTATGAGTCTGTGCCGCTAACTTCAGCCGAAAAAGATGAAAAAATCAAGAAAGCGAAGGAATTGTATGCCTCGTTATCGTCTGACGGCGACTTTGATTCTGAATATAACGGACAGAGAGAGTTTGACACTTCCTTCTATCCAAACGGCATGTATCTCTGTCGGGATAACTATCAGTCGCTTGGTCTTGACGATCTTGCCACGGAGGCTTTTGATATGGATGCAGGAGAGGTCCGTTTTGTGCAAAATGACGCTTGCGCGTATATCGTCAAGCGATATGAGCTTCCCGAAAAAGCATATGAAAGCAGCGTAGACAGTGTGCAATTTATCGATCTTTCGGATATGTGCGAGGCGTACTATTTTCAGAGTGTAATAGACGGTTATTCTGAGTCTGTAATAAAAGACGAAGAAATCATAAATAAATACAGCGTGACGAATGTCAGCGCAGTTACTTATTAAGGGAGGATGCATTATGGAGATTAATAAGGAAAGAATCACGGAAATTATCAACGAAGGAGCGGCAAAGGTATCGAAAAAGGCAAGCGACACAAAGGACATTCTGGTCGCAAAGTACAATATTTCCAGAATGAAAGATGAGCTTGATGAGTTGTACATTTCGCTCGGAAAGTTAATCAACTGCGCTTACAATCAACCGGGAACAACCGATGAGGAGGAAGTTTCTGTCTTAAATGACGAGATCAATGCCAAAATATCCGAGATAGAGGATGCAAAAGCTGCACTTCGTGAACTCAGCGGAAAGTCGGTATGCAGAGCATGTAAAAAGGAAATAGGCGACGATTCGCTGTTTTGTCCGTACTGCGGCGAAAAAATCGAAGAAAATGATAAAGAATAAAATATAAAAAAACTATTGCATTTTTTGAGAAATAGTGGTAAAATATATTCAGTACAGTAAGAGAGCGGCTTGCCGCTCTCTTATGTTAATATTTGGAGGCTTTATGTCAAATAAAAAAAATGGTATTGCGGCGCTCGTGCGTGAGCTGATTGAGGATACCGTCGTTTCTCTCGGATATGAAATATGGGATGTCGAATATGTTAAGGAAGGTGCCTTTATGTATCTGCGTATCACTATAGACTCCGAGAGAGGAATAGACCTGGATGACTGCGAGGCTGTCAGCACAGCGATAAGTCCGATGATCGATGAGGCTGACCCGATTGAGGAGCAGTACTTTCTGGAGGTATCATCTCCCGGTGTTGAGCGCGAGCTGAAACGCCCCGAGCATTTTGAGATGTTTATGGGTGCGACTGTTGAATGTAAGCTTTACACTGCAGTGAACGGCGCGAAGCAATATATCGGCGATCTCTTAAAATACGATAAAGACGCCGGTATACTCGTTATCTCGGTCGATGATAACGAGATCGAACTTGAACTAAAAAATATTTCAAAGGTCAATATTTACTATGATTTTGACCAGGATGATTTGGAGGATATGAAATGAACGCAGAATTTTTTGATGCGCTTGAGGCTCTCGAAAAAGAAAAGGGAATACCTGAGGAGTATATGCTTGAAAAAGTCGAGGCGGCTCTTGTCAGTGCTTATAAGCGAGAAAGAGACGGAAACAGCAATGTTAAGATCGTCATTGATCCTGAAAAAAAAGACGTCAAAATGTTCCAGCTCAAGGATGTTGTCGAAGAGGTGACAGAGCCTGAGACACAGATCGAGCTTGACGGCGCCAAGAAGGTAAACAGGAAGTATAAGCTCGGCGATGTTTGTGAAATTAAGCTTGATTTCAAGAACTTCAGGCGTCTTGCCGCGCAGGCGGCGAAGCAGGTCATTATTCAGGGCATCAGAGAGGCTGAGCGTGGAATGATGATAAAGGAATACGAAGATAAAAAGGGCGAGATCATATCCTGTAAGGTACAGCGTGTTGACCCTGTCACCGGTAATATCACGGTCGATACCGGAACGAGTTCTGCAACGATTCTGAAGAGTGAGCAGATACCCGGTGAGTATTATAAGGTCGGCGATATTATCAAGGTTTATGTTATCGAGGTCCGCAAGGAGGCGACGAGAGGTCCTATCGTCTCGCTGTCGAGAACGCATCCCGGTCTTGTGAAGCGTCTGTTTGAATTAGAAGTGCCCGAGATTCAGGACGGTACGGTTGTAATTAAGAACATTACGAGAGAAGCGGGCTCGAGAACGAAGATTTCCGTTGAATCAAGAGATGAAAACGTTGATCCCGTCGGCGCATGCATCGGCGCGCGCGGTATGAGAATCACGAGTATCGTTGATGAGCTTGATGGAGAAAAAATCGATATTATCCAGTATAGCGAAAACGCTGAAGAATATGTCAAGGCCGCGCTTTCACCCGCTGAGGTAAATACCGTAATTCTTGACGATGAGCGCTCTTGCCGTGTATACGTTGATGCCGATCAGCTTTCGCTCGCTATCGGTAAAGAGGGACAGAACGCAAGGTTAGCGGCTCGTCTTACGGGTCTTAAAATAGACATAAAAATGTCGAATATGTCGTAAGGATTAGATATGCAACAAAGAAAAGTTCCACTCAGAAAATGTGTATTGTGTAATGAGATGTATCCAAAGAAAGAATTGATACGTTTGGTGCGCTCATCGCAGGGAATTGTTGAGCTCGACCCGACCGGAAAGAAATCCGGCAGAGGTGCTTATGTATGTAAGAACCCGTCCTGCCTTCTTTCGGCGAAGAAGACCCGCCGTCTTGACAGAGCGCTCGAGACGCACATAGATGATGCGGTGTATGCTGAACTTGCGGAGCTCGTCAATGAATGATGCACAGTCTAAGCTTGGGATGATGATCGGTCTTTGCTCGAGAGCACGCGCTCTTGTATGCGGCACGCCGCTTGCATGTGATGCTGTAAGGCAGGGAAAAGCATTGATGCTTTTATATGCGTGCGATGCTTCTGCAAATACCAAGAAAAAGGTCACAAACTGTGCGGCGTATTACGGCGTCAGGGCTCATGAGATTTCACTTGATACATGCGAGCTCGGTAAATACATGGGAAAAAGCTCGGCAGTAAGTTGCGTAGCAATAACCGATAATAATTTTGTAATTGCAATTGATAATATGATTTCACGCTGAATAAATCGGAGGTAATTGAATGGCAGTAAATCAAATGCTTAGATTAAATAATTTTGCGAAGGATTTCGAGATAAAAAGCAAGCAGGTTCTTGATATCCTGGTTTCTGCAGGCTACGAGGGTAAGACTCATTCTGCAACGCTTGAGCCGGATGAATTCACGCTCGTCGTCAACAGGCTATCACTCGAAAATCAAATAGTGGGTATCGATGCCTACATGAACGGTGAATATACTGTAAAGACAAAAACAAAGGCGGAGAAACCTGCACCCGAAAAAGCCGCAGAAAAACCGGTAAATGAAGATAAAAAGGAAAAGCCGCAAGAGCAGAAGGAAGTAAAAAAGACTGTAACTCCGAAAAATCAGCAGAACAGTAAAAATGCCCCCCAGCAGGATAAGATGCAGCGTTTCCAGACTCCTGTTCATACACAAAAGCAGGAGAAAAAGAAGACTGCTGCAAAGACCGAGAGGCCGAATAATGCCGCTTTCCGCAGCGTATCCAATAACGAACCAAAGGTAGTACAGTCTACTGATGAGGCAAACAGCGGACATGTCGGAAAAACACGTATCATTGATACCCGTACATCTACCGTTGACCTTTCGAAATACGATGAGAAGCTCGATAAATTTTATACCGAGACGGCTCGCTCATACTCGACAGGGGCAACAAGCAAAAGAAAAATTCACAAAAAGCCTCAGAAAAACGATAAAAACAGAGATAAAGAGTCTGTCGCTATACAGAAACAGCGCAGACAGCAAATGATCGAGAATGCAAAGAAAGAAAAACTGCGCGTCGTCTGCGATGAAGAGATCGTTGTAAGCGATCTTGCTGCACAGTTAAAAGTCACTGCCGGCGAAATAGTTAAGAAGCTTATGATGCTCGGCGTTATGGCAAATGTAAATCAATCCATTGACTACGATACTGCATACCTGATTTGCGATGAAATGGGCGCAGAAATCGTAAAGGCGGTTCCCGTGAGCATTGAAGAACAGCTTTTCGAGAACGAAACAGATTCTGACGAGGAACTTGTCGGACGCTCTGCTGTCGTGTGTGTAATGGGTCACGTTGACCACGGAAAAACATCTCTTCTCGATGCGATCAGGCATACAAACGTCACAGACGGCGAGGCCGGAGGCATTACACAGCATATCGGCGCTTACCGTGTGAATGTCGGCGATAAGGATATCACATTCCTTGACACACCGGGACATGAGGCATTTACTACCATGCGTGCAAGAGGCGCCATGGCGACGGATATTGCCGTTCTTGTCGTTGCGGCTGATGATGGAATCATGCCTCAGACGGTCGAGGCGATCAATCATGCGAAAGCTGCTGGGGTCGATATCATCGTTGCAATCAATAAGATGGATAAGGTCGGCGCAAATCCCGATATGATAAAGCAGAGCCTGACAAAATATGAGCTTGTCCCCGAGGAATGGGGCGGAGATGTCATATGTGTTCCTGTCTCGGCTGTCACTGGTATGGGTATTGACGATCTTCTTGAAAACATACTTCTTGTTGCCGAGATGAAGGAGCTCCGTGCTAACCCGAACAGACGTGCAAAAGGTATCGTTATCGAGGCGAAACTCGATAAGGGCCGCGGGCCCGTGGCAACGATCCTTGTCCAGAACGGTACACTGAATAACGGTGATATTGTAATCGCAGGCACTGCTGTCGGCCGTGTCCGTGCAATGACAGACCACGCAGGCAAAAAGGTGAAGAGCGCAGGTCCGTCAGTCCCTGTCGAAATCATCGGTCTTTCCGAGGTTCCTGTTTCAGGCGATGAATTTAACGCAGTCGAAGATGAAAAAATGGCACGTGAGCTTGCCGAGCAAAGAAAAGAGAAAGCAAAGAAAGAGTCTCAGAACGCCGGAGCGAGAATGTCGCTCGATGATCTGTTTGCGCAGATAAACGACGGTGTCAAGGAGCTTGATATCATTGTCAAGGCTGACGTCGTAGGTTCTTATGAGGCGGTAAAGCAGTCTCTTGAAAAGCTCTCTAATGACGAGGTCAAGGTTCGTGTGATCCATGCCGCTGTCGGCGGTATCACAGAGGGCGACGTAATGCTCGCTGCCGCATCAAACGCAATAGTTATCGGCTTCAATGTAAGACCGGATAAGAGCGCTATTGATTCCGCAGAACGTCAGGGCGTTGAGATACGCACATACCGTATCATTTACGAGTGCATAGAAGAGATCGAAGCGGCTATGAAGGGAATGCTCGCTCCTACTTATCACGAGGAGATACTCGGTCATTCAGAGGTCAGACAAACCATTCATGTTCCGAATGTCGGCACGATTGCCGGTTCTTATGTCTTAGACGGTAAGATCGCCAGAAATGCGATGATCCGTGTCGTTCGTGACGGTATCGTCATATTCGAGGATAAAATATCTTCGCTTAAGAGATTTAAGGATGATGCAAAGGAAGTCGCACAGGGCTATGAATGCGGTGTGGGCCTTGAAAAATTCAATGATATCAAGGTCGGAGACATTCTCGAAGCATATCAGATGGTTGAGAACGCAAGATAAAAAATATGGGCGGATTTATCCGCCCATAATGCTATTGTAATGAAGAAAGAATTTTTACCGATAAACAGAAAAGATATGGAAGAGCGCGGATGGGACAGACCCGATTTTGTTTATGTATCGGGCGATGCATATGTCGATCATCCCTCCTTTGGTGTTGCGATCATATCAAGGGTGCTTGAAAATGCGGGATATAAGGTTGCCATCCTTTCTCAGCCAGATTATAAAAGCTGTGACGCTTTCAAAGAGTTCGGACGTCCGCGGCTCGGCTTTTTGGTCACTTCGGGCAATATTGATTCCATGGTTGCCCACTATACTGTCAGCAAAAAGAAGCGATCATATGATTATTACTCGCCCGGCGGCAAGATGGGTCTTCGTCCGGACAGGGCAGTGATCGTATATTCCAACCGAATAAGGGAGGCATACGGTGATATCCCGATCATACTCGGCGGACTCGAAGCTTCTCTTAGAAGATTTGCCCACTACGACTATTGGGACGATAAGGTGAGAAGAAGCATTCTCGTCGATTCCCGTGCCGATATTCTTACATACGGAATGGGCGAGAATATACTGCTCCGCATAGCAGAGCTGCTCGACAGAGGTATACCGATAAAGAAAATACACGATGTCCGAGGAACGGTATACTTAACGAGCCGTGATGATAAGGTTCATTTTGAGCATATCGACGGCTATGATTATGATACACTGAAAACAGATAAGAAGACATACGCTACAGCATTCGGAATACAGTATAAAAATCAGGATGCAATCAACGGTAAGGCAATCACGGAATTTTATGATAATAAAATGCTCGTTCAGAATCCGCCGATGTTTCCTCTTGAAAGGGAAGAGCTTGATGCTGTTTATGCTTTGCCGTATACACGCACCTACCACCCGGTATATGAAAGTGCAGGCGGCGTGCCGGGGATCGAGGAGGTTCAGTTTTCCATTACGCATAACAGAGGATGCTTCGGAGCGTGCAATTTCTGCGCTCTTGCTTTTCATCAGGGGCGAACCGTCCGCTCAAGAAGTATTGAGTCATGCATCAAAGAGGCTGAATTAATTACCGAAATGCCGAATTTTAAGGGTTATATCCACGATGTCGGCGGACCGACAGCAAATTTCAGATATCCGTCATGTAAAAAACAGTTGAAAAGCGGCGTATGCCCGGATAAAAAGTGCCTTGCTCCCGTCCCGTGCAAAAATCTGGACGTCGATCACTCTGAATATGTGACTCTGATTGAGAGGCTTGAAAAATTGCCGAAAATCAAGAAGGTATTTATACGAAGCGGCATAAGATTCGATTATCTGCTTGCTGATAAAAATGATGCATTTTTCCGTAAATTAGTACGTGATAATGTCAGCGGACAATTAAAGGTGGCTCCCGAGCATTGCTCGGATGCGGTGCTTGACCATATGGGTAAACCCCATATTGCATGCTACGAACAATTCAAAGATAAGTATTTTGCTCTGTGCTCACAGTACGGAAAAAATCAGTATCTGGTTCCTTATCTTATGTCGAGCCATCCCGGCAGCACGCTGAAAGATGCCGTCAGGTTAGCGCAGTATCTTAAGAGCTGGGGATATATGCCCGAGCAGGTTCAGGATTTCTATCCCACTCCCGGCACGGCATCTACCTGTATGTTTTATACAGGTATCAATCCTCTGAGCGGTAAAAGCGTATATGTGCCGAAAAGCTATGAAGAAAAGAAAATGCAAAGAGCGCTTTTGCAGTATTCCAAGCCGCAGAACAGGGATACCGTTATAGCGGCCTTGAAAAAATGCGGCAGGGAAGACCTGATCGGAAACGGGCCGAAATGTCTTGTCCGGCCTAAGACGAATAATATTCCAAAAAAGAATTCAAATTTTAGAGCCAAGAAACGTATCAAATGAAAACAACCTACTATGTTAGTACACCATAGTAGGTTGTTTTTCTATTTGCATACGTCGAAATCAATGCCCCTCCAAGGCGGAACCGCCGGGTGTCCCTTTTTGAATGGTGAAGCTATCGGTTCGTTCGCTTTCTATTGTGCCATCAGAACGTACGATGATCCGGGGGTCAGTATAACCCGGTATAGTAACGTCCTGCAGTGTCAGGCAGGTGAAGAACTCAGCATCCATAAACGGGTCATCCTTGTGATCACTGTTTGGGGAGACAGTCACCCGCTTCAGTGTAAACGCCGTAGGCATATGAGCGTCGCCGCATAGATTGATCGGCAGAACCGCTCCGGTAAGCGTACAGTTTTCAAAAGTGATTGAGGCAAGCGGGCGATGATAACACCATTTATGCTTGCCGAAGGCCATGTTGAACAGCTGATCTACCTGATCAAAGGAACAGTCACGGATCACGATGTTTCCAGGCTGCGGGAAATCTAAATCGCCGAATCGGCGGTCACAGTAATATAGAAAAGCAGTGCGTGTATTTCGGCGGCATGTTGCGTCCGTCATTGCGCCTTGCGCTTTTTTCCCGTCAGGCAAGCTGCCGCGGAAAGCAAATTTCGGTGGAGCGTCGGTTCTGCACCGCTCAAAAAGCATATTTGCTCCGCCCATACGGATAGCGGAGCAGCTTGTATTCAGCACACAGTCACGGGCGGTTATATTTTCATTACCGAAGCCGGCCAAACAGTCATCGCCGGTATAAAAGTGGCAGAGCGAAACGGTTGCCTCACGACATAAGAAAAAATCGATTCCATCATGGCCGCCGTAAACAGTAATGTTTTCAGCTGTTATATTACGGGAACGAAAGATGGCATGTGCCCAGTTACCGGTATTGCGGATCGTATAGCCGCGCAGGGTGATGTTTTCGCAATGCCACATATTGATTCCGTGGGGACCGCGGTAACTGTTTTCGCCGTTCGGATCGTAGCAGTTGCGGCCGTCAATATAGGAATACGGATCTCCAATCACCGATACATCGGTGGCGTATGCCGCACGAATGACTGCGTGTTGCCACGGTGAAAGCATATTACCGGAGCCGGTGCCCATAGCGTCAGGATCGGGAGATACAGGCTCAATGGGATCCCGTTCAAGAATGTCATAATCGTCCCAGTCTTCGCTTGCTTCCAAAATAGCACCGGAGAGTAGATGCAGTGTCACGTGGGAGCGCAGCCTCAGTCCGCCGGTACGGAAAATGCCGGCAGGGACGACCACTTCACCACCGCCGTTTTTGAAGCAGGTGTCGATCGCTGCCTGAATTGAGTCAGTTTGCAAAAGGTCGCTTACCTTGGCGCCGAAATCTACAATGTTGTATGTCATAGGGGTATCCTCAATAATTAGGAAAACTTTTATTTACTATCCTCAGAAGATGCGAGTTGCTTGTTTCTGTGCGATTTCAGTACATTTCTGCTGATCGTCATCTGCACATCCTTTACCTCAGTGAACTTAAGCTGCCTGTCGAGGTTGATATTCTTTATCTCTTCGAGCATATTTTTTTCAGAGCACATATCACTGTATGTAAACCTCGGTATGACAGATGATCCGTCAGATAAAACAACGAGCGAATGAAATGCTATGTTGACAAATCCGTCGTTTCTGAGAATCCTCTTCAAAACTTCGATGACATAATGATTCTTTGAAAAGGGATTTTCATACGTGATAACGTTACCGTATCGGTCAACAGCTCTCCAATCACCGTTCAGCGGGTTGTCGATCTTGCCTCTGCAAGGCAATACGGATATGATCGTGACACCGGCGCGAGTGACCATGATCGCATCGCACGATGCGCTTTGCGTGTAACCGTTCCTTGTCTTTACGGGAATCATCGGATTTTTAATGATCTTATTCCTGCCGTACGCCGCATCGAGAACACGAAAAACAAATATTTTATCCCGTCTTTTGGAGGCGTACAGCTCATCTATGATCTTCTGAGAATTAAAATTTTTAATGATCCTGCAAGTAAAGTATAAAACAATAATGATGATAGAGGTAACAAGGAGAAAAATGATCCCTTTTTCCATGTTTGATTACTCCGTTATACCTAATTTTGCAATGTAGTCAAAAAGATCGGATACCTTTATGATCTTTTTGAGTTTTTTATCGTCAAATTCTATATCGAGAACGTCTTCACACGAGAATGCAAGCTCAGCGAATTCGACAGAATTGATACCCAGATCCTTGACGAATTCCATCTCGGGCTTTACCTCCGAGGGGTCTATATTTGCGGCTTCTGCAATTAACTTAATAACTTTTTCTTTCATGACATGCCTCTCATTTTATAATAAATCTTTTGATTTTTTTGGTCGTAGTCTTTTCAAATTCCGTTTTTCTTATCTCAACGGAATGTACCTGCTTAAAGGATGGCAAATTCGCATTGATGCGATCGATATCCGCCTTTACGGTTTCGTAGATCTCATCATCGCTCTTTCCCTCAAAAAGTTCCATGACGGGATATACGATAGCAGTGATGATCTGTCCCGATTCGCCGTTGTCTCTTGCGATAACGACACATTCGCAGATATACTCGCTTTCGGATAAATGCTCCTCTATCTCTTCGGGATAGACATTTTTACCGTTAGAGAGTATGATCAGATTCTTCTTTCTTCCGGTAATGTAGATGTATCCGTCCTTATCTATTCTGCCGAGATCTCCGGTCTTGAACCATCCGTCCTCTGTAAAAGTTTCTTTCGTGCTCTCAGGATCTTCATAATAACCGAGCATGATATTATCGCCTTTTGCGACGATCTCTCCGATGCCGTTGTCATCAGGGTTATCGATCTTGACTTCGCAATAGGGCACTGCTTTTCCGACAGAGCCGTATCTGACCGCATAGGGTCTGTTTACGGCGAGCAGGGGAGAGCACTCGGTTATTCCGTATCCCTCGTGAATCATGATACCGAAATTCTCAAAATCTTTTACGATTCTCGGTGAAAGCGGCGCACCGCCGCATGTGATCTGACTCAGATTTCCGCCGAAGGCATCCAACACCTGCTTGAAAAGCTTGCGCCTGATATCGATACCGATTTTTCTGAGTGCGTTACTCAGAAAAATGCCTGCTTCAACTTTTTTTCTCATGCCCATCCGGTCGATCTCTTTCCACATCGCCTTGTGCATTGTTTCGAGGAAAAGAGGCACTAAGATTAGGGAATCCGGCTTAACGGTCTTTAGATTTTTCAAAACATATTTCAGACTGTCGTTGAGATAATCGGTGGATCCGAGGTTTGTAAGGGCGAGATGACCGCAGGTGACCTCATAGGAGTGATTCATCGGTAAGACGGAAAGGAAAACACTGTTTTCATCATAAATGACGGTCTCGCTCGATGCATTGGCAGCTGCAATAAGATTTTTCTGCGAAAGCATTACGCCTTTGCTTGTGCCGGTCGTTCCTGATGTGAAAATCAGCGTAGCCATTTTATCCATATCTTGTTCTATGGATAGAATATCCTTTTCTCCGCTTTCAAACAGGCTTTTTCCGTTTTCCAATACATCGTTATAGGATATATAACCCTCGGGTCTGATATCGTCCTCTCCGACGGCGATAAAGTACTTGACGGTTTTGAGCTCATCTGCATGAGACGTAATAACGCCGTTCATCGATGGCATATAAACTACGGCAATCGCACCGGCACGGTTAAGGAAATTGACGATCTGCTTTTCCTCGAGCTCCTTGTCTAACGGTACGATTACGTTACCCGAAATGACAGTGGCATAATATGTCGTCATATATGCAGGATTCGCCTCGCCGATAACGGCGATCTTCTCATTATTAAAACCGTAATCGAGAAATGCTGTTCCGAGATTTATAACATTGTTTTTTAAGTCGTTATACGAATATTTAAAATCTTTTTTCTTATTCGGCGATGCATAAAGAATTTTATCTCCGAATCTTTCCTGAGCGGAAAAAACGAGATGTCGGATATCAGTGACTTTGGTAAGCTTTCTTTTATCTGTATATTTCAAAATATAATCTCCTCCACATTTATATAATTATATTAAATATATGTTATTTTGTCAAGATTTTAGTTTACAAATATGTGTTTTGGTGATATAATATCAGCATGGGAAAAACAAATAAACTTAAAAAAATATTGAAAGTGATTTTCTGTGTATGTATCTGCGTATTCCTGTTACTCGGGATCATTACGCTTGTCTCATTGTTTATCCTTGACGGTGTAAGCAGGGGGGAGAATACAGAGCCTACGATTTCGTATCAGTTTTTTATGCCCGATAGAGAGGCGAATATTCTCGAGGATGAGAACTATCTTCAGAAAGATCTGATCATAACATATACCCGGGGAGCCGAGACGTTTCCTCTTGCAGAGCAGAATGTTACAGAGCTCGGTTACGGAGCGGGATTTTTTCTTGATTATTTTGACGCAGTTATCGGTGCGGATGAGGAAAAACTGAATGGGCTTTATACAGATGAGTTTATCGATGCGCACGGCAGAACGGAAGGTTTTACGATGCAGCGTTTATATGATATGAATGTCAGGTATAACGGCGAAATTAACGTCAAAGATTATGACTACGATAAGGCATATGTCTATATCGTCACATATAAGATCATGCGAAATGACGGCACTTTTCGCCGTGATATAGGAAGCGACGCTTCCCGGGAGCAGATTTTCTATATCGTGCCCGGCACAGACGGTTATAAACTGCTCGATATCAAATATTATATCAATAATGAATAATAAATATTGACAAGTTAATAAAACTGTGCTATAATATTCAGCGTTTTCGGGGTGTGGCTCAGTTTGGTAGAGCGCTTGGTTCGGGACCAAGAGGCCGCTGGTTCGAATCCAGTCACTCCGACCAAAGAATCGACAGTTCTCGACAGAGGATTGTCGATTTTACTTTTTCACTCTTCACTAAAAATTCGGGAATCGATATTTGGAAGTAATAGTGAAGAGGTACAAGGCTTTGCCTTGCTTTTTAATGAGATGCGTTGCGGTGTATGAGGAATTGCTTATTTCATACCGTTAAGGAGAAATTAAATGAAAATCAGAATAATAGGATGCAGTGGTTCAGGTAAGACATATTTTGCGAAAAGGCTATCCGAAAAATATAATGTACCATATTTTGATTTAGATGATATTCAATGGGACAACAGCCAAAATTCGTACGGTGTGAAAATGCCGATTGATAAGCGTAATCAAATGTTGAATGATATATTGCAACAACCTGATTGGATTATAGAAGGCGTCTATTATGCTTGGGTACAGCAAAGTTTTGAAGAGGCAGATATGATTTATGTGTTGGATATGCCAAAACGGCTGTATAAGTTTCGCATAATTAAAAGATTCATACAAAGAAAGATTGGAACTGAAAAAGGTAAGAAAGAAACCTTCAAATCTGTTTATAATCTCTTGAAATGGACTGACACTTTTCAAAACGCAAACATGAAAGAAATCATTAGAATTTTGGAACAGCATAAGCGTAAAGTTATTTATCTAAAAAATAAAAGGGAAATTCATAGAATATTGACTAATTAAATTGCAATAAACAAAAACATCCAAGACTCGCCGTATTTGAGTCTCGGATGTTTTTCTGTTTGTTTTTTAAGATCAAAATGCTGCTTGAACGTCTGTGTGCCGACATTAATTTCTTATATTTCTCCGTTTAAATATCAATTCTTTTCTTGTCATGAAACAATCTGATTAAAAATTCAATAGCCGTAATTATTAAAATAAGTAAAGAGGCAACTAATATCTCCAATTTCATAACCATTACGCCTCCTGCATCATAACATATATATTTGAAATACAACTGACTATTCACAAATATACCTATGATCGATGATATTAGTAAAATACCATTATACATGAGAAGTTCTTTTTTTGATTTAGCATAGAAGGTATTTATCATAGTTATCAATAACTGTGGAAACGGCATGGATATGCCGACATTAGCACCATATCTATATAAACTTACAAATAATACACAAGGAAAAATATTTAATAATATTATACAAATTCTTCTTAACATTTTTTGCCTTCTTTATAATTTAGAGTCCCAAATATATTATCACAATATCACATTTATCGAGTGTTGTCAATAACATAAGTTAAATAAATGCATCTCAAAGGTATATAACTTTCGAGATGCATTTTTTGATATATAAAACTCAATGTTTATATTACGATTTTAAACTTGTTATCGCCTTTTTTGGTTAGATCGATCTCTCTCGTTAATGTTTTTGTGCCGAGCGTAAGTTCGAGGTCGTATTTACCGTAAAAGCCTCGGAAATCTGCCTTTCCGACGTGGGTTGTCAGTTCCCCTTGTGTATGCCATTCCTTATGAAACAGATTCTTTATCGTCTCGTATGCCGGTTTTGGTGTGAGGTCAAAGCGTAACAGACCTCCGTGGTAGTAGTTCTCGCCTGCGGTCATGTCACCCTGTTCTGCCTGCCATGCGTAGCCGTCGACCAGATTCCAGTAGATGATCTGCTCTATGGCGGGGTGAGAAAACCATATCCGATAGAGATGATCGATCAGCTCCGCCTGTAACTTCTCATCTTCTTCACCCCACGAATAAGCCGGGATCGTTACTTCGGTTATCTGCAGCGGCTTGCCGAGGTTCGCATAGGTATCCATGGTCTCGAATAGGTTGGCAGGATCATAATAAAGGCGTGTTGCGTCATATTCATGCTCCGCACGGTGAAACATATGGAATTGCATACCGATCGCATCGATCCTAGTCCCCTTTAGAAGAGCGTTTTCTATCATCATATAGTAACGGGAGCGATTCTTATACGGCTCATTCCATAATCCGCCCCACTCGTTGATGCTGATCTCGTTTTTCGGAAAATATTTCGCCGCCATATCATAGCACCACGAAATGAAATCCGGTGCACGGTAAAACTCGGTGCGCATCCCGTCCGGTCCCCATTCGTGCTCATTTGTCACCTCAATGCACGGGATGCGGTCGGCATAACGCTCGGCCACTTCGGCATAACGGCGCTCTAACTCACGTTTGACCGTATCACTGTCTGCGCCGTAGAGCCATTCGGGGAAGTGATTCTCGTACGCTAAGGCATGCTCACGGGGCTCGATGCCGTTCTCGGCGCAGTACTCCATACACGCTTCAATTGGAGGACGACGGTAGTAATAGGAGCTGTCTTTATCATATCGAGTGACTCCGCGCTGAGGTTCGATCGAACACCAATAAAACGGCAGAGTCGCCATGTTGAATGCATCCTTGAAGTAATCACGGTATGCACGGTTTTTGCCGTCATCGCTGAGGTCATCGAGCATGAAAATATTTGCGCCGTGCTTAAATTCATGCGTTTTCTGGTTAAACTTCACCGTCGCATCGACCGGCGTGCCATCTGCTGTGCACACGGTAATGCGTGCATCACCCTTGCGGTACTTTTCGATGTCATGAGCAACTCGTTCTTCTGTTGACGAACGCTGTTCCTCAAATTTTTCTAAGACTTTTCTTCGTTCCATAGCTACCTCTTATATATTTAATAGTATCACGCAGATCACACCTGCGGTAAATCCCAAGAATTGCTTTTTTGTCAGCTTTTTCCGATAGATCAAATAATCTGATACGGCGATTGCGATCATAGTAAGGACATTGATAGCAGGATAAAACAACGATGCAGAGAAAATGCTCAGTGCATAGATCAAAAGCAGATTATATGTCCCGAGAAGCACGCCGATCCCGGCCACACCGCCGAGCATACGTGCATCCGGGCGGAATCCGCCCGACTGACGTCGGGTGAAAAATGCGATAATATAGCATATCAGCGCCGCCCATGCATAGCCGCAAATGATGAATACATTGCGCATTTCTGCCGGAAATGTACGTGCATACCAAACCATCAGAGAGTTGGAAAGTCCGCTTGCACAAAAGGCTGACAGTGAAAATACAAGCCAACGCAATCCCGTTCCGCCGCCGCTGTGGGAGGGAATCAGAATCAGGGCGGCGGCGAGAAACACAAATGCGATTATGTTTGGCAGAGAGAGCTGTTCGTCATAAACAAGCACACCGAACAACAGGGGAAAAACAATATTGAAATTATTGATAATAGTAGCGAGGCAGACTGACCCTGCACGAAATGCGAAGGTGTAACATACCTGAAAGGCAACATTGCATACAGCGAACAAAAACGACGCTAAAACCAGCCGGATGTCCGGCGCGCACCGCCAAAAAAGTGCGCCCATAACTGCAACCAATGCAGTGAAGACCATCGCATTGAAAAGAAATATTCCTCCGATGCTCCCGTCAAGGTTCTTTGAACACTTTCCCTGTATATTCACTTTCGCCGCAGCGCACAGCGGCAGTAATATAAAATAGATTCCGTTTATCATAGTGATTTCATCATACCATATTTTCGATAAGTATCAACCCTATAATCGATTGAAAATGCTTGATTTTCGATACAATGTGAGGTAAAATAAACACATGATAAATAAATTATTGCACGCAGATATTATCGATGTATTGCGATACGACCGGCAAGAGGGAAAGACTCCCACCGCCGCACGCTCCTTTCACGCACTGTCCTTCCGTCTTGAGTCGGACGGTTTTTTTCAGACGGACGGAAAGAAAATAAAAACACGCACAGGAGACATTGCCTATGTTCCGTCGGGGCTAGCCTATTCCGTACTTGGTGCGCAGGAAAGAATTATCGTCATACATTTTCATGCGCCTGACGATGCCGGACGGAACATCCGTCTCTTTCATCCCGAGCATCCGGAGCGGTATCGCACGCTTTTTGAGTCAATACTCTCCTGCTATGAGCAAAAGGGGGCTGACTGCGAATACCGCACCGCTGCCCTATTTTACACTATCCTTGCTGATATTGCACGGGAGCAGGCGAGTGCAGACGGCGATCATGCGGACCCGATGCACAGCGCCGCACGGCAAATGGAGAACGGAATTGCCGATCCCTCTTTTTCCATCAGTGCGCTTGCTTCACGCTTTTATATGAGCGAAGCATATTTTCGCCGCCGTTTTAAAGCGGCTTTCGGTGTCAGCCCGAAACAATATCTCGAAAATTTGCGATTTACACGTGCCGTCTCGCTGCTTGAGGCAGGATACTTCACACAGACCGAGATCGCCGAGCGATGCGGATTTTCCGATGTTAAATACTTTCGTTCTGCATTCAGGTGTCATTTGGGCCAAACGATTTCTCAGTACAAAAAGCGATTTCATTCATAAAAACAGTAATGTTTTTGTGGAAAATCGGGATATAGCGTTGCAAATTTTTGCCATACATGATACAATGACCACGAGAGCGGTCGGGCAGGCGTCTGTCTCCCGACCGTAATATATTATCTATGTGATTTTCAAGGAGAAATAAAATGCTTACCAAAGCGAAATGGATCACGTCGCCCTCTATCCGAGATGAGGGCAGCGCAGAGTTTTACCGCAGTATCATGATCTCAAAAGAGGTTGCACACGCATCCCTGTGCGTGAGTGCGATCGGACTTTATGTCCCGTATCTTGACGGGGAGCGCATCGGAAACGAACTTCTCACTCCCGGTTGGACTGAATATGCCGCACGTGTGCAGTATCAGACCTACGAGCTTGTACCGCTATCCCGGGGCGAGCACGAACTGTGCCTGATGTGCGGCGAGGGATGGGCGGTCGGTAACTTCGGCCATCACAATAATAGTCACTATGCATCTGACCATATCAGTGTAATTTATGCGCTTGATATCGAGTATGCCGACGGCACGAAAGAGCGGATCGTCTCCGATACCGCTACATGCGTTCGTGACTCGCAGATCGTACGCTCACAAATCTATGACGGTGAAATTACAGATGCCACCCGCAAAAAAGAAGAATACGGTGCGGCTGTCATCGACGACGAGAAAAAGCCGACACTCGTCCCGCAGCAAGGTGAAGCGGTGCGCACGCAGGAACGCCTGCGTGCGGTACGTGCGTTCACGACACCGGCAGGTGAGCGGGTTATCGACTTCGGGCAGAACCTCGCCGGATATGTCGAGGTTCGCATGAGTGCACCGCACGGCACGAGAGTTACGATCAGCCATGCCGAGATTTTGGATTCTGACGGAAATTTCTATACTGAAAACCTGCGCCGTGCAAAACAGCAGTGTACCTATACCTTTGCAGGAACGGGCGTCGAGACTTTCTTTCCTCATTACTCCTGGCAGGGCTTCCGCTATATTCGTTTGGACGAATATCCGTTTGATACGGTCGACCCGGGTGCTTTCACGGCGGTTGTCATCCATTCGGATATGAAACGCACCGGGCGCTTTGAGTGCGGTAACGAGAAGATCAATCAATTATATCATAATGTTATCTGGGGACAAAAGAGTAACTATATCGATGTTCCGACCGACTGTCCACAGCGTGACGAGCGCCTCGGATGGACGGGCGACACGCAGGTTTTTGCACGTACAGCCGCTATCAATTTTGATGTTGAGCGTTTCCTTACCAAATGGCTTGCCGATCTCGCCTTCACTCAGGATGACAGCGGTGGTGTCATTGGCTTTGTTCCACGAGTTGCGCTGAACGATGCGATGCGCATTTCCGCTGGATGGGGAGATGCCGCTGTCATTTGTCCATGGCAGCTCTATCTCGCCTACGGTAATAAGGAAATTTTTGAGGCACAGTTTGAAAGCATGCGCAAGTGGATTGAATATATGCACAACGCAGGCGACGAGGAGTATCTTTGGATCGGCGGCACCCACTACGGCGATTGGCTGGCAATGGACGCAGGCGATGATATGCGCGGTGCGACACCGCATGACTATATTGCTTCCTGCTATTATGCCTATTCGACCAAGCTCTTTATCAAGGCCGGCGAGGTGATCGGCCGTGATATGAGCGAATATCGTACTCTGTATCAAAATATTGTAAAGGCGCTTCACGGCAGATTTTTTGCCGAGGGAGTACCGACCTGCCGCACACAGACTGCGTATGCGCTCGCAATTCATTTTGACCTTTGTATCGATTTTGAGAAAACTGCTCAGGGTCTCGCCGAGTTTATCAGCGAAAACAACGGACTGCTTAACACAGGATTTCTCGGAACACCCTACCTGCTTCATGCATTGACTGCCGCAGGGCGTAATGACCTTGCGTATAACCTGCTTTTTGAGGAGCGTTTTCCGTCATGGCTGTTCTCTGTCAATCATGGTGCGACAACAATGTGGGAGCATTGGGACGGTGTGAAAGAGGATGGCTCATTCTGGAGCGCAACTATGAATTCATATAATCACTACGCCTACGGTGCGGTATATGACTGGATCTTCGGCGTGGGTGCAGGTATCGTCAGCCGTGAGGACGGCCCGGGATATTATGCAGTTGACATTACGCCACGCACTGATGAGCGCATGGGACACTTGCGTGCATCGATCGAAACGCGCCACGGCAAGCTTGAAAGCGCATGGTATTATAAAGCAGACTGCATCTGCTTTGAGTTTGAGATTCCACAGGAAACGACTGCACATATCACCTTGCCGGACGGCTATACCGAGACTGTCGGCGAAGGACGGTATTGTTACAGCGTCAAACGATAATACGATATAGATAACTATTTGGAGAAGAAATGAAACTTACTTTTCGTTGGTACGGGGAGAGTGACCCGGTAACACTCGAAAAAATCAGTCAGATACCGACCGTGTGCGGTATCGTATCCGCTGTTTACGATGTTGCGCCGGGCGGTGTCTGGAGCGAAGAGAGCATCACAAAGATCAAAGCGGATGCTGCTTCGCACGGCTTGGAATTTGAGGTCGTCGAGAGTGTTCCTGTGCCTGAAGATATAAAGCTCGGTAATGAAAAAGCACCGAAGATGATCGAAAATTATTGTGAAAATATCTGCAGACTCGGAAGAGCAGGCGTCAAGTGTATATGCTATAATTTTATGCCTGTTTTTGATTGGCTGAGAAGCGAACTCGAACATCAGCACGCCGACGGATCGAGGGCTCTTGCTTACGATGAGATGACGGTGCGCTCTCTTAACCCTTTAACGAGCGAGCTCTCTCTTCCCGGTTGGGATGCGAGTTACTCGAAAGAGGAATTAAACGGCCTTATCCGTGCGTATGGAGAATTAGGCGAAGATGGACTTTGGAGAAATCTTGAAGCGTTTTTGAAGGCTGTTATTCCTGTTGCTAAGGAGGCAGGAATTAATATGGCGATTCACCCCGACGATCCGCCGTGGGGAATCTTCGGTCTGCCGAGAATAATAACAAATAAAGCGAATTTGCAGCGATTCCTTGATTTAGTGCCTGAAAAGAATAACGGTCTTACTTTTTGCACGGGTTCTCTCGGTGCGGATCCCGAGAACGACCTTATTGATATGGCCGCATCCTTTGCCGACAGGATCCATTTTGTGCATTTGAGAAATATCAAGCATACCGGCGAGCGCTGCTTTGAGGAAGTCGGACATCCGACGCCGTGCGGATCTATCGATATGTACGGAGTGGCAAAGACGCTTGTCGACAGCGGTTTTGACGGTTATGTCAGACCCGATCACGGCAGGATGATATGGGGCGAAAAGGGAAGATACGGTTACGGTCTTTTCGACCGTGCGCTCGGTGCAACATATCTATCAGGCCTATTTGAGGCAATAGAAAAAAGCAGGTGAATAAAATGAGTAAAGTTATTGTGATTACCGGTGCGGGAGGAATTCTCTGTTCAGGTTTTGCGAAGCATTTGGCGCAAAGCGGTAACATGATTGCCCTTCTTGACATTAATGCTGAGGCGGCAAAGAAAGTGGCCGATGAGATAAATCGGGACGGCGGTAATGCCCTTGCATATCAATGTAACGTGCTCGAAAAAACGAGTATTGAAAATGTTCATTCTGAGATACTCGCCGATTTCGGGAAGTGCGATATACTGATAAACGGAGCAGGGGGGAATAACCCCAAATGCACAACAGCTCATGAGGAGTATCAAAGGGGTGATGAGAACGCTGATGATTTTCTGACCTTCTTCAATATTGATGAGTGTGGCTTTGACTTTGTGTTTGATCTGAATCTCAAGGGCGTTTTGATGCCGTGCCAGGTGTTTATTCCCGACATGCTCGGAAGAAAAGGCTGTTGCGTTTTGAATATATCTTCAATGAACGCATACCGTCCGCTCACCAAGATACCCGCTTATTCGGCGGCGAAAGCGGCAGTCGGCAACTTTACCGAGTGGCTTGCCGTGCATTTTGCAAAAGAGGGAATTCGTGTCAATGCGATAGCACCCGGATTTTTTGTTACAAATCAGAATAGAACAATGTTATTTAACGAGGACGGAACACCGACCGCACGCACGGGCAAGATACTTGCCGCAACGCCTATGGGAAGATTCGGCGAACCCGAGGAGCTTCTCGGCACTGTCGATTGGCTGCTTGACGATAGCAGATCCGGCTTTGTCACGGGAATAACTGTCCCTGTCGACGGCGGATTTTCGGCGTATTCAGGTGTATAAAATGGATTTTGAAGTTATTGATTTTCATACGCATCCCTTTTATCACGCAGGAACAAATATCTGCTCACATAAGGATTTTTGCGATATGACCGCTGAAAATACACTTGCGTATTTTAAGAGTCTCGAAGTATCGAAAATTTGTGGTTCTGTTATAGGAGATCCGGAGCATTTTGACCAAGAACAAAGCGTATGGGAGAAATTAACCGCCCTGAATGATGAGGCAATAAAACTCCATGAATTGTACGGTGATTTTTATATTCCCGGTTTTCATGTGCATCCTGAGTATGTAAAGGAGTCTTGCGAGCTGATCGAGCGCCTTGCAAAAAACGGATATAAACTTTTAGGTGAGTTAGTTCCGTATTTTCACGAATGGAATGACTATTCGACAAAGTCTTTTTCGGAGATACTCGATGTTGCCGAGCAGTATGATATGGTCGTCAGCTTTCATTCAATGGGTGAGGACGAAATGGATAAAATGGTAAAGGAGCATCCTCGCCTGACCCTCGTTGCGGCACACCCAGGTGAATACGATTCCTTTATGCGCCATATGCAGCGAATGAAGTACAGCGAAAACTATTACCTCGATCTGTCGGGATATGGCATTTTTCGCCACGGAATGCTCCGTCATGCGATCGATTTGTTCGGGGCGGAAAGGTTTATTTACGGTTCAGATTATCCGACCTGCAATGCGGCGATGTACCTCGGCGGTGTACTGCTCGACCCCACAGTGACCGATGCGGAAAAGAAATTTATTTTTTCCGAAAACGCCAAAAGAATATTAGATTCACAGAGTTAAAAAAGTATCAGAAAACAGCGCAGTACCGATTGGGGTACCGCGCTGTATCTTTTCTGTTATCTGTCAAACGCAGGATTGTACTGATAAAAGTTTTTCTTATTCTCAAACGCATCTTGCGCTATCCTTACAGCATCGCCTTTACAATCAACATGAAGTAAATATATAAATTAAAACTTCCACGCAATTTCAATATCATTCTCCGTAGCGTGGATTACGGAAATCAAAACATCTACTACAGATATTTTGTCCTCAATCGTTAGCTCATCCCATTTAGACATATAGTCTGTAATTTCTGCAACATTACATTTGTTACCGTTTGTCAACGGGTCAAGCTGTCGAAGATCGGCTTGTAGCTGTTTCTTCTTTGCGTCCAATTCCGAAACCCTTTGACGGATGTATTCTGTCAGTACTTCGTCAGCCATTGCCAATTTATCAATCAGGCTGTCTATCTCGGATTTGATCTGTACTATTCGTACATTCAGCTCAGCAATATGTGGATTTTCAATCGTTTTCTGCGGACTTGACAACGCTTCAAATTGTTGTAGCTTTTCTTTCATAGCGTCAAGTATCAAGCCCTCAATTTCGCCCGCATTCAAGCCGCCTACGCCCGCACAGCCAACCTCGGTTTGCATATGCCTGCTACATATAAAATATCGTCCTATCCTTGTTTTTGCTTTTCTCACGGTAAGTGCATATCCACATTTCCCGCATTTGATTTTTCCAGCAAGCCATGAATTTCTTGCTTTAATTGGTTTGGCAACTTGCTTATTGCCAAGGCATTTTAATCTTGCTCGTAGCCAAAGATCAGAGGGTACAATACCCTCATGCGGAGCTAATACGATATGGTGTTTTTCAAGACATACAGTCTTTCTTTTGCCGTCCTTGTCGGCGTATAAATAACAGCCGTTCGTGCCTATAAAATCTTCCGGTTTATTGTGTAGCTCTGCGCCTTGTGCTTTGAAAAAACTGTATATATCCAAATCTGCTTTTACATAAATTGGATTTTTCATCATGTCTGCTATTCGTGCTTTGTCCCAACAGCCCTCCGGTAAGCGATCATTGCGCAAATTATGCTCTATCAAGTACTTTACGATATCGCCGTAAGATACTTGCGGTTCAGCATAAAGCGAATATATCAGCCTTACTATTTTAGCTTCGTTCGGCTCGATAACATAGCGTGATGTTTTCTTGCCGTCGATCATATACGGCTCTAATTTATAGCCATACGGAACACGCCCGCCCATATAAAAGCCCTTTCTGCTTCGGGAATTATAAGCGTCTATTACACGCTGTTGTATTGTCTCCCTCTCCAACTGTGCAAACACAATACAGATATTCAGCATTGCCCGCCCCATTGGGGTGGAAGTGTCGAATTTTTCTGTGCAGGAAACAAATTCTACACCATGTGCTTGAAATTCCTCCATCATATTGGCAAAATCCAAAATGGAACGGCTGATACGGTCTAATTTGTAGCATACAACACGCTTGATTTCTCCCTTGCGAATTGCGTCAAGCATTTCCTGAAATTGCGGTCTGTCTGTGTTTTTACCGCTATATCCTTTGTCCTTAAATTCCTTGTATGGCTCACCTCGTATTTCATATTTGCAATAGTCAATCTGACTGTCAATAGAAATGCTATCTACTTTGTCAACAGATTGCCTTGCATAAATTGCGTTTATTCTATCCATTAGCTCCTTCCTTTCTCAAAGAAAAGAGCCGCCAACAGTATAATTATACTGCGACAGCTCGTCTTTTTCAATTCAACTTTTTTGAAGTGTGTATTTTGAAAAAATCCTGTATAGCTTTTCAACTATAGCTTGATTTTGTAAATCTTTTTCCTGCTCATTGCAAGCGGGCGGCTCTATGTATCGAATAGTGTATGTGCGGCTCGGCGCTTCACGCTTGAATGTACGAATGTTATTTGTGCATAGTTCAGGCTCGATAACAGATCACTCTCCTTTTAGTGAAGTATATGCTGTCATGGCTTGTCTTAATTCTTATGTTATTCAACATTGCTCGTGTTTCCTTTCCATTTTTTAAAGTCTTCTAACGGTAAATTGACTATATCATTTTGCAAATCCTGTATATCTGATTCGGTTATAAGTTTCGGCAACTTACCATGTAGCCCAAAATCACCAAAAACAGAATAAGAATTATTCTGAATCAATGTACCTACTCCGATATTTTTAATTCTCCATTGGTTATATCCCTTTACTTTCTCTACAGTTTCTTTGATGTAATTTCGTATATCTAATACATCGTTAAAGTTGTTTGTATAATATCTTACCGCTTTAATTCGTTTCAGCCTGTAGCTTGATATATATGAAAACTGTATTCTATAATTTGAGCCGTCAAATGCTTCAATCAAATCACAAAAAAACTTTAATTTTCTTTTTATTTGCACCTTCTTTTTGTTGCTATTCGTTAGCACAAGGGATAAATTTGCTTTACAGTTGTTATGTACATCTTCATATAGGTGGTCGACCTCAAAGCCTTCGTGCAATTCTTTTGAAAACTCAGTCAACACATCAATATAGTTTTCAGCAGTTAAGTTGCGATAAAAGAAGCAGAAAACTATATGATGAAAATATGCTGTATCATTTGATCTGTTGTAATACAGCTTCAAATAATCTCCTTTTGAATAGCCGTTGGTTGTAGCACTATTAAAAATCTCACTATTTAAGAGCTTCTCTAATTCGGGTATGTAGTCTGTATAATAAATATTTCCTGTATTCTTACTGTTACCCAAAAAGGTGATGTATAAATATTTTTTATTGTTGGTTACAATAAAGTTTCTTTTTTTCATTTTGTCCTCTCTCTTAATAATCGTATCTTCAGCTTCTTACAGAACAAAGAAACGGCAAGCCGTAAACTGAAAGATAAGTACTATATATCCGTATTTTTGCGGCTCTTGCCGCTCTCCGTTTTTGTCATGTGTTATTCTTCGTGATAAGCTGGAAATATCGTTAATATCACTGATAATTAAGCCTTTCCGTTTTTGTCATGACCTTGAAAATGTGGATTATTCCGTTCTCTTACAGAATTTACCGAGTATTTTGACTTCATCCCATTTGCTGCCCTTGTAGATGATATTGGGATTTATATAGATGTTTGCGTTTCCGATATCGGCAAGATCCGTAACAATGGAGCAAAATCGCTCTACGCCTCCGTCAATATCGAAGTATATCTGTGCATACTTCTTTACTAACCTTGTTCGCTGATCGGTGTTTGCATAGCCGCATGCAAGGCAGAACTCATCAAGAGATATTGGCTGTATAGCGGCAAGATCTGTTTCCTGTGGATTGTGGCAAAGTATGTTATATTCGATGTTGACAAATGGTAACATTTGAAACACATATCCTAAATACCTATGGCTTGCTGGCGGCGTTTTGGTGTATAACTCACGCATAAATTCTATGTATAGCTTCTGCCATTCCTTGCCTATGTTTTTTGCTTGTAACCTACCTCTACCAAAGCAATCTGTTGATAGAACGATATATCCGTTTTCATCCTCTTGGAGATATTTGCCGTTTACATCTTCCCAAAAACGATAAAATGTTCCCGTTGACAGTCTCATAATGTTTGGTAAGTCTGATTTTTTGATTTTGGTTTTTTGTGTTCGTGAAAGAACATTAGAGCCGTATGGTAAGTAGGTGCTTAAATACAACAGTCGTCCCAAAGTTTCAGGCTTAATATCCTGATAATTGTGTTCAGAATGAGTAAACACAAATTTTGCCTTGTTATTTCGCTTATACAGTTTTTGTGCTTCTTTCTCTTTCTTTATCCGTAATAGCTCCTGCTGTGCGGGTGTCAGAATAATAGATCCGCTCGGTATCGTGGTAACGATTGCTTCAACAGCTTCGCCTGTCGCATTACGAACGGCAAACATCTCTCCTGTCGCTTCGTTGGCAGTATAGGTATAATCGACAGTATTATACAAACTGCACTCTTTAGTTTTGTTTTCCAATGAAATCCTCCGTATTCTTTATAATTGTATTGATCGGCTACAGTCACGCTGTCATAGTTGCAAATAAAAAAGCCAACACAAACAATTACAGCAAGGTACTGTAAAAATTTGCATTGGCTAAAAACACAATGGCTAAGCGTTCTTATGAAAGAACGGAAATATTCAGTTTTTCTTTATGGTGCTATCAACTCCGATCATTATAAAATCCTTGTTTTACAAATTCAAACAATATCTTTACTTCAAAAAAGTTGAAGTATGCAAGTGCCTTTCATTGTGCTAAAATATAAACAGCTAAGGCAAAGGGCAACACAAGCCTACAAACAAGGCGCATTTTGCTTGAAATTGTGTGGTATCAGCCAGCCAAATGATACGGGCGTTATCGCTTGTCGTAAAGCGGGGTATATCTCTTTTGGCAGAGATATACTGAAATCTAAAAAGAGAGGGCGTTCCCTCTCTTTTTCTTTTTTTGCTATTAGATAACTGCTAACAGTACTCTATTGCCGTCCGCTTGTATAGCGTTGGGTGGTCGGGTGTGCCGTCTGTGGCGTTGCTCCCCTCGCCGTCCGCTTGTAAAGCGTTTGGGGGTGGGTGTTATTATAGTAGTGGTGGGCGGTGTTGCGTTTGCCGTGTGGCTTGCGCCCCCTCCGCTGTTATAGTAGCGGTGTTTGGTGGGTAACGCTTTATTTATGCCCTTTTCGTTTTGAATGTTAATTTTCAAAAATCGTCCCAACAGAGAGATAAAACAACTTATCTATTTTTCATCGTCCGTCCGGCGTGAAATATGGGAAATACCCCCGCCTTGCTCTATGCGTTCAAGCTCTGTATCAATCAATCGGTTAATAAATGCGTTTACACTTTCGCCATTCGCCTGCGCCGCAGTTTGTATGTTTTCCTTTTTCCCCTTCGGGACGGTCAAGTTAATACGGTCATATGCTTGTTTGTTAAATTCGTTATTATATTTGATTGCTTCTGCTTTATCCTTAAATGCCATGTATTATACCTCCCCAATATATGAATATAGTATAGCATATTATCGCACATTATGCAATGTGCATAATCAATAAATCAGAACAAAGAACATTATGCAATGTGCCAATTGACAGACCATTGCGCAATGTGCTACAATATAGGCACAGCAAGGGCAAAACCGCCCGCTGAATATAATGAATAAAAGGAGTAAACACAATGTCAATCAACGAAATGGAAAGCAAAATTGCAAAACTGCAAGAATGGGAAACACTTGCAGAAGAAGCCAAAGCAGAAGCGGAAGCACTTCGGGATGAAATCAAAGCCGAAATGCTTGCAAGGGACACGGAAGAATTAGAAGCCAAACGCTTTATTTGTCGGTGGACTTCTGTTTTATCAAACCGTTTTGACACTACAACATTCAAAAAGGAACATTCCGAGATGTACAAGCAGTACACCAAGCAGACCGCAAGCCGCCGATTTTCTATCGCATAAGAAAAGCGCCTTGTATAAACCGCCGACCAAAGCAATCATACAAGACACTTAACACCCACAGCCGCAAGGGAGCGGGCAATCATATTATACTATACCCGCTCCCAATAATCAATATCAACATTATTGAAGGGAGCAAGCCATATGAAACAAATAACCAATATGTCACGCCTTGTCAACCAGTTAGAGCGCACATTCAGACTGCTCAACCGTGATCTATTCAACGATACACTACCAATGCCTATTATAACTGTTATTCCATGTAACCGCTCTTATGCTCATTATGCACCGTGGAGCGCATGGCAAAGCAAAGATGAATTTAAGAGGGAAGTCAATATTTCTTCTGCGTATCTTGACCGCCCACTTGAGAACATTATCTCTTCACTCGTCCATGAGATGACTCACATGTACAACGATTGCATTCTCAATGTTCAAGATACAAGCCGCAATGGAACATATCACAACCGCCAATTTGCAAAAGAAGCAGAAGCGCATGGCTTAATTGTTACCCGCTCCGAAAAATACGGCTTTGCACATACCGCCCCCGCCGACAGCTTGCTTGAATGGCTATTGTCACATGATGAATTGCGGGAAATAGAGATATGCCGTACATCGCCTGTATGCGCTTCTATAGGCGTAGGAACGCATTCAAGCAACAGTGGATCTATCACAATAGGCGCAAATCCAAACAGCCACAGCAGACGCTATATTTGCCCTTGTTGCCATACTATTATCAGAGCAACAAAAACAGTAAATATTATCTGCGGCGATTGTATGAAAACAATGATTGAGGGGTGAATGAAATGTATAAAGGTTACAGACATGATTATACATGGGTTATCGTCCTATTGTTTCTGTTGTCGGCTGTAATGCCGATAACAGCAGGCGTGTTGTTCCTGTTCCTATCCTACAAGGGATTGTTTTAATTGGTGGGAACACAACTATGCTATACTATATTATTGCCGACTATACAGACGGTAGAAGAAAGATAAAGCGCATACGACAACACAGCATAATGGCAAACAAGGATAATCCCTATCTCATTCACTTTATCAATGCCAACAAGCTGTATATACAATCAGATTGTCAAACAGTAATTGTATCGCTCTTTTTGATAGACAGTATTTCGGTGTGCTGTTACCAAAAAGGTGATGGTATTACCCTTTGCCGTAAGTTAAAATAGCGTGTACCCTGTCTTTACGCCGTAGACAATACCGAATGATGTAAAAACAAAGTTTCTTTTCGGGATTGTTTACGGATTGTAAAGCACATCAAGATTTGATTTTTACAAAAAGGAGTTCCCAAAAATGAGAATAGCATATGTGAGAGTTAGCACAGTTGAGCAAAACGAACAACGGCAAATAGAAGCTATGCAGAAATACGATATTGAAAAATGGTTTACCGAAAAGGTATCAGCCAAAGACACCAATCGCCCGAAGCTACAAGAAATGTTGGAATTTGCAAGAGAGGGGGACACGGTACATATACACGACTTTAGCCGCCTTGCCCGCTCTACAAAGGATTTACTTGATATTGTGGAAATGCTGAATAATAAAGGCGTACACCTTGTAAGCAATAAAGAAAATATAGATACCTCTACGCCCACAGGGAAACTAATGCTGACAATGATAGGCGCAATTAATGAATTTGAGCGTGTCAACCTTTTGGAAAGGCAAAGAGAGGGTATCGCCATTGCCAAGCGTGAGGGCAAATACAAGGGCGGTAAGCGAAAAAAGATTGATAACTTCACAGAATACTACAACCGCTATAAAAGCCGCCAAATGACGAAATCAGCCCTTGCAAGAGCGCTTGCAATCAGCCGCCCGACACTTGATAAGATGATAGCAGAGTTTGAAGCCTCCAAAAAACGATTGAAATGTTGACTTCAATAACAGTAGTAGATCGCCATGTTTGAATTTTTAAAAATTTTCTGTAATAGGGTTGAGAATGGTTGAAAAATTTATTGTTCTGTGATATCATATTGCATATTAATATCTAAAAACGGCTTATTGGGTATATTATTTGCATTTTATAGATTTAAGGAAAAGGGAAAAAATATGTTTTGTAAATATTGCGGAAACGAATTAGGAAACAACTCAAAGTTTTGTTCTACATGTGGTAAACAAATTGATGAAAATGACAATCTGATTACAAATCCGATAAATACATCTGAGTGTGAAAACGGGTATTTTTGCACCAACTGTGGCAATCATATTGGTAAGTTAAAAATGTGTCCGCAGTGCTATATGAAATCAAAAAGAAATTACAAAAAGTTTTGCCTATATTGCGGTGGTGCGATCGTTAATAATCGTTGTTCTAAATGTAACACAGTAGCCAGTAGAAGTATATTTGAAATAATAGCAAGAGTTATTACAGTAATTACATTCATTTGGTCTGTTTTCATGGCTCTTTTTACATTTTCTGAAATTGTTGGTCGTGAGAGAGAATTTAATATTAACGTAGCACCGGCTTTCTTGATACTCATTATTTCCGTTTTGCTAATGGTTTTATTTTTCAGAAAAAGTAGAATCAACAGTATTAAGAAAAAGCTATTGTATAGAAAAGCATTGCAAAAAGTTGCTTTAATAATTATTTATACAATTCTTCCGATTATGTTAGCGATTGGAAGTACAGTTTACGCCGCTTTTATTACAACAACCGAATATACATATAAATCTTATGCTATTTCAGCCGTCCAATCAGAATTAGAGGATAACTTGAAAAATTCTGATTCATTGCAAGTTAATAATATAAATACTATAACTGCCGAAGACAATGAGTATTACTATTATCACATTACTATTGATTATTCTGCACAGAATGGTTTTGGTGGATATAATAGAGACAAATATGAACGATATGTAAAAGTATGGAAAGGAAATAATCAATTTGTACAGAATAGTAATGCTGTTGAATTTTCTGCGGCATTACAAAGTTCAGAAAAGTAATTTTGTACTCGGACAGAGTAAGGAAAGCTCGCAATTATCCCACTCAAAAATGGCAAAAAAACGCCGTTTTTTAATGTCGTTCGGACGATCATAAAAATATAAAGTACCCCAAATATAGAGAAAAAGCAGTTTTTCAGCGTTTGACAAAACAGCTATAATTGAAGTTAACGCCTCAAAAGTACGATTTCAAATACTTTTGGGGCGTTGTTTTATATATGGAGAATTGTCATTGTTGGCGGCACTCTCTTTTGTACTTCACCTTGAATGTAATGTTTCGCCGAATCTTTGATAGTGCACGATCTCTCTTGCACGCAAAAAGCGTATTGCATCTGTAACATCCGGGTCATCTGACAACCGCAGAATATTATCATAAGTTACCCTCGCCTTTTGCTCTGCTGCAAGGTCTTCGTTCAGGTCGCCGAAAACGTCGCCGGTGCATTGAAGAGTATCTGCTGAGAACGGTACGCCTGAGGCGGCCTGCGGATAGATTCCTGTGGTATGGTCAATAAAGTATTTATCAAATCCGCTGTCTTTTATCTGATCAATGGTCAGATTTCGGGTCAGCTGATACAGAATCGTTGATATCATTTCGATATGAGCGAGCTCTTCGGTTCCCAGAGAAGCATCGGAAATGTTCCACTTCCCAGAAATGCCCGAACAGCCGATAT
>CAYOFP010000019.1:0-35322 GCA_964403505.1 uncultured Lachnospiraceae bacterium
CATCATGCTGCGCTGACCGCCGCCTGCGTTTGGTGCATAATTGCCCGCTTCCAATATCAGTTCCATATCCTCACGGCTGATCTGTCGGTCAGTATATTTTCTGATTGAATGTCGGTTTTTTATAATATCTATTAACATAGCGATTTTACCTTTCGTTTAAGAGATTTCTTTCCAGCACTGCGGGTCGGCGGCGTAAAAATTACCGTCCTTGCCGCTTGCAACAGCGGGGCACCCGCGGCAGAAGGCAAGCAATTCGCATTTGGAGCATTTTTCAAACCCCGTGTAGTCCCGATAGGCTTCCATTTCGCAGACCCACACATCGGCAAGTCTGTCATGGGACACATTTCCGACCTTGCTGTTCTGTACTCTGCGGCAGGCGAATACATCTCCTGATGGCAGAATCGTCAAATGGCAATTACCGCAGTTGCAGCCGCCGTATATCATGCCTTCTTCCACAGCTTCGGGTATTTTGAATGCACCCGTTTCGTACTCGTACAGCGTCCATAAATGGTCTTTTTTATTAAAATAAGTATCACATCCGGCCGCTTCATATTCTTTGAATTTCTTATCACAAACGGCAAGCAGTTCACGGTAACGCATGGGTGATATATCTACATCTTTTTCTTCGCTTGTGGGGCAGTAGCGTGCAAAGGCAAATACATTTGCTTTATGCTTCACCACCGTGTCAATAATATCGGGGATTTCTTCGATATTTTTCCCCGATACGGTCGTCATAATGACGCTGCGGATCCCCGCACGGTTGATACAGCCGATTTTTTCAAGGGTAATATCAAAGCTGCCCGGTTTGCGGAACCAGTCGTGCGTTTCACGCATACCGTCGAGCGAGAGTTGGTATTTCCTGCAACCGTACTCCTTTAATTTCCGGCATACCTTATCATTCAGATGGAACGGATTGCCGAGAATGGTAAACGGGATTTCCCGTTCTTTCATCAGACCGAGCAGCTGCCAAAAGTCCGGGTGCAGAATCGGATCTCCGCCGGTTATGTAGAAATACGGCAAACGATGATACATATCGCAAAAATCAAGACAGTTGTAAAACGTGTCCTGCATTTGCTCCCAATTCATCGAATCCAGTTTTTTACAATTATTCTCTGAAAAGATGTAGCAGTGCTTGCACCGCTGATCGCACTCGTCTGTGATATGCCATTGAAAAGAAAAATACTGTTTCATAGGATCGACCTCGCAATTATATAAAATCGGTTTGACCGAGTAACATTTCGTTTTCCCGCCGGGAGGATTCCCGGCGGGAGCGGGTTTAGAAACGGCGGATTATTTGTCCGAAGCGCCGCAAGCCGATCCGCAAGCGGCAGGCTGTTCCTCCGGCTTGTCGCCGGCGCCGCAGGCAGAACCGCACGCAGCGGGCTTTTCTTCCGGTTGATCGGCAGCGCCGCAAGCAGCCGGAGTTTCAGCGGGCTTGTCCGAAGCACCGCAGGACGAACCGCATGCAGATGCAGCCGTTTCTTCGTTCCATCCTGCAAGATTGGAAAGTGCCATGGTTGTTTCCTCCATATCGGTATTCAGTGAGTTTTGGCTCTCTGTACCTATTATTGTACGGATTTTTTTGTGTTTCGCAAGTACGCACTTTTTTGTAACTAACCCTCTCCGGTGGTAACTTTTGCTGATTTTACGGCATTTTCGGGGTGATATTTTTTGTTATATTTCGATCTATTGACTTTTTATGGATGTTACACTATAATATAAGTGTAACATCATTTTTTGAAGTAATGGAGGCGCATGATGAAGACAAAAGCGGAACTGATTCCCGAATGCCCGGTTGCCACAACGGTTGGATTGATCGGAAACAAGTGGAAATTATTGATTATACGGAACTTACTGGTGCGCCCGTGGCGGTTTAATGAGCTGCAAAAGAATTTAGATGGAATCAGCCAAAAGGTACTGACCGATAGTTTGCGTTCCATGGAAGCAGATGGGATCATCACACGTACGGTTTACCCCGAAGTCCCTCCGAGGGTAGAATATGCTTTGTCCGAACTCGGAAAGTCGTTACAGCCGATTCTTGATTCGATGAAGGCATGGGGCGAAAACTATAAAATACAGAAGAATGCAGAATAGTATAAAAACCCTGTTTTATTGAAAACTCAAATGATAGTTAAGTTGCAAACAACTATTTGATAATTGTTTTTTCTTTGCGATGTGCTATAATAGAATCACAACGGTGAAATACATTTTCAAGGAGAAAATGAAGTTAGATAATTGCCGTCGGTCAAATAACGCAGCTATATTGCAGAATGGGTGAATACGAAAAGGCAAAAGCTCTTGCAAACGATCGATCTGCTCTTATCATTTGCAAGGAATTATTGCTACCTTTATCTACCGTTGGTGAAGAAAAAGCACGCTATCAGGGAGAAAGGTTAATGGTGCTCCTTTCTCAACTGCGATTTGCTATTTTTGAATCTGTTGCCTTGAGGCCTGATGTTTCCAATTCAGAATACGGTAGGCAACTGCTATTGTCTGTTATAAATTTGTATGAAACAGTTTTCACTGACGGTAAATGCGGAAAATACCACTGGGATATCGGACATTCCTATCTGACGTTAGCCCATTATGCAGCGTCGAATAATGAAAAGATCGATACCGTACTTGATTATTTTGAAAAAGGATTTGACCACTGTAAAGAATATCAGCATATTTGCAATGAAGACGAATACAGTTATTCCGCTCCACTGGTATCAAATCTGAAAAGCCTGACAAAAGGCGAACTTATTCCAGTTAGTCAAGACTTTTGGGAAAAAGCACTCAAGAATTATCCGCAAAACATTTGTGACGAACTTCGAAAAAAAAGTATGCCGAATGCTTTGCGTAATTGAGCACTACAAACTCGGGCCGCCTGTTTTATGCAGGCGGCTCATTTTCTTATGTGTTGGCGATCAGTGTTATCAGCGCTTTCTTTTGTTCGTCGGTCGGCTCTTTCAGTTTGCTGTTGTTTATCCTGCGACAGATCTTCTGCATCGTGGATGCTTTTACACCTCTTCAGAGCAAATCCGAATATGGGCTTCAAATATTCAGTTATGATTTTCTCTACGTCTTGTCTGTTCACTTGTTTGTGCCTCGTTGAAAGCTTTCGCCCATATAGACGTGCGAATCTGAAAAGGTTGGTAGTTTTCAAAAAAGTTTTGAAACGATTAGCTGATACATCCTTTGATCTCGTCAAGTAGCAGTTTTGCTATCGGTGAAAAAACTTGATACTTTTTCCAGATCAGATACATCCTCGTTTCAAGTCTCGGAGTAAGCGGACGGAAACATATTTCGCTGTCGTTTTCAATATTGGCAAGTTTATCGAAAGTTAAGAGATATGCGTCGCCGACTCTGGCGAATATACTGCCGTTATAATATAGGTTGACCGTTCCGACAAATGTAAGATCGTTCAGCTTTTCGCCGCACCAGCGTGGAAAATCAGATTCTATCGACTGTGGAGAAGACAGGAGCGGAAGTCCTATAAGATCGTTTACCGTAATTGCAGTTTTTGCGGCGAGCGGAGCGTCCTTTCTCATGATCACGCCCCAAGAGTCGCCGGACGGCAATTCTATATAGTTATATTTTTGCAGATTCGGCGGCTCTGCGATGACAGCAAAATCGAGAAGCCCACGGTCGAGCCGTTCCGCTACCTGTGCGGTATCTCCGCTCAGAATATGGTATTTCAAACGCAGATACCGTTCACGAAAAGATTTAATAATATCTGCAAGATACCGTATCTGATATGACTCCGCACATCCGATATAGACATCTCCTCCGGTGATCTCCCCGAGAGATTTAAACTCATCCGCCGTTTTATCGACCATATCAAGAATATCTTCTGCTCGTTTGCGCAGCAGCATTCCTTCATCTGTTAAGCGGATATATGTACTGCCGCGTCGGAAAAGCTTTTTTCCGAGCTCTGTTTCTAAATCCTTCATTTGCTTTGATAAGGTCGGTTGTGATACGTGCAGGCGTTCCGCCGCTCTTGACATATTTTCTTCCCGTGCTATTTCAAGAAAATACCGCAAAACTCTTATTTCCATATGGCACCCTCCTTCGGCTAACTTTTAGTATATCACATCGTGATATTCTTGTAAAGAATAACATGATATGAATTATAAGTATTAGACATATCGCGAGAGCGGAGGTATAATAAATATGTAAGAGAGGAGCATCTTAAAATGAATTCTGAAAAATTAATGCTGACAAATGAGTGGGATAAGACATTCCCAAAAAGCGAAAAGGTTGATCATAGTAAGGTGACCTTTCATAACCGATACGGTATTACGCTTGCGGCAGATCTGTATATTCCTAAAAACGCAGAGGGAAAACTGCCTGCGATCGCAGTATGCGGCCCTTTCGGTGCGGTAAAAGAGCAGGCATCGGGACTGTATGCGCAGACAATGGCAGAGCGTGGATTTCTGACGCTCGCTTTTGATCCGTCTTTTACCGGAGAAAGCGGCGGCGAACCCCGTTATATGGCGTCTCCCGATATCAATACCGAGGATTTTCAGGCAGCTGTAGATTTTTTGTCGTTCCACGATAGGGTAGACCCGGATAAGATCGGCATTATCGGTATCTGCGGCTGGGGCGGTCTGGCGCTGAATGCGGCGGCTCTCGATACACGAATCAAGGCAACGGTGGTTTCTACCATGTACGATATGACACGCGTAAATGCCAACGGCTATTTTGACAGCGAAAATACCGAAGAACAGCGTTACGAAAAGAAAAAAGCGCTGAATGCACAGCGTCTTGCAGATTATAAAAACGGCAGTTATACGCTTGGCGGCGGAGTTGTCGATCCTCTGCCGGAGGAAGCACCGTTTTTCGTTCGGGACTACTACGATTACTATAAAACGAAGCGTGGATATCATGCACGTTCCTTAAACTCCAACGGCGGCTGGAATGTGATTGGGTGTATGTCGTTTATGAATCAGCCGATTCTGCGTTACAGCTGTGAGATAAGAGGTGCGGTTCTCATCATGCACGGGGAGAGGGCACACTCATGCTATTTCAGCCGTGACGCCTATGCCGATATGGTAAAGGATAATCCCTATTCAGAGAATAAAGAGCTTCTGATTCTCCCCGATACGGTTCATACCGACCTGTATGACGGCGGCGGAAAGGATGCGATCCCTTTTGATAAACTGGCGCAGTTCTTTGCGCAGTATTTGAAATAAATGGAAAAACGAAAATACAGATATATCGTTCTCTTTTTTGCCGTAGTGTTTCCGCTCTTGCTTTTTGTAGGGTGTGCTTCTGCCGATGTGGATTCGGAAAGCGTACGGGATGAAATCCGTCCTTCAAATACCCTTGATGACACAATGAAAACGGAGGATATCATGAAGATAAAAGTAAGCTCCGGAAATGTCGAAGTGATATTTGAACTGAACGACAGCTCGGCATCAAGATCCTTTTACGGGCAGCTACCGCTCATTGTATCAGTGGGGAATTACAGTACAAATGAGAAAGTATTTGAACTGCCGCAGGAGCTCGATATAAGCGACGTTTGGGAAGGAAGCTGTCCGAGCGGAAGTATCGCTTACTTTTTACCGTGGAACAATATAGCGATGTATTATGGCGACGCACCGGAATATAAAGGCTTGTATCCGATGGGCACCGCCGTGGACGGAGCAGGAAACATAGAAGAGCTTACAGGCAGCATAACAATTACGGCATATACCGAATAATACAATAGCTTAAGGCAATACCGCATAATTCTGTTGGCGCAATTGCGCCATCGGAATTATGCGGTATTCCTCTAAAAAGTACTCTTTTGCTTGACTTTGCGGTGCTGATATGCTATATTGTTTTTGATAAGTTACGGCTTAGTTGGCGGTAAGTATACATTAAAAGGAGTTTTTTATGGAACACTATCATGATCTGTCATTTCGTTCGGTCAGGCTGACCGGCGGGTTCTGGAAGGCACGTCAGGAATTGAATCGCTGTGTGACGGCGGATGCTGTTTATGACCGGTTTGCAGAAACGCATCGGTTTGAAGCGCTTGCCTGTGATCCCGATCCGAGTCCGGAGTGTTCTCCCCATATTTATTGGGATTCCGATATTGCTAAGTGGATCGAGGGTGCGGCGTATATCATTGCGTCGGAGCCGAATCCGCATTTGGAGGCTCTTTGCGATGCGGCAATTGCGGATATCATTACAAATCAGGAGGAGACGGGATATTTCAATTCCTATTATCTGGTAAAAGACAAAGAGAAGCGTTTTAGCGACCGAAACTGCCACGAGCTGTATTGTGCAGGGCATTTGTTTGAAGCGGCGTGCGCTTATTATGAAGCGACCGGAAAAAATGCGTTCCTGAATGCCATGTGCCGCTATGCGGACTATCTTTATGATGTATTCTATGTAAAGGGCGGTGCGTCGTTTGTTGTTTGCGGTCATCCTGAGATCGAGCTGGCCTTGGTAAAATTAGCGAGAACGACCGGCAAACAAGCCTATTTGGATTTCGCAAAATTCTTTGTGGATATGAGAGGGAACAATCCAAAAGATCGGCCTCTCGGAGACGGCATTCTGCGGACGCTGGATCAGAGCGACCGTCCGCTGAAGGAGCAGACTGAGGCGGAGGGACATGCGGTTCGTGCGCATTATATATACTCCGGGATGGCAGATATTGCCCGTGAATTTGACGATGAGGCGTATTTCGCCGCATGTGAGCGTATTTTTGACAGTATCGTCGAACGGCGAATGTATATCACCGGCGGGACGGGTTCACTGCACATCGGTGAAGCGTTCACGGTGGACTACCACCTGCCGAATCAAACGGCTTATGCGGAAACCTGTGCCTCCATTGCGCTCGGACTGTTTGCACGCCGTATGCTGCAGTTGAAAGTAGATGCGAAATATGCGGATGCGGTGGAGCGTGTCATGTACAACGGTGCGCTTTCGGGCGTGTCGTTAGACGGTAAAGCCTTTTTCTACGAGAATCCGCTTGAGATCGATCCTGCACGCCATGATGTCAATCAGGCGACGACGGCTCAGATCCATCTGCCGATCATGCAGAGGGTGGCGGTCTTCAACTGCTCCTGCTGTCCGCCGAACATTTTGCGGTTTATTGCTTCTATAGCAGAGAATTTCTATACATATACGGATGATACCGTTTTCGTTCATCAGTATGCGGAGTCCACTGCGCAGGTGGACGGTTGTACGGTCGTGCAGCAAACTGCCTATCCGTGCGACGGAAAAGTGACATTGACATTTACCGGCGCCCGAGAGAGCATTGCGCTTCGGATACCGGGTTGGTGCGAGCAATTTACAGTGAGCGAACCGTATACACTGCGGGACGGATACGCATATCTGACGCTTCCGGAGGACGGAAAAGTGACGCTTTGTCTTGATATGCCGGTGCGTCTGGTAGAGGCTGATCCGCATGTGCAGGAAAATGCCGGACGTGTCGCTGTCATGCGAGGACCTGTGGTATACTGTGCCGAGTCAGTGGACAACGGCGAGCTGCTGCGCAGCCTGAGCCTTGTGGAAGGAAATCCGTTTACGCTTCTTCCCGAATCGGAATTCGGCGTTCCCGCTTTGCAGACGACCGGACTGCGCAAGCCCTGCGGAAATGCATTGTACCGCACGTATCAAAGCAACTTTGAACCTGCCGAAATCAAACTGATTCCGTACTTTGCATTTGCGAATCGAGGAATCAGCGAGATGCTGGTATGGATGGATGTGAAGTCCAAATTTTGAATATGAGAGGATTATTTCATAAACAGTTTTTATTCTCCGGACAAAGAGGATAGCGAAGATTAACAGGCGGTATGGTTTGAATTCTCGTTATACGGGATGTTCCTAAGGTGTATATTGACAAGATTATGTTTTTGTGATATACTTTCTCTCAACTAAAAATAAAGGAGATAATACTATGTTCAATTCACTTTCTATCCGACGCAGACGATAAAGCTTGTGTTCTTTATGGGCACAGGCTGATTTGCTGTGTGCCTATAGAAAAGTGGTTGTAACGATATTATTATAGTTAACACTATTTGGCATACAGTACCAAATAGTGTTTTTTGTTGTTTATTGATTATTTTAAGGAGGCATTTGTGAAAACTATAATTGAAATTCTTACCGTGAAAATATCCGAAGCTTTTGAGGCGTGTGGGTATTCTGCTGATTTTGGCTCAGTAAAAGTATCAGACAGACCGGATCTGTGCCAATTTCAGTGTAATGGAGCTTTTGGTGCAGCAAAGCTTTATAAAAAAGCACCGTCCGTGATAGCAAATAACGTGATCAACCTTTTGTTGAATAATTGCATATTTAAGAAAATAACTGTTGTCGGAGCCGGTTTTATAAATATCGATATTGACGATTCCTTTATGTTGGAATATCTTGACGATACCATTGCAGACCCTCATCTTGGTATCAAACAGTCGGAGAAAAAAGAAACAATTTTTCTCGATTACGGCGGTCCGAATGCGGCAAAACCGCTTCATGTAGGTCATTTGCGCTCGGCCATTATCGGCGAATCCCTGAAAAGATTGGCTGAGGCTACCGGAAGAAAAACGATCAGCGATGTTCACCTTGGCGATTGGGGACTCCAAATGGGACTCGTTATTGCCGAACTTGAAGATAGAGACAACTGCGGCGAAAATATGGCGTTGTCTTCAGAAGAGTGGGATTCGATTTACGCTATTGCGAGCAAAAAAAGTAAAGAAAACGAAAAGTTTAAACAAAGAGCACAGAAAATCACTGCCGATTTTCAAAAGGGAGACGAAAAATATCTTTCTGTTTGGAAAAAGGTTATGAAAATATCCATTGACAATATAAAAGCAAATTATAAACTGCTGGGTGTAAGCTTTGATCTGTGGAACGGGGAAAGTAACGCTGAAAAGTATGTTCCCGAGTTGATCGATGTTCTTGAAAGTAAAGATCTGCTTGAGGACAGTCTTGGTGCAAAGGTGGTCGATGTATCGCTTTCGGATGACAATGCACCGATGCCGCCTGTAATAATTAAAAAAACCAACGGTTCAAATATTTATGCCACCACGGATTTGGCGACGATAATCGAACGGAATAAGCTTTATCATCCCAACGAGATATGGTATATCGTTGATAATCGGCAGAGTCTTTATTTTACACAGGTATTCAGATGCGCAAGAAAAGCATCTCTTGTTTCCGATGAAACTGCATTGATCCATTTGTGTTTCGGTACGATGAACGGAAGTGACGGAAAACCGTATAAGACACGTGACGGCGGGGTTATGAAACTCTCGGATTTTTATAATACGGTTTATAAAACAGTCTATAAGCGTGTGTGCGCATCAACATTCAGTGAAAACGCTGATAAAAATGATATATCGCATAAAATAACCGTTGCGGCTATGAAATTCGGAGATATGATAAATCACCGGGCGAAAGATTATATCTTTGACATTGAGAAATTCACGGCATCGGAAGGAAAAACGGGAACATTTCTTCTTTACACTATTGCACGAATAAATTCCATATTAAAAAAGGCTGATTATAATCATACCGAATTGAAAATACAAAAGATATATTCGGACACAGAACGGGAATTGATTCTGATATTAGCTCTCAGCAACGAAGTGTATGAACTCGCATACAACGAGAAAGCACCCAACTTTATCTGCGAGAACGCATATAGAATAGCATCCGCTTTTTCAAAATTCTATAACGAAAATCACATCATAAATGAATCGGATACTGATAAAAAAGCCGCATGGCTACATTTATGTAAAAGCACGAAGATTATACTTCAAAAGCATCTCGATATTCTCGGAATAGAATCTGTCGAATTTATGTGATGCCGGTACCCTCAGCCGAAACCACGAAAATATCATTTTCGTGGTTTCTTTATAGAAAAAACACATTTCCTATTCGGAAATGTGTCAGTATTTTTGATATATCAAAAACAGAAATTGCCGTTCTCAAATATCTTGTATTCGTTTCCGTCCTTGTCGTAGCCGTTTATTTCGAGATCCCGTGTGCCTATCATGAAATCGACGTGTATCATCGATTCGTTGATACCCTCAGCGTGGAGCTCCTTTTGCGTCATATTCTCGTAACCCTCGATCAGGTTTGTGAAACCCTCGCCGAGCGCAATATGGCAGCAGGCGTTCTCGTCAAAGAGCGTGTTGTAATAAAGTATCCCCTGTGCGTTGATCGGGCTGTCATACGGCACGAGCGCTAATTCGCCTAAGCGGCGTGCGCCCTTGTCGGCTTCTATCATTTTTGTGAGGGCGTCATAGCCTTCCTCGGCACTCCATTCGACCGCCTCTCCGTCCTTAAAGGTAATAGAGAAGTTATCGATCAGCTTGCCGTTGTAGGAAAGCGGCTTTGATGCGACGAGCTTTCCGTCGGCGACTCCCGACATAGGCGAGGTGAATATCTCTTCGGTCGGCATATTGGGGTTAAAGAACTTACCCGAGAGGGTATACTCTCCGCCGCCCTCCCATTTTGCTTTGGGAATTAGACCGACGGTGAAGTCGGTGCCGTTCGAGCTCTTGTAGTGCAGGCGGCAAAGCGGCATTGAATTGAGAATATCGCATCTGTGCTTAAATTGTTTATTGTGGTTATCCCATTCTTCCATGGGGTCGTTATCCTCGGTGATGTGTACCGTTTCGAGGATTGCCGCCCAGAGATTTTTCATCGCATTCGATACAGTATCGTCGGGGAAGACCTTTTTTGCCCATTTGGGTGAGGGAACGGCGATTATCGTCCATTGATATTTGTTTTCCATTTCCTCACGGTATTTTTTCAGCGCCTTGTATGCCGCCTGCTGTGAGACGAGGAGCTTTTCACGGTCGATGCCGATGAGTCCGTCGGGATCTTCCGAGAGGATGCGGATCATACAGGGCAGTTTGTCTGCGTCCTCACGGTATTTTTCGATCTTCCATTTTGCGATATCGGACAGCGTTTCGGTATCCTCGTATTTGTATTTCAGCTTTGTGACGGGCTGATAGTGGAAATCGATCCTTACCTCTTTTGCACCGGCGAGGTAACATTCCCGTGCGACCATCTCGGCGAAGGCGTACTGATCCGCCTCGACGTCGATGACGACGCTCTGCCCGGGCTTAATGTTGACTCCCGTGTGTACCGCAAGGCGTGCATATTTTTTTAATATGTTTTTTTTCATTGTATCTTCGCTCCCTCATCGGTTATTGTGATTTTCGATTCATAAAAGGCACGTACCGCCTTTTCCATATACTCCGCATCTTTTGCTCCTGCGCTCTCGTATGCCGAGTGCATTGCGAGCTGTGCGAGACCGATGTCGAGCGCAAGGCAGGATGTATGCCGCATGGCGAGCGCACCTAAGGTCGAGCCGCCGGGGATGTCTGAGCGGTTTGCGTAGTTCTGGACGGGAACGTCCGCACTCTCGCATATTCTTTTGAATATCGCCGCAGACGCCGCCTCGCTTGTATACGATCTCGTCGCACTGTGCTTGATAACGATACCTCCGTTCAGCTTCGGCGCATTTTCTCGGTCAGACAGCTCGGGGTGGTTCGGGTGGACAGCGTGTGCATTGTCGCACGACAGGAAAAAGGATGAGGCGAGCACAGCGCCCACATCTTTTCCGTATGCATCGGCGATCCGCCCGAGCACGCATGAGAGAAAATCGGAGTTTGCGCCCTGCATCGTTGACGAGCCGATCTCCTCGCTGTCAAAAGCGCAGTATACCGCCGCCTGCTTTGGTGCGGCAGAAACGAGAGCGCATAACGTCGTATAAACACATTCGAGGTCATCGAGTCTCGGGGCTGAGATGAATTCGTTATTTAAACCGATGGTCGTCGGCTCATCTCTTGTGTATAAAGAGAGATCGCCGTACTCAAAATCCCCGAAAATATCCGAGAGCTTTGCGTCTTTTTCACCGAGCAGTGCCGCCATATCGCACTTCATATCGTATGCTTTATCACGCATGAGATGGGGTGCGACATTCGGTATGATGCAGATATCACGCCCGCTGTCAACAAGCTCGTATCTGATACCGTCCTCGGTCCGCCTGACCACTCGTCCTGCGATGCCGAGAGGCCGGTCAAGCCATGAGGGGAGGATAGAGCCGCCGTATTTCTCACCGTCAAGCTTCGAGTAGATACCGTCGCTGATATGCGAGCCCGGCTTTATCTTAAAGCACGGACTGTCCGTGTGAGATGCGGCGATATGGAACGCCTCGAGTTCGTCGGGAGCGATAAAGGCGATGACGCTTGTGCCGCCCCGCACGACATAGTATTTTCCGGCGCTAATCTCCCATGATTCGCTCTCGCTCAGCCGTATGAAGCCGTTTTTGTCGAGTATTTCTGATATTTCCTTTACGGCGTGAAAGGGAGTGGGACTTTTTTTGATGAAGTCAAATAACGCTTGGTTTGTCATATTGTCCTTCCGAAAAGTGATAGATCTATATCTTGGTAATCGTATGTAAAATGAGACGCTTCTTTTCTCAGAGCATTTTCGTCGTCTGTCAAACGTGCGTCCAATATGGCAAATGTGGTAAAGCCTGCGCAATTTGCCGAGCGCACACCCAATATTATATCCTCAAATACTGCGCAGCATTCAGGGGTGGCGCCGAGTTTTTGCGCTTCGGTAAGATAAATTTCGGGTGTTGATTTCCCGTTTTTCGAGTCGTGCGCTTCGGTAAAAGACTCAAATAAATCATAAATACCAAGACGCACAAGCGCAGGTTTGTAGAGCTTCTCATAGTTTGATGTGGCGACACCGAGCCTTACGCCGCGCTCATGAAGCTTGTGAAGAAACTCAATCGCACCGGGCTTTGCTTCGACCGTGTTTTCGTATGCTTCTGCCGCCATTTCGTCCCATTCGTCCATAAGGGAGCGTGGTGTGCGGTCAAGATGGTATTTTTCGATAGTATAAAGGGCGCATTGCATAAAATTCATTCCCAGTATTTCATCGAAATATCTTTCCTCGTCGCCGAGCGAGTGCTTTTTTAAAAAACCGACATCGACCTCGTGCCAGAGATTAAAAGTGTCGAGAATAGTACCGTCGAGATCGAAGATTGCATAATTCAGCATTGGTATACCGCCTTTTCTAAATCATCGCACTCGAACATAATGAGCAACTCTCCCTCACATACGCTGACAGCAGTTTGTACACCCGTGAATTCATTGCTCACGCCGAGCGGATAAGAATTAGTTAGCGTATGATTGCACAGAGGGTATTTTCCTCCCTCGATATATACGCCCTTTGATACCTCGGAAAGGGAAAAGACCGAGAAATATCCCTTGCATTCCTTTCGGAAATCGAGCCGTGAGTTGCGTATGACCGTTGCGGCGATCCCGTCGCCTGCCAGGTAGGCTCTGCCGCCTCGGTCGAGGATATAAGAGAGCGTCTGTACCGATGCGAAGCTGTGTGCGAACCTGCCGCCCAGCGCACCGTAAATGCGGAAATCGTCATATCCTCTGGCGAGCCCCTCTTTTACGGCGTGGATGGTGTCGGTGTCGTCCTTTATCGGGCTTAGCTTTACCGTGTTTTCAAAATCGGGCATATCGCTCGAGTCGAAATCGCCGACGAGAAGGTCGCATCTGATGTTATGTTTTTTGATAAAGCCGTATCCGCCGTCGGCGGCTATGACATAGTCGCCGTCTTTCGGCGTGAACGGCTTTCCGGAGTAAGGCCCGGCGCCTACGATATAACAGACCGGCATTATAATTTCAGAAGTAAAGAAGCAATATTGAAGTAAATTAACAGAGATATTGCATCGACTATGGTCGTGATAAAGGGACTCGACATGACGGCGGGGTCGAGACCTATTCTGTCAGACAGGATAGGCAGGGTACAGCCGACGAGCTTTGCGCAGAATACCGTCACGAGCATGGTAATGCATACGACTGCGCTCGAGAGCAGACTGATACTGCTGCCCATGATGAGAACGTCGATGAGCTGTATCTTGATAAAGCAGGCAAGTGCGAGCATAGCGCCGCACAAAACTGCGACACGGATCTCTTTCCATATGACCTTTACTAAGTCACGGAACTGTAATTCGCCGAGTGACAGCGCACGGATCACTGTGACTGCCGCCTGGCTTCCGGTATTTCCGCCCGTATCCATGAGCATTGGGATAAATGCGATGAGCGCAGGGAATGCGGTCATCTTGTCCTCGAAATTATTGAGTATCATTCCCGTGAAGGTGGCTGATATCATGAGGAGCAACTGCCACGGCGCACGTGCCTTCCAGATGGAGAAAACGCTCGTTTTGAGATAAGCCTTTTCTGTCGGCAGGACGGCGGCCATCTTCTCGATATCCTCTGTCGCCTCATCGACCATGACGTCAATTGCATCATCGACCGTTACGATACCGACGAGACGGTCTTCTTTATCGACGACGGGCAGAGCGAGGAAGTCGTATTTTTTTATCTTTTCGGCAACATCCTCTTTATCCTCTGTCGTGGTACAGAAGATAATGTTGGTATCCATTATGTCCTCGATTTTCGCATCCTCGCCCGAGAGTATCATTTCCTTGACGGTGGCGATGCCGAGCAGCTTGCGCTTGTAGTCCGTGACATAACAGGTGTATACCGTTTCCTTGTCAACGCCGGTGCGGCGTATCCTCGCAAATGCCTGACCGACGGTCATATCGGATTTTAAGTCTACATATTCCGTTGTCATGATAGAGCCTGCCGAATCCTTTGGGTAATTTAACAGCTCATTGATTATTTTTCTGTTGTCGGCATTGGTGTTTGCGAGAATACGTTTTACGACAGTCGCCGGCATCTCCTCGATGATATCGACTGCGTCATCGAGGTATAGTTCGTTTACGACCTCCCGTAACTCACGGTCGCTGAATGATTTTATTAAGTATTCCTGTTCGTCTCCGTCCATCTCGACGAAAACGTCTGCCGCAACGTCTTTCGGCAGTATGCGGTAGAGAACGGGCAGTTTTTCATCGTCGAATTCTTTCAGTGCCGCGGCGATATCGGCAGGTTCTGTTTCGGCAAAAAAAGAACGCAGTTCCGCTATTTTTTTTGCCGCTAAAAGCTCAGTTATTGTGGTGATTATTTCTTCCAAGTGTGCATCCTCCTGTTATTTTTTCGGACGCACTCCGGCACGGATGCCGGAGTATCGTCGCCCTTTGTCTGTACCGTTACCGGTATCCATGCAGTTTTCACCTCTCTTTTTGTTGATATGTTATTATTATTTTATCACTTTATGCAATAATTTACAAGTTATTTTTTATATAATTCAATACAAGCGGTAAAAAGCTCTCGCTTTTTACCGCTTGTATTTATAATTTTTCCCTTATGATATTTTTACTGCAAAAATAAGTTATGAGGAAATATCCGCCGTAGATAAATACAATGAAGACAGATGTTAAAATAATTGACGGTAATAATTCTTCGTTTCCGAATACCTCTAATATCTGCATGGCAAAGTTTAAACCGAATATCGAGTGGATAACGGCAAGAATTAAAGGCAAGAGAAAGAAAATGCCGATTTGTCTGAATAACGCCTTGTTTATCATCCTTTCATCCGTGCCGATTTTTCTGAGCATTTTAAATCTTTCCTTGTTGTCACTGCTCTCGGACAATTCCTTTAAGGCGATGATGGCCGCACTGCTTATCAAGAAAATAATGCCTAAATATAATCCGATGAATGTTACCATAGCGGAAAGCCCCGTCGTCGCTTCTTTGATAGATAATTTTGTGCTTCCGCTCGGCAGAATATATTCCTCGGCTTTCGGGTCTTTTGCAAGAGAATTGATTTTTTCTTCTATCTCTGCAATTTCCTCTTTATCGGTCGTATTATAGTTGCCGATGATAGAATTCTGATATAAACAGCTCTCGTCTATGATACCGTCTGCGACCAGAATAATACCCGTGTTGATATGATTGCTTGACATTTCGATAAATCCGTCCTTGCATTCGGTATATTTCGGTGTCAGCTCGTGCCCAAAGAGGTTTATTTTCTCTTTGTTTTCAAGCGCAATATTTCTGACATTTACCATAGATTGAAAATCGGCTACGATCATATATTCGCTGTCTTTTAAAGAATATTCCTCTATACCGTACAGTCTTGCCGTTTTATTATAATCGCTGATCTTCATAATCGGTTCCATTGTGCTGTATGATAAGAACGGAAAGCTCTCTCTTACCGTATCTAATTTTGAGCCGAGCGTGTCATTCATGGTAAGCTCGGGAGTTGCGTAGGTATTTACTTCGACATATTCTTCGGAATAAGCTTTGATATCAAAATCAAATTTGTCGAAAACCTGTCTTGCGGTGAGCTTTGAATTGTTTAATTGAGTTTCGTTATAGTAATCTCCGAAAACGGTGTATTCTCTTTCCGAAAATACTCTGCTTGTAAATTCAAAATCCGCAGGCGCCAATTCCTTAATATTAGCATTCATTGAATTTTTCACGGTAAGACAGGATGATAATAAACAGATCGTCACAAACAGCATGATACATATCACCGACGTTGAAAATACCGTTGTATTTATCTTACTGCTGAATTGCCTCAGAGTAAAGACGTTTAATCCCCTGTGATAGAATTTCTTTGCCGTCTGCGCTATTCTTAAGATCAGCCCTGATAAGGACCAGAAGATAAAGAATGTGGAAATGCACCCCATGGCAATCGGCTTCAGTATGTCTGTGACGTCCGTCAGGGTGAGCATTTGCGCCGTCACTATATAATAAGCACGGCCCAGAACGACACAGGCGATAATGAAAATCAAAATACAGAGTATGGGATTTTTGAGCCTGATATTTTCCGATTTTTTGGCGCTGTGTAACAGGTCGATGAGTTTGCATGTGCTCACGATAAAGGTGTTAAATATCATCACAAAGAGATACATAATACTGAAATAAATAACCGTCTTTATACAAGCGGAGCCTGAAAATACAAATGCAAATTTCGTTAAGCTCGCCTCAAACATATTTGCTACGACAAGGCTCATAAATTGCGACAACAGCACACCTACGGCAAGCCCTGCGACGAGCGACAGAATGCCGATGAACAATGTTTCAAGGAACAATATCATGGATATTTTTCCACGGCTCATTCCGAGCGTTAAATAAACGCCGAATTCTTTGTTTCTCCGCTTCATCAAAAACCGTGAGGCGTATATGATAAGGAATCCCAGAATGCATGATACAAATACACTCACGCCCGATAGCACGGTCATCATCAGGGAAATTAACTCTTGTGTCGATGATGATACATCCATCATGACCGTCTGACTTTCAAGCGCATTAAATATATAAAATATTGCAACACCGAGAATGAGAGTAAAAAAGTAGATGGCATAGTCTTTTATACTTTTTCTGATGTTTTTCAGTGATAATTTACAAAGCATCGTTTAAATCTCCGCCGAGTAAAGTGACAACGTCTATAATCTTATCAAAAAATTCTTTGCGGGTGCATCCGCCCTTATGAATCTCTTTGAAAATTCTGCCATCTTTTATAAAAATAACCCGCCTTGCATAAGAAGCGGTGAACGCGTCGTGCGTTACCATCAAAATCGTCGCCCCGCGCTTCTCTAAATATCCGAATTTTTCGAGCAGCATTTTAGCAGATTTGGAATCAAGCGCTCCCGTCGGCTCGTCGGCGAGTATCAGCTTCGGGTCGGTCACAATCGCCCGGGCAGATGCGACCCTTTGCTTTTGTCCTCCGCTCATCTGATATGGATATTTATTTAAAACATCTTTAATATCGAGCTCTTCTGCAACCTTTTTGATTTTGCTCTCAATTTCCGACGCAGGCACGTTCTGAATCGACAGGGCGAGGGCGATGTTTTCGTATGCGCTTAAAGCATCAAGCAGATTGAAGTCCTGAAAGATAAATCCGAGCTCCTCACGCCTGAATTTGTTCAGGGCATTTCCCTTTAATTTCGTGATATCCTCTCCTGCGACATAAATATGTCCGCTTGTCACACGGTCGATTGTCGAGATGACGTTTAAAAGGGTCGTTTTTCCGCTTCCCGACGCTCCCATGATAGCGACAAATTCACCCTTTTCGACTTCAAATGATAAATTGTCGATGGCCTTGGTAAGAGATGAACGACTGCCGTAATATTTTTCGATTTTTTCTACTTTTAAAATGTTTTCCATAAAAAATCTCTCCTTTCGTTACGATTATAAATCAAAATTCACTCTTTGTCGTTCGTTTAATATTACCGAACCTTACAATTTTGTAATATTCATATCAGAAAAGCGACGTAAAAACATCACCGTTTTCACAGTCGCTTAATTCAACACCTCGTAGTATTTGTTTTTGGCAAACGAGATAGATACTTTTGTATATTTCTTTTCTTCTGATTCGATTTCTATTTTGTGTCCGAGCTTTTCGCACATATTTTTGCAGATAAACAATCCCATTCCCGTTGATTTGCCTTTGATTCTGCCGTTTTCGCCCGTGAAGGTCTTGTCGAATACCTGCTTTATGTCAGCGTCGCTTATACCGATTCCGTTGTCTTCGATGATAAGCGTGATTTTGTCGTTTTCCTCTTGTGCCGAAATTCTGATAAAGGAGTCGGGAATATCTTTTTTGTACTTAATGCTGTTATTAATAATCTGCCCTAAAATAAATTCTAACCATTTGGAGTCGGTCAGTACTCTTACATCGGCGATACCGTCCGCTACAATATAGTCGACTTTATTTTCGAGCAGGTCGTCCATATTTTTGAGTCCGACGTTTTTAATTATCCCTGATAAACTGCTCTCTTTGATGAGATAATCCTTTTCTGCATTCTCCGAGCGGGCGTAGAACAGCACCTGCTCTACATAATCCTCCAGGCGTTTCAGCTGTACTTTCGTCTTTTTGTCGAATTTGTCCTTGTGATTATTGCCGATAAGTATCAGAGCGGACAGCGGAATTTTCACTTCGTGTATCCACATTTCTATATAATCTTTAAAATCGTGCCATTGCTCCTCGATTGCATTTACGTTTTCGCTCATGGATTTGTTTATTTCATAAAGCGCCTGATATAACAGCTCGCCTTCGTAAAATTCGGGTTTTGTAAGGGTTTCTAATACTAAATAGCTTTTGTCAAGCGATTCAATATTGGAAAGCAAATCGGTATAAAAGCTTCTTTTTCTGAAATAGCCTATGAAGAAAAGTGATATAAATAAAGCGAAAAGAATAAAAAATACCGCCGATATAACGCCTCTATCCACTTTGAAAGCGAAAAATATAAGTAACAGGATTATATGTGCAAAGGACGTTAAAATAACCTCGTATAATCTGTCCTTTAAATACTTTGTGAATTTCATAACAGAATATATCCCATTCCTTTTCGGGTATCTATTGCATTTTCGTATCCGACGCTTTTGAGTTTTGCTCTCAATCTGCTGATATTGACCGTCAGCGCATTATCGCAAATGAACTGCTCGTTATTCCATAAGTCTGTCATCAGTTCGTCACGGGATACGATTTTATTCTGATGATTTAATAAATAGCTGAATATTATCATTTCGTTTTTAGTGAGGATTATCTCGGTGCCGTCCCGCTTTATGCTTCCTTTGCTTATATTAATGCTCAGCTCCTTATATGAGGTAATGTTTGCTTCGGTGTTTGCCCGTTTTAAGACCGCACCGATTCTTAAAAGAAGAATATTCGGATTATACGGCTTTGTTATATAATCGTCTGCGCCGTAAGTAATGGAGAGGGCCTCGTCAAGCTCGGAATCTCTGCTCGTAACCATAATGACGGGAATATTCGATGTTTTGCGCAGACTTTGTAATACCGCCTCGCCGTTCATAAAAGGGATGTTGATATCAAGCAAAACAAGGTCGGGAGCTGTTTTTAATATTTCAGCCTCGGCGTTTTCAAAATCCTTTAGTATCAGGGCGTCATAACCCGAGTTTTTTAAAAGCTCCTGCAATTCAAGGCAAATATTTAAGTCATCCTCGACAATTAAGATTCTTTTCATACCGTTTCCCTCAGCACGCACATGTTTTTTATTATTTTACTACTTTGTGCGGTGTTTTACAAGGTTTTATCAAAAAAGAGCCGATACCGGCTCTTTTTTGTGTTTATTTAACGCTGACGTTTACCGTCTTTGTAATATTGTTATACAGCTCCGGCTCATCAGCGAGCATGCTTGCTTGTATCAGTGCGATGTAGTTGTCTGACACACGCAGGTAGATATCGTAATAGTCTAAGTCTGTCTCATGATATACGGCGGCGGGGATCCCGTTTATCTGCGTGAGTGTAAATTCGGTCGTGGGCAGGAGAAACCCGTTATTTACAGAGCACACGGTATCATCGAGAACATAATCGCTCTCCACCCATAAGAGGGCATTTGAAATCATCGCACACTGAAAAAAGTCCTGATTTTTTTCATTAAAGGTATATAGGAAGTTATACGGGATCGTATCATCCGTGTAGCCTTCATCGGATATCAGGTGTGCGGGAATCTGCACGGTCATAGAGTATTTCTTGTCGGTCGGAAATTTCTCTTCTTTTTCGGTAAATGCGTTTTTGATACATGTGTCGAAGACGATTTCAAATTCCCGTGTGGTTTCTTTTTTTGCGAAATTCAGATGATAATCTTCATTTGCTCTCGGTAGAGGGTATTCTCTTTCCAATATTTCGCTGTTTTCTTCGTTCGTTTCAACGTAAAAGAAATTGTTGAACTCGTGATTATGCTCACGCATGAATTCATTTGATTTCAGAAAATACGTCAGATCCGGGAGGGCGCTTTCTCTGTCCATCCATGTCACATCGATATGATACCAGTTTCCGGCGATGTTCACCATATTCCATGCATGGCTTTCCCAGGCCTCCGACGGGTCTCCTGCCGCGCCGGTAACATAAATGCTTTCGAGTCCGATAAGCCTTGAGAAATACTGAAATGTTCTCGCATATCCTTCGCAGACGACTTTTCCGCCGACGACCGCCCCGTAAGGTGAATCAGCAAAATTGTTGTGCTCATAAGTAATTTTTCTGCACATCAGTTCGGCGAGCGCAAAAGCTTTATCGTAATCGCTTGCATCCTCTGACGGGAGCTCGCTCATCCATTCTGCGGCCTCTTTTTCAAAGTCCGCTTGCATTTGTTCGGGATCCCACCAGTCCGGCGAGAAAATGGGCTCTGCAGAGATTCCTTTTACAGAGTTTTTGGCTTCAAGCTGTACGAAATCTCCTTTTTCGGGGACTCCAAACAGGGCATATGAATTATACGAGTAATCTATGTATTGATTTTTCGATAAAAAATCGTCGGTCAATGTGACGGTATATTTTGTTTCAAAATAATTGGTGGCGCAGTTGTTTGAACAGTCGATATAATAATATTCTATCGCTTTCATTACGTCGGTATAATCGCGCGGCGTGTCAAATTCGTAAGACGAGCCCGGGGCAGGTGTTCCGCTTTTGAGGATGTCGTAGATCTCACGCTGTGTTTCACTCAGACGGCTGTACCCGAGCGGTTCACGGGAGGGTTTGTTTTCATTTAGGGACTCGGCGGGATCCTCTTCGGAATTCATCGTGCCGTCCTGCGGGGTTTCCGTCAGAAAATCACTCAGCTTGATTTGACACGATGTGAGAGTAAATAGTATAAGAAATACTGTAAACAGGGATGCGATTCTTTCCAGTTTTTTTGTTTTCATTGCTTTCTTCCTTTCTTTTGCTCTATATTTGTTTATGTACGGTGCTGTTGTAAAAAAAAGATATCCGCCGTCATATGATATCTTTTCTTTTCAAAACGCACACGTTTTCTATATGCCCTGTTCTCGGGAACATGTCATAGGGATATACCTCGTTTACGGTATAACCGTGTTTTTCAAATAAAGCGCAGTCCCTGGCGAGGGTATCTGCGGCGCAGGAGATGTATACCACCCTGCGGGGTGCGACCTCGGCTATGTGCCGGATAAGCTCTGCCGAAAGTCCCTTTCTCGGCGGGTCAACAAAAATTATGTCGCTTCCGTCAATATGAGGGTCGTTTGCGTCGCCGCAATAAAATTCGGCATTTACTATGCCGTTCGCACGGGCGTTCTGCTTTGCGTTTTCGACTGCGTCGGGGATTATCTCGACTCCGATAACGCTTTTTGCCTGACTCATCTTAGCGGCGGAGAGGGCGATGGTGCCGATACCGCAGTACAGGTCGCATATTTTGTCGTTTTCTTTGATTTCTGCAAGCTCTATCGCCTTTTTGTATATCTCTTCGGCGGTTACGGGGTTAATCTGATAAAACGACAGAGGGGAGATGTTATATTGATTGCAGAGTAAAGTATCGGTAATATAGCCTCTACCGTAAAGCGTTTTTATTTTTTTGCCGAGTATGATGTTCGTTTTTTCTGTATTGATGCTCAGAACCACTGTTTTAATTTCAGGAAATTTCTGCGTGATAAAGCCTGTGAATTCGTCGGAACGGGGCAGGGTTCCGCCGTTTATAACGAGGCACAGCATGATATCGCCGCTCTCAAAGCCTGCACGCAGATATATGTGCCGTATCAGCCCCGTGTGGGTCTCCTCATTGTAGACGGTGATATTTTTCTCCTTAAAAAAGGAACATACCTGCTCTGATATCTCATCGAAGATGTGCGGGTGGAGCGCACAGCCGGGACTTTTTATTATTCTGTGACTTTTCGGTGCATAATAGCCGTATGTATAGTCGGGCGCTATGGGATATTGCACCTTATTCCGATAGTGCTTTGTGCCCGAGGGAGCGCATACCTCGTTTACCGTTACATCGGGCAGACCTGCTTTTCTGAATTCGGCCTCGACATATTGCCGTTTGAGCTTTTTTTCCTCGGCATAGTCTATGTGTGAGTAAACACATCCTCCGCAGGATGAAAAAGCAGGGCATTCGGGCTCTGTGCGCAGCCCTGACGGGGTAATAAGCCGCTCGAGCCTGCCGATGCAATAGCTCTTTGTGACCTTGATGACCTTTACCTGTGCTACATCCTCCGTGACTGCGCCCGAAACGAAGGTGACGACGCCGTCGATACGGCATACGCCGAAGCCGAGGTTGTTGATATCCGTTATATTTACTGTATAGATCTGATTTTTATTTGGCATAATAGCATTTTAGCATAAAAAAATCATATTATCAAGAAAAACGCTTGACAAAATGAAAGTTTGTGAGTATAATGTCAATAGTGTCCCAAATGATACACATTTAGGAGGAATCATGACGGTCAAAGCGGAGGAGCTTTTCCTGCTCGACGGCATCAGCGACGAAGGCAAAAAACGCTTTTTCAGCGACGGACGTATCTACTCACGCTCATATAAGAGCGGCGATGTGATATATGATACGTCAGACAGCCCCGCCTGCCTCGGCCTTATTTTATCGGGTGCGGTAAAAGCGGAGAAGCGCAGCGATAATAAGCGTGTGCCGATGCGCACGATACAGGCCGGAGAGGTGTTCGGCGCTGCGTCCCTTTTCGGTGCAGGCGACGGGTATGTCACGGTATTAACGGCAAAGGGTGCGACGAGCGTGCTTTTTATACCGCAGGAATGTGTGCGTGAGCTGGTCTCTAAGGAAAGCACGGCGGCGGTCAACTATATATGCTTTTTGTCCGATAAGATCAGATTTCTCAATTCCCGTATCGATTTTTACACGGCGCTGAATGCGCAGGAAAAGCTGTACGAATATCTGTGTAAGGTCATGGATGACAGCGGATATGCGAGCCTGACGGTAAATCGGGCACAGCTGGCAAAGCAGCTCGATATGGGCAGGGCGTCTTTGTACCGTGCTTTTGATGCTTTGATTTCCGACGGGCGTATATGCCCGTGTGAAAAAGGATATAAAATTTTAAGAGGTGATAAAAAATGAAGAAACTGATTGCACTTGTACTTGCACTTATGATGGTGTTCGCTCTTGTTTCCTGCGGTGATACTGCGAAAGACCCGAGCGAAAACAGTGAGAGTGTACCGAGTGAAACACAGACAAAAACAGAGATGAATATTGCCGTCATGTCAGGTCCTACCGGCATGGGTGCGGCAAAGCTCATGGATGACGCCGCAAAGGGTGAGGCGTCGAACGACTGCAATTTTACGGTCGCATCTTCGCCTGATGAGGTCACGGCCTCGATCATAAACGGTGAATTCGATATCGCATGCATCCCGACAAACCTTGCGGCTGTTCTTTATAATAAGACAAACGGCGGAATAAAATGCGCCGCAGTCAACACCCTCGGCGTGCTTTATATCCTCACGAACGGTGAGGAGATCACATCTGTTGCCGATCTGAGGGGTAAAACAGTATATGCGACAAACGCCGGCTCGACGCCCGAATTCATTCTTGACTATGTTCTCTCTCAGAACGGTCTCGACCCCGACAAGGACGTTGATATTCAGTTCAGCGATGCAGACTCGGTCTCAAGCGGCCTTGCAACAGGCGAGATAAAGATAGGCATGCTTCCCGAGCCGAAGGTAACCGCAACTCTTGCGGCGGCAAACGGCAATGTCAAGACTGCACTCGATATGACGTCCGAGTGGGAGAAGGCAAGCGAGGGAACGACGGTCATGCAGGGATGCATTATCGTAAATTCCGATTTTGCAAACGAGCATAAGGATGCGCTCGACGCATTCCTTGCAGATTATAAGGCGTCGTGCGATTTCGCTCTTTCCGATGTGGAAAAGGCATCGGAATATTGCGAGACCTACGGCATTATCCCGAAGGCGGCAGTCGCAAAGAAGGCATATCCGAATTGCAACATAACCTATGTTGACGGCGGCGAAATGACAGAAAAGCTCACGGCGTTTTTGCAGGTACTTTATGATGCAGACGCAAAAAGCGTCGGCGGTAAGATGCCCGATGACGGTTTCTTCTATAAAAAGTAAGTCAAAAAAAGTACTGCAAGGCATTGCAGTACTTTTTTTCTGGCTGTTTATATGGGAAATAATTTCGCTTTGGGTAGGGAACGGACTGATCTTTTCTTCTCCCGGATCGACCCTTGCGAGTCTCGGCAAACTCATGTGTGACGGCGGATTCTGGATGATATGCGCAAGGTCGCTTTTGAGGATGCTCACGGGCTTTCTTTTTGGCGTACTATTCGGGACGGTGTGTGCGGCGATTTCGGTAAACCGTGTCTTTTCCGCACTTTTCTCACCGCTCATGTCGACGGTGCGCTGCGTGCCCGTTGCGTCGTTTATCATACTGACGTGGTATTTTCTCTCCCGTGACGACGTTCCCGTTTTCACGGCGTTTCTCATCGTCACTCCCGTTATGTGGGTGAATGTGAGAAAGGGAATCGAGAGCGTGGGGAGTGACCTGCGTGAGGTCGCCCGGGTATACGATTTTTCGCCTCTCAAACGCTTTCAGATGCTGTATGCTCCGGCGGTACTTCCGTATTTTTCCGCCGGTCTTTCCGCCTCGCTCGGCCTTGCGTGGAAATCATGCATAGCGGCAGAGGTGCTCTGCCGTCCGGATCGGTCCATCGGTAATGAGATATTCTTATCAAAAAGCTATCTTGAAACGCCGCTTCTTTTTGCATGGACGAGCGTCGTGGTCATATTCAGTATGAGCCTCGAAAAGGCGCTTTCGCATTTCGTGGGAGGTAAAAATGATAAGACTTGATATCGACCGCTTTGCGTATGCGGAGAACGTAATATTTGAAAATGCATCTTTTGTTTTTCCCCGGGACGGTTTCACTGCCGTGACGGGAGAGTCCGGATGCGGTAAGACGACTCTTTTACGACTGTTGTGCTCGCTCGAATCGGGAGGCAGGGTGAGCGGTATCAAAAGAGAGGAGATGTCGGTCGTTTTTCAGGAGCCTCGTCTTTTTCCTTCGTTTACGGCGCTTGAAAATGCCGCAGTCACGGGAAACGCCGAGGAAGCACGTGAGATGCTCGTGCGTATCGGCATGGGCGGGAGTCTCGATAAAAAGCCGTCCGAGCTTTCGGGCGGCATGAAAAGCAGGGTGGCGATCGTGCGTGCGCTGTGTTCCCGTCGGCCGTTCATTTTGTTAGATGAGCCCTTCAAGGCGCTTGATGCCAGGACCGCCGCTGATGTTTTCACGCTCATTCGTGAAAAGGTCTCGGGCGGCGTTATCGTAACGCACGACCTTGACTCGGTGAAGGAGCACTGTTCATCCTTTATCAGCCTTCAGCCTGATGAGCAGTGAGCGCAGATTTTCGATGGTTCTCATATCAAAAAAATGCTCGATCGTCTCGACGAGCTCGAGCTCGTCATCGCTCTGATTTACATAAGAAAAAAACTCCGAGAGGATGTTGTGGCGCAGGATCAGTCTTTCGCCCTCGTCCTCTCCTTTTTTTGTTATCGTTATGATGCCGTACGGCTCGTATTCGATATAACCGTGCCCTTTCAGCTTGCCTGCCATCTTGCTTGCGGCAGGCACGCCGACATTCAGGCTTTTGGCAAGAGCGGACAGGCGTATCTGGCCTTTTTTATCTTTTTGACGGTATATCATCTCGAGGTAATCCTCCATCGATGGTGTTATTCCGCTTTTGTCTTCATATGCCTTTTGCGTATAAAATCGCCGTTCCGTTGTGACCATACCCTTCGTTTCTGAATACTATGCTATGGGAAAGAAAGTTTCCATAAGTAAAAATATTTAAGGATGAATACTAATATGACAATGAATACTAATATGACAGATATATACACACTCGATCAATTAAAAATCGGAGAAAAGGGAATGATATTTTCCGTGTTTGATACATGCGGTATAAAGGAACGGCTCTCGGATCTGGGCTTCACGAGAGGCGCAGATGTCAGAGCGCTTATGTGCGACGGCAGCGGGTCGCTGCGTGCATATGAGATATGCGGCACGGTCGTCGCCGTAAGGCGGGAGGACGCACAAAAGGTGGAGCTTAATATATGAGTGAGATAAAGGTTACCCTTGCCGGCAACCCGAATGTCGGTAAGAGCACGGTCTTTAACTTCTTAACGGGTATGAATCAGCATACGGGAAATTGGGCAGGAAAGACCGTGGGCAGTGCCGTCGGCCGCTGTAAACACGAGCTTGGGGAGATCGTGCTCACGGATATCCCGGGCACATACTCGCTGTATAGCTTATCCTATGACGAGGAGGTCGCACGTCAGCATATCGAGTCGGGAGAGGCGGACTGTACGGTCGTCGTTTGTGATGCATCGAGCCTTGAGCGGAATCTGATCCTTGCCTTGCAGATCATGTCCGTGACAAAAGGGGTCGTGATCTGCTGTAATCTCATGGATGAGGCGAAGCGCAGGGGCGTGATCGTCGACTGCGAAAAGCTCTCGCAGCTTCTTGGAGTTCCGGTAGTCGCCGCATCCGCACTCGCAGGCGAGGGAATGGATACGCTTTGCAGAGCGATGTTTCAGGCAGCTACAGCCCCGTCGGATATGCGCCCTCGTGCAGACAGGCAGACGGTAGCACGCAAAGCACGGGATATCGCACGGTCTGTGACAGTGTATGCGGATGATAAAAAACGTGAGCGTGAGAGAAAAATAGACGCGATCCTGATGGGAAAATATACGGGGATTCCCGCTATGCTGTTGCTTTTATCAGTGGTTTTGTGGATCACCGTGTACGGGGCGAATATGCCGTCCGAGCTGCTGAGCGCATTTCTTTTTTGGATCGGAGACGGTATCCGTTCGTTTCTGGTTTCGGTCGGTGCGCCGTGGTGGCTCATCGGCTCTCTCATCGACGGAGCGTATATGACGAGCGCATGGGTCGTCGGCGTTATGCTGCCGCCTATGGCGATATTCTTTCCGATGTTTACTCTGCTCGAGGATCTCGGCTATCTGCCCCGGGTGGCGTTTAATCTCGATCATGTTTTTTGCCGCTGCGGTTCGTGCGGCAAACAGGCGCTGACCATGTGAATGCATAAAAAAAGTGTGCGTGTATTTTTTTGATAAAAAAGACCAAAATAAACATGAAAGGAGTATGCATCAAATGAAAAAAATCATATTGTTATACGCACTCGTGCTTTCTGTCTTTTTGGTCTCCTGTGTCGGAGGGATGACCGATGATACGGGAAACAGAGATGAAAACAACAGTGACCCGAGCGGCGAGAGCATGCCGGGGATCAACGATATCCTGCCGTCGGAAAGCGGCGAGACCGAGACGCCTGCGCCCGAGGGCACGACGCCTGCCGGCTCACCTGACGGCTCGGTCGGCACGGGGAATATACGGGGTCTTAGCGATACGGTCGAAGCGGTGATGGAGCGCATCGAGCAGATCATATCGGATACCCAGACATATCTTAAGGAGCAGAACGAGGCACAGGTGAACGCATCCGAGCGTCTGACCCTCGCTCAGGCACGCTGCATTGCGCTTGCTGACGCACATTTTGCGGACGATGAAGTGCGCTTTGAGAAGGAGGACCTCGTCACCCGTGACGGCAGGGAATATTTCTCATTCATATTTAACGCCGGCGGAATCAGGTATTATTATGATATCGATGCATATACCGCACAGATCATCGGTAAGAATACGGAGGATAATTCATAATGGGAAACGATACGCTGTATCTTTTGAGAGAATGTAATTCGGGCATAAAAATGGGAGTGGCAACGATAGACGATGTTCTCGATAAGGTCGAGAATAAAGAATTTTACAGACTTTTGAAGGATTCAAAAGAGGAGCACTCGAAGCTCGGTGATGAGACACATATTCTGCTTGAAAAAATGGGGGACGACGGCAAGGAGCCGCACCCGGTGGCAAAGACTATGGCGCATGTCATGACGACGATGGCGTCGAGCATGGACGAAAACGACGCAAAGATCGCCGATCTTGTAACGGACGGCTGTAATAACGGCGTCAAAAACCTGCATCGGTATATGAATCAGTATCCGAATGCAGACGAGCAGGCGAAGGAGATCACACGCCGTCTTGTGAATATCGAGGAGCGGCTTGCGGTCGATATTAGAAATTATCTGTAAAATACTCTTGATTTATGCGGCCAAAAAGGTTATAATACCTGTGAGGCTATTAAGGAACAGCCGAAACGGCTGTTCTTTTTATTGGAGGTATACATGTTTTTTGAAAAATTAGCGGAATTCGACAGTGAAGTGTACGGCGCATGTGAGCGGGAGCTCAACCGTCAGAGACATAATATAGAGCTGATCGCATCGGAGAATATCGTTTCCGAGGCGGTGCTTTTAGCGGCAGGAAGCATACTTACAAATAAATATGCCGAGGGCTATCCGGGAAAGAGATATTACGGCGGCTGCGTTTACGTTGACGAGGTCGAGGAGATGGCAAGAGAGAGAGCGAAGAAGCTTTTCGGCGCAAATTACGCAAATGTTCAGCCTCACTCGGGCGCAAATGCAAACCTCGCCGTATTCTTTGCGCTTTGCGAGCCGGGCGATACCGTTATGGGTATGAATCTTGCGCATGGCGGTCACCTCTCGCACGGTTCTCCTGTCAATATTTCGGGTAAGTATTTTAATATCGTTCCTTACGGCGTAAACGACGACGGATTTATCGATTATGATGAAATGAGAAAAATCGCACTCGAGTGCAAGCCGAAGATGATCATCGCCGGTGCGAGCGCATATTCGAGAACGATCGATTTTGCCCGCTTCCGTGAGGTGGCGGATGAGGTCGGCGCATATCTCATGGTCGATATGGCGCATATCGCAGGTCTTGTCGCGGCAGGCGTTCACCCATCACCCATGCCTTATGCCGATGTCGTAACGACGACAACGCATAAGACGCTGAAAGGCCCTCGGGGCGGACTTATCCTCTGTAATGATGAGGAATTATTCAAGAAGATAAATAAGGCGATTTTCCCCGGTGTTCAGGGCGGACCGCTGATGCATATCATTGCGGCAAAGGCCGTCGCCTTCGGTGAGGCGCTGAAGCCTGAGTTTAAGGCATATCAGGAGCAGATAGCGAAAAATGCGAAGGTGCTTTCCGAGGAGCTGCTCGCCCGTGGAGTCAACCTTGTGTCGGGCGGTACGGATAACCACCTCATGCTGATCGACCTTCGTGGAACGGATGTAACGGGCAAGGAGCTCGAGGCAAGACTCGACGAGGTACATATCACAGCGAATAAAAACACAGTACCGAATGAACCGCTTTCACCGTTTGTAACGAGCGGTGTGCGTGTCGGTACTCCTGCGGTCACTGCAAGAGGCTTCGGGGAAGAGGAGATGAAGCTCATCGCAGGCTGGATCAGCGATGTTATCAACGATTTCGACGCAAATAAAGAGCGTGTCACGAATGAGGTCATCGCCCTCTGCGAAAAATTCCCGATTTATAATTCGTGAAAAACTGAAATAGAAAAGACGCTGATTTTTTAATCAGCGTCTTTTCTATTTCTTACGAAATTTCTATATTAACATCGCCGCAGTTGAGCGTGCCGCCGCTAATCGTAACATCGCCGCCGATATCTCCACACGAAATATTGCCGCCTGCATTCACATCACCGTGGATATCGCCGCACTCGATATAGTCGCCTGCACTTGCGTCGCCGCCGATATCTCCGCAGGAAAGATTGCTGCTTGCGCTCGCATCGCCGCCGATATCTTCGCAGGAAAGATTGCCGCTCGCACTCGCATCACCGGCAATATCGCTGCAGGAAATATTGCCGCATGCTCTCGCATCACCGGCAATATCGCCGCACTCGATAGAACCTCCTGCGCCCGCATCGCCCGCGATCGTATCGCAGGTGAGTTTTCCTCCTGCGCTCGCATTGCCTGCGATCGTATCGCAGGTGAGTTTTCCTCCTGCGCTCGCATCACCCTCGATCACATCACAGGTGAGATTGCCGCCGGCGCTCGCATTACCGGATATATTACCGTCAATCTGCGCACTGCCCCATACCGATAAATTCATAACGCTATCCTCCGTGCAAAGACTGATCGGTTGATCGGGGTCGTAGTTGTCCTCACGCAGGATCTCGCCGTTGCGTACCTGCACGATATACAGCGTTCCGTCATTTGGCATATCATTGTTGACGGGATGAATATCCGTCCTTTCTTCGCACACGGGGCGCAAAAGTGTATCTACACTCACGCCGAAGTAATCAGCGAGTGCGACGAGGGTTACAAGATCAGGGTAAGACTGTGCGCACTCCCACTTACTGACCGCCTGTACCGATACGCCGAGAGCTGTTGCCATCTGCTCCTGTGACAGTTCCTTTTCTTTACGCAGCAGGCGCACCTGTGTTGCAAAATATTGCTGTTCCATAGTTTCTTCCTTTCTTATTTCGTTACTTTATCACTGCTGTACATCGATGTATACAAAGTATATCATAACGCATAGCGAATCACAAGCGACTGTTAGTGGAAATCGGTGGAAATCGGTGGAAATCGCTTGATTTTTTATCAACCAACAGTGGAATTATCAAAACGGGTTGAAAAACTCAAACAAAAAAGCACGGATGTGTATTCCGTGCCTTTTTTATTATTCCTGATTTGCTTTTTTCCTGAATATCGCCTTGAATACCGTTCTCACAAACGGCTGAATGAAGAATAACTGTGTAAAAAATGCAAATGGGAAGTTAAGGCAAACGAGCTTTAACCAATTCGCCAAAAGCGTCAGTATGTTGAATCCCTGATAATAAGGATAGTATAAGAACGAGGCTAAAAAGCTCATGGCAGGACACATAAGCGCAACGGTGGCACATATTATGGCAGTTTCAAATATGACGGGATTTGTGCTTTTCATATCGAGAGCTTTTGAAGCGAGCTTAAAGGAGCAGGGGCTTCCCATCAGCATTTCGAGTGCGTAGGCGAGGATGAATTCAATGAGGACGATGCTCCATATGGGGCACATCCTTCCGAGCATGTATACGCCCCCTTGCTTTGCGATCGCATCCAATACGCCGGTGCTTTCGTTTAAACTCATAAGCAGGCTGCCGTTCACGACATAAAGGCTGTAAAACACATAAGCGTGTACTGTGATAATGACTGTGATGAGAGCGAATATGGCTCTCTCAAATTTGTTTTGCGGCATGATTTTAACTCCTTTTCTCCGACAAAAAAACACAAGCAGTATGCAAAATCCGAATTACTCGTACATTGTTACCGTAATCAGATTTATGTGCATAGCACTACTTGTGTCGTTAATGTATTTATTAACTGAATTATATCAGAAAAATCGAATTTTGTCAAAGGGTTTTATTTAAAAAGAATTCCGATCATTAGACGAAGCCGTTATCATTGGGCGTAGCCCACATCATTTGCCGCAGGCAAACATCATTCAAAAAAGCCGCTTTTGTTTACCGTACAAAAGCGACTTTTTTTGTTGATGGAGCGGATTGGTATAAAAATGAACACTCAAACGCTGCCTTGTCTGCCTTGATAAAATAGTCTATCATCAAATAAAAACTGCGTATTTTCGTTACACAAATTATTCAATTACTTTGCAACCCCTAATCATTAAATTATATATTGAAATTGTTCCGCAAGTACCTTCAATAGTAACGCTTTCGCCTTTATGTAAATTTGCGAGAACTTTAGCATTTTCTGAATCAAAATTACATTGAACACAGCCCAAATATGTGTTATCTACGATCAACAAAACGTTAGCACTTGTAAAAGTACCACCACTATTTATATCGCTTATTACACCTGTAACCCGAACGGTTTTGCCGTTATATTTTTGTTCGGCTGCCACTTCATTTTCATTAAAAGCATTCCATAAATCATTTGCAGTTACTTCAATATACGTAATTTTAGGCAAACTTTCATATTCAATATATTTACAAACTGTGCATTCTCTTGTTCTCTGTCCTTCTTTATCCGCAGAGGGATCTATACTAATGCTCCAATCGCCAAAAGAGTGCGGAATCGCTGAGCCTTCCTCTATCGTTTCAGTTGTACCACATACAGAACACTTATTTATAAGTTGCTTTGGGTGCGAACAAGTTGCCTCTATCACACGGTCTTTAACCCATAAATGAGGTTGTGGTTCGATGATTTCGGTAGTTTCGCTATTACATAAAGAACAAAGTTTTTTTATAAATCCACTGTTTGAGCAGGTGGCATCCCGTTGTTCTATAACAGTATATTCGTGCGAGCACCAACCAACAGGATCTAATTTCGGTGCTACTATCATTACAATGATAAATGTAATTAAAAAAACGCCGAAAGCGATTAACGAAATTTTTGTTGTTTTGTTTGCCACTTTTAGTTTGTCTAGATTTTTTGCAATCAAAAAAACAAATTTAAATACAAGGGATATTACGAAAACTCCAATACTAAAGAAAATACCCAACCCAGAGATTACTATCAATACCGTTCCCATTTTTTCTCCTCCAAAATGAAATAAAATAAAAAGTGCGGCTACCGAAGTAAACCGCACAAAAAACGCAAACTCCGATAGTCGCCAAACCAACTGAAATGCAAGAACTAATCTATGCTACATTCAGTAGAAATTTGCATTTTTATCAAATACAAATGAATGTAACACAAAAGAATATAGTTGTCCCATAGAGACAAAAATAGCTCTTGCTAAAATATTCAATTGGTTTGGCGAGTACATGATATCATATCTTTACTCTATAGTCAATAGACAATAAAGAAAAAACGGTCAAGGTATCAAACCTTAGCCGTTTTTTTGTATTGGTATTAAAGCTAAACCGTTACCAAAAAAGTGTTTTTTAAGGTAGTTGATGTTCACTTTATACTTTTATACGTTAGAAATATAAAATTAAAACGGTAATTCCGGTTCAGCTTCTCTTATGGGTATATTGGAGAGTTTTGAAATAATGTTGTTTAAAATTAGAGTTTGAGATTCTAATGTCGATTTTTTAAACCAATTTAAAAAATTTCGAACGGTATCACAAGGGATATCAACAATATTATCATAATGATATTCTCCAATAACAATACTATTTATTATATCGGCATTTTTTTGTATTATTTCTTCGAACAAATTATTATGAAGTGCCTTTTCTAACTTAGATATAAATGTAGAAGAATCATAATTAAATTTCTGCACATCAATAAAGTCAGATAGTGATCGATATAATAAATTTGTAAAAGACTGATAAATCTCTTTATCAACTTTTGAAATATCCATATTTATAAAATCATGCTTTCCTATGGCATCTTTAACCTCTGCAAAAGAAGCATAACGATCCGCAGGATTTTTTTGCATCATTCTATCAAGAATGCTTTGGTATGAAAAGCCTAAATCATCGCTGTTTTCTGCATTTATCATTAAACGATTTAATAGTTCGGCTAGATAAAACATGTCCGTTTGAGATGTGTAAACACCTTCATAATACTCTTGAGGTAATGTATCTGAGCCATTCCGATTAATTTGTGATACCAAACTATCGTGATCATCGTCGATTTTTTTAAATATTTTCCCAATACCGAAGTCGATTATTTTTACCATACCGTTTTTATCAATTAAAATGTTTCCCTCTCGTATATCTCGATGAATAATTCCGTGGGATTCGATATAGCAAAAAGCATCTATGAGTTGTAAAAATACTTCGTCCAGAGTAGTTGTTTCAACTGGTTCAAAATAATGATGAATAAAACTCCCAATATCTGTACCATCTATATATTCCATCAGAATATATCCTGTAAAAATGTTTTCATACGCATAGTAATTATAAATTCTGACGATGTTTTTATGATTAAGTTTATAAAGAATTTTTATTTCATCAAGAAAGTTGGCATAAAACTTTTCTTTGATTGCATCATATTCCGGTTCATATTTTTTTGCCACAAACAATTCGTCTATAAATGGATCTTGAAGGAGAACTGTTTGCCCAAATGAACCTCCGCCCAAATTATTATTCACCATAATATAATCTTTTTGCTTCAAAAATGGAATTATGTCACCGTTGTTTTTCATTCTATATTCCTCCAAAATGATTTAATCTGTAAATTGTTATAGCTTTTCTGTATTTTCAAAAAATCCAATACTTCATACCGAAAAGACATATCATTGCACATTTCAAAATCGCAAGCAATTAACGGATGAGCTAGTATGCCGCCGTTTTTTCCACGCTTTGATGTAATTTCAAGTTCATTGATTATCTCAATCCACTTTGCGGGGGAGCGTATATGCAGGCGAGTGGACATCTATCAATAATTGATGAAATGTGTCTTCGTTAAACTTTAATTTTTATTCCGTTTCCATTCACCTAAAAACACAATAGTATTCCTGCTATGTAACTGGCTTTGAATCAGATTGCTTGGATTTTTTGAATCGATCTGTCTTGCAGTATCAGTGAGTGATATAAAGTCATCCATTGGATGTTTTCTTACCCAAATTATACTATATAATTGTAACTTTTACAAGCAAAACATAAATGTCAGAGGAATTATTTTGAGATACTAATTTGCATAACATTTTTATTAGTGGATTGTTTCTGTTAAATAACACTTCTTGATAAACAGCAGATTTTTCTCTGAAATCAGCTGTTTCTCTCCATCTTTATAGCTTTTTTAGGTAAAATGAAAGACAAACCTGCTCTAAAACAAGTTTGTCTCTTTTTGGTGGAAGTTGACCGCTCAAATCCGAACTTTTCCCCGAAGAAGAAATT
>CAYOFP010000020.1:0-35212 GCA_964403505.1 uncultured Lachnospiraceae bacterium
CTCATTCACTAACAATTTAATATTTGTTTTGTCTAAACTTTGGGGTTCACTTCATCACGATACCGTTTTTTCGTTATATATTCATTATTATGGGTAATATCATCGGGCGGCGCTTGGTACGTCCGTAGATGAAGCGTGACATTTCGTCCTTTACCGCATTTTTGATCTGATTCCATTCGAGCTTTCCTGCGTACAGGCATTCGTCGATCGCCTCCTGCGCAAGCGTTCTGAGCTCATCCATGAGTTCTTCGTTTTCCCTCACGTACACAAAACCGCGGGAAACAATATCGGGGCCTGACACGATCTGCATAATGTTGGTATCGACCGTTGCGACGACGACAATGAGTCCGTCCTCGGAGAGATGCTTTCTGTCCCGCAGGACGATATTTCCGACGTCTCCGACGCCCAGACCGTCGACGAGGATATTGCCTGCCGGTTCTGTGCCGTTAAAGCGCATCCCCTTACGGTCGAGCTCCAGCACTTTTCCTATATCCGATACAAAGATCCTGTCTGCCGGCATTCCCATAGAGCATGCGATCTCCTTATGTGCGAAAAGATGCTTATATTCACCGTGAACGGGCATAAAATACTTCGGTTTTGTGAGTGCGTGCATCAGCTTCAGCTCCTCGGCGCAGGCGTGTCCCGAGACATGAACGGAAACAGCCTGATCACGGAATACCGATATGCCCCTGCGGCACAGCTCGTTCACGATATTCGAGACGAGCTTTTCGTTGCCCGGTATGGCATGAGCCGATATGACCACGAGGTCGCTCGGACCAAGCTCGACGCTCGCACGGTCGGAAAATGTCATGCGGTAAAGCGCCGACATGGGTTCGCCCTGACTGCCCGTCGATATGATCGTGAGCTTTTCCGGCGGATACTTCTTGATATCGCTGATATCAATTACAGCGCCCTCCGGCACATTCATATATCCGAGCTCGATCGCCGCCGCAAGTATATTGAGCATACTTCTGCCCGTGACTGCGACCTTCCGTCCGTACTGCAGGGATGTGTCTATGATCTGCTGCACCCTATGTACGTTGGACGAAAAGGTAGCGATAACGATACGCTTATCGGGATTCCGCATGAAAATACCGTCGAGGCCGCGGCCGACCTCTTTTTCCGACGGAGTATAGCCCTCTCTCTCGGCATTCGTCGATTCACACATAAGTAGCGTTACACCCTCTTTGCCGAGCTCACCCAAACGTGAGAGGTCTGCCGTATCGCCGTCCACGGGTGTATAGTCCACCTTAAAGTCGCCCGAATGGACGATCGTGCCGACAGGCGTGCGGATCGCAAGGGCACAGGCATCCGCGATCGAGTGATTCACATGGATAAACTCGACCGAGAAAACACCCGCATTGACAACATCCCCTGCGTTCACGCAGACGAGCTGCGGCTCGCTCTCATACTCGTGCTCCATGAGCTTGTTTGCGAGTATGCCGAGCGTGAGCTTCGTACCGTAAACAGGGACGGGAAGCGTCTTTAATATATAAGGCAGAGCGCCGATATGATCCTCGTGTCCGTGGGTGATAAATATTCCCTTGATTCTGTCAATCTTGTCATTTAAGTAAGTAATATCGGGGATGACGGCGTCGATGCCGAGCATATCGTCATCCGGAAAGCCGAGACCGCAGTCAATAATTATAATATCGTTATCGCACTCGATAACCGTCATGTTCTTTCCTATTTCGGATAAACCTCCGAGAGGTATAATACGCACTTTCGAGGTTGAAAGCGCACTTTTCTTCTTTCTTGCCATAGTAATCCTTTCTCACCAGATGTCAAAAACAGCGCAAAAACAACCGAAAAAACTCATTTTCGGTCAGAACTCGTCAGCTCTCAGGCTTATGTCGGACGCCGGGCGATCTGCGTCCTCTGTACGGTTTTGCATTAAGTTTTGCATTAAGTAACGTTCATTTCAATGTATCTCATATGATATCATAATATTATGAACTCGACGTGAATTATGAGAAAAACAAACAAATGAGCGTACACGCTGCCGCACCGCAGAAAAAACCCAACAGGTAAAATTTCGCACGGTCTGCGGTATTCTTTTCTTTTTTTGCCGAAGGCTGAAAATAACCGGAAATGAAGCTTTCATTCACGATCCTGTTTGCTTCTCTGATCAGACGGGTCTGCGCTATCCCGCTCGCCTTGGCGGTATCGCTCAGCACGAAATATGCCTCGTCAAACAAATGAGAACCGGTATTTTTCAACATTATCATGCGCTTTTCTTCGCTATTCATATCATCACCGATTCGATTATTATCCCATTTTGCACCATGTATTCATGAAAAATAAAAATATGACCGCCCGGACAGGCGGTCACATTTTTTCATTTTCCCCATATCAAAAGTGAAACAGACATTCAATAATATATGCATAACCTATGACGGCTTACCGTATACGGTAAAAAAATCACATTGTACAATAAATCTTTTTGATTTCGCCGGTCAGCTCGGATTTATCAATTTCTATCACACAGCAGGAATAAGCATAACCGTTATCATCCGTATCTCCCGGCGTTTTTTCTGCCTCCGTTTGCGAAACAGATATTCTCACAAGGTCAGGATATCCATTGTAGATCGGAATAGTCTTTTCAATCTCTTCTTCTTCGATTGGTGCGAATAAGTATTGCCCCGGATACTTCGGCGACATGTCGCGTACTTCTTCGAGTATCGGGTGATATAATTGCACCTCATTCGCCGAGATTTGTTTTTTGCCGTTGACAGTCGCATAAACGAGAACGATCAGCGAATGCCCTTCAAAATATGCAGCATCATAAGCCGTGGCAAATACAGTACTCCCGTCACCGAAATAATCCGCAATCGACAGATATTCCTCGTAACTTTCCGCTGCACAAATCGCAAACCGAAAATTCGTATCTTGTGAAACGGTCAGCGTATTTTCCACATTTAAATAATCAAAATCATGCGCAGGAGCCGAAACCGGAATTGTTCTTGTATTAACTGTTTTTGTATTAAAAGCAGCGGTTTCTGTATAGCCATCCGGGAATATATTAGTGGCCTTATATATAAACCTTGTCGATCCCGCCGGATGCGATACCCACGGCTCGGGCTCGGGTTCAGGTTCGGGTTCGGGTTCGGGTTCAGGTTCCGGCTCGGGTTCGGGTTCGGGGCGAATGATAACATCATCATCCTTGCCGAAAGAATCCTTTTGCAGGTCGAACACCGAACCGTGACTGATTACCAGATATTTCGCTTCCCCACACTCGAGCGTATGCACTGTACACTGCGTGCGGTCGATCTTTCGCTCCGCTTCCCCATCACGTCGGATTGTCAGCGCCGTTTGCTCCCACTCGAGCGTATCCGCAACATCGAGCTCGTACATAAGGAAGGTATACGACTGTGCGGAATCGGTACTGTCCGCATTGAAATATACGGCGAGTTCCTTCCGCAGGAGCGTGAAAAACTCCGTTTTCTCCTGCGTGCTTACGGCATACTCCGTACCGTCCAAAGTCGCTCTGCCAAGAGAGCGGGTCTGCGTATGCTCATCCTCGTAGGTCAGCGTGACCGTAAGAGATGCGAGTGTATCATCCTCGTCTGTGGGAACACAGTAATACAAGGCTTCGGCAAAGCGTGCGAGCTCATCGACCCGATCTCCATCGGCGATCAGGCATACCGTGCGCTCCGTGTCCTGCTCCCAGCTGATCTCGACCGAATGTACCGGTGCGTCAGCGTAGAAAAAGAGCGCTTCCCCCGTATGGTCGGGAACGGGCTCGGTAGCCTCCGCTTCGGTCGGTGCGGACGTATCCTTTGCGATCGGTGCGGTCGCAAAACAGACCGCTGTGATCACACATACGAGCAGTGCTGCACCGATCACCCAAGCAGACGGCTTTTTATAATTCAGAATATTCTTGATGCGTGCCTTGATCGAGTACCGACTGAAGGAAAGCGGAAACGCCTCGACCGCTCTCGGTGACGACCCTGCATCGAGCAGTGTGCGGGCATACTCCTGTACCCGGTCCGGCTCGATCGAGCGGATAACGAGCTCATCACATGCGAGCTCCATATCACGGCAGAAAAGCACATAGGCAAGCCACATCACAGGATTGAACCAATGCATGGCGAGCAGAAAAAATGCGAGCAGTTTTGTAATATGGTCCCCACGGCGGATATGTGCACGCTCATGTGCGATCATATACTCCGCCGCCGTAGGATCAATACCGACCGGAAGGAAGATACGTGGGCGTACCACGCCGAACACAAAGGCGGAATCGATACGATCGCTCTGCCATGTGCCGAGTTCGGTGAGCGAAGCAGTTCGTACCCGTGTCCACAGACGTGCATAACCGATCGCAAAGTAAAGAAGCATTGCCACAGCCCCCGCAAGCCAGACGATCGATGCAATGTCGGCGGCGGTTACGCCCGGAGCGTTGTCCGGCGCCGTTGTCTGCGGCGGAAGTGTGCTTTGCGGTACTGTGTTCTGCCCTTCTGTGCCTTGTGGCACTGTATTTTGCACAGCACTGCCTGACGGTTCGGGATTTACGGTATCCGTCACGGGCGGCTGTACTGCCGCCGGCGGTGCGGCGGCTGATGTCGGTGCGTCAGACGAAGGCTCTGCCGTGCTGACGATCTGCTTTTCCTCCGTGAAGCTCGGCAGTTCGGGAACGAGACTAACTGCGCTATGCAGTGTAAACGGCAGGACCAGGCGCAGAGCGACCAGTACCCACAGCACGCTGCGTATCCATTTGGGCGATCGGCGGGTCAGTGCACGAGCCGCAATGACCGCAAGAACTACAAAGCTTGCGGCGAGGCTTCTCTCAAGCACAGACAGAAAGAATGCCGTCATTGCCTGCCCCTCCCGTACTCATCTATTATGCGATGCAGGTCGGCGAGTTCCTCATCGGAGAAGCGTGCGTTCCTTGTAAAAGCCGCAATAAATGAGGGAAGAGACCCCGAAAAACGGGTCTTTACCACCTCGTCGATAGCCGCCGACTCCGCCTCCTCCTTTGACACAAGACTGGTAACGATCGTATCCTTATTCTGCACCACACCCCGTTCGCTCAGGCGGCGGATCACGGTATAGGTCGTCGCTTTTGACCATCCGAGCTTCTCTGCGCACAGCTTTACTAACTGCGTGCTCCCGATCGGCTCATGCTCCCATAATATCGTGCAAAAACGGTATTCGCTTTCAAAGATCTTCGGTGTGTTCATTCTTTCATCCTCGCTTTTTGTAGGTTTAACCCATTAGTCCTTAATAAGTTTAACACAGTAAACTCCATTTGTCAATACCTGAAAAGAAAAAAGAGGGTGCTTATGCACCCTCTCGGATCTCATATGTCTTGTTTTGCCCTGTATTTCGGATTGACGAATTCACGCCATGCGAGGTCGCCCCGGTCGAGCGCCATCACCAGCACCTCGGCGGTCGCAATATTGGTCGCAAGCGGTATATTCTTTCTGTCGCACATAAGTAACAGCTGATTATCTATTTCACTTGATGCCCGTGAGCCGGACGGATTCGTCGAATCACGGAAAAAGAGCAAAAGATCGATCTCATCATATTCGATCCTGCTCATGATCTGCTCTTCGCCGCCGGAAGAACCGGACATAAGTCTCTCTATCTGAAGGCCCGTAGCGTCATAAATATAATTACCGGTAGTGCCGGTCGCACATAAGTTATTCTTAGAAAGTATACCGCAATATGCTATGCAAAATTGGGTCATCAGTTCTTTCTTGCTGTCGTCTGCAATTATTGCTATTTCCATTTAGGTACCTCCCTATATAATTTTTCTTCTTGATATTTTCTTAAAGCCGTCAAAAAGCAGGATAGACTCCCCGTTTATTCTGCCGGCGATATTCAGAAAAGCACGCTTTTCATTCCCGTCCTTTAAGGAACTGACGAGCTCACCCATCTCCTGCGCACGGGAGAGCTCGGGCGAGTACGGCACTACGCCGATGAGCTGTATACTCGTTCGATCGATAATGTCGATCACCGATGCACGGTCTCCGCTTGAAAGCGCCTTTTTGTCATAAATATCATAATTATTGATGATGAGTTTTATATTACTCACCCCGCGCCGCTCGATCTCGGCGCCCGTATGTCCTGCCGCACGGATCGCAGTAGGACCGTGTGTCGCAACGATCAGCGCCATATCGCTGGCAAGACAGGCGAGCGAAAAGGGCTCTCCGATATCGCCAGGTGTGTCTATAATAATATAATCGTATCTCTGTCTTTCCTTACCTATCACATGGCAGAAAGCGTCACGTGATATCTGCGCATTCGAATAGGGAGCGGCACAGAAGTGCAGGCTCGGATTCCCCGGGAATTCTATCTCGGCGTTTTCCATCGGAACTCCGCTCATGACAACGTCATGTATATCATAGATCACTCTGCTTTCGAGCCCGAGGATAAGATCAAGGCATCTGTTTCCAAGATCGAGATCAACGAGAAGTATACTTTTATCCCTGAGGGCGAGAGTGTATGCGAGGTTTGCCGCTATTGTGCTTTTGCCTACACCTCCCTTACAGGAGGTGACCATGATCACTGTGCAATCAGCCACTAAAACACCCTCCGAATCAATACTCGCATTTTTCTCTCTGGTTTTGCCTTAATATTTTACCATATTATTTATCTTAGGTCAAGCGAATTAACCGAATATTTTAAAATACGGAACAAAGATTTTGTGCACCGTTTAATATTGACGAAAAAAAGGCAAAGTGATATAATATATACTAAATATTATATACAGGAAGGCAGAAAATGGCAAAGCAATCATTTCTCGAACGCAAGGGGATCAAGCTCTCCCCCAAAACATATTTCGTAGACGCTATGGGAGGCATGGCGCAGGGACTTTTCGCCTCGCTCCTGATCGGAACGATACTGAAAACGATAGCGGATAAGATCGCACCGTTAAATATCGATTTCTTTAATGTCCTCGCTGACCTGTTTCACCAGATAGCGTCAGACACGAGTGCATCAGCCGCCACGGGTGCGGGTCTGACAGGAGCCGCAATCGGCGTGGGTATCGCATATGCACTGAATGCCCCTATGCTCGTCACGGTATGCTCCGCCATCGTCGGATATTTCGCAAATAATTACTGCGGCGCCGGCCCGCTCGGGGCGTTTGTCGCCGTTATCATATCATGCGAGCTCGGCAAATTAGTATCAAAATCAACAAAGATCGATATCCTTGTGACCCCTATTGTTTCACTCATGAGCGGATATGCCGTGTCATATTTCGTATGTCCTTATATCGCAATTGCCACAAAATATATCGGTGAGTTTATCAATACCGCAACGACGATGCACCCGTTCGTTATGGGCGTGATCATATCTGTCGTCGTCGGAATCATACTCACGCTTCCCATTTCAAGTGCGGCGATATGCGCATCCATCGGCATATCAGGCATCGCAGGCGGTGCGGCGCTCGCGGGGTGCTGTGCCCAGATGGTCGGCTTTGCCGTTGCAAGCTTCCGTGAAAACAAATGGGGCGGCATTGTCTCTCAGGGCATCGGAACATCCATGCTCCAGATGCCGAATATCGTCCGTCATCCGCAGATATGGCTGCCTGCCACACTCGCCGCCGCAATAACGGGCCCCGTCTCAACGCTCGTTTTCAGCCTCGAATGTAACGGCGTTTCCGCAGGTATGGGCACATGCGGCTTTGTCGGCCCGATCGGCGCTGTCTCGGCAATGACCGAAAGCGGCACGCTCGACGCTACGGCATGGATAGGATTAGCCCTCGTATGCTTTGTACTCCCTGCCCTCCTCTCGCTCGCAATAAGCGAAGCTATGAGAAAGCTCGGTATGATAAAATACGGATATATGGAGCTTGACTGATGGACGGAGAAACCAAGGCGCAAAGACCCGATAATAAAACAAAATTTTTGCTCCCCCAAGGAAGGCTCGAGCTTTTCGGCATGAAAAAACGGCAGATACTCCTTCTGTCGTTTTTCCTGCCGTTTTTTATATGCTGTGCGGTATATCTGATCGGCGGTTTTTACCCTGTCGGTGATAAGCAGATACTCGTCACCGATCTCTGGCATCAATACTATCAGATCATATGCGAATTCCGCTCAAAGCTCTTATCGGGCGGCTCTCTTTTATACAGTTGGCACTCGGGCATGGGTACGAACTTCATCGCCATGATGGCATATTACTGTGCGAGCCCCCTGAACCTGCTCACACTGCTCGTCCCTGAGTCAGGACTGCGCATCGCCGTAAGCATAATATGCTTTATCAAGATCGGCCTGTGCGGTCTCACCTTCGCCCACTGCGCCATGTATATCACCAAACGAAGTGACGCAAGCATCATTTTCTTCTCCTCCCTTTTTGCGCTGTGCGCATACAATATGGGTTATTATTGGAATATCATGTGGCTCGATTCGGTCGCAATGTTCCCTCTCGTCATGCTCGGCTTATATAAGCTCATAAAGGAGAAAAAGCCTGCATTATATACCATATCTCTCTTTTTATGCCTTGTTTTTAATTACTATATCGGTTTTTATACCTGCATCGCCGTATTCTTCTGCGCCATCTTTATTACTATCGTCTGCATGGACAGATTCTCATTTGCTATACAGGCGTTCTTCCGCACGGTCACCCATTCCGCAATTGCAATCGGCCTCTCGGCTTTCATGCTTTTTCCGGCCTATCTCTCCCTGCAAAACACCTATTCTGTTGCAGTAAACAATCCAAGCCACAAGATGTTCAACGGAAATGCACTCGACTTTATTTCCGCCGTACTGCCGTATCAGGAGCCGAATACAAAGGATCTCAATACACCGAATTTTTATTGCGGAGTGATATGCATTTTCCTTTTTGCTATCTATATTTTCAGTCGGAATTTCAAGCTCCGTGAGAAGATATGCTCCTCTCTGTTTCTTATCATAATATTCCTCAGCTGCCTGTTCAAGCAGGCGGACTACGTCTGGAACGGATTCCATTATACGAATATGATACCCTACCGATATTCCTTCATATTCTCATTTGTCCTCGTATTGATGGCATACAGGGCATACTGCGTAATGGAGCGGGCGCAGCTTTGGCATATTTTCGCAGGAATAATCACGGTTACGGTAATATGCGGCATAGGAGCATACCGCGGAAATACAGCTGCAGCGACCGCATCCTTTGTAACCATTACCGTATATGCGGTATTCATGATGTTCCACGCACGGGGCGTGATAAACAGAAGGATGAGCGCATGCGCTTTGTGCCTTGTCATATGCATCGAGGCGGCGACCGCAGGCGCATTCGGCATATCGAACTATTCCACATATTCCTCATATCTAAACTCGTATAACGAGGTAAAGGAGCTTTTGTCATACAGAGAAAACGAAAACGAATTCTACCGCACAGAGCTCTCGACATATAAGACCCTGAACGACCCTCTGCTGTACGGATACAACGGTATATCACAGTTTTCGTCCAATGCGAATTACGGCGTGTCGAACCTGCTCACCCACCTCGGCGCAGGCGGCTACTGCTCGGGAAACAGATATGCATACTCCCAGTCCACGCCCCTTACGATGAGTTTCTTTGCGATAAAATATATTATCTCGCTGGCCGGACACAACACGGGCGATACGACTCTTTCGCCCGTCGCTTACAGTGACGATTCAGCACTGCTCGAATATGAGTATCCGCTCCCCATCGCATTTATGACTCACGGCGAATACGATATCAATCTGACCTCCTCAGACCCGTTCGCAAATCAGAATGTATTCTTTCATGAAACAACCGGCGTGAGCGGACAACTCTTTTCAAGGTGCGCAGATCCCGAAACGAGCATATCGAACGGAACCATAACAGGCTCGAACGGTGTATACTCCATAACGAGCAATTCCTATGAAAAGATCGGCCTCGACCTGACATTCACCTGTCACACGGACGGATTATACTATGTATACCCGAAGATAAAGGATGCTTCGAGCATCTATGTCAACTATCAGGCAGGCAAAACGAGCATATTCGCCACGAAAGCGGCTCAGTGCTGTATTATACCGGTCGGCTATCACAAGGCAGGCGAAATATTCACTATATCCGTTTTTTTGAACGCAGACCAAGCCTCACGCAATGCGTGGGTATATGCGGCAGCAATGGATACGGAGATTTTCGAGCAGGGTTACAAAAAGCTCGCAGACGAGGCGATCTATGACTTAAGCTATACGGACACTCTCATCGAGGGAAAGATAAATGCAAACGAGAACGGCTATTTATATACCTCCATCCCCTATGAAAAGGGATGGGAGCTGTATCTCGACGGCAAAAAAACAGATACCGTCCGATATGCGGGAGCATTTGTCTCTGCATTTATCGAAAAAGGTGAGCACGAGATACGCTTGCAATATTCGCCCGACGGATTCAATATCGGAATTATCATCTCCCTTGTGAGCCTTCTGTCACTCGGGATATCGGCGCTGATATACAGGAGAAAAAATGGAAAAGAAATTATTTGTAATTAAGGTCGGCACAAGCTCGCTAACCAATCGTGACGGCTCTCTTTCCGAGGAAAAGGTATATAGAATAGCAGACGGTGCAGCAAGTCTGCGTGATATGGGACATGCGGTCATCATTGTGACCAGCGGCTCTATCGCCGCAGGCTTCAAGAGTCTCGGCTTTGCCTCCCGCCCCTCCAAAATATCTGCAAAGCAGGCGTGCGCCGCCGTCGGTCAGGGTCTTATCATGGACGCATACTCGAGGGGGCTTGAGGAGCACGGATATACTGCGGCTCAGATACTGCTGACCCCCGATGCCTTTAAGGACAAGGAAAAATACGAGAACGCATTCAATACTCTCGAGATACTGATAAAGCGGGGCGCTATCGCAATAATCAACGAAAATGATACCGTCGCTACTGCCGAGCTTCGCTTCGGCGACAATGACACCCTCTCGGCACAGGTGGCGGCGATGGTGCACGCCGACAGGCTGGTACTGCTCACGGATATCGACGGTCTGTATACGGCAAATCCGAAAACAGACAAGAGCGCAAAAAGGCTGGATATCATCAAAGAGATAACGCCTGAGATAGAAAAATACGCCGAGGGCGCAGGAAGCGCAAACGGCACGGGCGGCATGAAGACAAAGTTGAGCGCCGCCTCGCTTGCGACCAAGGCAGGGGTCGAGGTCATTATCGCCTCCTCGGCAAAGGAAGATGCGGTCGTCTGCGCCGCAACGGGAGATGACGGCACGGTCTTTTCGGCGGCAGGTGCACTCAAAACACGTCTGCAATGGATGGCGTTTTATGCAGAATGCAAAGGAACGATCGAGATAGACTGCGGTGCGGCAAGTGCGATCGAGCAGAACAAAAGTCTGCTCGTTGCGGGGATAAGAAGCGTTTCGGGAGAATTCAAAAACGGCGATATCGTCAACATCGTCTGCTCGGGACGCAATATCGCACGGGGACAAAGCACCTATTCATCGGACGAAATCAAAGAATACATAAAAAACGGCGGAGCGGCAAAACCTGCCGTACACATCGATAACATGGTGACAGAGATATGAGTAACGTAAGAGAAGCGGCATATGCCGCAAAGAAAGCCGCACGCACACTCGCCTGTGCAACAAAAGAAGAGAAAAATACAGCGCTCGCTCTCATTGCGGATGCGCTGGTCTTGAATACCGCAAAAATACTCGGGGCAAATGCGCTCGACGTAGCATCTGCAAAAGAGAAAGGAATGAGCGAATCGCTCATCGACCGTCTTTCCTTAAGCGAAGGGCGCATCGCCGATATGGCGCAGGGTGTGCGTGAGATCGCAGAGCTCTGCGACCCGATCGGCGAGGTCATCGAGCATATCTCCCGTCCGAACGGACTCGAGATAGACAAGGTGCGTGTGCCGATCGGCGTCATCGGCATGATATACGAGGCAAGACCCAATGTCACGGTCGACTCAGCCGCTCTGGCGCTCAAAAGCGGCAACGCCATAGTCCTGAGAGGCAGTGCGAGCGCATTACGATCCAATTCCGTGCTCGCCGATATCATGCGGGAGGCTCTGTCGAAATCGGCGATCCCCGAAGATGCGATCAACCTGATCACCGACACGAGCCACGAGGGTGCGGAAGAAATGATGTGCATGACAGAGGCGATCGACCTGCTCATCCCGCGGGGCGGCGCTTCTCTGATCAATAACGTCATTGAAAAAGCGAAGGTGCCCGTCATCCGCACAGGCGTCGGCAACTGCCATATCTACCTCGATTCGAACGCAGATCATGAAATGGCGAAGAACCTGATCATAAATGCAAAGGCGCAGCGCCCCTCGACCTGCAATGCGGCAGAGACCCTGCTCATCTCGGAAAGCTATCCTGATATTCCCGGAATACTTACGGCGCTGAAAGACGCAAATATCAGAATACACGGCTGTGAAAAGATCTGTCAGATGTGCGACAATGCCATCCCCGCCCTTGATGAAGACTACGAATGTGAGTACCTCTCACTCGATATCTGCGTGAAGATAGTAAAAGGCATCGACGAGGCGATCGACCACATCGCACGTTACGGAACGGGTCACACCGAGCTTATTATAACAGACTCGGCGGAAAACGCAGAAAGATTTATGAACGAAACAGATGCGGCAAGCGTCAATCACAATGCCTCGACGAGGTTTACCGACGGCGGTCAGTTCGGCTTCGGCGCAGAGATCGGCATCGCCACGCAAAAGCTCCACGCACGGGGTCCTTTAGGCCTTCGAGAGCTGACGATATACAAATACAAGGTATACGGAAACGGTCAGGGAAGAAAATGAGAAACAAAAAAATTATCTTTTTAGGAAGCGGATTTATGGCGAGCGCCATCGTCTGCGGAATAAGCAAAAATAAAACAACTGATATGAAAAACGTCTATATTCTTGGCTCGGCTCACCCTGAAAAGGCCAAGGCATTAGCCGAAAAATACGGCGCAAACGCCGCAAAGCCCGAGGATATCACAAATGCAGATATCGTGATATTCGCCTTCAAGCCGCAGAATTTTGAGCAGGCACTGGAACAGTACAGGCAGTATTTTAATGAAAAACAGCTCTTCCTCTCTATTCTCGCAGGCACAAAATGCGATACGTTGGAGCGTGTAACACAAAATGCACGCGTCATCCGCACTATGCCGAACCTTGCACTGTCGGTCGGCCTTGCCGCAACGGGCTACTGCCTCGGCAAAAATGCGACCGAGGACGATGCGGCGATCTGCGAGGCGATTTTCGCTCCGCTCGGCGTCATATGCCGTGTAGACGAAAGCGAGATATCGGGTGTGACGGGCGTTTCAGGCTCCGGTCCTGCATATTTTTACTACCTCGCAGAAGCAATGACAGAAGCGGCAGTAAAAGACGGAATGGATGAAAAAACGGCGGAGATGCTCGCAGTGCAGACTTTGATCGGAGCGGCAAAGCTGATCGCCGACGCAAAAGAGTCCCCTGCCGAGATGAGACGGCGCATCACGAGCAAAGGCGGCACGACCGAAGCGGCGATATGTACCATGACCGAGGCCGGCTTTTTCTCTGCGGTAGAAAAAGGCTATACTGCCTGCAAAAAACGCTCGGATGAATTAGGAAAATAACGAAAGGAATAAAAAATGAAATTCGGTATGGTAATGGAAGGCGGCGCAAGCAGGACGATCTTTTCCGCCGGCGTGACCGAAGCCTTCATGAAAGAAAACATCTACCCCGACTATTTTGTCGGGGTTTCTGCCGGAATCGCATACGGCGCATCGTATATCTCAAAACAGCCGGGCAGAAACGCAGAATTCGCTGAAAAATATATGGGATGCGGAAAATATATGGGGTCAAAATACCTTTTCAAGCCCGGAAACCGCTGTTATTACAATCTGCCGTTCGCTTTTGACAAGATCCCGAACGAGTTAGTCCCGTTTGACTATGAATCGTTCGGCAAGTTCGAGGGAAAGGTCATGGCAGGCGTGACGGATATAGAGACGGGAGAGGCAAAATATCTGCCCGTTCCGTCCGACGATTATAAGTGGAAGATCGTGATAGCAAGCTGTGCGCTCCCCATTCTTTTCAAGCCTGTCGAAATAGACGACAGGCTCTACCTCGACGGCGGAATCGCCGACTCCATCCCCTACGCCGAGGCGATGCGTGAGGGGTGCGACAAGATAATCGTGATACTCACACGTGAGCGCGAATACCGAAAGACAGACGAAGCGGCGGTAAAATACATGAAATATTTCTACCACAAATATCCGAAAGTAACAGAGCTTATGAAGACGCGTGCCGAGCGCTATAACGCCGCACGCGCGGAAATGGAGAAACTCGAGAAAGAAGGCAGGCTGCTCATCATAGCGCCCGATAATACAATGGGCGTGAAACGAACCGAGGGAAGCTGGGACAAGCTCGGCCCGCTCTACCGTGAGGGCGTACAGATTGGCGAGGAAATGATGCCGAAAATAAAGGAGTATCTCGGCTTATAATGGACGCACAGGCACTTCAATATAAAAAAATGACCGAAACGCCGATACCTCGCCTGATCATCGCTTTGGGCATACCGACGACCATCAGTATGCTCGTGACAAGCATTTACAATATGGCGGACACATTTTTCATCGGCAAATACGGCACAAGCGCCTCGGGCGCAGTCGGAGTCGTATTCGGTCTGATGTCGATCATACAGGCGTTCGGCTTTATGTTTGGTCAGGGCTCGGGTGCGCTCAGCTCTCGTTCTCTCGGGGCAAAAGACACTGCAAAAGCGACGGAATATTCATCGACAGGCTTTTTCTCGGCGCTTGTTTGCGGTGCACTGATCACTATTTTCGGTCTTGCTTTTCTCGAGGGACTTATGCGGCTCCTGGGCAGCACGGAAACGATCCTGCCCTATGCAAAGGATTATGCTGTATACATTCTCCTCGCCGCACCCTTTATGTGCGCGAGCTGCGTATTAAATAACGTACTGCGCTTTGAGGGCAGAGCAGCATTCGCTATGATCGGACTTACCTCGGGCGGACTTATCAATATTTTCGGCGATTGGCTGCTTATGAGCAGGCATCACCTCGGCGCTGTGGGCGCAGGCATATCCACCGCAGTCTCGCAAGGTATAAGCTTTCTCATTCTCTTATCACTGTTTTTAAGAGGAAAAACAACGGCAAAGCTCTCGATACATAAAATCACAAAGGATATAAAGACCGTACTTGAAATATGCAAGGTCGGATTCCCCAGCCTTGTAAGGCAGGGTCTCGGCAGTATATCCACAATGCTTTTGAACGACTGCGCGAGTGTATACGGCGATGCCGCCGTTGCCGCTATGTCTATCGTCAACAGGATATGCATCTTCACCTTTGCGACCTCGCTCGGCATCGGGCAGGGCTTTCAGCCAGTATGCGCTTTCAACTACGGCGCAAAAAAATACGACCGTGTGATAAAGGGATTCTTCTTTACGCTCGCCGTCGGTGAGGTCCTGCTCGGCACGGTCGCACTCGTGGGGATACAATTTACAGAGCCGCTCATCGGTCTGTTCCGTGACGACCCGACCGTTATCGAGATAGGCGCCATCGCACTCGGCGCACAGTTTATCGGGCAGATATTTCAACCTGCGGCGGTGTGCTCAAATATGATGTTCCAGAGCGTGGGAAAATCGGGGATAGCAACTCTGCTTTCCATGCTCCGCAACGGACTCTTCTTCATCCCCGTGTTGCTCATCCTATCAAAAACAAGCGGACTTCTGGGCATTCAGCTCGCACAGGCGATCGCCGATGTCCTCACAACCCTCCTCGCCCTGCCCATCTCGCTTGTCTTTATACACAAGCTAAGGCAGATGAGGGGATAGTTGTCGCAGGGGAACTTTTGAAAAAGTTCCCCTGCACCCCTCAAAACTTTTGTCGGGCGCAAGACTCGTCTTGCGCAGGGAAAAGACACAAATCCCCGTTTTAAAGTTTTGGTCAAGCTTTTTCAAAAGCTTGCGGATTTTTAAGGCGGAGCCTTAAATCGCTGTCCGCAGACAGCGAAATACTTTTGCCTTGCCAAAGCGCAGGAGTGGGTGAATTTTGTGCGGAGCACAAAAGAGGGCGAACCCTCGCCGGGGGTTCGCCCTTTTATTCTTGCCCTATTTTTTCAGAGCGCTTTTCGGTGCTCTTTTGCATTATTGAAATAATTAATTCAATCTGTTACGATATGCTCAAATCGGGGATCTGCTATCCACTTACCCGTTTTATCTATAATACCGTATCTGACTCCCCTCTTGACGACGGCATAGCCATCTGAGCTGAAATTCAAGCCATTATCGTCCAGCCGAAGACTGATCACATATTCGCCCTTTTCGTTAATATATCCGTATTTTTCTCCGACTTTAACACAGGCAAGACCGTTTGCGAAACTTTCAGCCTCGTCAAACTGAGGAGAAATTACATACGCACCTTTTTCGTTGATATATCCGTATTTACCGCCGACCGCAACGCAGGCGAGTCCGTTATCGGCGAAATTATCCGCTCTGTCAAAACCGGGCTCTATTACATATGAGCCGCTTGCATCAATATAACCGTATTTCCCATCCGCCGCAACAGCTAACAAACCGTGGTGAAACAGACAGCCGTCATCCGTCCGTAACATAGAATGACAGCTCGTGAGTGCGAGCGTAATTGCAACGCAAATCACTAAAATTATGAGATTTCGTTTTTTGTTCATCCGTCTTTCCTTTATATCAGATTGTAATACATATTGATATCATATTGTATCATACTATGTCTTGTTTTGTCAAGCTATAATAGTAATATAACTTGAAAGGTGATAAACTATGAACAATGAACCCTTAAAAATCAAAAAGCGCGGTGAAGACGGAAACAAGATCATTACAGTCCGTATAAAGGAAGATACCCTGCACGAGCTCGACCGTTTAGCGGCGGAAAGTAACTATTCACGCAACGAACTCATCAACCTGATCCTGAGCCACGGCGTAAAAAACATTATTATAGAATAACCGACAGTCAAAAAAATAATGTGCTGTAAAAAACGGATGTTTTTTACAGCACATTTTATTATTGTTTTTATTCGCTCCTGAGGGCGACTACCGGGTCTTTCTTTGCCGCAAGCATTGATGGGATAAGCCCTGCGATAAAGGTTAAGAACATACTGATAAGCACGAGTATTACGCCTCCGGCGACAGGGAGCTGTGCGCTGACGTTATACACACCCGAGACGGCGTGGATGATCGCATTGATCGGCAGACATAAGAGCACCGTCACCGCAATTCCTATCGCCCCCGCACCGAATCCGACGATCAGTGTCTCAGCGTTGAACACACGGGAGATATCCTTTTTCGATGCGCCGATGGCACGCAGGATACCGATCTCCTTTGTCCGCTCAAGCACCGAAATATAGGTGATGATACCGATCATAATGCTCGATACCACGAGAGATATGGAGACGAATGCAATCAGCACATAGGATATGATATTCACGATGATCGAGACGCTCGACATGAGTATGCCGAATATATCGGTATACTTTATCTGCTCCTCATCCGAGCGGTTCGCATTGAATTCATCGATCTTGTCGCAGATCGCTTCCTTGGATGCAAAATCCTTCGGATAGATCGCCACTGAAACAGGCTTCGTCTCATCGACATAGCCTATTTTATCGAGGTTTCCGTCATAGGTTGCATTTGTCATAAGCATCGCACGGAACATCTCGAGGATCGTTTCCTCCTCCATTGCCGACATGACCGCCTGATACTGCATCTGCTCTTCCTCAGGAAGCGTTGCAACATAGGCTCTTACATCATCCATGGTAAGCTCTTTCTCCTCGTCGCCCCGGAAATCAATGCCTGTAAAGATATCTGTCCCGGGGTTCTCCGTCTGAGCCTTTATCGCTGCGCTGTCGTTGATCAGCGATATTACGTGCTCGCTCAGCTCTTTCGTATAGCCGAGGACTCCGCCGATCGAGGTAGCAACTGCATCTTTTGCCGGACGGACGATACCCGATATCGTTATCGTGATACCGTCGCCGATGATGTCATTCATTCTTTCCTCATCTTCGCTCAGATCCTCGAATATGCCGTCGCCGTTACTATCGGCAAACCGATATGCATCGGGAATAAGCTGAAAGGTCTTGCCGATGAGATCTTCATACTTAAATACCATCGGATTGATCGGCACTTCCTCGCCGTTTTTCACGATATCGATATATTCAGATATCTCCGAGCGGTCACGCAGACCGAGCGCATAAAGCACCATATCCATGATCTCGTTATTTTCATCGACGACAAGCACCATCTCGTCATAGGAGCTCGGCCAATCGCCCTTCAGGCAGGTATACTGCGATTCAAGAAGCGCTTTATTATCAAGCATCTCCGACATTACTTCAAAGTGCGAATTCATAGACGAATACATGCCCGACATACTGCCCATGCCTGCGATGGCATCGGAATATTTGATGCCGTAAAGAGCGTCGTACATCTGATCGATGATCTCGACGGTATCTACCTTGACATAACCGCCGTTTTCATCGTCGGCATACATACTGAATCCGGCGCCGTAGGTATACTTGATATCGCTCACATACTCGCTCATGCCCGTGCTCTCATCGTCAAAATATTCCTTGAGTGCACCGAGGTCGTTTGTGACAAGACCGCTTAGCATAGTATTGAGCATTTTCTGCATATTGCTGTTTGAGTAAACGGCGTCATTTTCATGTGGCTCGGCCTCCTCATCTCCTGCCTCGGTAAACATGCTCGAGTAGTCGACAGTCTCGCTCTGTATCGTTATCGGATAGGTAGAGAGCGTATCCTCCTGCACCTTGTCGATATAAAGCTGTATACCGTTTGACAAAGAGAGGATAAGGGCGATTCCGATGATGCCGATGCTCCCTGCAAACGATGTGAGAAGTGTCCTGCCCTTTTTCGTCATAAGATTATTGAGGGAAAGAGAGATCGCCGTGATAAAGGACATCGGCTTTTTCTTTGCCTTTTTATGTTCTGCGTTTTTCACTTCCTCCGCCGGCTCATACGGGTCGGTATCGCCCGTTATTTTACCGTCCATAAGGCGGATGATACGTGTGGAATACCGCTCGGCAAGCTCGGGATTGTGCGTTACCATGATAACGAGGCGATCCTTCGCTATTTCCTTTAAAAGCTCCATGATCTGCTCGCTCGTCTCGGAATCGAGCGCACCTGTCGGCTCGTCGGCGAGCAGTATCTCGGGGTTGTTCACCAGCGCACGGGCGATCGCCACCCTCTGCATCTGTCCGCCCGACATCTGATTCGGCTTTTTGTGCAGGTATTCGCCAAGTCCGACACGCTCGAGCGCCGCCTTCGCACGCTCCCTGCGCTGTGAGCGCTTGACGCCCGAAAGCGTCATGGCGAGCTCGACGTTTGAAAGGATCGACTGATGGGGGATCAGATTATAGCTCTGGAATACAAATCCGACCGAGCGGTTGCGGTAGGTATCCCAGTCGCCGTCACGGTACTCTTTTGTCGAGATTCCCTTGATCATCAGGTCGCCGTCGGTATATCTGTCGAGGCCGCCGATGATATTTAGGAGCGTAGTCTTTCCGCATCCCGAAGGACCAAGCACCGAAACAAATTCATTCTTACGGAATTCCACTGAAACGCCGTTAAGCGCCGTCTGCGAATTCTGCCCGAATGAATACACCTTCTTAATATTTGTTAGTTTCAGCATTGTTTATTTCTCCATATGTTTGATGGTTTAAGTATATCATATGTTTTCGATGCCTGTAAATATAATCACTACAGGAATTGAACGAAAAACACCGATTCTGATTCAAAAAGTGAATATCTTATATCAATATTGTAGCATCCAAATATTAACACACAATAATAAAACATAAAACATATTTAACAATACCCCATATTGACGAAAGACGGCGTTTGTGGTATACTATCATAGTTAAAAAAAGCGGTAGGAGATGAAAATTATGGCTAAAATACAGATGAAAACACCTCTCGTCGAAATGGACGGAGATGAAATGACCCGTGTCATATGGCAGATGATAAAGGATATCCTTATCACCCCATATGTTGACTTAAAAACGGAATATTACGACCTCGGACTCGTACACCGTAACGAAACCGACGATAAGGTCACGTTCGACAGTGCAGAAGCGACAAAAAAGTACGGCGTCGCCGTAAAATGTGCGACCATCACGCCCAATGCGGCGAGAATGCCCGAATATAACCTGAAAGAAATGTGGAAATCCCCGAACGGCACGATCAGAGCGATCCTCGACGGTACTGTTTTCAGAACCCCCATACTCGTCAAGGGGATAACGCCGTATATTCCCACATGGACAAAGCCGATCACCATTGCACGTCACGCATACGGCGATGTATATAAGAATGTCGAGATGCGTGTTCCCGAAGGAAGCAAAGCAGAGCTCGTCTGCACAGACAAAAACGGCAATGAAACACGTGAGCTCGTATTTGACTTCGAGGGTACGGACGGTATCATCCAGGGTCTGCACAATAAGGATACGTCCATTGCGAGCTTCGCACGCTCCTGCTTCAATTTCGCTCTTGATACAAAGCAGGATCTGTGGTTTGCAACGAAGGATACCATCTCGAAAAAGTACGATCACCGCTTCAAGGATATTTTCGCTGAGATATATGAAAAGGAATACAAGGAAAAATTCGAGGCGGCAGGCATCGAGTATTTCTATACCCTCATCGACGATGCGGTAGCCCGTGTTATAAGGAGCGAGGGCGGCTATATCTGGGCATGCAAAAACTATGACGGCGACGTCATGAGCGATATGGTGGCAACTGCTTACGGCAGTCTTGCCATGATGACGTCCGTGCTCGTTTCCCCCGACGGAATCTACGAGTACGAGGCAGCACACGGCACGGTTCAGAGGCATTATTACAAGCACTTAAAGGGTGAGGAGACCTCGACAAACAGCGTCGCAACGATCTTCGCATGGTCGGGTGCGCTGAGAAAACGGGGCGAGCTCGATAACACACCCGAGCTTGTAAAATACGCCGATGCGCTCGAGGCGGCTACGATCAAAACCATCGAGGACGGCGTAATGACAGGCGACCTCTACCTGCTCTCAAAGCTTGAAAACAAGAAAAAGGTAAACACCGAGGACTTCTTACACGAGGTCGCTAATAGAATCGAACTTTAAGACATATCAAAACCGGCTTGAAAGAAAAACTTTCAAGCCGGTTTTTAACGCACAGCAGCCGCCGAAAGCTTTTCGGCTTTCGGCGGCTCGGAGAATAGCCCTTATTTGTAAAGCGATACGAGACTTTTGATTGCCGCCTCGAGCAGATCATTGTCGTTTTGCGCATTCGCCGCCTGAGACTTTTGCGATGTTGACGCACCTGCATTCAGGGCGTCCGAAACAGTATCAAATGCGGAGAGCAGATTTTTATCCGCCGCAATGAGGTTTCCCTCAACGCTCCCGGCACGCTTTGCGACTGCCTCCTCGCCTGCTGTGATGAAGTCTCGCTTGGCTCTGTTTGCCTGAGCCGCCGCATAGGTATCGAGGTTGCCGCCGTTGTCTGCCGCATTCTGTGCCGCAGCACCGTCTGCCGCCTTATCGCCCGACACCGCATAGGAAGCACGTATCGCCTGTGCGCCCTCGTCCTTATATGCCTCGCCGTCACTGATATAGTCCTTGGTCTTATCTATATTTGATTTGACGTCGGAATATGTGGACTTATAAAAGGTCGTATTGCTTTTGAGAATAGAGTCGATCTGTTCCTTCGTACTCTTATTCTCCTTATTTTGTGTTTTTATCAAATCCGTGATATCCGTGTATGGATTATACATTGTTTTCCTCCTTTGTCAGTGTAACATAATATTTTTCCTCCCCGACCGAGAGGATGAGCCTGTCGCCCGAAACCGAGGCGGTCATTTTTGTTTTTGCTTTCATGGGTATAAACGTAAGGCAATCCTCATCGATATTGAGAAGTGCATCCTCGTTATCCCGTACATGACGCAGAAACGATTCCTCAAGGGCAGACAGCCTTTTTTCCATATCATTCACCGCCGTCATCCTCCTTGTATGCATAGGTCTGAATACCATACAGCGTCACATCGCCCGAGCAGACGATCTTCATGCGGTGTGCGGGTGAGGAGGATGCACGTATCAGCGCCTTGAGCGCCGTGCGTCCCTGTCTTCCGCCGCTGTCTATGACGGGCGTTTCGGAGTAATCCCCGTTTGCAGGCGCTAAATACACCTTGACCGATGCCCTCTCCCCGATATCGCACAGCACATTGATTCTCGAGACACGCTTGTCCGAATAAACGCCGAACGTCTTTGCCGAGCATTCGACATACCATTCATTGGGCTCGCCGTCGAGCGCATAAATATAGTTTTCGCTTTGGTTTTTATGTGTCAGAACATATAAAACGCCGTTCAGCTCTGCAAAATTCACAACTTCGCCCGTCTCGGGTACGGATATGCTCGACCAAGTGCCGTTTACGGTATTGTATACGTATATTTTTCCCTTTTCGTATACATATAAGGAATCTCCGTGCGAGCCGCATATGCCGTCCTCGAAGCGGTCTATGCCGAGCGGTGCGCTTATCTTTACCGGCTCAGCCCCCGTAAAGCGCATCACGCCGTCTGCGCTCACGTAGAACAGGTTTCCTCTCACCTCGCATACCGAGCGTGAGTCGATAGCGCCCGAGCGTGCGACATCGTAAACCCGGAAGGGATTTTTATTATTGTATACCTGATGGCAAAAATCACGCTTCATCGCTATTACCTTGCCTGCGTATGTCGTGATGGCAGTAAAATCACCGTCCGCACGTGAGTCTGCGCCCGTATTTGACGCCCATGCGTTATCAGCGGAGATATCCGATGCGACATCCACGTCCCAATCCTTATAATCGTTATATGCCGATGCATAGATACGGTTGTCATCAACGCCGAAGAGCCTCGCCGCATGGACCGTAACATATTTGAGGTCGGGCATCACAACTCCGTCATCCTCCAGCTTGCTAAGCGTAAAATCGCTGTCTACATCATAGTCCATGGAAAGCTTATCCGGGAAGATGAGAATCTTTTTATCGTATTTTCCGCCGAGCGCATCGTGCAGAGCTCCGCCGTCATGATACACGCAGAACTGCACCATGCTCCTCGGAAAATTATAGTCGGATATCAGAAAGGTACCCGTCTCGGTACGGTAATAAATATCATCACCGATAAACGCCTGCCCCTCGGGCGATACCGCCACGGTATTCAACGCATCGACCTGCGTAAAACCGTCGCCGAGGGGAACGAGCTTCCTGCAAAAGGCGATCAGCCTGTTGCCCACTGCGCACATGGAAAGCGGATATTCATCTCCCGAAAAGGAGTAAAACAGCCTCCATCCGTCCGATGCGCACACCGCCGGCAAAAGGGAGAGGTCCGCACCGCACACATCGGTAAATTCCTTGGAATCGGGGGATGCGCACCGATTCATTCCGCCGAAAAACATATCCTTGATTACGTATTTTTTTCCGCGCCTCGGTATAAATGCCTTAACCATTTTTTCTCACCCTTTCCGCATGCTCGGCGCAGTGCCGCTCAAATGCCTCGGCGAGATCGGGACGGCGACGCTTCAGGGCATCGTATTTCATTTGCAGGGCGAAACGCCGATGCTCGTCGATATGGATCTCGTCATTGTCGAATACATCCGTCTCGGGTATGACGCCCGATAAAAGCAGATTGTTCTCCCGTTTAGCACGCTTGCTCTGCAGCTCGCCCTCGCTCATTAAGGAGTCATAATCTCCTATGTGCATGAGGTTCACGGCGCGCTGCTTGAATCGTGACGGTACTTTTCCGTCCTCATCGGCGAAAAGCCCCATGTTGTATGCACGCAGGAAAGCTTCCTTCTGCTCCTGCTCACTGTATTTCAGCTCGTTTTCCGTCTCGAAGTATACATCGAACGAGTTTATGTCCTCGGCGCACCATGTCAGCACCTCCGACATATCGTTCGCTCCCGTGATCGAAAGTACCTTTCCGGCCTTGCAGAACTGACGGCAAATGGAAAGCCATGTTTTCGCCATGGAAAGTACGCCCTCCCGGATATTTTCTGCGGTCAGTGCCATTCTCGTGGAGTCTATCTCACGCAGGCTGTTGATCGCAGTTCCCGACGTCACCCCGACGCTTGTCGAGCCGACTACCATCAGCTGCGACACGCCTGCGACATATTCCATATCCCGCACGAGCTGTTCGCACTCGGCATAGAGCTGAGGCGGTATGCTTTCATGGGATAACGGGATCGGCGCACAATAGCCTTTTTTATATACGATCGGCGCACCGGGCGCTGTACCGTTCTCCTCCATCTCCTCTACGTCGACGCTCCCCTCCTCTACAAGCAGGGAGTTTGCGGCGAGGGTGGAGATATAATCGTGCATTTTATTCTTGCACCCGTTATATGCACGCTGCAGCGGGATCAGATCCTCGATGACGCTTTTGCCGAAGAATTGACCCGCATTTTCCTTCGCACGAAAAACGCTCAGCGGTATATCGTCATACGGAAGCGAAGAAAGATAAACGGGCTTGCCTGCTGCGATCACGCACATAACACCGTCAGGATGCGTGCGGTTCGGGCGCTCAAAATACGTTACCACCCGTTCGCTCTCACGGGAGCGGACATATCCGCCGTCGGTCGGGATTCCGCCCTGTATGACGGGCGACGGAGTGAGCGCTACCGTCTCGATATCCCTGCCGACGCATTCGATCCCGAAAAGGTCGTATATCTCCTTTGCCGACAGCACCTGCTCGATGATGACGGAGTTCTGCTCATCCATACGCTGGCGGTATAGATTCTCGGGATAGACCTCATATGCGGTGAGAAGGGTGGAATATAACTCGCCCTCATACGCTGTCGGCTCGCCGTTTTCATCTACGGCGCAGGGTCTGCCTGCACGGCTGTTCCAGCCGGACAGGACAAATGCCGTTCCCGTTATCTCCGACCATTCGAGCAGGGTGTTTTTCTTTTCGTCGAAGCAGTCCCGCTTGTATATGTACCGCAGCAGCTTGCTCTCCACCTCTGCCTTGTCGTGATCCTCGCTTTCGTCGGAAAAGGGCTTTACCGCCACGTCAAATTTTACGCCCTTCAGGTTGGCAAGCCGTGTCTCCATCAGCGGCGCTATCTTGTTGAAAACGCCTCTTTCCTCATAATCGTAGACCGGTCTCAGTTCCTCGACATTACCCGAATACGGGTTGACGTCGCAGTTCTGTCTCCCGGCGAGGAAAGCGGAATTCAGCCGCCATTGCAGCTCAAATGATCTGCGCTCCTCCTTTCGCTTTTCGAGCTCTGAGAGTATATCACGGACCACATCCTCGGCATCAGTTCGTTCATCGCCTGCGCCGAAAAAACTCTTCATTTTACTTAACAGTTTCATTTACCTATACCTCCCATACTTCCTTTTCTTCCCTCGTGCCATTTGATAAAGGCATCGAGTGCGACATTGAAAGCGCCGAGCCACTTTGCCGCCTGAGTATCCTCGTTTGCATATTCGTATGCCCTGCCCACGAGGTAGTCGAGCGGCAGTTCCATATGCTCCTCGGGCAAAGGAAGCGTCAGGGACTCGATATTGTCGCCCGTGAATTTCGGCGGCATCTCACGGAAGATGACAGTGCATTTGCTCCCGACTCCCGCCGGGTGATAGAGGTACACTCTGTCCCCATCCCCGTAAAACTGCGCTCTGTCACGGAAAACGGCGACCGACGCCGCATCCGACCGCACAAAAGCCTCTCCCGCCGAAAGCACCGAATCGATATCGCATTCACGCACGGCGGCACGGCTCCCACCGTCAAGAGAGCTTATTTCAAAATAGCTCCCCGTTTCGTCCGTTGTCACATCGGCCTGTTCCACTGCGCAGGAGTATACGTCGCTTGCATAGATCCGGCCGAGAAGTGTATTCAACCACAGCAAATACATCTGCTCGGGTATTTCAGGCGAGATATCGGCGCACTCTCTTGCCATATCTATGATATCCTTTCCGCAAGTTAAAGCCTGATACATTACCATATCTCCTTTCTTATCCGCTTACCTCGGTTTTTTTCGTTCCAGACTGTGTGATAGGCATATTGCGCATGTGCCGCAAAATCCGTTTTGTAATGCTCCTCTCCCGTTACCAAATAAAGGATGTTGTCGATGATCGCATTGTCAAAAGCCGCCTTTGTTCCTGTATCGTCATCGAGGCGTACGATATCGATAAGAGCGGCTCTGTCAAGCACTGTATCCTTACCGTATTTCGAGACGAGCTCCCGCTCAGTATAGTTGAGCGCGGCAAAGAATCTGTCCTGCGGTATCGGCTTTACCTTACACACATGTTCATATATTTTTCCTGTATTCATAGTGCCTCCTGTATTATTGTAAAGGGGAGGTCATCCTCCCCTTTATCGAGTTATCCTCATGCAGACGCAAGGTCGCAGTTTGTAAATCTTACGCATCCGCCGGGATTCGAGCAAATGAGGTTGCCGTAGGAAGCGAGCAGCGCTCTATATACGCTCGTACCGGGGATCAGGGTAAATATACCCGAGTCCTGAGATGCGAAGTCCCATCCCGTAGACTGGAATGTAAAGGCTGACGTGTCGACGCCCCATGCCTCGGTTTCGGGGACAAAGCGCTCGTTTACCACAATGACCTCACGGTTGCCCACGAGGACCTTGTAGCCGACTGCACCGCCCACAAACTGATGCTTGTCCGTCACGACCACATTATTCTCCTTCATGTATGTCTGATAAGCCTCAAATGCTTTATCTCCGAGCATAAGCAGGTCAATCTGTGAATTCTTGTAGTCATATGCATCCTTTACGCCCCTGTGAATGGTGATATCCGTAAAGTCATGCTTGGCGTCCACGAGTACAGGCTTCAGCCACGGATTATCCGATCTCTTGACGCCGTAGAGGTATATAGACGATGAATTAAATATCGAGCCGAGGCCCTCCAGCTCGTTTCCGTAACTGTTCTGAACGGTGATAAAACCGTTCAGTGACGATGCGGCTGTCATTGCCGGACCGTCGACCGTCACGGTCTTATTGGTACGGTCAATACTTTTTATCCTTCTCGCCTTGTATGCAGGAGTATAGCCGGATGTGAAAACGTCGATCACCAGTCCCTCTATGACATTCTTGACGGATGAAAGGGTTATGACATTCGCCGCCGTTATGCTTGTAACGGTCGCGAGCTTTCCGGTTCCGTCGCCGAAAAGAGCCCGTCCGATATTCCATTTTGCAGAAGCATAACTGCCCTTCACCTCGCCGTCGAGTGCGTTTACCATAGCGCCCGCATTACTCGACGCGAGCTTGACCGTTTTATCGGAGACACGGATATCGACATACATATCGACTGCATCGAGCGTGAATGTGACGTAGTTCTGTGCGCCCGATTCAGGTGTGGCTTCACCTTCGGTGCCGAAGCCGAAGCCGCCGTTGATTCCCACGGGAGCCGCCGCCATGATGGTGTTCGCCATGAGGGGTGCCTTCTTGACTTTTTCAAGAAAAGGCGACGGTTCTATGCCTATCTGGTTTTCTAAGGCAGGCATATAATCGTTTTTCAGTATTTCGCTGATTTTTTCCAAATTCTGTGACATTGTTTTTTCTCCTTTTTCATTTCAAATCAGATTTTAAAGTGTTTTTCCGCCGATGATCTGGCGTCTGCCAGAGTCTTCGGCTTGGGTTTGATGTTTACTGCCGAAGCACCGCTTTTAACGACTACCGGCAGCTCGTCAGGTGCGTCCTTTGCTCTGCGCTCTGCGAGTATTTTCATAACGTCCGCACGCTCATAGATCTTTTCTGCGATCTCCTCAGGCGTTTCCACCTTGGGATTCTTAAAATCCCTTACCGCCTCAGCACCTTTTATCATAAGATAGCAAAGGGTCATCGCACTCTCGGGCGAGAGCTCCTTCATTCCCGGGATGGCGGCGATGAGTGAATCTACCTCATCGCTTCTCTCAGAGAAGTCGTAGAGATCGTTATTAGACAGAAGAGCGGCGCGTGCGGCGGCAAGCTCTGCCTCCTTTTCTCTTTTTTCAAGAGCGGCAATGCTGTCGTTTATCTCATGTGCGACAGTCTCCTTTACGTACCTTGCGACAGAGTCAGTGTAGTCCCTCGCATATCGGTCAATTTCCTCAGGACTTTTGCCTACTACCATGTCGATATCAAACAGAGGGGTACTGCCGTTGTTTTCGCATACGGTTTCTTTTTCTTCCATTTCAGTTTTTCTCCTTTTTTTCTTTTTTTGCTTGGTTGTTTGCCTTATATGCTTCCTTGATGCATTTTTCGCAAAGAAAAAGCACATTGTTTCCGCCGGCGGTTCTCGCGATACGGTAGGTATCGTGTTCTCTGCATCCCGGCGTCGAGCAGACATGGCGTCTTTTCGTAAAAATAACGAATTCCATATCTAATCCTCCTTACCTTTCAGGATCTCGAGCGCATCCGTCAGCCTTTTTGGCACGGGCACGCCGATCAGGGCGAGATTCTCTGCAATGGATATGCACTCATTGCATATATAACATATCACCACGGCATCTTTTATGTAGCTCGTGCTGAGCAGCATATCCAGCCGACATGCGATAAGTACCACTGCGAGAGTGCCGAATTTACGGCAAAGTCCCTTCCAGCCGGCTCTGCTCTCGAGTCCTCCGTTTTCCGTATTTTTTGATACCTTGAAAACTCCTGCAACTGTCACACCGAGAGAAAAATCAACGATCATGAATATTAAGAGCGTTATGACAGACGTATCCCATCCGCCGAAAAGCGATGCTACGAATCCCATAGCCCCGGAAAATAACACAAGAAAAATGTTACCCGTTTCGCTGTATTTCATAGTTCTTCCCTCCCCCATATATCTATTACTGTATTCTTTCCGAGCGGATTTGAGCTTGCGCCGGCGATGCCGATATCCGAAACATAGTATGGGCAATCGACGATAACGCACGCCTCGCTTCCGCCCGATGACGCATCGGGTATGCGATAAAGTGCGAGTGAATCTCCGAGAAAAACGCCTCGGAAGAGATAACTAGATCCGTCTTCTCCGTTTCCGGGTATACAAAATCCCGTTTCAGTGCCGTTTATTTTTATCATACGGTCAGTCGTACTGCTTTTTGACGTCGGCGTGCGGTAATTGACCCTGAGATAGAATTCATTCAGCATAAATGACTTTGAGTTCTCATCAGACGATATCGATACATTATATTTGTCCTGCGTCAGCGTCATAGAGCGTAACCTCCTCAGCGGTTTTTCCTCCTTTATCCTCTCCCATGAATAAGTGCCTATCAGCAGATTCGATGAGCTGTCTCGTGTCATGGAGAAGAGCCCCTTGACCGTGCCTGTGCATGAAGCACGCATGCCATCCGTACCGATAGCGGTGACTACACCCGTATTCTCTACATAATAACTGTTCGGCGCATAATATACAGAATCGCCGTCCTGCGGATATTTGTTTTCGGTATACAGCACCGTATCGTCGCATTTCCACGCATAGTAGAGTACTCCGTCAGGACACATAAAAATATATTTGTCAAAGTTATTCATTATCGAGCTTTCAGATCTTAACTTTACATACATGACCCCGGGTTTTGCATCACTCGGAAAACCGTCCATCGCTTTTATGGGTATTCCGAATTCGCCGCTTTGAATATATGCGCTGATCGTATCCTCGCTGTTTTTCGCACTCTGCGCAGATATGCTTGCTGCATCAGCGCTGTCAGATGCGGCGCTCGCCGAAGCCGAGGCCTCATTTTTCGCCGACAGTGCGATTTCTTTTGCATCCTGTGCAACAGTTGCCGCATCCGATGCCTCTGACATATACAACTCCGCATCCGATGCGCTCGCGCTTGATTTTCGCGCATTTTCTGCGGCTGCATCATACGCATTTTCGCTCTCGTCCATAAAAAGTGTGATCCGCTCAAGCACTCCGGGCGTACGCCTGTCCACCTGTTCTTCACTCACCGTCAGAGTATCATCGACGGTGATCGCGCCCTCGGCAGACATGACCGTGCGGCTGCCGTCTGTGCCGCAGATGACATACCTTGTCACTCCGCTTTGCTCCGTTACCTCCCACGGCAGCATCAGAGTGCCGTCGGGGATCAAACATACGATATCTCTTTTCGGTGTGTAAAAGGTAACGGTCTTTATTAAGCCCTCCCATGTTTCGTCAAAGACAAAGCACAGTCTTTCGTTATTATGGGAGCCCTTTGTTCCGCCGCAAATGTTCTCGGGCGAAACAGCGTAGCCGTTTACATTGATTATCATATTTCCTCCTTCCGGGCACAGACAGTACATCTGTGCCTAACTAAAATTTCTTCCCGTTCTTTTTTTCGCCCTTCCGATCGCCGTGCGCCTGTGCTTTTCGAGCATGCTTACCTGCCGCTTTGCCGCGGCAGGGGCAGGACGGGAGGCACAGAAATAACGCAGGGCGTCGGTGATATGAGTGATATCGTGCGGTTCTGTTGCGGCGTCGCAGGAGTTTTTCTCGTCATAGCATAACTGCCCGATGCATCGGATGAGAAACGGACACTCGGAGCTTATCTCAATACCGGGCACACTCGCCCCCGAGACGTTTTTCGTTTTCATCCATTCCTTGACAGAGAGCCATCCGGCGATACGACCGTTTGACGCACGCAAAAGATCGATACCGTTATCGCCGAACAGCTCGGCTATGCTCGCACCCGTTTCCCGTTGCCTCGACCACATATCGGGAGGGGCATAGGTAGCATATACCTCCTCGGGACTGTTGTCGAGGATGAGCCTCGCCGCATCGGACACGATGAGATTTGACGCATGTACCTCTCGGAATACATACGCGCGGCCATATCGGTCGAGTGCGATCCACAGACATGCGAGCATGTCGAGTCCGTAGTCAAATGCACGGAATATACGAGCCCCCTCGGGTATTTCGTGCGGCTCTGTGACATGTATATCACGCCGGAATTCGGGGAAAAACTGCCCTGCGAAGGCATCCCAATTTCCATCGAGCCAGGCCGAGCGCAATTCCTGCGGCAGCGACATCAGACCCTTTACATATTCAGGGTCCTTTTGCATCAGCGCCTTGTTGTCATAGACCCTTGCAGGAATAAATGTATAGTCCGCAGCACTCTCCCCGTCACGGTAGTCACGGTCGATAAAGAGCCTTTTGACCCAACCGTGTCCTACCCCTCCGGGGTTGCAGGTGATATACATCCGTTTCGGAAAGGAATTCACCCCTCGGATACAGCTTTTGACTGCATTGTACTGATACTCGGTAAAATGAGTGGCCTCGTCCATAAAGACGACGTCATATTCCTGGCCCTGATACTGAGAGACATCGCTTTCCGCATCGCAATAGCCGAACTTGATACGACTTCCGTTAATAAAGGAAAACACCTTCTTGCTTTCGTTATAGTCGGCAAAGCCGGAAAGATCCGCCAAAAGCGGTAATATGTGATTTTCTCTCAGCTCGGGATAGGTCTTTCTCATGATGAGGATCCGTATCCCTGCATATTTTGCTGCCATGAGAACGGCTTTCGTGCGGACAGCCCAGCTCTTACCGCCGCCACGTGCCCCACCGTAGGCGATATATCTGGTCTTCGCGCTGAAAAATTCCCTCTGCTTTTCGCTCGGCTCTGAAATGGTCAGCCTCAAACAGAACCGCCCAATTTGGCGAGTAATTCGGGAAGCCACTTAACACGCCAATAGTTTTTGCGCCAGTATTCAGGCGTCTTTATCACGCCTGCTTCGTTCAGCGCTGAGATACCATCGAGTGCAGTATTTGCCATACTGCCTTTTTTGATGACCGCCTTTGATGCATTGATCAGGAGCAGATCGAGATATTTGATATCCTGATAATGCGTCTTCCAATAGCCGCCGTCGATAACTCCCAGCCGCGACAGACGTTCCACCGCTTCGCTTACCTTGGTTATCTTCTGCGCAGTTACCAGATCCTTAAATGCATCAAAGCCGTAATCGCTCAGTATCCGGTGAGGACAGTACTTTCTCGCGTAGTCCTCGTGCTTCGTCACTCGGTCGATACCCCAGCCGTACTTCCCGAGTAAAGAGTATGTAAGGGATGCCGCATTTCTCACGGCATTGCGGAATCTCATTCCACCCGACAGAGAATAACATATCTCTATCGCGATTCCCTGCCGGTTGCCGACGCCGCTGCCTCCGTCGCCCGCATGCCATGCGTTGCGATCGAGCGGTATGCCCTGTATCGCACATTCATCATCTACTGCGAAGTGAAACGATACCTCGTTCGTATTTCTCTGCATATAACTTATCTCATTATATGCAGAAGCATCATTTGCGGTATTGTGGATGACGATACGTGTCGGCGTCATTGCGTAGGGACATTTGTACTTGTACATATCCCTCGGCATTTCCATGTATTGCTGCTTCATTTTTCCTCCTTTCCGTGTGCCCTGCAGAACGGTCGACCTCTTTCCTGCATAAGTATTCTATACCCATTCATCTTTTCTCGCATGACCGAAATCTCGGCTGAATCGACCGTTTTATAAAAAAATCTCGGCTCGCACGCCGAAAAAGTCAGCTCAATAATTTACCTGCAAATATTTCATTCTTAATTCAGGCATTTTGTGATTGACATTTAAAATAAAAAATGATAATATATTATTAAAAGAAAGTGTAATAAACACGAAAGGAAAAAAACATGAAAAAATTACTATCGTTCGTTCTCGCTGTAACTTGTATGGTAAGCATCTTCACGATGTCCGTCCCCTCAAGTGCAGAAATGAACACAAAGGATCTGGTACTGCAGGATATCTCATACGATGAGACCATAGGCCGTGTAAATCAAGCGGATTCCGGCTTTACCACGGGCAGTACATACATTTATTCCTCAAGGACGACCGAGACGACACCTCCGCGAAATGACTCTAATTTCGAGTTTTATTATATCGACCTCGGAAAATACAGCTCGAACCGCGGATTTGAAGACAAACTGATCGATGACTATTTTATCACTTTCCTTGATCAATCGCTTTCCAATCTGCGCAAAAACGGCGGTGCATGCATTATCAGAGCATGCTATGCAAACGACGGCCAGAATAATGCAGAGCCTGCTGACTTTAATATGCTCTTAAAGCATCAGATACAGCTCTGTAACGTATTCAAAAACTATCCGGATATCATCTCGGCGATCGAGTGCGGTATGATAGGTGCATACGGAGAGATGCACAGCGGCATTTATTCCGATTCGGATCATAAGCGTCAGGTGCTTGAGAGTTGGCTCACACAGCTTCCCGACGAAATATGCGTCAATGTAAGAACAGATAAGGAATACTATGATTTTGTAAACTTTACATCATTATATAAGAATAAATATGCAAAGCAACCGTCCAGCAACGTTCCGGGAAAAGAATACCCGAAGACCTTCGCTGACGGAAACTTCTGGGAATTCTCATTCGAAGAGGAACCGCTTTTCAACCGTATCGGTATCTATAACGATGCTATGATACAGGACGGAAACGACGGCGGAACGTTCAGATGCAGCCGCGAAAACTTTGTTCATTGGCTCAGCATGAGAACGAAGACTGCGAGCTACGGCGGCGAGTTCTCCGGCGCATCGGCAAAGAACGGTTATCCCGGATTCAGAACAAACAGCACATGGCTGCCGTGTGTCGCAATCCCTGAGTTTTACAAAACGCATCTGACCTATTATCACGGCGGAAACAGAGCTTACACAGATACGGGACTTTTCAAGCCCGCCTCTGAAGCGACCCTGAAATATGCCACAATGAATGCGGCTGAAAAAGCGATAGACGACCTTAAGGTCCGTTTCTACGATTATTCCTCCGATATGCCGTTCGGCGTTAAGAATATAGAGGAAAAATCAGATGGTGTCTATGTCACGTACACCATAGGCGGATGGAGCTCCGCTAAGGTCGGCAATGCTTTCATCGACGCGATAAAAAATACAGTCAACCTCGAGGCTGACCTCACCGCATACAAGGGTCAGAGTGTCGCAAGCTTCTTTGAGGATCACCTCGGATACAGGATCGTGCTCAAGTCATCTTATCTCAATCAGGAGGTCGATAAGGGCGGCGTGCTCAATATCAGAGGCACCGTAGACAATACCGGATTTACAAACATTACCCGCAAGAAGGTAGCCGAGATCGTGCTGAAGAAGGGTAAGACAGAATATGTCACCCGTGTTGACAGCATCGATGCAAATTCCTGGGACAGCGCAAGCAGAAACGAATATCTCGCAGATGTGAAGCTCCCTGCAAACATCGAGTCCGGCGAATGGGAAGTATATCTGCGCATCGCAGGCGAAGATAACAAAGGAAACACCAGCGAGGCAGGATGCATCAGATTTGCAAATGCAGGCCGTTTCCCCTATTCGGTATCGGGAACAGGCGCATACGACGGCTCCTCCGGCACCAGAGCTATCATATACAGCACCGATGTATGCGCAAACTATATCGGTAAATTCACCGTAACAGAGACGAGCGCTCCGCTTTCAAGTGATGAATTCACTCAGGTAAAGGCATTCAACGATGTAGCCGATAACTTCTGGGGCAAGCCGAGCATAACGCAGATGTGCAGCATAGGACTGATGAGCGGAACATCTCCGACGACCTTTGCACCCAACGACACAACGACAAGAGCAATGCTCGTAAAAGTTCTTTACAATATGCAGGGCGAACCCAATGCATCCGAATACGAAAATCCCTTTAAGGATGTTAAGGAAGGCCAGTGGTATACGAACGCTATCAAATGGGCGTATGCGAAGGGTGTCGTAGCAGGAACAAGCAAGGATACTTACTCGCCGAATGATACTATCACACGTGAGCAGTTTGCGACGATCTTGTACAGATACGCAAAAGAGATCGAGAATAGGGATGTTTCAAAACAAGCAAACGCATCCACATTCACCGATTTCAATCAGACAAGCGAATATGCAAAAACAGCGATCAGATGGGCAAATGCTGAGGGCTATATCACAGGTATGACACCAACCGTCCTCAATCCGAAAGGATCTGCGACACGTGCGCAGATGGCATCCATCCTCTCGAGATATTTATAATATATTTGAGATTATGTGGGGGACACTTTTTGAAAAAAGTGTCCCTTTTGCGGTACCCGGCTCTGCCTGCGGTGCGAAACGCACCTGGTCAATCGCCGACCGCAGCCCAAAGTTATGCCCGCTTCATCCGCCACCGGCGGCGCAACCTCACCCCACACCCCCTTCAAAAACTTTTATATGCGCAAGACTTGTCTTGCGCCGGGGAAAGCACGCACACAGATTGAAAGTTTTTGCGTCGCTTTTTTCAAAAAGCGACCAGAGAAAAAACGGTATCGAAAATGAAGTGAACCCCAAAGTTTAGACAAAACAAATATTAAATTGTTAGTGAATG
>CAYOFP010000021.1:0-29949 GCA_964403505.1 uncultured Lachnospiraceae bacterium
TCTGCCGATGACGTAAATATCATTGCAGGAAATAATGTTACGATCATTATCAGCGACAATAACGCAGATACTATTCTATCCGCCGATATTTTTGATTTTTGCATTTTCGCTCTCCTTATCAATAAAATATAAATATAGTTATATTATATCACACCTGCCCTTTCTTTTTCAACAAAAACATCAATATTTCTACAAAATTACTACAAAACTCTGTAATACACTGCACATTTTCACATGCAGCGTATTACAGGGCTTTTTTTAAGCAAAATAAGCGAGTATTCCGTCGTAGATACCGCGGGCAAAAAGCTCGGGATTATTCGCCATGAGCGACGCATCGCCGGCATTGGTGATAAATCCCATCTCGATAAGCGTCGCCGGCATGGATGTGCGCCTGAGCACATAGAGCGTAGGACGCTCAAACACGCCCCGATCCTCGAGTCCCGTTCTCAGTGCAAGATACTTACATATGCTCAGCGAGAATGGGTATGCACTGCTCGATTTAGAGTAAACATACCCCTCACAGCCGCTCGCACTCGTTATAGTCGAAGCATTTGCATGCAAGCTGATAAAATAATCCGCTCCCCATGCGTTTGCGGCGTTGACACGGGCGGCAAGCGAGGTCGCATTGCTCGTTCCGAGCTGCTCTGTCGGCGAATTACGGGAAAGGCGTGCTTCAAAATTTTCATTTGCGTTCAGAAGTGCTGCAAGCCTGACTCCGATCGCATATGTCAGGTCCTGTTCACGATAGCCGTTTCCTTCTGCTCCTGCATTCGGATTATTGGGATTATGTCCTTGATCTATGAATATTTTTATAGCCATTATAGTTTTCCTCCGATATATTTTATGCTATTGATTTGTAAGTGTTAATGAGGTATAATAATAATATGGTTAATTACGATGCAAGGCGCATGCTCTCTTTTGTCAGACAGGCATGCCAACACTATGATATGATTGAAGACGGCGACAAAATAGCGGTCGGCCTCTCAGGCGGAAAGGACTCGAGCGCTCTTCTCATCACCCTCGCCGCAATGAGACGCTTTTACCCGAAAAAATACGAGCTTATCGCCATAACGGTCGATATGGGCTTTGAGGGTATGGACTTCTCACCCATTGCCGAATTATGTAAAAATATTAATGTCGAATACATCACGCAAAAAAGCGAGATAGCGAAAGTCATATTTGACATACGAAAAGAATCAAATCCCTGCGCCCTGTGCGCAAAAATGCGGCGTGGCGTCCTGCACGATACGGCAAAAGCTCACGGTTGTAACAAGATCGCACTCGGACATCACTATGACGACGTTATAGATACATTCATGCTCAACCTCATACACGAGGGGCGCCTCGGCACTTTTTCGCCTGTAACATACCTTTCCCGTAAAGACATAACGATGATACGTCCCCTGATATACGCAAAAGAAAAAGATATCAAATATTTTATCTCGCACAACGAGATCCCAATCGTCGAAACGACCTGCCCGGAGGACAAGCACACCGAACGTGAGGAAGTGAAAAAGCTCATTTCCGAGCTTGACAAAAAATACGACGGATTCTCTCACCGCATCATGAACGCCATCGAGACCGCCCGTCTCGACGGTTTCTCGCCGTGCGTCAGGCTGCGCCGCACGAAAGATGAATAAAACTCGTCACGAAACTCTATAATATTACCAGACAGATATTATCAGAGGAGACGAAAAAATGGACTCAAGGAAAAACAGCATAATCATGGAAAGATACTGCTCCAAAGTAGATGCAAATGTGGTCATAATGAAAAACATGGTGAAAAACGACGGCAGTTATCAATGCATCTCGCACACAAACTGCGGTGATAAGGAAAGCTGTGCGACGCTACGTAAAAAGAGCAAGGAAGAAAAAGATAAAACATAAAAAATACGGGAGGCTTGAAAGGCCTCCCGTGTTTTTATATTGTTATTGCTGATCGTTTTGATTGTTTTGGGTCTGTTCGTTATCTTTATTCTGAGTCTGGTTCTTATTCTTATTCTTGCTCATGATCATCACCTCGCTTGTAGTATTTGCGGGTAACATAACATTTATGCAAAAGCTAATAAATTGTCTTTGACACATATCGTTTTTTTTGGTATAATAGCATAAAAAGCAGGAAAGGAGTATATTCATGAAAAAAATCATCGCATTTCTGACGTTTTTTGCTCTCACGGTGTTCCCTGCTTTTTCTGTTTCGGCAGCGTCCCCTATGGGAGAGACAAAAGCAAGCTATACTACATCCCTAACCACCTCACTTTCATACACAGAAACACACTCTGTGAATGACGCCGGCAAGCAATCGGGGTATCAGTTCACATTAGATCCCAAAGGCACAACAAGGGCAATTGCGGCATACGGAAACTACATATACTCACGCAATACCCTCTCATCCATGATGAAGGAAAACGCAAGTGCCATAGCGGGAATAAGCGGAGACTGCTTTGCGTTGCAATCGGGCGTGCCGTGCGGGACAATGGTAAGCGACGGCGTAATACTCTGCTCAAATGAGACATCACGCCCGTGTATCGGCATAAAGAAAGACGGATCGCTGATCTACGGCACTCCATCCGTCAATGTTTCCCTGAGCTTCGGGGGATACAAATTCCCGGCGAGAGCATACAACAAAGTGCCGGAAAACGGCGCCGGGCCGTTTCTTCTGACATCGGACTTTGCATCATCGACGAAAAGCACCTGCGCTTGTATCGAGATGATCATAAAGCCGAGCTCAAGTTTCAAGATCACGAACGGCACAACAATAAAAGGAACTGTGATCAGCTTAAATAAAAGTACATCGGACACGGTGATCCCAGACGGATACATAGCATACAGCGCACCGAAAACCGACTCATACGCAAGCTATATAGCAAATGTGGCAGTGGGTTCCGCCTGTGAAATCACGGTATCGCTGTCTCAGGGGTGGCAAGACGCACAATTCATCATATCGGGAGAAAAGGAAATACTGAAAAACGACACTTCCCAGGTCACAGATACAAAAAAACTCGACGCCCGTGCAGCAGTAGGCATAACGGGAGACGGCAAGGCGGTATTTTTCGCCTGCGACGGTGACGGAAAGATCGGCGTGGGTCTGAGTGAAAACGGCCTTTCTCAGCACATGAAGAGCATCGGATGCACCTATGCGATATCACTCGCATCAGGCGCATCGGTCACAGCGTCAATACGCAGAAACGGAGAACCCGAGGTAATCAATAACCCCTCCTCCGGCAATGAAAAAGTCGTATCGAACGCAGTGCTCTTTATCAATTCATCGCCGAGCAATAATACCCCGGCACATTTATCCGTTTACACTGATACGCCATTTATTAAATCGGGCGGCACACGCATAAAACTCTATGCAAAACCCACGGACTCGAGCGGCAGAGAGCTCGAAAGTGAGATAAACGACCTTAAATTCACCGTTACCGGCGGAGGCAGCATCTCAGGCAATATCTACACCTCAGGAGGCACAGGAGAAGTCACGGTATCTGCAGAGGCGCTCTGCGGCACAGAGACCCTGAGAGGGAGCTGTACGCTGACGGTGGTAAACAGACTCGACTCCATCGCCGCTGAAAAGACATGGTATAATATACCCGTCGGAGGCCATGAAAAAATAGATATCAAGGGGTATTTAACGTCGATACCCGTCTCGATCTCCGCCTCGGCACTGTCCTGGAGCTATGAAAAAGCCACCGCGATCAGCGGAGGCCAAGGCGTGAGCGCATGCGAATACGGATACCTCGATTCATCACTTGTTTTTCACTCAAATAATAAACCGGCTACATTTAAGTTGATCGGAAGATACGGCTATCAGACGGTAAGCGTGACCTTACGTATATCGAAAAATCCGATCACCTATACCGATTTTGACTCGGATGCAGCTTTCTCGTCATTTTTAAAATTAGACAGCAGCAATACATATCGTTATACCGACGGAAAAAACAACACGAACGGCATGTACTTTAACGGGAAGGAAGCAACGTACAAATCTCCCTTATTCATAGGAAACACCGTAAAATACATTACCCTCTGGGCAAAAGGTAATGTCGACTCACCCTATATCTCCCTTATAAGGGAAGATGGCAGCAGACTCGACATTCCGTACACGGTCGAAAAGGACTTTTCTGCTTACAATGGATGGAATCTCCTCAAAGCCACAGTGCCCGAGGACGAAACGGACGAGCTATACATCGTATCATTCATACGCTCGTCAACGCAGATAGACTGTACCCTTGATGAAGTGACAGTAAACTACGGTACAGATGAGCCTATATTCTGCGACACGGCGAGAAGCTGGGCGGCGGCAAAAATAGACTACATGTTTCATCTCGACGTGCTGAGCGGCACAGTACTGAACGGGAATAGGTACTATTACCCCAACAATTATTTGACACGCGCGGAATTCGCGAAAATAATAACATCTTATTATAATACGGATATTGCAAAATACGAAAGCAATACCCTTACATTCATCGACACGGGAAAAATACCGTCATGGGCCGTAAAATATGTCAAGGCGGCGATCGGTGCGCATTTTATGAGCGGCTCTTCCGACAAATACGGACTCATCCACTTTTATCCGAATGAAAAAATAACCAGAGCCGAGGTTATGTCAGTCATCGGAAGAACCCTGACAAATAACGGTGCGGGGCTATCCTTCTCCGATGCCAACAAGATACCGTCCTGGGCAACAAACGACATAAAAAAGGTCGTTTACGCAAACATCGTCTCGGGTTACCCCGACGGCACACTGCGCCCCGACGGATACGTTACCCGTGCGGAAATAGCGGCAATGATATACGCACTGTACGATTATCAGTATTAAAAAACGGAAGACACTTTTTGTGTCTTCCGTTTTTTCGTGCTTTTCACACACAGTATAAATTCAGATCCCATGCAGGCAGATAGCGGAACCGGCGAAGATAAAATTTATAGTCGGGATGCAGTTCATGAATCAGTTTGATAAGAGAAAAGATATCCTCGCTGCGGTGATATGCCGACACAAGCATTTGCGGCTTGTCACGGCATATTATTCTTTTTGCCCCAAGAAGTGCTTCTCTCTCGCTTCCCTCTACGTCGAACTTGATATAGTCTACCCTTTCGCTTACAATGCCGTCAAGGGCGAGCGCCTGTACCCTCTCGCCTCCGCTTTCTCTGATTCCGGAATTGCGGTTTCCCTCGACGGAAAAGGAAAGCTCGATATTTTCCGACCATGCCGCCGCATGATATGCCACGACACGGGGTTCGTTTTCGGTAAATGCCGCCAGCTTTTTAAAATTGCGCCGATCGGGCTCAAGAGCATATATTTTCTCTACTCCGCTCGAACGGGAAATGATCTCTTTCGCCGTATCGCCGTTATATGCACCGAGGTCGCATACACACCTGTAACTATCCGGCGACAGGATATCACGCCAGACCTCATCGCTCTCACTTTCACTTGCCAGCAGAGGCTCGATGCGTGCGGTGAGCTTATATTCTATGACATTATCAAATACTCTTTTAGATACTTCATCCTCTAAAAGCGAACGTGCATATGCTATATCGCTTTTGTGCTTTTCATAAAAAGCCATATCGAAAATTTCACCGCCTGCCACAGGGACGTCAGGGATATAAAGCTCCTGCTCTGATGCTATGCGCTTAACATTCTCTATCACATCGGGAAGGGATGTGGCAAACGACAAAAGGACGATAAAAGAACCGTACTTCTCCTTTGCCTCGCTATACGACAGCACACGCTTACCGTGAAACAGATGACCTCTTACAAAGCCGTCGGACGCAAAAAAATCCGAGACTTCAACTCCGCATCCGTCAAGCACGGCGAGTATCTTATCTGCGCCATTCCCCATACCGTACATAAGTATCGGTTTATTTACTGTTTTTAAATATGTCCAGATATCAATCATGTTAACAACAAGGGCCGCATATGCGACCCTTTCTTTATTTTACAAATTTATTTTACAAATTCATCGTAGATTGCATTCATGGCGGTATCGAGGTCATCGGCCTCCACGCCCATGATGATACATTTCTCGCTCGAACCCTGGTCTATCATACGGATATTCGTGCCCGAATTTGCGACTGCGCTGAACGCCCGTGCCGCAGTACCCTTTGCCTTGACCATGCCCCGTCCTACGATGGCGAGCAAGGCTAAATCATCCTCTATCATTATCTTATCGGGGTTGACCGCACGGCAGATATCGGCCTTGATCTGATCCTTTATCTCCGCTATCGCCGATGTTGCAACGACGACACTCATGGTATCAACACCGCTCGGCAGATGCTCAAAGGAGATATTATGCTTCTCGAATACCTCGAGCACCTTTCTGCCGAAGCCTATTTCAGAATTCATCATATCCTTTTCTATCCAGAGCACGCTGAATCCGCGCTTTCCGGCAATACCCGTTATGATATGCTCCATATCCACCTTATCCGTGGACGGGACAATATACGTACCTTCGTCCTCGGGTGAATTGGTATTTCTGATATTGATCGGGATATCGGCAAATCTCACGGGGAAAATAGCCTCCTCGTGCAGGACGGTCGCACCCATATACGAAAGCTCTCTGAGCTCTGCGTATGTAATCGTCTCAATACGCAGGGGGTCCTTTATGATACGGGGGTCTGCCATTAAAAAGCCGGATACGTCCGTCCAGTTTTCATACAGATCCGCCTTCGCCGCACGGGCGACGATAGAGCCTGTTATATCAGAGCCGCCACGTGAAAACGTCTTTATCGTATCGTTCGGCATAGAGCCGTAAAAGCCCGGAATAACCGCACGTCCGTGATCCTCGAGGATGCTCGCAAGCAGGGTATTCGTTCCCTCCATATTGAGCGTTCCGTCATCGTTAAAAAGTATCACATCGGCAGCGTCGATAAAATCAAATCCGAGATATGCGGCAAGTATCTTTGAATTCAGGTATTCACCGCGGCTTGCGGCATAATCCTTTCCTGCCTTATGGAGAAATGCGCTCTTTATAAGCTCAAATTCTTTCTCTAAGTCAAACTCTATCCCGAGACCGCTTACGATATCCTGAAATCTCTTTATAATATCGGCGAAAAGCCCCTCGAATTCTCTGCCTCTTGCCGCCTCGTGATAACACTTGTACAGCATATCGGTGACTTTTGTATCGTCATCGCTTCTTTTTCCCGGGGCGGAAGCGACTACATAATGTCTCGTTTCGTCCGCCTTTACAATATTTGCTACTTTTTTGAACTGCTCGGCGTCCGCAAGTGACGAGCCGCCGAATTTTACTACCTTAAGCACCTTATAGCTCCTTATTCCGTTATTCATAATATTATATGAAAAACAGAAAAAAATGTCAAGGTGCATAAGAAAAAAAGTGGCGGCATATTTATAAAAAACATGAAAAAACTGAAAATTTCTCCGCTTTCGCTGATATTTTTGCCACTCGCCGTCATGATATGCGGGCAAGAAAAGGCCGTCCTCATGCTCGCGGCCATAGCCATACACGAGATAGGCCACGTCATAATAATATTAGTTTCGGGCCAGAAAATAACATCCGTGACGCTGTTGCCCTGCGGCCTTGATATCTCACGTGAGGGAAAAAGCTCTTATCTTACCGATGCCGCAATCTATATTTTCGGCCCGCTTTTCAACTTTATCTTTGCGGCGGTATTCATTTTTATCTACCCGCAGCTCTTCCCTGCGAATATTGCCTTCGGCCTATTTAATATGCTCCCCGTACCGCCGCTCGACGGCGGATGCGCACTCCGCGCGCTCCTTCTGCACCTCACCGATATCGTCACCGCAGGCACGGTGATGAGGGCAATATCCGCCCTCACACTGTTCATCACTTACATCGGTGCGATCGTCATACTGATGATCTCCGAATGGAATATCTCTCTGCTTCTTGTATGCATAATGCTCTTCTTTGTCACGTTCTTTGAAAAAAAAGCGTAAATACCATAAAATTCAAGATAAAAATTCCGATAAACTATTGCATTTTCAAACATCTTTTGCTAAAATTATAACAATATTTTATTTGCAGTCAGGAGGTTTGAAAACTCAAATTGGAAAACACTGTTTTTGACAAGCCCGGCGGCAACACGGTTGTCGCATTAAAAAACATATCGAAAGCATTCGGTACAGAACAGATATTAAACGATGTCTCGCTCGAGATCCACGACGACGAGTTCGTTACGCTGCTCGGTCCTTCCGGATGCGGAAAAACGACCACCCTGCGTATCATAGCCGGTTTTGAGACCGCCGATAGCGGGGATGTTTTATTTGACGGAAAGATAATTAATGATCTGCCGCCCCACAAGCGTCAGGTAAATACGGTATTTCAGCGGTACGCACTTTTCCCGCACCTCAATGTGTACGAAAACATCGCATTCGGTCTGAGAATCGCCAAAAAACCCGAGGATGAAATACGGAAAACCGTCAAAACCATGCTGAAAACAGTAAACCTCAGCGGCTTTGAGAGACGGAATATCGACTCCCTCTCGGGCGGTCAGCAGCAGCGTGTGGCAATCGCACGTGCGCTTGTAAACAAGCCCCGTGTCCTGCTTCTCGACGAACCGCTCGGCGCACTTGACCTCAAGCTGCGCAAGGATATGCAAAAAGAACTGAAAAATATGCAGAAGCAAACGGGTATCGCCTTTGTATATGTCACTCACGATCAGGAAGAGGCGCTCTCCATGTCCGACACCGTAGTCGTCATGGCAGACGGTAAAATACAGCAGATCGGCACACCGCAGGATATCTATAACGAGCCCGTGAATGCATTCGTCGCAGACTTCATCGGTGAATCGAATATCGTTGACGGCGTTATGCTCGACGACTATCTCGTCTCCTTTGCAGGACAGACCTTCAAGTGCGAGGACAGCGGTTTTGCCAAAAACGAGGCGGTCGACGTCGTCGTGCGTCCCGAGGATATCGATATCGTACCCGTTGCGGACAGCATGCTGATCGGCAAAGTGACATCCGTTACGTTCAAGGGCGATTACTACGAAATAATCGTTGATATCGATAATTTCAAATGGCTGATAGAAACGACCGATGTACAAGCTGTCGGCGCTTCGATCGGCATATCGATCGACCCGTATGAGATACAGGTAATGAAGAAGAGTATTTACTCGGGTAAATACGGCGATTACAGCTCATTCTCGGATGAGATAGACGAAATGTCCGATGCGGACACGGTGATAGAGCAATGAAGAACCGCTCTCATGCCCTGAGAAAGCTGGCGGCCGCACCCCACATCGTCTGGTCGGTGATTTTCATCCTCGCCCCTCTTGCTTTCGTTATATATTATGCCTTCACAAATGCGGACGGCGCTTTCACGCTCGAAAACATTACGGCGCTTGCAGGTGAAAACTATCGCATCATATTCCTGCGCTCGTCATGCTATGCCCTCATTGCGACGGTGATATGCCTGCTTATCGCCTATCCCATCGCATTTATCATCTCACGCTCGCCGGCAAAGAAGCAGGGCGTTATGATCCTGCTCGTGATGCTGCCCATGTGGATGAATCTGCTCATACGCACCTACTCGTGGATGGTGATCATCCAGGATACGGGCGTTCTGAACGGCCTGCTGTCCTCTCTGGGACTGCCCACGGTACATATCATCAACACACCCGGTGCCGTCATACTCGGCATGGTATATAACTACCTGCCGTATATGATCCTGCCGATATACTCGGTCATGACGAAGATCGACAATAAATATATCGAGGCGGCACGTGACCTCGGGGCAAACGGTTTCCGCCTGCTCACAACGGTCGTTGTACCGCTCAGCGTTTCGGGTATCATCTCGGGCATTACGATGGTATTCGTCCCTTCGATCTCCACCTTCTACATCTCACAGAAGTTGGGCGGAGGCAGCTATGATATGATCGGCGACGCGATCGAGCGTCAGTTTATGGGAAACTATAACTACAATCTCGGCGCATCCATGTCGCTTACTCTAATGATCCTCATCCTCATATGCATGGCGATCATGAACCGCTTCTCAGCAGAAACGGAGGATATCATCGTATGAAAGTCATATCTAAAGTCTGCATGGCGCTCGTATATATTTTCCTCTATGCGCCCATCGCCATCCTCATGCTCTTTTCCTTTAACTCGGGCAGAAGCACGGGTGTATTCGAGGGCTTTTCCCTCTATTGGTACAAGGAGCTTCTACACAACGGAACTGCGGCAAATGCCCTCATAAATACAGTCGAGCTCGCCCTGTGTGCGGCCGTGATATCGACTGTTATCGGTACGGCGGCCGCTGCCGGTATCTCAAAATTCAGAAGCAAGTTTTTCCGCAGTACGGTAAACAACGTCACAAACGTGCCGATGATGAATCCCGATATCGTCACGGGTATCTCCATGATGCTCCTGTTTGTATTTATCGGCAGAGCGATCGGTGCGGCGTCCAGTCTCAGCTTTGTGACTCTACTCATTGCGCATGTGACATTTTGTCTGCCGTATGTTATCACATCGGTATTGCCCAAATTTTCTCAGATGGATAAAAATCTGCCTGAGGCGGCATTAGATCTCGGCTGTTCTCCGCTTATGGCGTTTATCAAGGTGGAGATCCCGCAGATAATGCCCGGGATTTTCACGGGATTCATCATCGCCATCACCCTTTCCATCGACGATTTTGTAATCAGCCACTTCACGGGCTCGGCGTTTCAGACGCTGCCGCTCTTTATCTTCTCTATGACGAAAAGAACGGTGAAGCCGGATATGTATGCACTGTCAACTCTTATCTTTGTCACGATACTTATCCTGATGCTGATAGCGAACCTGCCCTCGAAGTCAGGCGCACGCAAAAAGACAGAGAATAAAAAAAGCAAAAAAAGCGTCAGAGTTGCATGCGGTGTGCTCGCCCTCGCCATTGTCGCAGGATGCGGCATCGCTATATTTAACGGCAAGAAAAAAACCGACTCCGACTCGTCGGTAGACTATACCGCATACGCAGGAACGACGCTGTATGTCTACAACTGGGGCGAATACATATCGGACGGCTCAGAGGATTCCTTCGATACCAACGCCGAATTTGAGGCTATGACCGGTATCAAAGTCGAATACGAGACCTTCGATTCAAACGAATCCATGTATACCAAGCTGAGAGCTGGGGGAACTGCATACGACATCATCATTCCCTCCGACTACATGATAGCAAAGCTGATCGAAGAGGACATGCTCGAAACCGTCGACTTTGATAACATCCCCAACTACAAATACATCCCCGATACGTATAAAGATCTCGAATATGACCCGGCAAACGAATACTCGGTACCCTATACATTCGGATGCGTCGGTATCATCTACAACGAGACGATGGTAGACCCGGAGGATGTCGAAAACCAGAGTTGGAATCTCATTTATAACGAAAAATATAAGGGAAAAATACTCCAGTTCAATAATCCCCGTGATGCCTTTGCCACCGCACAGTTCTATCTCGGCTCCTCGGTGAACTCAAAGGATACATCGACCTATGACAGTGCACTTTCGCTTCTGCAAAAGCAAAAGGCGGTCGTGCAGGGATACGTCATGGACGAGATATTCAACAAAATGGAAACGGGAGAAGCCGCCATCGCCCCCTACTACATCGGTGATTTCTTTACCATGTACGGTGAAAACGAGGACCTCGGCTTCTATTACCCGAAAGAGGGTACGAACTTCTTCGTAGATGCCATGTGCATCCCGAAGGGTTCGAAAAACAAGGAGGCCGCCGAGCTTTATATCAACTATATGCTCGACCCCGACGTCGCCCTCGCCAATGCCGAATACATCTGCTACGGCTCACCCCACAGCGCAGTCATGGAAAGCGATGAGTACAAAGAGGTCATGACGGATATCCACCCGGATGCCATCGAAATGCTCTACACTGAGACAAACGATGTACCGACCGAGATCTTCACCAATCTCGATAAGGATACAAACTCGTATTTAAACGCCTGCTGGGAAAAGCTGAAGACCGGAAATGCGGTCAATACCGAGAAAGAAGACGGCAGTACCGCAGGCGATGCAAATACGCCGGTATACATCATATGTGCCGTCATCATGGGTATGCTCCTGTTGCTTCTTATCGTATGGAGCATCAGGAAATACAAACGACGCATCATAGACTAAAAACAAAATACCGTTATGCGTATGTCGCATAACGGTATTTTTGTATTTTCGTTTTTTACTTTTTCCAATAATTGAGCTGCGGCAGCTGGGCTTCAAAATAAGCTCGGGCCTGCTCGGGCGGCCAGTTTTCATTTGACATATGCCCGACAAGGAAATCCGTTAATTCCTCAAGACTTGTGTAAACGAATGTTCCGTCGGTATAGCACCACTTACAGTATTCCTCGTTCAAAGTCCCGTCCGTCTCATGACTGATCGAAGAATCATCAAGCGGCATCCCGCAGCATTGACAAATGAGCTTACGGGGAGAACCCAAAAGCGTATTGATTGAAACGTCAAACAGCTTCGACAGCAATTTCAGCGTTTCCGTATTTGGTACGGTTTCACCGGTTTCCCAACGGGATACTGCCTGCCGGGTAACATAGATCTTTTCTGCAAGCTCATCCTGAGATAATCCGTTTTTTGTTCGGAGTTCATGTATAACATCCTTAGTTTCCATATCATTCATCACCTCATAGATATTGTATCATCTTTATCTTGGAAAAGCAAGCAACACGCTGTTGCTGTGAAACAAGCAATCATTGAGAAATAAACAACAAATTGATTATTGAAAACCGAATTTTTCTTTGCTACAATATAATCACACCGGTGATAATAAATTTGTAAAATTAAATCTGGAGGTAAAAAATGCAAGTAAAAATAGGAAATAAAATCAAAGAGTTGCGCAATCGTGACGGACGAAAACAAGAAGATCTGGCAAACGCTCTCGGTATCACATGTCAAGCAGTTTCTCGTTGGGAAGCCGGCAGCGGTTATCCCGATATGGAAACACTCCCTGCAATTGCAAACTATTTCCATGTAAGTATTGACGAGCTTTTCGGATACAGCAAAGACAGAGAAGAAAAATTAAATGCAATATTGGAAAAAGCCCAAATAGCAATCCGTAAGCAGGATGATATGACGGATTGTGTTGAAATGCTTCGTGCTGCCGCAGAGGAGTTTCCATCAGAACCGCAGATACTTATCAATCTTGGATTTGCGTTAAATGTGCACGGATGGAAAAAATACGGCGCACGCAGTTATACCAAAACCGGTTCCGATTATACCTATGAAGATACAGAATACAATTCCGGAAACATCTATTGGCAGGAAGAAATCAATGTATATGAAAAAGTATTAAACATGAACATTCCTCCGCAAGATCGGGATACTGTTATTCAAAGGTTAGTCAATTCTTATGCAAAGATGGGGTATAACGACAAAGCAAAGGCATTGGCTGAAAAGCAGAACTCGATTGTCATGTGTCGTGAAAGTCTCTTGCCTTGTGCAACAGAAGGCGAAGAAAAAGATAAATATCAAGGCGAAGCTATCATCGCTCTTCTGAATGAACTGAAAAACGTTATCATCAATTCTGTGTGTACGAAAACATCTGTACGTACTGCACCAATCGGGACAAAGCTGCTAATCGATCTTGCCAATCTATGCGAAACGGTTTTCAGTGACGGAAGATGCGGTATCGCCCATTCTTACATCAGAGATCTTTATTTGCACGCTGCAATATATGAAGATCGCTATGGAGAAAGCACAGAAAATGCTCTGAAGTATTTCAAAAAAGGATTTGAGCACAATAAGATATACGAGTCCATCAGGTGTAAAGGTTACTATCAATACACCTCGCCATTGGTAGAAAAAGTTGTATTTCCGGGCGAAAACTTCCCATCAGTTTCCGAATTATCCTGGAAGGGCTGGATCGATATTCTAACAGATGATTTCAGAGACTGCTTAAAAAGTGATCCTGAGTTTAAGGAATGCTTTGCATAATTCTTTTCAAAACACTGCAAAGAAGCACCTGCTGGTTTGACCGGCAGGTGCTTTCTATGAAACCCGGTATTGTTTTCTTGACTTACATACAAATTTCACCGGAAAGTCATTGACACTTTCCGGTGAAATTTTCGTTTTTATTTATTTTTGTCCATGAGCTTTTTCGCACGCTCGATGTATTGCTTAAAGCGTTCCTCGCCGCGAACAGAGTTGAACCATTCCCATCCCTGAGGTGCGGTCATGCCGTAATGCATTAAGCTGATATGATCATTAAAGAGATCATCATAGGATATCGGCTCTTTTGTACCGTCGGGAAGCTTGATAAGACCCTTTCCCTTGATGACCTTGATGCCGCCGAAAATGAGCGGATCTCCCAAATCCAGTTCCTCCCCGTCGGCAATGCTGTCCCATTTCGGGAAAAGCTCAAAAGCACGCTCGAGATATTCATATCCCTCTTCTTTTCTTCCACAGCCGAACAAAGCGCAGGCGGTTCTGAAACAGGTGCTGGAATAATATCCCAACCATGCCGCAGGAACTGTACCGTTTTCTCCGAGTCCCTCTAAGACCTGCATCCGGTATTTGTTCCATGCGACCGCTTTTTGCTCTGCCGCCCAATAACGGGACGGACGGCCGAGAAAATGCGTCAGAAGATTGAAGTTATTGACATCATGACGCAGGCGGCTCTCATTATGCTTGCCCTCATTCCAAAGCCGCTCCTCGATCACTTCACCCTGAATTGCGGCGTACTGCGTGATCGGTGCGGGAATTTCACGTATACCGGTCTTATCTGCAAAAATCACAAACTGCCCGTCCTCGTCCTGAACATAGGTATATTCCGCAGCACCGATATAACCGTCGGTCAGATCAAGAGCGTCATAACGGCGTACCATGCCGTCTGCGAGGGGCATATATCCTTCGCCTGTGCCGTTATAAGAGGTCAGCTCATAAACCGCTTTTTTTGCGCCCTGGCAGTATTCATTGACCGTGCGGACGATACCGATCCCCTCTGCGAAATAGTATGTCTTCTTCCCTCCCCGGTAAGCGAGACCTCCGTCCAATCCCTCAATATCTAAAGAGAGTGCCAGACAATTATTAAATGTTCCGGCTTTTGTGGTGATACTTCCCCCGTCCTCACATTTTATCTGCGTTTTTATAGGCGTTACACCCCACCGTGTATATTCTACGGTAGGCGAGGCGCCCACTCGCCAGTAGTCCGACCATATGCAATTTGCGGCATCCCGGAGAATTCCGTAAATGTCGTTATATATAAGCGGCTCATCGGCATTTCCCGTAGCGCCTATACATTTCCATTCAAACGACCATCGGAAGTTTTGAAAAGACATAATGAGACCGTTTTTGTTTTGTACCGTATCTTTAGCAAAGAAATTCCAGTGGCCCGTCGCAGTATAGTCCGGATTGAAGGTCGTATCGGTTTCCATGATCCGTCTGATTACCGAACCGGCCGCTTTTGTATGGGCTTTCTCCATAGGCGTTTCGGCAAGCGCCTCGGCACGTTCGACCGCTTTTGATACATCGCAGATCTTTTGTCGGCCGTTTTCCTCTTTCCAATATTCGTTTCTTACCTGTTCGATCATATCGAGCCAGGAATTCTCATCATATTTCAGACGCTCTGTTTCCCCGCCCGACGAGAGAATAACGGTTTTCTCATCTGCATATGACACCTGAAATTTCAGATGTGTGCGCAGGACATCATCGGGATATTCGCCGGCATATTCCCATGTATTGCCGACCGCCATAGGAAGCAGACCTTCGCCGCCTGCAATGTGATAAGCCCTCAGAACTTTCACATCGGTAAGACCGTCCAGCGTATGCTCGTGCTTTACGATGCCGACACCGCTCTTATAATAGCTTTTATAAGTGGAAGATCCATAATAATCATCGGTATGTCTGATGATCCACTTTTCGCATCCCTCGAATGTTCCGCAGGGCGTCTCTACTGTTTCGCTGTCTGACGCAAATGTCAGCTCTGTTCCGTCCGAACCGGTGTGCGTCTGCCCTACGGTAAGCTTTTCGCAGGTAAAATGTCCGTCACAACGGAATGAATTGCGAAAAACATAACCGATCTCACGATCAATGGAATTCATATATCCTTCGCCGATCTCTTCTTTCTTCCAGTAACAAAGCGCTCCGTCTATATAACGGAATTCTTCGGCGGATGCACCGATCAGATAATGTTTTGCATTTTTCTCCTTATAGTTGGAAGAAAGCTTCTGCTCCATTTCACGGGCATACGGAACCAGGGCATAATAGGGATCTGATGGCTTTAGTATCTCCCTCACCTTGTCATAAGCCTCGAGTCCCTTTTCCGGCTGATCGTTTCTGAAATACTGATATCCGAGCCAGAACCATTCCCGGGCGAGGGCTCGTACAAATCCTGCCTTCTCGAGCATCGGTATCTGCTTGTCCCGGATAAAATCGATCTTCGCTCCGCCGTATACCTCTGAATCCTCACGGGAGACGATAAATTCCATGACCTCGTCATTCTGACCCTTCTGCGCCGCCTCCTTTATCCTCGCAAAGAGAGCGTCGTTTTTTTCGCCGGGAAGCCACCACCAGCCGCACATCAGTACATCGGCGAGTGCATGATACTTATCTCCCGATTCGGGGAGTTCCTCTACCTCTTTCAGCACGTCTTTATATACAGATTCAAACCCGTTCTTACTGTTCTTTATCTGCCAGAGTTTTAGTTCCTCAACTTTTTTCATCACTCGCTGCACAAGAGTGTCGCTGTATTTTTCGTTCATTGCACAAAGCTCCTTTCTGATTCGCTTTCTGCCATCGTGAAGCTGCCACTTGACCGTTCCGGCAGAAATGCGCATTTTATCTGCAATCTCTGCGATCGATAACCCATCAAAGTAATGCAATTGAATGATCTGCTTTACCTTCTTCGGCAAATTATCGATGCTTTGCTGCAGTTCAGCTTTTTCCTCGGAAAATACATACAGCTCCGCAGGATTCCGATTCTGCTCATCGGAAATATTCAAATTCTCCACGGTATCGAGCGGCAGAAAGCTCCGAAAACGCATGACCGTATTCAAGGCACAGTTTTTGGCGATCCTGCAGACCCAAGTAACAAACTTCTGCGGTTCCTGCAAGGTGTTCAGCTTCATCCATGCCGTGACAAAGGCATCCTGCGCCGCATCTTCCGCCATGAATTGATTCTGTGTGACCGATGCCGCCGCCGAAACTACTGCCCTCTGATGCCGCACGACCAAAGTCTCGTATGCACTTTGATCGCCTGCGAGCGTCAGCATGACAAGTGTTTCATCGTTTTGATTCTGATGTCTCATATGTATCCTCCTTTCGCTCTTATGAAAATTTTCATTTTTTAAGCGCTTGTCTTATAGACACAAATCAGATAAAAAAGGTTGGGGAAAAAATACAATTTTTTTAGAAAATTCTTATAATCAATAAAAACGATTAATAAAAAAGCCGCTTCTCAAAATGAGAAATCGGCGTTTATATTTCTTGCTTTTTGCAAGACCGTTTGTATACCGCAAAGCATATCAGCATGGCCACAGCGATACCAAACAGTGCCCCGAGAGAGTCGAGCGCAACATCGAAAAGTCTGCACGCCCTTCCCGGCACAAAATACTGATGAATTTCATCCGTTGCGGCATAAAACATGCATATGATTTCAGCAAGGCAGAATGATGTAATATTCGGCTTTTTCGACACCAGCGCACCGCAAACAAATGCACCAAGCAATGCATACACGCTGAAATGAGCGCATTTCCTGACGAAATTACTCAGCGCAGCCGAAATACCGTCCGAGAGAAAACGCGATAAAAACATATATATAAATCCGTTGCTCTGTGCCTGCGAGGTTGAGCCGTCCCTTGAGGAAAACCAGAATATAACCACCATCACACAAAGTGCAAGCAAAGCAAATATCTTTTGTCTTTTCATACATATCCTTTCAAAAAAATATTCCTGCAATGCAGGAATATTTTATAACGTCAGTTTTGCCTTTTCGGCTTCACAAAGGATCCTGTGCGACCTGCGCTCTATCTGATCCATACCGTCACCGATGAGCTTTACCGCCTTTTTATACATATCATACACATCGCTCGAACGGTGAGCGTCACTTCCGAGCGCATATACATACCCCTCGTCAAAATACCGCAATGTGCGCCTCCTGCGCAAAAACGGCACGACGCTCGAGACATTGATCTGCGCCATGAGCGGAAAATAATCAAAGAGCTTTTCTACCTGCGACGGCTCGTATCTGTCGATGTGCGCAATAATCGGACGCAGTTTCAGCCGGTCACATATCTCAGAGACCTCGTTAAAGACCCATTCACGCCATACTTTATCAAGCGGCATTTCAAGCAAAATTATATTTGATCCGCCGATGCACAACCGCTCAAGTCCGTCCTGCTTCGACAAGCCGAAACGGAGATTTACCTCAGAGCCGAGATAAATATCCACCATATCTGCTCGTTCGCCCAAAGCTGCCGCCAACTTAGAAAATGCAGTTTCCCGTATCTCGAGAAGACTCTGTATACTCTTTCCCGAGCTTAAATAAAAGTGAGGGGTAGCGACGATCTTATCGATTCCGACAGAAATCGCCGCATCAATCAGCGAAAGCGACATCTCGACCGATTCGCTGCCGTGGTCTGCTCCCGGTAGTATATGCGAGTGCATATCAATCATATGAAGCACTCCTTTTCGGTTTATTTTTTATCCTGTGTGGAATTATCATTATTCGACGTGCCATAGCCGCTGCTGTAACCGTAGCCGCCGTAGCCATAACCATATCCACCGTAGCCGTAACCGCCGCGGTAAGATGAAGAAGAGGTATCCTTATCGGAGTCCGTAAATACATATCCAATAACGCCCGTTCCTGCCTGCTCCAGCGCATTTTTAGCCGCTTTTACGCCCTCTTTTCTCGACTGACCCTTTCTTACGATAAGAACTGCGCCGCCTGCTCTGCGTGCGATAATAGCAGCATCGGTCACAACAGCGACAGGAGGCGTGTCGATAAAGACATAGTCGAATGCCTCGGAAACCGCATCGAGCATTTTCTCCATATTTGTTGAAACGATAAGCTCTGCCGGGTTAGGCGGTATTTTTCCGACTGCCATGACATACAGATTATCATACTTTGTCTTCTGAATGGTGTCATCACCGACATTTCCGCAAAGAACATCGGACAAGCCGGGATTCATATTACACTCAAAAATACGGTGCATTTTCGGCTTTCTCATATCGGCATCGATAACAAGTACCTTAGCGCCTGCCATTGCAAAGGATATTGCAACATTGGCACAGGTGCTCGTCTTACCCTCTGCCATATATGCACTTGTGAATACGATCATATTTGTCTTGCGTGCGCCGACAACAAACAAAAGATTTGTACGAAGGACATTATACGCTTCCTTTAATTCAAAAGGACTCGACTCGTCAATGGCATAATATTCACGTCTTTTGATCTTTTCCTGCTTTGCCATTATTTTTTATCCTCCGTCTGTTTTTTTGCGGGCGATGTATCACGGGAACCGCTGTAACTGTAATTTCCATAGCCATAGCTACCATAGCCATATCCACCGTATCCGCCATATCCGCCGTAATATCCTCCGCGCGACTTACCGTTAAAGGACGGTATCATACCGAGAATGGGGACATTCGGATCGATCGATGTCATATCGTCATCATCCTTGATTCTTGTGTCAAGCAGCGTTATGACAGAAATAACACCTGCCGCAATCACCGCCAAAAGCATTCCGACAACGACCGCATTTCTCGTTTTATTACGTGAGTTTGCAGCGGTAGGTATCTCCGCCTTATCAATTACGGATATATATCCGCCGTTTACGATCTGCGTCATATGTGCAGGACCGTAATCCGCAAGCGCATTTGCGATGATCGCCGCATTCTCTGCCGATTCACATGTAACAGATACGCTGAACACCTCGGTATCATTGATCGACGATGCATATATCATCGACTTAAGCTGGAGCACAGTATAATTGAGCCCTGTTACCTCCTTGACCTCATTGATGACCTTATTACTCGTGAGAAGTACGAGGAATGTATCCACCAACTTCTGAGAGACGCTGATATCATTACCGTTTATCTCACCGGAGTCTGTATCATCCTGATTTCGTACATACATCGTGGTCGTCGCCGTATACGTCTCTCTGACATAACGGTCGGTATAAAAATACCCAACGCTTGCGCCCAATATAAGTGCAAGAATTATAATCCAAAGTCTTTTCAAAAGTGAATTGGCAATTTTTAAAAGGTTAATCTCGTTCGTCATTTTTATCCTTTTTTATCCTTTGCTTAATTGTATTCCGGCGTGCAACTTATCCTTATCGTTTCCGTTGTCGTCTATATTTTCGTTTATCAGCTCGAATACCGCATTCTTTACGGTATCCGCATCGTCGCCTTTGCTTATCATATCGGAAAGAATATTGATGTACTCATCGAGCTTATCGGGACAGCTCTCGTCCTGATTTACCATAAAGATTCTCGAATGATCGGTGCTGCTGACGCTCTCACTGTCAAAGGACAGCTCCTCATACAGCTTTTCGCCGGGGCGCAGACCCACGATCTCTATCAATATATCTTTATTCGGTATTTTTCCCGAAAGCCTTATCATATTCTCGGCAAGATCATATATCCTTATCGGCTTTTCCATATTCAGCACGAATATCTCTCCGCCCTTCGCACGCTTACCGGCGCACAAAACAAGCGATACGGCCTCGGGTATCGTCATGAAAAAGCGTGTTATATCCTTGTGAGTAACGGTGACAGGACCTCCTGCGGCGATCTGCCGCTTAAATGTCGGAATGACGCTGCCGTTTGACCCGAGCACATTTCCGAATCTCACAGCACACATGCTGCATCCGCCGACGCCGTCATAAGTACGAACCATAAGCTCGCACACACGCTTTGTCGCCCCCATTATATTCTTCGGGTGCACCGCCTTATCCGTTGATATCATGACAAAACGGGATACGCCGTGCTCTGTACACGATTTTATCAGATTACGGGTGCCGAAAACATTATTTTTAACTGCCTCGACGGGGTTTATCTCCATCATGGGCACATGCTTATGAGCCGCGGCATGTATCACGATATCTATCTTTTTCTCTGAAAGGATATCGTCTATCCTTTTCTTATCCCGGATAGAACCGAGAACCGTCTTATATTTCCCGGCATATTCGCCTCGAAGCTCGGCATCGATGTCAAAAAGCCCGTTTTCATAAAAATCAAAGATATAAAGCTCACTGCACCCAAACTTCAAGACCTGCCTGCACAGCTCAGAGCCGATCGACCCGGCCCCTCCCGTGACCATGACCGTCTTGCCGTTGATATACTCCTTAATATCGTCCATATCCGGCTTTACCGGAGGACGGAAGAGCAGGTCCTCTATCTGGAAGTCGCGCAAACGAGGTTTAGAATTCTCATCGTATTCCTCTATGCCCTGATACACCTTGACAGGAAGACCGGTGGTCGTGCACTTTTTTATTATCTCATTTATCGCATTTTGCGAGAGCGAATGAAGTGATATGATGATCTCCCCTGCTCCTCTCGCATGAGCGACGGACGATACCTCGTCAAGAGAACCGTATACCCTTACTCCGCAAATAGACATACCTATCTTGGATTTATCGTTATCTATAAATCCGACAGGCAAGCCATACTCGGACGGATTTTCCTTCATGCGGCGTGCTATGGACACACCGGTATTACCGGCGCCTACGATAAGAGCACTGGTGTATTTATTACGTCCGAACAGCTGTATCGATCCCCAGCGCACAGCTCGCGGAACACACCGTGTAGCTATGAAAAGCAAAAACATAAATGCACACGTCGAAACGATCACCGATTTCGTAAACGGAACATGCAAGATCACATTCAGTGCTCTGTGCGTTTTGCCGAGCTGCTGCAAGATCATCATGATCACCATGATCGACCCTGACGCCAGAGTAATATGCACCACCTCGTCAAAGCCGACGAATTCCCATGCACTGTAATAGTTTGAATATAAGAAATTCATAACAAGGGTCACAAAGAACAGTAACATGAAAAAGTATGCGAGCGTATGAGCGTTATAACGCTCGGTGACATGCATATTTGCGGCAAGAGCCCACGCGAGCAATGTCGATAACATGCATGAAAAAAAATCGCTCAATATGTATATCAATGGATACACTATTTTTTTCACAGCACACCTACTTTAATATAACATTAGATTTATTATAACATGTTTTTTTATTTTTGTAAATGAAATATAACACAAAAAAGAAAGTTTATTTAATTATTTCACAAACAATTTCAAGATTTTTTTGTTTAATTTGACACTTTTGCTGTATTTTTGTACAAAACTCAGACTCTCCTCAAAGGAATCTGTCTCAAGTTTTTTGAAAAACTTCTTATTTAACTCCCGGCTTCCCTGTCTCTTTTTCCCCTGACGCTTTTTTGTATATGTCTCATATTCCTTGCCGTCAAGTTCTTTTAAAGTTATCAGTCCCGCAGCCTTCTCTATAGCGAGCACACCCTTATCGCTGTTGATACCGATCAAGCACATGGGCTGGCGCATACGGGAAACCGACTGGTCCGTAACAAAAGGATCGTAACGCATAAGGGAGATATCCGCATACTCCTTTTTGGCAAAAGCACAGGACATACACGAGCTTCTGACGCCTATGCCGCTCTCAACGGCCGTATGGATCGGAGTCTCGCGTCTTACCATATGCTTTATATTATCCTCGTCATACTCAAGTATCAGCGTACAGGCATTCTCGGAATCAAGACGGTTACCGAGACGCACACGCTCGGGAACTCCCACCGACTCGATATATTTTCTCCATACTGCGCCTCCGACGACCCCTCTGCATCCCACGGAAACAGTCACTAAATTCTCAAAAGGAGCGCCAAGAAATTTATTTAACGCCGCAATGCGGCAAGGTGTGCCGAAAAAGAGGACCTGTCCGCCTGACAGAAGTATCTCCTTCGCACGTGAATAGCTGTGTCCTGCATCCCCCTCAACATATTTACGGCCGGACAGCTCGGCGATCCCCGATATTTCCGTCGCAACATCGTACACACACGAAAACACCCCGTCGTAGCGCACGCCGAAAACAGCTCCTCCCTCTGCTGCCGTGCAGAGTGAAAGAGCCGCAGCCACGCCGCCCGCCGAACAGAGAGAGCGCACCTCGTCATCGTTTATATATCCTATGGCGTGACATTTCGACCTCGTACCTACGGCGCCCGAGAGATAGGGACACACCTTGATACATCTGCCGCAGGAAACGCACTTTTTTTCATCCGTATACGGATACAGCTCTCCGTTTTCATCCCTTGACATGGTAATCGCACCTGCGGTGCATATATTCATACACGCACCGCAGCCGCTGCACTTCGTCTTATCTTTTATCTTATACATTTTACCTCACTCAAATATGATATATAATAGAGCACAAAACAAATCCGATCACTACGGGTATGGCAAATGCGAGCAACATATAGCGCACCTTACCCGTTTCCTTTTTTACTGTCAGCAGGGTCGTCGCACACGGACTGTGAAATATGATAAAGACGATCATACATATCGCAGTACGCAGACCCCATCCGTTTGACACCAGCACATCACGAAATGCCGATACCGTGGAATAAGCCGTCACCTGAGAGCCGCCCATATAGCACATCACGGATATCGGCAGGACGATCTCATTCGCCGGGAGACCGAGCATAAATCCCGTGAGTATCTCCCCGTCAAGTCCCATAAACCTACCAATCGGCTCGAGCGCCGACACGAGATACGATATCAGCGGCAAAGCGCCCAAGCGGATATTCGCAAGAAACCATATAGCAAATCCGGCAGGCGCTGCAACAGACAGCGCACGCCCGAGCACGAATACCGTGCGGTCAAACACCGAACGGATGATGAGCGAGCGTATCTTCGGCCTGCGATAGGGCGGAAGCTCAAGCGTAAAGGCGCTCGGCGTCCCTCTCAAAACGGTTTTTGTCAAAAGAAATGTAACGGCAAATGTGGCAAATATCCCCATGAGCACCGCACCGATCAGAACGGCACAGCCGATAATGCCGAATCCGCCGCCGTAAGCAAACATGGATATGACTGCGATCAGCGCAGGAAAGCGTCCGTTACAAGGAATAAACGAATTCGTGAGTATCGCTGCAAGCCGCTCTCTCTTTGAATCGATGATACGGCATCCCGTCACTCCGACGGCATTGCACCCGAGACCCATACACATGATAACACCAAAACCGTGTGCAATCATTATACTATAATATGCCGTCAATGGCAAGCGGCAAATTTATAAACAATATGTATTTTTTGTTCTCTGCCCTGATGCGTAGCTCTGCCCTGATATATCCCGATACGGGAAATAAAGGCAAACAGTATTTCAGGATCAAGTTCGGTCACGCTGTAATATCCCGTCAGCTCCCGGCTTAATTCCGACAAGACCGTATCATACAGCGTTTTATAGTCAATATGATGGTTGGTGCATCCTGCCCTGCCCCTCTGCTTATACCTTGCACAGGCAAGCGCACACGGACTTCCCTTTCGCCTCGTTCCCACGGTCGTCATGCGGGCGCCGCAGTCGGCGCAATAGGCTACTCCCGAAAAAATATTGCAAAAGCCGCCCTTTTCGCCCGTGCGTTTATCGAGATATCGATTCGCCGCATCAAAGAGCTTTTTATCGACAATCGCCTCGTGTGCATTTAGGGCGACATGCCTAAGATCATACGGCACTTTCACGCTCTTCTTACTTTTGAAAGAGAGCTTTTTCGTCTTGCCCTGCCGCAAAACGCCGGTATACACATCGTTTCGTATCATCGCCCTGATCCGTCCGGGTGAAATGCCGAGCCGCTCCGAAATATCGCCCGGACGCACCCCTTTGGCGGCAAGAGAAAAAACCGCTCTTACCGTGTCGGCATTTTCATCCGGGAGGAGCTTGCCCGAACGCACGAGGTAACCGAACGGGGCCCTCGCACCGACAAAAATCCCGTTATCCATTTTGTTATAAAGCGCAGCCCGTATCTTAGACGATATATCACGGGAATAAAACTCATGCATCATATTTGCAAGCGGGGCGAGAATGACCGAGGACGCCGAATTCGATGTGTCTATACTCTCTCCGACAGAGATAAAGCGCACATTGTGCAGAGGAAAATACTCATCGATGAGCTCATTCGCATCATTTGAATTTCGTGCCAGCCGGGAGAGATCCTTGACGATAACGGTATCTATCACACCGCACTCGATATCACGCATCAGCGCACTAAATCCCGGGCGGTCGGTTGTCGTGCCCGAAAAGCCGTCATCGACATACTCGCATAGCTCAGTAAGCCCGAGCGCACCCGCACGCTCACGCAGTATCGCCCTCTGATTCTTTACTGATGCACTCTCGATCGACCGCTCGTCCTCTTTTGAGAGGCGGATATACAGAGCCGTCATGCTCCAATCGCCTTTACGATCTCTTCGATATCTTCTGTTCCATATTCGGTCTCAACCGTGACCTGATCCATAATATCACCCGTTTACAAATATGAAAAAGCGCAGTATTTTATTACTGCGCCAGGGCAATACTGAATAATTCCGGCGGTGCAAACGCCGTCAAGGCGTCAGCCGTGAATTATTCGGTGTTGCCCAGATTTTCCATATGCATATTTACGGTGATATCCTCGGCTCTTACTTTATCGAGAACAGAAAAAACGATCTTCTCCATCCTGCTTCCTTTTGTATAATCGGCAGGCGCCGTGAAATCGACACGTCCCTGAGTGAGAAGCTTCGTTGCAACGCCGTTATCCTCGCTGTATACCGCAACGGAGTGTCCGCCGTTTGACTTTACGAGCTTCATGCACGGCACATCGGTATATCCGTCGCCGATGTATATCATATTGCGAAAAGGTACACGGCGCTTCTCGTCGGGAACATACTCGTTTACATCAGCATTATTATGTATATCGAGCACGTCCTTATTTATTCTGAAAAGAAACTGTGTCTTACTCGTATAATTCACTGCCATGGCAGGCCATACCGGCACACCGTGATCGTCATAACAAAAGGATGCTGCAAAAATATCCTTGAATTCCTTTGCTACCGGAGTTCCCTCTATGATTTCCTTCAGTCCGGACGAGATGATATAATGCTCGGCCTGTACACCGATTTTTTCCGCATATTTGTTCACACGCGAAAACCATGTCTTCACGCCGTCATACAGCTTGACGCTCGCACCGAGCTTCACGAATTCTTCTCGGTTTAATAGCATCTTTCCCCGTGCGGCGCTGAGCATCACATACATGTATGCGAGGATCGAGTCCATACCGTTATCCGCCGCCGTTTTATTGCACAGCGACCAGAACTCGCCCGCATTCATGCCGAGTCCTTTGATAAACGCATATTCCTGCATATCCCGGGGAGACAGCGTCTTATCAAAATCGTACATGATAGCGCATACTGTCGGTTTCATTTCTTTATCACTTCCCATTCGTGTACGAGCCGGTCAAGGCTGTACGATGCATTTGCCGGGCTGGTCGACGGCAGCCTGACAGCCTCGATGCCCGTGCTTTCTCTGATATATCTGTTATACAAATTATATGATGTCGTTCCGTTACAGAATATTTTATCTATTTTTGTTTTTCCGAGGATCGGCGCAATATCGTTCGGCCGGATATTTCTGATGCTCGCATCCGATGAACCCGATATCTCACACGAGGCGATGACATCCCACATAGCAATATGCTCTCTGTGAGCAAAAGCCGCCTTCTCCTCCCGGCTCTCGAAATGCTCCACACAGTACAGCCGCTCCATCACACGCCAAAAACGGTTCTGCGGATGGTCATAAAAGAAACGACCCTCCCGTGACTTTACCGAGGGAAAGCTCCCGAGGATAAGGATCTGAGATTCCTCATCATACAGGGGAGGTATATTATGTAATACTTCGTTTCCCATTTTTCAGCGTCCTCAAATACTCCTTCGTCTCATCCGAAATACGTTTGCTCTCTATCGCTTTCCGTATCGCACGGTCGTGCGTCACGGGCTCAAGTGCATGTTTTTCAAAAAAAGGAAGTATCTTATCATATTGCTTATACAGCGCAGTCGCAAAATACCACGCAACCATCATGCTGATATAATACCGGTTCATATCGAGCGAACACAGCCGCTCCGCACATGAAACGTCAAAAGCATCGTCGAGATAAAACGACATGAGCATACCGACGGCATACCGCACGGTATACTCACGGTCCGACGAAAGCCATCGGTCAACATGGGAGATGAGCTTTTCCTTATTCTTTGCAAAAACCTTCGGACGTACAGAATCGCACGTCGCCCAATTATCTATGTAAGGCAAAAAACACTCGATACGGGAGATACACTCGTCATAATCCCGTATTTTTTCTATCATAAACCCGTGCAGGTTGTTTTCTTCATAATAAAAGTGCGGCAGCTCGTCAAAAAATTCATCACGGCGCAGATCACTGAAAAATTCACCTGCGAATTTGCGCAGAAGCGGCGTGCGGACGCCGATGATCCGCTCCTTTTCCACCGTCGGAATCAGCGAGCTGTTAAAATCACGGTAAGCCGTATCGCTCATCTCAAAGAGCTTATTTATTACATACTCCATTACCACTCCACATGCTTTTTACGGTAGAACTGGACGATCGCCAGCTTATCTGCTAGCTCCTTGCCTTTATCTGAAAGCTCATCCGTCAAAGCGCCTTGTTCAACATAAAAACCGTTTGAGGTGACCACGCTCATCTGCTCCATGACATCGGACATAAACTGCATATACTCATTGCCCTCCCCGAAACCGCACTGCTCAAAGAGGACATTCATGAGAAACGCAGGACTCACCGTAGGTCCTTCACCGATGAAGTCATTTCCGAGAAGCTCTTTTGCTTTGTCATTTGCCCAGATCAGATACCGCGTGGAATAATAATTATAGAATCCTGTCTCGCTGTTCATATCAAAATTCACTCCGAGATCCTTATAGGCGCTCGAGCTGTTGCCGAGCCACGGATTATGGTCTCCGAATACGACCAGAACGACGGGCGCATCATCCTCCCTCAATTTGGATACGAGATCATACAGCCTCACGGCAGTATCGTGCACCGAGCCGAGATAGTTATTCAGAATATAATAGGTCGTATTGTCATTATATTCTCCATCCCACCAGCCGTCGCCCCATTTGTCAAGCTGTTCTGACAAATACGGTCCGTGTCCCTGATATGATACGGAAAAATTAAAGTAGGGCACGCTCTTATCACGTGACTGATACAATTCATACAGATCCGGTAAAAATACGTCGTCCAGGGCGATAACTCCGCCTGTCATAGAATTATATCTGTCCTCTGAAAAATAATAATTATCAAAACCCATATACGAATTGATATTGAGCCGGTTATAAAACCAATTATAGCATGGATGCGCACCCTCTGCATAATACCCCTGATCCTTCAGATACCAGACATATGAGCCGGTAGGTGCACGGAAATCGTCAAGCGTGGTATTTCCGGTCAAAAAGCACCGCTCGGTATCGATCGTGCCACCGGCAAATATATTCGTCACAAGCGAACCCGAATAGCTCTCCTCCTCGAGAAGATGATATGCGGCATAGACCTCGCTTGATATCCCCTCGATGCCGAGACGCTCAAAATCGTTGAATGCCTCGAGCTGTATGCCTATCACATTTACTTTTTTCTCCTCGGGTATATCTTTGGCAGTATAAGCGCTGAGGATCTGCTTTGCGGCATTTGGAGAATAGCCAACGGGCTTATCGGGAAACGCACTCGGGATACTGTGAATAAACGGATATATAAAGCCGTGCGCAACATACGTCTCGGTCGACGACCATGTGTGCTCGATATATGCATTTTTTGTCTTAACATTATAAATACTATCCGACATATACACACTCCACAGCGGAATAAATGCAATGACGATCGCGGCAAGTCCGCACGCCCTGAAGCGGAAGCGGATATGCCCACGCACGAAAAACGCAAGGAAAAGAGTGCCGAGCACAATCGCCGCCACCGAGAGCCACATATATTTCGTGAGAACGATCTCATAGCTGTCTTCTCCTGTAAACTTCATCGCCATACCGATATTCGTGACGTCGGAAAACATAAAAGGATCGTCACGGAATATAAGTTTGAAATAATTACCGCAGGACATGACGAAAACAGGCACCGCCACAGTCAAAAAAGCGATCCATGAACGTCCGGTCAGTGCATACATCAGCAATACAAGCAAAACGACGGGCAGTATATTGAGGACTGCGATCAGCGAGTTTTCAAAATACCCTCTGAACATCGACGAGGGATAATTACCGAATGCAAAAATCATACTCATAACACCGAGCGCAATGCCCGATGCGACGATCATAGCAAAATTCCATATCCAGAATACTTCCTTATTCTGATCCGTACTCTTTCCAAAAAGGAAAAACGATCTTATTTTTTTCACAACAATTACCTTCATCCATTTTTTATATTTGATTCTTTTATATTTATATTATACCACACTTGTCAAGTCCCTATTTTAGCAAAAAAATCATGCGCCGTTTTTCTTATGATTCCCTTGATTTTGCGCTTTTTTTATGATATCATATCTTCATATGAGAGATCATATTTTTAATGGGGGTGTAATGGTTTCGACGTGGACCGTGAGACAAGATATAAGCCGATAGAGCCGGGCAATCTCTGAAAAGGCCTAAACTTAAAATTAAACGCTAACTCTAATAAAGTAGCTCTCGCTGCCTAAATTTGCAGCGCATCCGTCCTTATGACCGTGGTAAGGGTAACGGGTGTCAGAAACACGGTAAATGTGAACGGCGAGTCGTCTGTGTAACCGTCACACAATAACAGACTACTCATATGTGCGGCGTGTCAATTTGCGGCATATGGGGAAACCTATAATTGACTGTATCGGGAGAAGGTCTTGAGGATCGATTTGCGGACAGGGGTTCGACTCCCCTCATCTCCACCAAAGCAGTATAATCCGAACTCATTATTCTTCTTTGGAATAGTGTTCGGAC
>CAYOFP010000022.1:0-28093 GCA_964403505.1 uncultured Lachnospiraceae bacterium
AGTCTTTATTTTGATAATAGCAATGATAAAGCCCTGCGTGAAAAGATAGACGGCGTAAATATCCGTGAAAAATTCCGTATCCGGTATTATAACGGCGATTCCTCGTTTATCAGATTAGAGAAAAAATGTAAGATAAACGGTCTGTGCTCAAAGGACAGCGTATGCCTGAGCGCAGAGCAGGCACAAGCGGCGGTGGACGGCGAATACGGATGGATGATGAAAAGCGGAACGCCGCTCACCATGGAATTCTATACCAAGATAATGAAACAGGGCCTGCGCCCGAAAACCATTGTAGATTACACGAGAGAGCCGTTTGTCTTTGCCCCGGGCAATGTGCGTGTGACGCTGGATTATAATATCAGGACGGGGATAAACTGCACCGATTTTCTGAATCCGGCGAGTGTCACGGTTCCGGTGGGGAATACGCCGATCATTCTCGAGGTAAAATGGGACGAGTATCTGCCGGATATCATCCGGGATGCCGTTCAGCTTAACAATTGCCGTGTGTGTGCTTTTTCAAAATATGCGGCTTGCAGAATTTACGGATAATTTTGAGGAGTAAATAATCATGACTTTTAACGATATTTTTAAATCAAGCTTTCTTGCGAATATTACGAGTGTCAGTATCCTTGATATGGTACTGGCGATCGTGCTGGCTTTCGGGCTCGGTATGTTCATTTTTCTTGTTTACAAAAAGACCTATCAGGGTGTGATGTATTCCGCCGGCTTCGGCACGACTCTTATCGCCCTCACGATGATTACCACCATCGTTATTCTCGCAGTGACATCGAACGTGGTTCTTTCTCTCGGTATGGTCGGCGCGCTCTCCATCGTGCGTTTCCGTACTGCGATAAAGGAGCCGCTTGAGATCGCATTTCTTTTCTGGTCGATCGCAGTCGGTATCATTCTGGCGGCCGGCATGATCCCGCTTGCCGTGATCGGCAGTGTTATCATCGGTGTGATCCTCCTTGTGTTCGTGAATAAGAAAACGCACACAAATCCCTATATCGTCGTCCTTTCCTGTGTTGACAGCACATCCGAAAAGAATGCGAGGGCATTCCTCGAAAAACAGGCAGAGCGATGTGTCGTAAAGAGCAAGACTGCGCAAAAAGGGTGCATAGAGCTGAATATGGAGATCAGACTGAGGGATGATAATACTGATTTTATAAATACCCTTTCCGAAATGAACGGCGTAAACAGCGCCGTGCTGGTCAGCTATAACGGAGAGTATATGGGTTAAGGGGGCGTTATGTCAACACATAAGCACATTGATAAGATCTGTGTCCTTGTGACGGTACTTACTCTGATAATAACGCTCCTGTTTATGAAAGGAAAGGCGCTCGGCATTTCTGTCGTAATAAATGAAGAGGAAAGCGATGAGATGTTTACGGCAAATGACCTGAATTCGGAATGGAGCACATCGGATGCGTCACAGATCATTTTGTCAGACGATGCAACTGCCGTAAAGGGAAACGGAGCGTATTATTATAACGGTGATGTTTACATTGTATACGCAGGGAAATATGTTCTGACAGGCGAGCTTTCCGAAGGCAGTATCATTATCGATGCCGACGGCGACGATAAGATATGGCTGATGTTGGACGGCGTGTCGGTAAATTGCAGTGACGATGCGGCGATCCGAATCGAGCAGGCGGATAAAGTATTTATGACGTTAGCCGACGGAACGGAAAACACGCTCTCCTCCGGCTCGGAATATAATGCGGATGTTATTTCCGCAGGAGTAGACGGAACGGTCTATTCAAGAGACGACCTGACAATAAACGGGAGCGGAACGCTTAAAGTAAGTGCTGGGTATCGGCACGGTATCGTATGTAACGACGATCTGGTGATCACGGGCGGAAGTATTGCGCTCGAGTCTGTCAAGGACGGAATCCATGCGAATGACAGCGTGCGTATCAAGGATGCCGATATCAGCATTTCAGCGGGCGATGACGGTATCAACGTTTCAAACGATGACGGGACCGCTTATCTTTATATCGAGTCGGGAAAAATCGATATTTCCTCCTGCTATGAGGGTCTTGAGGCTACCGATATTACGATTGCCGGCGGAGAAATCAATATTACGCCTACCGATGACGGCATCAATGCAAGCGGCACAGGGGAAAACTCTGTTATCCGTATTACGGGCGGAGATATCACGATTATTAACGACAGCGGCAGAGACGCCGACGGCTTAGATTCCAATGGGGATATTTATATCAGCGGCGGAACTGTTTTTATCAGCGTTTCAAACGACGGCGGCAATTACGCCATTGATTACGGCAGTGAAAACGGCGGTGTGTGCGAGATCAGCGGCGGCAGAGTTCTTGCCTGCGGAAGCAGCGCCATGGCAGAGGGATTCGACTCGTCTTCTCCCCAGGGATTTTTGATGTATTATGCATCGGGTGCGGCGGGAACTGCCGTGACCCTCGAAAGTGCCGATGGATATGAAATCATTTCGGAAGAGATTCCGTGCAGTTTTTCCTCTGTTGTGATAAGCACGCCGGAGCTTGCCGTCGGGGACACCTGTTTTATCACAGTAGGCGAAACCGGCGAGGAAGTTACGATCGATAATTCCGCAGGAGGATCTGACCCGGGCGGATTCACACATGGCGGCGGAATGAGAGGCGGCATGGGGCAAAATAAAATGTTCGGTGCAGACGGCATGCGTCCGGACGATGCGCAGAGCTTTGACGGTAATAAAAAACCAAACGAAAGTCTGCCCGACATGCAGATTCCGCCCGACGGACAGATGTTTGGCGGCGAGCAAGGCGGCACTCCGCCGAAGATGCCCGATGGGGAACTGCCGGATGAGACAGATGAGCGCGGCACGAAGCCTGATTTTTTTGAGGGAAACGGAAGACCGGGGAGTTTGGCGATAAGCAAATGCCGAGCGATAAAGGAAATCGGGATGATATCCCGGGGGCTGATTCCGGCAAGACGTCAGAATCTGATGAGCCGCTATCGCCGCAGACGATGACTCTCCTCGGCGTTTCAGCTGCCTTTTTAATCCTCGGATGTATTTTTGCGATGCGATTTAAGCAAAGGGTATAAATAGAAGAAAGCCAAGCCACAAAAACGGCTTGGCTTTTTCTTATCGAGATCATTCATTGTCGAACATAAAGAATTTATATACAGGCACATTCAAAACTCTTGCAATATCAAACAGCGTATCAAGAGATACGGCCTTGTTGATATTCGGCGCTTCGACATGACCGATAAAGGCAGGAGTGCGATCGATTTTTTCCGCAAGCTGTTCCTGTGTGAATCCCCGAAGCTTCCGATAGTATGCGATTTTCAGACCTAACTGCAAATATTCCGATTCGTATATTGGATTCATATCGTCACCTCGCTATAATACTATTTTAACAAAAATCGTCAGACGTTGACATGAGCTTGTAATTATGATATACTATCTGTCAAATATAATTACTGCGCTGTAAATTAATTGATGTGCAAAATTACGTAAATAAGCAATTCTATATGAGAACAGCCTGAGAAAAAATCAGAACCGGATCCTTTTTCGGCGTTTTTGAAATATAATATCTTATTTCTGTTATTTTGAAGTGTCTTTTGTATAATTCGCCGAGTTTTTGATTGCGTCATAACTGATTATTATAATATTTGTTCTTGATTGTTTTATGTAAGTAGTATATAATATAATGAATATATTTATGCATTCAGTGCGCTTTGCTTTAGCGGAGAAACTGAAAGCTTAAATAGGTATAACAGAGGAGGGAGAAACGGCATTGTTAAAAAAGGGAACAAAAGAACTGAAAAAGCTGAGCCGTGCGGATTTGTTGGAAATGCTCATTGAGCAAAGCAAAGAGGTGGAGCGGCTGAGATATGAGTTAGATAAAGCGAATGCCGCCCTCAAAGACAGACGGATCGTAATGGAGAATGTGGGCTCGATCGCAGAAGCATCTCTGAAGCTGAGCGGAATTTTTGAGTCAGCACAGCAAGCGGCCGATTTGTATTTGGAAAATGTCAAGCGCAGTGCATATTTAGCAGAGATAAACGCCAAAACTGCGGCAGATACGTAAGTCGGGTGATAATATGAGAAATAAGCATCCGGAAATTCCCGAGCGTTCAAAGCTGGAAGCGGAGCTTGCGAGGGTAAAATATAAAAAGCGCTATCATATTGCTTTGCGAAGCACGGTATATACATTGATCACTGTAGCGGCAGTAGCTATTCTGATCGCTACTCTGTGGCTGCCGGTTTTGCAGATTTACGGAAACTCTATGACACCTACGCTGAACGAAGGAGAAATCGTAGTTTCTCTGAAGGGCGCAGAGTTTTGCACGGGAGATGTACTTTCTTTCTATTATAATAATAAGATTCTTGTGAAGCGAGTGATTGCCGGGCCGGGCGACTGGGTTAATATAGCGGAGGACGGTACCGTATCGGTAAACGGCGTAGTGCTGGACGAACCATATGTGACGGAAAAGGCACTTGGTGAATGTGATCTGACCCTGCCGTATCAGGTGCCCGATGAGCGGTACTTTGTAATGGGAGACCACAGGTCTACATCGGTAGATTCCCGCAGTACGGCGGTAGGCTGTATCGCAGAGGAGCAAATCGTCGGAAAGATCGTTTTCAGAGTGTGGCCGATTAATTCATTTGGCGCTGTTAAGTAAATTGCGAATATAAGCAGGCATTGGCAGAAAGGGGGTGAGTGCGTTGTGCAAAAGAAGTTACAGGCAGAAATAAAGCGGACAGTTCGAAAAAATCAGCAGCATAAAGCATGGGTCCGTGTTGTCAGCATACTTGCCGGTGTTGTTGTATTTTGCACCACGTATGCGCTGATCCTGCCTGCCATTACTTTAGAAGACCCTCCTGACGAAGTAGGGGAACTGATCGAACGCATCGACGCTCTACCTACACTCGAGGAGATCGGAGAAATACTGACTGCTTTTGATGAATCCGGAGATGAAGACGGATATGCGCACTATTACAGCGATCTGCAGGGCCAAGTATGGTCTGCATGGATCATGTATGAAGAGTTTGCCTTAGGGCAGGGTTATGATATTCCGAATAAAGACCGTTTGCTTGCGCTGGACTGGATGCTGGTTGATACGCTGGCGACAGATGCAACGAAAGACAGTGCGCCGGTTTATGGAATGAATAAAATAAACTGGAGTGGTACTACTTGCCTTGTTTATTGCAACGGAAGTACAGTAAAAGAGCGGGGTGGTAATGCATTTGTCTATTGGAAAGCATATGTTGTTGAAAAAGATTCAGTAACCGGCCTGCTTAAAATTGAAAATATTATCGATAACGATGTCAGTAAAGAGGACTTAAAGACAAAGACAAGTGACGGCTTTGTTCTTTTGGTACACGGTAACGATGCGCGGTATGTTTTTTCTGCCAAAGCAGGCGATTATCTTACCGTAGACTTTGATTATAAAACAACTGAGGCAGGCGGTGAGAAGTATTTCGGAACTGTCAGTGTTGTTAAATCCAAAGCGAATAAAAATAACCAAATCGAAGAACTGACAGCTGCGGACACCCATGAGTTTATTGATATTAATCTGTATAACTATGGCGATAACATCAATGACCGGTGGGCGAATGAAAATATTGAATATCCGAGGTTTCAAAAAGAAAGTCTCGGTGCTCCAAAAACATGGACGAAGTTGACTACAGGCACTTTTAATTTTGGTGCTTTCGCAGTCGACATTCCGAAAGACTCCGGAAGAGACGGTGCAATTAACCAAGTTACGACCGCCAAAACACCGTTGCAAGGTGCGGTCGATCCGCTTTTGAAAAACGGATATCCACAGCTTACAAATCCTGTAGGTAATGGTGTTTCATTACAATATCTTTTCTCTCAAAGTGCTTATGCAAACAAACAAAACCAAAAGAATATCGACGGTTTGTTTCAGTACGATCCGGAGCTGCAAAAGTATTATTATTACAGTGAAGAAAACCATGCGCAGTTTGACAGTACAAAAGACCGGTTTGTTCTGTATAATGTCGGTCTGACGCCGAACTTTATGATGTATGCTTTCGGTAACTTTTTGCCGTTTAACGATATCACAAAGCTGAGCAAGAAATCGAGTGAAATCGACGGAAAGTATCTGGCTTCGGTTGCAGTCAGCGCTGCGGAGAAAGCAAAGCAAATCGGCATATCAACAACTGACAAAAATAACTATAATAACCTTTCTTTGGCTCTTACAAAATTCATCGAGCTGATGAATAAGGAACATCCCGGTTGGGACAATGTTACAGCCACAAATACATTTTTGGGTTTAAACAAAGAATCTTGGCGTGTCAAAAAGACAGATCTCGACCAATTATACACATTGGACTATGACGAGAAAACCGACTTTTACTTTGGCATGGATATGAAGATGAATTTCATGCAGGCAAAAGACGGAAAAGTCGGAAAAAATAACGATCAGGATATGATCTTTAAGTTTACTGGAGATGATGATATTCTGGTTTATGTCGACGGTGTGTTGTTCCTTGATCTTTCGGGTGTTCACCGTCAGGTAGGCGGCGAGATCAACTTTGCAACCGGCGAGGTTACATATTACGGCTACAACGATGCAACCGGTAAGGCTGACAAAAGTACGACGGGTTATAATACGGACTTTAAGACACTGCTAACGGCAGCTGGGAAAGATACGTCTGTTCTTAACGAAAACGGAACCTTCAAGGACTTCTCTCAGCATGTGTTCAACTTCTACTTTGTTGAGCGCGGTGCGGGATCGAGTCTCTGTAATATCGAATTCAACTTCCCGCTCTTGAAGAAGAATATAATTTCTGTCTCAAAGGAACTTGAAATTAAGCAGGAAGATCAGGGAAAACTTGAACTTCTCGGAAACCCTGATTTCGAATTCCAGCTTCTGATGGCAGAGGATGACGGCAAAAAAACGAATATTTCTATGGTCACTGAGAATTTCTCTTTTGATATCTATGAGGGAGAAACATTAGTAGGCCGCGGAACTGTCGGAAAAGGCGGCATATTCACCCTGAAAGCGGGACAGCGTGCAGAATTCAGTATCACGGAAGATATCTTACGCAGTGAACACAGGTGGTATTTCGCCCGTGAGCTGCTCGATCCGAATATGTTTGAACAGTTCGGACTGGTCAAAGCCAACGGATCGGTGGTATTGGAAAATGAAATCTCGCATACAACGGTCAATGAGAAAACCTTTAATGGTGTAGACAGCGCATTGGAAAGGCTTGAGGACGGACTGCATACACAGTTTACCTTTGTCAATCAGGTCGATTTCAACAAGTTGGGTGCTTTGAAGATCACAAAGGAACTGGAAGCGCTGTCATTTGATTCGCCGGATCAAACCTTTGATTTTACTGTTACTTTGGACAACGTTCCGATTCCGGTCGGGACGAAATACATTCTGACAAAGGCAGACGGTACACAGACGCAGTTGACGATAGAATCGCCGGGTTCACTTTCTCTTCCGCCGGGGGCAACGGCAACATTTTCAGGACTGATTGCCGGGACGCGGTTTGAAATACAGGAGACAAAGGAATCCGCCAAAGGATATACCGTATCCTATGCGGGTGATACCGGTGTGACAACTGATGGAACCTCCGCTACCGGCGTGATTTTAGCGAAGACCGCAGACGGATCGAGCGACGGTATCGTTCGGGTAACCGTTACGAACAGCGAGCGCGGGATATCGTTAGAACTTCCCGTTTCCAAGACGCTTTCAAATCCGGACGGGAAAGAGCATGCATATCAGTTTAAGCTGGAGGAGGTTGTAAGTCCCGATGATCCTATACCAAAGGAGAACGGACTGACACAGCAGCTCGAAATCACCGTGATTAATTCAGCAGACGGCGTATTTACCCTGCCGTATCCGGCGAGCGTTTACCTGAACCCGGAAACAAAGCTGTACTATAAGATCACGGAGCTATCCGACGCAGCTGACCGCTCGACCACATTTGATCAGAGCGTGTATATTGCAGAAGTAACAGTAACGCGCACTGCCGGGGAACTGAGTGCATCTCTTACAGGACTATGGAAAGAGGGAACTGCGAGTGAAAGTATATTCTTTACCAACATTCTTATGAAGGAACTGACGCTCAGCAAAGAGATCGTCGGCGTTACGCCGGACACTGAAACAGAATTTGTTTTTGAGATAGAGCTGAGGTATTCAAACGGCGTTCCTGTAAGCGGCTCTTTTGAGGTAGTGAAAACCGCAGACGACAAAATTGTAGATGAAGAGTCTGTTCAGTTTATAGACGGAAAAGCCGAAATACGGCTGACGGTATTGCAGACTGTAACCGTTTACGGCATACCGAACGGAGCGGTGTGGACGGTTCGTGAGCTCTCCACAGACGGGTATCGGGTGAGCTGGGTCATAGACAGTATGACGAGCGGTCAGAGCGATACCGTATCAGGCACACTGGACGGCCCGGTTGTGATCAAATGTATCAATAAAACTTCCTATAAGCTTCCCGAAACAGGCGGGAGAGGAACAAATAATTATATTACGGGAGGACTGCTACTGTGGCTGTGTGCAGGAATTCTGTTGTATATAAAATATAAACGAGGAAGGAGGTCAGCTGTCCCTCCGGACTTGTAAATTATATCGCGCAATTCATGACAGAAAAACAACAAAAAAACTTTTATTTATGAAAGGAAAACAAAAAAATGAAAACAAAACGAATTTTAGCTCTTCTGCTTTCAGTGCTTATGATATTAGCACTTGGAGCACCCGTATTTGCGGAAGAAGGCGACACACCGGCAACCTCGCTTACCATCGAGGGCGCATTAAAAGGAAACAGCTATACTGTTTACAAGATTTTTGACTTGGAAAGCTATGATGCTGCAAACGGCCACTATTCCTATACGATTCAAAAAGACAGCAAGCTATATGATACCGTCAAGAATATGAAAATCGGCGGACAAGAGGTTTTTGAGCTGGCGCCTAAGGATGATACCACCTATTATGTGCAGTTAAGAGCAGCATTTGCCAATGCTTCGGACGACAGCGCTACGGTAAAGACTATCGCATCGAATCTGATGACGGCGATCAACACATGGAATGAAGATCCTGCGAATGCCGACAATCAGATTGGCTATGAGCAGATGGTCGATTACCTGGGCGAAGCCGGAGAGCAGCGTTTGCCGGACGCCGATAAAATTACGGTTACCCCTGTTGCCGGCAGCACAGATAAGTATGATGTGAAGTTTACGGATCTCGGTCTCGGATACTTTTTGGTTGACACATCTGCCGGTACGATGTTCGTACTGAATACAACAGATCCTGATGCTACCATTGTAGTAAAGAATAAGCTGCCCAGTATTCTCAAACAGGTAAAGAGAAATGCTGACAAAGAATGGGATTCCAGGAACTCAAAGAGTATCGGAGAGAAGGTTGAATTCCGTCTTCAGGTAAATGTTCAGCCGGGTGCGACAAATTATGTTCTCTACGATATAATTTCCGAGGGATTGACTTTTGATTCTATTACAAAGGTTTATTATGCAGATAAAGACGCTGCGATAACCGATTATGTTGTTTATGACCCAGCTGCCGGCAAAACCGATATGACTCCTTATTTTGATTACAAGACTGAGGGTGTTGAGCATGAGGATCAAGACGCATGCTTCCAGATCATATTTAAGGATAGTTTCCTTCAGACTGTTTTAAATGCAGATTTGACCGTAGCCGATGGACTTAAGAGAACGATTTTCATCGAGTACTGTGCTTATGTGAACGGAAAAGCCGTTATCGCCGGTGAGGGCAACCCCAACGAACTCCATATGACCTACGGTACGAATAATGTCGAGGTGACAAAATCCACGACAACTACCCATGTCTATGAGGCGGAGCTTGTCAAAACCGATGACAAAAAGGTCGTTCTTAACAACGCAAAATTCGAACTGTATACGGGTCGTTCGAACGGTACATTGACGAACAAGGTCAGCTTTGTAAAACTGGAAGGTGAAGAAGGCGGAAAGACGGTTTACCGTGTTGCCGCTGCCGGCGAAACGAATACGGTTACTGAGATCGAGGCAGGCAATGTGATCATCCGCGGTCTGGGCGGAAGCTTTGTTGACAATACCGGAAGAACTTATTATCTGAAGGAGACCGAAGCACCGACCGGATATAATCTGCTTGATGCACCGAAGGAGTTTGAGATTACGGATACGAATCTTAAGGCACAATTTGCCGCAGACGGCAAATACGATAAGGGCGGCGTTCAGGTAATTAACAAGACCGGTTCTCTGCTTCCTTCTACCGGTGGTATCGGTACAACGATCTTCTATGTGATCGGCGGACTGCTTGTAGTCGGTGCAGCTGTACTGCTTATTACCAGAAAGCGCGTAAGCAATGTTGAGGATGTTCAGAGATAACGGGCATTAACTAAAAATGTGTGATGTGCGGAAGCGGCCTGCGGGTCGCTTCTGTACAACAACAAGGAGAATTTTGCATGAATAAGAAAGGACATTTTACAACAATACTGTTGATACTTATTTTTCTTGCAGGCTTGTCCCTGTTGTTGTACCCGACTGTCAGCGACTATGTCAATTCTTTGCATCAGTCCCGTGCGGTCGCCGATTATGCGGGAAGTGTTGCGAATCTGGACGATGATACCTATGAAAAGCTTTTATCCGATGCAATAAACTATAATGCGGAGCTGTCAAAAAAAGGCTACCGTCCCACAGTTACAGAGGAAGAACAAAAACAGTATGAACAGCTTCTGAATGTATCGGGAAACGGTATTATCGGGTATATCGAGATTCCTATGATCGGCTGCACTCTGCCGATCTATCACGGAACGGAAGAAAATATTCTGCAGATTGCCGTGGGGCATATCGACTGGACCTCGCTCCCGGTGGGCGGTGAAAGTTCCCACTGCGTTCTTTCCGGGCATAGAGGCCTGCCTAGCGCAAAATTGTTTACCGATCTTGATAAGCTCAGCACGGGCGATATCTTCATGTTGTGCGTGCTGGAGGAAACGCTGACCTATGAGGTAGATCAGATCCTCATCGTTGAGCCGCAGGATACGGGGGCGCTGCAGATCGTAAGCGGTATGGATTACTGTACGCTTGTTACCTGTACTCCTTACGGAATCAATACCCACCGTCTTTTAGTAAGAGGACACCGTATCGAGAATACTGAGGAAGCAAAGACTGTTCGTGTAACATCAGACGCATTGCAGATAGATCCGCTGATCGTGGCTCCGCTTGTGGCGATTCCCATGCTTCTGATCTTACTTTTCGTACTGATCATAAAAACACGCAAGAAAAAATGAGGAGGAAAAGGCTTATGAAACGATTCAAATATATATTTGCCCTTTCTCTTTCGCTGATATTGCTATGTGCCGCGGCATTTCCGACTTGCGCATATGATGTGCCTGATTTTGCTCTTAAGGGATCTGTTACGGTTACCATGCATTGCGGAAATACTGTTGTTCTGGGAGGAACTATGACGATGTACCGTGTCGGCAAAGTATCTGAGCAGGACGGCAAATACAGCTTTACGCCTGTCGATGCATTTGCAGATTGTGATGCAAATTTTAGTGATGTGCAGTCCTCTGAATTAGCCGCAGAGCTGCAAGGCTATGCCGAGAAACATGAGATAACAGGAACAACAAAAAATATCGGCAGTGATGGAACTGCTGTATTTTCTGATTTAGAGCTCGGCCTCTATCTTCTTGTACAACATGATGCTGCCGACGGGTACAATAGGGCTGTCCCGTTCTTAATCAGCGTACCGAATGTAGAAGACGGCAGGTATGTCTATGATGTAAATGCCGCACCTAAAGTTGAACTTGAAAAAGAAATGGAAACTGATCCTCCTCCGAAAGAACCCGAAGATCCTAAATTGCCTCAGACAGGGCAGTTAAACTGGCCGATTCCGGTGCTCGTGACACTGGGACTCTTGCTTTTCTCGTGCGGCTGGATTCTGCGCTTCGGAAGAAAGAGAACTTGTGATGAGAAATAAACTCGGGATTGTTTGTATGGTTTTGGGGGCTATGCTGATGTTGGCAGCACTGTCTCTGTTCTTATGGAACAGGAATGAGGCTCGGAGGGCAGAGTTGTCCGTGAATGAGATCATGCCGAAATTGATAGAACAATTAGATGGAAGAAATGACGGTACAGGTCTATCGTCAAATTATCCCGACCCTTATGATGATCGAATGACAGAAGTTGAGATTGACGGTTACGGATATATCGGCTATCTATTCATTCCCTCGCTGGAGCTTGAGCTTCCGGTTATGTCCGTATGGGATGATACCCGTATGAAGCTCGCACCCTGCCGTTACAGCGGAAGCACGAAAACAGACGATCTTGTGATTGCCGCACATAACTATACAAGACATTTTGGCGCACTTTCCCGCCTTTCCGAAGGAGATAAGGTGTATTTTACCGATATGGACGGTGTGAGGCATTGTTATAAAGTGCAGGAATTGGAGATGCTTGTTGCGACGGCGGTGAAGGATATGACGGCAGGTGAATTTGATCTATCGCTGTTTACATGTAATTACAGCGGACAGAGCCGTCTGACCGTGCGCTGTGACAGGGCAGAAGAATAATTATGTTGAAGGAGACTGTATCATGAGCGTTATGAAAGAAAGAATGCATACGGGAGAAATCTATTTTCCCGGTGACGAAGAGATCATGAAATGGCAGACAAAATGCCTTGACCGTCTTTATGAGTTCAATATGACCCGCCCGACAGAGGGAGAAAAGCGTCAGGCAATGTTAAAAGAAATGTTTGCTGAGATCGGAGAGGGCTGTTATATCGAGCCGCCGTTCCGTTCCAATTTTGGCGGTGCTCATGTCCATTTTGGAAAAAATGTATATGCAAACTTTAATCTCACCTGTGTAGATGACACGCATATTTATGTAGGCGATTATACGATGTTCGGGCCGAATGTTACCGTCGCCACCGCAGGACATCCGATTCTGTCGGAGCTCCGTGAAAAGGGATATCAGTATAATATGCCTGTTCATATTGGTGAAAATTGTTGGATCGGTGCAGGGGCGATCATCCTTCCGGGTATTACGATCGGAGACAATGTAGTGGTCGGCGCAGGCAGTGTTGTGACAAAGGATCTGCCGTCCGGTGTTGTAGCCGTAGGTAATCCGTGTAGGGTCTTACGGGAAGTAAGCGAGCACGACAGGGAGTATTACTATAAAGATAGGAAGATCGATTGGAGTATCCTGTGAGGGTATATAAACAGACAAACCGAGTATCCATAACGGATTCCGTTATGGATACTCGGTTTGTCTAGTAAATTTAAAGAATGGAGCCACATGTCAGTGGATCCATTCTTTTTGTTTTAAAATGTTGATTGTTTTCTCTGCATCAGGAAGTGTTATTGCAAACAATTTACCGCTTTTTGTATAGATATTTAGATGTATAATATTAAATTCATATCGCTCAATATCCTGAATTGGTATCTCAGCTTTACAATATGGCTTTGTCTCAAGAGATATGCACACAATTCCTGTTTCACAAAAGTAAATGTTGCCGTTTCTGACTTTTCCGTTCCCAAGATTGAAATTTCCATTTGTTTTATGAAAAAACAGAGAGGATATAGTTTTCTCTATTTCACTATATTTTTTATTCATGAATTTTTCATGCAGTAATAGAAAAACAGATAATATTAAACAGAAAGATAAACCGGAAAAAAGAGCCCAAGTGATTGCGTCTTCAGGACTATCGAAAGAGCAAATCAAGTAAATCGGTATGGCGAAAGCAATGCCAAAAAAAGCTGATAATAATAAATTCTTTTTCATCAATTTATTTGAGCAGATCCTCGATCACATCGCCGATCCTCTGTGCCATGCACATAAAGCCGAGGTCGTTCGGGTGACATCCGTCGACCGTCTCGCAGTTTCCGCGATTCCGTGCGAAAAATTCTTCGCCGTTGATAAACCGCACTTTGTTATCCCCGCGCCCGAGGGCGTTGCGGTAGGTCGTCTGTATTATATCGCGACGCAGATACCCCTCTTCTGACAGCGGACATTGCGGTCGGGAGATCATGACAATGGGAAGGTCGGGATGACGTTCGCGAATGCGCAGGAACATCCGCTCGTGGGTGCTTTGCAGATGCTCCACCGTCGGCGAGTTGTGGTCGTAGTCATAGACAAAGACCGACATGGATAATCCTGCGATATAATCGGCGATCGCATCTTCCCCCCTTGCGCTTCCGGAGAAGCCGAGATTGATAAAATCACACCCGAACCGACGGGAAATGATCGCCTGATAGGCGCTTCCGGGGCGGGAGGCACACGCACCCTGCGTGATAGATGAGCCGTAATAGACGATCGGGCAGGGAATGCGGTAGGGGTCTGCCGCCTCGAGGCGTGATCCGCGATCGAGACCGACCGTGAGCGAACGTACCTCGCTGTAAAGCGGAAAATTGATCGTGACCTCTTTCATATCAGGTCTGCGCGTAGCACAGACATAGCTGAATCCCGTGTCGTAATTAACCGGAGGAGCGAATAGGCCTGTAAACTGATCGTCGCAGTAAAGGTCGAACCCTCCGGTTCCGGTCAGGGCGGTGTGTGACATTTTGCCTACTTGCCCCATAGAAGCAAAGATCGCAATGCGCTCGGAATCGGTCTTGAAACGCACTCTGCCGCCTGCAGTATTAGTGTGCAGGGCGAATACACCGTCGTTTACCGTGCGTGCGATGTTGGCAGGCATCCGGCGAAAGCGGTCGTCCGAGTTTTGCGGTAGAATCAGCCCGTGGATGGAAAAGGGTGCGTCAGTGACGGGATACAGATCGAGCTTCGAGGTGTCAATACTCGTCGGGATGGAAAAATTCTTGTCAATTTGTGAAATATCAGGCATAATGTTCTCCTTGTAATTATTATAATTTTTATTAATTTCGCCTTTCGGCTACACCTTTCCGGTATTCACTCGGTGAAATTCCGAATGCTTTGCAAAATGCTCTGTTAAAATACGAAATGTTTCTGAAGCCGGATTCCATCGCAATGGATATAATGCTTTGGCCGGTAGTGCTGAGCAATACACAGGCGTTTTTCAGCCGCATACGCATCAGGTATTCGGATACGGTACAGTTTATCGTTTGAGAAAAAAGGGAGGAGAAATAAGTCTCGCTCATATGTACCTCCCGGGCCAAAACCGAAAGAGGAATCGATTCCTTAAAATGTTCCTCGATATATCGGATCGCAGGCGAAAGCTTAATATAGTTATTCTGGAATCGCTGTATCTTCTCCGAGCACCCCTCCGTTTTCTCAAATCGCCGATAGATCAGCGCCAAAAGCATCAGAAGTAGTGACTTCATGACCAGCCGCCATCCGACTGCTTTCGTCTCCCATTCTGTCTCAATGGACTTTAAGATGCCTTTCATCTCCTCGGTCGCAAAGATCTCTCCCGGCAGTCGGTGCTTGAAGCCGTCTTTCCACTCGAAAAAGGCGCGGATATACTGATAATCATCGCTTCCCGCTAAGATAAGCTCAGGGTCAAAGATGATCACCATCAGGCGCATATCGCCCGAACGGTTGAGCGCCATATGATACTCTGAATTATTGATAATAAAAATATCATCCCGGCAGATCGGATAAGTGTCATCTGTAATAATATACTGTCCATTTCCGGACAGACAGAAATTGATTTCCAGGCAGTGATGGTTGTGCATGTACGCCGTTTGATTTTTCTCATCTTCCGCAGAAAAGCCCGATCCGTATTGTATCGCAAACGGAAAATCCTTATCCGGCAAAAAAATATCCGTTATGTACTCCATACCGTCACCGTCCTTCTGATTCTACTATAACATGTCTTGAATAATATGTCAAACAAAAATCGTAAAATAGTGCAAGAAATGCGAAAATCAGTTGAGGAAATCCGATGTGTATACGATATAAAATATAGATAGACAATACAATCAGCATACAATGCGTTTTTCACGCAATTCCCGCCGCGCCTACTGCGGTGCGCCCTTTTGGCGTATGGACAATACGCCTGCAAGTGCGCACCTTGCATCCATCGACGGGAATTGTGTGAAAAATCTTCGACCTCACACAGTCGAATTCGTTTTCCGACAAGGCAGAGGACGCAGGCAAACTATGCGTTTGTCAAGGACGATAACGCAGTCGGAGAATTAATTCGACTGTGCGAGGCGCATTGTATGCTGATTGTATTGTCTATACGATAGAAAGGTACGGAACAGGGAAATGCTTTATCAGGAACATTTTAATGAAATTAAGGAGCGGATGACGGCATATTGGAACCGTGATGCCGTAGATCGCTGCTCAGCGGCAATTATAGTATCAAAACCGGATCATCGGGACTTCGGAAATATAAACTTTTATTTTGATGCGGAAAAGGCGGATCAGTTGCACCGTCAGCGCTTTGAGAGCTACGACTATTTGTGGGGGGCGATGCCGTGCCTCTTTCCTTATTTCGGAACTGCCGGAATCGCAGAGTATGCAGGCTCGAGATCCGAGTATGCTCCGACGACCGCATGGTTTCACCCCTGCCTCGATGAGCCGGACGCCGATGAGATATCATTCAAATGCCCGGAGGCGTTTGAAAGGCAGAAGGCGGCGATCGCAAAAATGCTCGAGCTATCCAAAAATGACTATGTCGTCACCGTGACAGACAACTGCGGCATTGCAGACGCTCTAGCGGCGATGCGAGGCCCTGACAATTTCTTAGTGGACATGATCACCGACGAGGATTTTGTTCACGAGGCAATCGGGAAGCTTCTTGAGATCTACAAGGAAACGCAGCAGCAGTTATTTGATTTGGTAGAGGAGAATAATGAGGGCAGTATCCATTCCTGGATGCACCTGTGGGCGCCGAAACGCTGTGCGCAGATGCAGTGTGACTCGAGCGTTATGTTTTCCCCGGAGATGTACAAGAATTTTATAGTTCCCGAACTCGAAGAACTGACTTCGTTTTTGGACTATCCTGTGTATCACCTGGACGGTCAAGAGCAGATAAGACACCTTGATATACTGTTGTCGATAAAAAAACTGAGGGCGATCCAGTGGACGCCCGTCGCAGGACAGCCAAAGACCTCTGAATTTGTCAGCGTGCTCCAAAAAATTCAGAAGGCAGGCAAAAACCTTGTCCTGACGCCGGGAGTCGATGAGATCGAGACCCTGTTAGACAATTTATCCAGCCGCGGCTTGCATATGGTGATCAATGCAGGAAATATGGAAGAGGCAGAGTATGTTATGGATACGATTAAAAAGCGTTCCAAGGATCGCATTTTATAAGGGAGGATATGAATTATGGTACAAATGACAGAAATATCGGAATTATTACAAAAGGGCAAAGCAAAAGACGTCGCAGCATTCGTCAGTCAGGCGGTAGAGGAAGGCGTATCCGCTGAGACGATTTTAAAGGAAGGACTGCTCGCAGGCATGGATGTGATCGGTAAAAGATTTCGTGATAATGAGATCTTTGTCCCCGAGGTTTTAATGGCGGCACGTGCGATGAGCAAAGGCTCTGAGGTTCTGCGCCCGATCCTCGCAAAAGAAGGGAGCACTTCATCCGGCAAGGTTTGCATCGGTACGGTCAAAGGCGACCTGCACGATATCGGAAAGAACCTGGTAAAAATGATGATGGAGGGAAAGGGGTTAGAGGTGATCGATCTCGGAACGGATGTCCCCGTTGAAAAATTTATTCAGACCGCCATAGATGAGGACTGCCATGTCATCTGTTGTTCTGCGCTGCTCACCACCACCATGCCCGAAATGGAGCAGGTGATAAAGGCGGCCGCTGACGCAGGCATCCGTGACAAAGTAAAGATCATGGTGGGCGGTGCGCCCGTTACCAAAGAATTTGCAGATTCCATCGGCGCAGACGGCTATACCGACGATGCGGCCTCTGCGGCAGAGCTTGCGGCGAGCTTTTGTGCTTCGCAGTCCTGATAGGTATAAACAATGAATATAACTCAATTTTTTGAACAGATAATTTATGATACAAGAAAACACGCCCTGCCGATCCTGTCTTTCCCGGCAGTGCATAAATTAGGCGTGAGCGTGAACGAGATGCTTCACAGCGCCGCTCTCCAGGCAAAAGCGATGGAGCTTGTAGCACATTCCACCGATACCGCAGCGGCGGTGAGTCTGATGGATCTTTCCTTAGAGGCAGAGGCATTCGGCGCAACTGTCGTATTCGGCGAAAACGAAGTGCCTGCCATTACAGGACAGCTGATTTCAGATGAGGAAGAGGCAAAGGTGCTGAAAGTACCGGACCTCACCGCCGGCAGGATCCCTGTCGCTATCGAGGCGATACGATTGGCAAAGGAAAAGATAACTGATAAGCCGGTATTCGCAGGCATTATCGGACCGTTTTCTTTAGCAGGCAGACTCATGGATGTGACCGAGATCATGTACACCTGCTATGATGATCCCGATTCTGTCCGTGAGGTTTTAGGAAAGGTTACGGAATTTCTGAAAAATTACACTGCGGCGCTGAAGGTCGCCGGTGCCGACGGCATCATTATGGCAGAGCCTCTGTGCGGTATTCTGAGCCCGGAACTGGCAGAGGAATTTTCCTGTCCCTATGTCAGAGAGATTATTGACTTCGCACAGACTGGGGAGTTTGCGCTTATTTACCATAACTGCGGTAATTCCGTGCCTCAGATGGCGGATCTTTTATACGAAATGGGAGCGGCGGCTTATCATTTCGGAAACGCCGTTGATATGAAAGAGATGCTGCAAAGCGCTCCGTCAGATGTTTTACTTATGGGTAACCTCGATCCCGTCTCCTGCTTCGCAAAGGGAACGCCGGAGCATATACGGGAGCAGACGCTGTCACTGCTCAAAAAGTGCGGAGGTTATAAAAACTTTATCTTATCTTCCGGCTGTGATATACCGCACACCGCCCCGTGGAAGAATATAGAGGCGTTCTTTGCAGCGCTTGATGAATATAATCGGTAGACCGTATGAATATTCTGACCGTATCGTATGAAGATAGAAAATACATATTGGATTTCGAGGGTACTCCGACCGTGCACGAGGTCTTAGAGGAGAACGGTATTGCCATGCCGCATCCTTGTGCGGGGAAGGGGCAGTGCGGAAAGTGCGCTATTGAAATTACGGGAGATGTTTCTGCGCCGGACGAAAGGGAAGTCGCCCTCGGATGCCGTCTTTCCTGCCGGGCGAGGCTGTACGGCGATGCCTCCGTCCTCCTGCGTGCGGATGACGGACTTATAGCGGAGGGCTCCGCACAAAGCATCTGCGGTAATTCGGAAGAATTGATCGGTGCGGCGGTAGATATCGGAACTACCACGGTTGCCCTGTCGGTATACGATCTTTCAACGGGCGTATGCCTTGATACAAGAACCGTGCGCAATCCGCAGTCTGCGGTATCAGCTGACGTTATCGGAAGAATTGAGGCTGCATGTAACGGTCGGCTTTTACTTTTAAAAGACATGATAGTTTCCTGCATTGCTAAGCTTTTGGATGAAAGCGGTTATAAAGACCGTATTGACCAATGGTGCATCACCGGAAATACTACCATGCTGTACTTATTTCAGGGCAGAGATCCAAAGACCTTGTCTTGTGCGCCTTTCCACGCAGATCATCTTTTTGGTGAGGAGACGGTGTTTCTTGACCGGTCGCTGTATCTGCCGAAATGTATGCATGCTTTCGTAGGTGCTGACATTACCTGCGCCGTGTTAGAGAGCGGAATGTGCGATAAGGAGGAGATATCTCTTCTCTGCGATATCGGGACAAACGGCGAAATCGCTCTTTGGAAGAACGGCAAGCTCTACGCAGCCTCTACAGCGGCAGGGCCTGTCTTTGAGGGGGCGGGGATCTCCTGCGGATGTCAGAGTGTTCACGGTGCGGTCGAGAGGGTCACTCTGTGCGGCGATGACCTGATGATTCAGACCATCGGAAATGCACCCGCCGTCGGTTTGTGCGGCTCAGGGGTCATTGATGCGATCGCCTGCCTGCTCGACAACGGTACGATCGATGAAACGGGCGCTATGGAAGGCAAGGATGTAACCGTTTGCGAGAATATCGTTTTGACACGGCGTGATGTACGCTCGGTACAGCTTGCCAAAGCTGCGATTGCGGCAGGGATCCAAACGCTTCTCGATATTACCGATACAAAAGAAGATGAGATATCGACTTTTTATGTCGCAGGAGGCTTCGGAAGCCATATCAATATCAATTCAGCTGTCAGGATCGGTTTATTCCCTGCTACACTGAAAAACAGGATAAAAATACTCGGAAATGCCGCACTGAAAGGTGCGGCGGCCATGCTGACAAGCGAGGAGTTAAAGGCGAGCGCTCACGCCATCGCCTGTAATGCGGAATGTATCGACCTCAGCGGTATGCCGGAGTTTAACGAAAACTATATTGATGAAATGTTCTTTCCGGAAAATACCATATCATATTTGATGCTGCGTTTGGCAGAAGAAGTCGGATTCTCACATTTCGGATTATTTCAGACCGATACACTCTCTTTCCGGCAGGATGTTCGGGATATGTGCAGGTCCGGGCGGTGCGGCAGCTACGGCAAACGCTGGACTTGTCCGCCGTATTGCGGAACACTCTCGGAAAGTGCCGAAAAAGCAAAGCGGTTTAACACAGGCATCATCCTGCAAATGACGGGAACGATGGAAGACGACTTTGATTTTGAATGTATGAAGCAAACGGAACAGGAGGTAAAGAATAAGCTTGCCGATTTTGTGCAACGCCTTTCGGAAAAGAATATTTCCTGTCTTCCGATGAGTGCAGGCACATGCACAAACTGCGTCGAATGTACCTGCCCCGACCGCCCTTGCCGATTCCATGAGGAAGCTTTTACCTCCATGGAGGCATACGGCCTGATGGTAAACGATATTTGCGTATCAGCCAATGTTCAGTATAATTATGGCCCGAAGACGATCACCTTCACTACCTGTGTTCTTTTTAACGATTAGAAATCATCCGTAGCGCACTTGTTATATACAAAAGGCGCAACATTTTTCAGTAAATTATATATTGACTTATTCGAAAAAGCGTGGTACTCTATAATTGGTGTGTTTTAAATCATGTTGCCGCACCATATACATTAATTTTATAGAATGGTGGAATTTATTGATATGTCACGACAGCTTTTTTTTACATTGATTACACTTTCAATCGTGTTGATAACAATTGCTCGTAGAAAAAAATATGAAATACATATTTTGAAATCAGCAATTATTGGTGCCATAATTGTTTTTGAAGGTATCTTGGGTGCATACCTGCTTGGGTATTTTGAGTCGGGAAATTTTGGTCCGATCTCATATTACGGTTCCGTATTTTTAGTTCCTATTGCTATGATCGGAGTGTCGAAGGCTTTTAAGTTACCATATAATAGATTTATGGATTATTGTGCTCCAAGTGTAGCTCTGGCAGCTGCTATTGGAAAAATTTATTGTGCGTCTTGCGGTTGCTGTGCCGGGATCGTTTTGTATGTAAACGATTTAAATGAGAGCGTTGTATTTCCAAGTCAGATTGTTGAGATGACATGTGCCTTTATTATAGTTGCAATTTTGTTGGTGTTAGAACAAAAGAATGCCTATAATGGTAATCGCTATGGTCTGTTTTTGATAATTTATGGAGCTGTGCGTTTTATTTTGAATTGGTTTAGAGATACAAATGCGCCTATATTTAATATTTTGCCAATTGGCTGTTTATGGTCAATAGTATCCATAACTGCGGGAATTCTTTGGATCAGTATGAATAAAAGGAAAAATAAAGAATGTTGAGGCACTGCCTGAAAAAAGAATCGGAGGATAGAATCCTCCGATTCTTTTATATATCGAAACTATTTTGCATGATATTGTTTTTTTGTTTGCAAAAATGGGTAGAATGAGACGGGAGTGATCATATGATATATACATTAACTCTGAATCCTGCGCTGGATTATGTGATGCGTGCGGATGAGGTTAGTTTCGGAAAAGTAAATCGCAGTAATAATGAAAAAATATATATCGGCGGAAAGGGAATCAATGTTTCGCTTATATTGCATGAGCTTGATACAGATTCAGTCGCACTGGGATTCATCGGCGGCTTTATAGGCGACGAGGTTATAAACAGGCTCAATAATAGTGGGATTAAGCACGATTTTGTTTCCCTTGACAATGCAAATACACGCATAAACGTTAAGCTGTTAGGCGAAAAGGAAACAGAGATCAACGCACGCGGTCCCGAGATTCCCGAGAGCAAGCTTGAGGAACTGTATAAAAAAACAGAGGAGATGTCGGATGGCGATATCCTCGTTATCGCCGGTTCTGTTCCTGACACCCTGCCCCCCGATATTTATTCGCAGATCATGCAGAGATTATCGGGAAAAAATATAATGTATATTGTCGACACAACAGGAGAGCTCATGAAGCAGGCTTTGAAGTTTTCTCCTTTTTTGATAAAACCGAATAAATCAGAGCTGTCTGAAATTGTCGGAAAAGAATTAGAAAATGAAGAGGATATCGTGATTGCGGGAAAGGAGCTTCAGAGGCAAGGAGCGAGAAACGTGCTTGTCTCTATGGCAAAAGAGGGGGCGATATTGCTGTGCGAGGACGGTAAGACTCTCAAAACCGGCGCAGTGGGCGGAAAGCCCGTATATACCGTAGGCGCAGGGGACTCCATGGTTGCCGGATTTATCGCAGGATATTTGCAATCAAATGATTATTTATACGCTCTGAAGATGGGGGCGTCGGCAGGCGGTGCTACCGCAATGTCATATGAACTCGGGAAGAAAGAAAAGATAACAGAGCTGTTTCAATCTATAAATTGATAGGAGATTCGCCGTGAGAATAAGAGACTTGATTTGCGCAGACGCGATCGAATTGAATATAACGCTTAAAAGCAAGGCAGATGCGATCACGCATCTTGTCACTTTGCAGGAAAGAGCAGGTAATCTGAGGGATGCCGAGGCATACAGACTCGGTATCGAAGCGAGGGAAGCACAGGGAACTACTGCGATCGGGGATGGCATTGCGATTCCTCATTGCAAGTCAGAGTCGGTGAAAAAGACGGGTCTGTCAGCGATCACCGTGCCGGAAGGCGTCGATTACGAAGCGCTGGACGGTAAGCCGAGCAAACTTATATTTATGATCGCCGCGACTCCCGAAGGAGAAGCGCACCTAGAGGTCTTATCACGTCTGACAGTTTTGCTGATGGATGAGAAATTCCGAACTGAACTTATGAGCGCAAAAGACAAAAAGGATTTTTTGAAAATTATTGATAAATATGAAGCACAAAAGGACAAAAAACAAGAGGAAAATACTGCGCGAAAGTATCGGCTTCTCGCCGTGACCGCATGCCCGACGGGAATCGCACATACCTTCATGGCGGCAGAGGCGTTGGAGCAAAAGGCGGCGGAGCTCGGAATCCCGATCAAAGTCGAAACAAACGGCTCAAGCGGAGCGAAAAACATTTTGAGCGATGATGATATCAGAGATTGTGATGCGGTAATCGTAGCCGCCGATAAAAAGGTAGAAACGGCCCGTTTTGACGGGAAAAAAGTGCTGTTTACAAAGGTCGCAGACGGCATAAAAAAACCGAAAGAGCTGATCGACAGAGCGCTCTCCGGCGATGTGCCCGTTTTTCATGCGGAAAAAGAAGCGCACAGCGATACAAACGATGGTGAAAGTGCAGGACGGCGTGTATATAAGCACTTGATGAACGGCGTTTCTCACATGCTGCCGTTTGTTATAGGCGGCGGCATCATGATAGCGCTTGCCTTTCTTATCGATACGATGGCAGGAGCGCCGACAGACGCTGCATTCGGCACGCACACACCGCTCGCCTCGTTTTTTAAGAACATCGGCGGTATTGCTTTTGGCTATATGCTTCCCGTGCTGTCGGGTTTTATTGCGATGAGCATCGGCGATCGGCCTGCGCTCGCTGTCGGCTTTGTCGGCGGAGCTATTGCGACGCTCGGTTCGACCTTTGCCATGCCGACGGGGGATAGCACGGCGGTCTCTGGGTTTATCGGAGCGCTTTTGGCAGGATTTGTCGCAGGATATATCGTACTTGCTCTGAAAAAGATATTTGCGTTTTTGCCGCATAGCATGGAGGGCATAAAGCCGGTATTTGTCTATCCGCTGTTCGGTATTATACTAATAGGTGCATTTATGTGCTTGGTAAATCCTATCGTCGGCAGACTCAATCTTGCCATTACGGATTTTTTAAACTCAATGGGCTCTGCGAGCATCGTCCTGCTCGGCGGCGTGCTCGGTGCGATGATGGCGATCGATATGGGAGGACCGTTTAATAAGGCGGCATATGTATTCGGTACAGGCTTGCTCGCAAGCGGCACTCCTGCGAGCTATCAGATCATGGCTTCGGTCATGATCGGCGGTATGGTACCGCCGATCGCCATCGCCCTGTGTGCAACATTCTTTTCTCATAAATTCAAAAGGGATGAGAGAAAGTCGGCACTTGTTAATTATGTTATGGGGCTTTGCTTTATCACGGAGGGAGCGATACCGTTTGCGGCGGCAGATCCGTTTCGTGTGATACCGTCCTGCGTTATCGGATCGGCTGCGGCAGGAGCTCTGTCGGCACTGTTCGGGTGCTCTTTACAGGCGCCGCACGGAGGGGTGTTCGTTTTCCCGGTCGTCGGAAATGTGCTCTGGTATATCGCATCTCTTTTGATCGGTTCGGCAGTCGGTATGCTTGCTCTTGCAGCATTGAAAAAGAAAGTAACGGAGGAAACTTAATATGGTATCGAAAGTTTTGACAGTAAAAAATCCGCAGGGACTTCATATGCGCCCGGCTTCTGCTCTATCGCAGGCGATGACGAAATACAGCGCAGATATCTGCCTTTTGCATAACGGAAACAGTATCAATGCGAAAAGCGTTATGAATCTTATGGCAGGCGGTATTAAATGCGGAAATGAGATCGAGATACGCTGCGACGGTGAAGATGAGCAGGCGATGCTCGATGAAGCTGTATCTCTTTTTGAATCGGGTTTTGGCGAATGAAAAATAATGAAATAATAATGGGCATCGGAGCGTCGTCGGGAATCGGCCTCGGCCGTGTTTGCCTGATCGACGATGACGATATTGCCGTAACGAAAAAGAAAGTAAACGATATTCCGGCCGAAAAGAAGCGCTTTCACGATGCGGTTGACTCTTTTTGTGATCAGACAGAAGAGTTAGCAAACAAAAGTACCGTAACCGTAGGAGAAAAAGAAGCGGAAATCATACGGTCGCATATTTATCTGATACGTGACCCGTTCTTTGAAAGTGAAGTGGAAAAGCGCATAGAAAACGGAATGTGCGCAGAGTATTCTTTTCATGCGGTATGTGAAGATTATGTCAGTATGCTGAAATCTTCAGGCGATGAATTTACCGCACAGAGAGCGGCCGATATCGATGATATTAAGCGCTCTGTCATCAATATCTTATCGGGGAAAGAGGGAGTCGATGTCTCGTCACTTCCGCCCGATACTGTGATCGTCGCAAAGGATATGACGCCCTCTATGACGGTGGGAATGGAAAAGGAAAACGTGGCGGCGATCATAACGGAGTGCGGAGGCTATACCTCCCATTGCGCTATTCTCTCACGTGCGCTTGGGATACCGTCGGTTTTGAGCGCCGCAGGAATCTGCCATGCTGTCAAAAACGGAGACCTTGTCATCGTCGACGGCGATGAGGGAAAGGTATACATCGACCCGAAAAGTGAACTTTGCGATGAATACAGAAAAAAGAGAACCGAGCATATCAAAAAGCAGGATGCTTTGAAGGAATATAGATTGAAGCCGACACTGACCTGCGATAAGCGGCAGATCGAGCTGTTATGCAATATTGGCTCTCCTGCCGAGATCAGCACGGTCTTTTCAAATGACGGCGAGGGTGTGGGACTTTTCCGCACGGAATTTCTCTTCATGGATAAAGAGGACGTCCCGTCCGAGGAGGAGCAATTCGATGAGTATAAAAGCGCCGCACTTGCCTTAAAAGGAAAAGTGCTGACGGTAAGGACGCTTGATATCGGCGGAGATAAAGATATCCCGTATTTGGGGTTAAAAAAAGAGGAAAACCCTTTTCTCGGGTTCAGGGCGATAAGATATTGCCTTAACAATCCGCAGCTATATAAAACGCAGCTGCGTGCGCTCCTGCGTGCGAGCGCTTACGGCGATATCAGGATCCTCGTGCCCATGATATCGTCACTTGACGAGCTCCTTACGGTGCGGAGTATGCTCGATGATATAAAAAGTGAGCTCGATAAAGAGGGAATCGCTTATGATAAGGATATCAAATTAGGTATCATGATAGAAACTCCCGCGGCGGTCATGATGTCGGATGTTTTGGCAAAGTATGCGGACTTTTTCAGTATAGGCACAAACGACCTCACGCAATATATTATGGCGACAGACAGAGGGAACGCCGATGTCGCATATTTATATTCCGTGATGGATCCGGCTGTCCTGCGAGCGATAAATAAAGTGATTGAAAACGCTCACATTGCGGGGATCACCGTCGGTATGTGCGGCGAGGCGGCAAGCGACGAGAAGCTCATACCGATGCTCGTTGCTATGGGGCTTGACGAATTCAGCGTCAATCCTCCGTCGGTGCTGAATACACGTAAGGTCATCGGCGAGTCGGTATTTGAGCGGGAACAGCTTCGAGAAATACTCGGAGCAAAGACGGTACATGAAGTCAAAAAAATAATGCAAAAGCCCCTTTGATTATTGATATGATCCCCTTCAGCAGACTTTAAAAAGTTTCTTTGGGTCTGCAAAGGGGATTTTTATTAAATGTTCAATAATCCTATTGACAAAACAGAAATATAGTGGTACAATACAAGCAACCTATAAGAAAGGTAGGAATAATAACGTGAAAGACAAAAAAACAAGAGCCGTAGTGCTCGCAGGACTGCTTGCGGCCTTTATCACAATTGGCACGCTTGCATCGTTTCCGCTGCCTGGCAGAGGATACGCAAATCTGGGTGATTGCTTTGTTGTGATAACAGCGATGTTTTTAGGACCTGTATACTCATTTTTGGCAGCCGGCATAGGTTCGGCGCTTGCCGATATTTTGCTCGGCTATTCTGTTTTTGCACCTGCAACTTTTTTGATCAAGGGACTCATGGCTCTCGCTGTGTACCTTGTATGCAGGAAAAGCAAGAAGTTATTCTTTATGATCTTGGGCGTCGCTTTGGCTGAGCTTATCATGATATCCGGGTATTTTATATACGGTGCGATTCTTTTCGGATATGCGATGGCGATCGAGGATCTTGTCGGTAATGTAGCTCAGGCGCTTGTGGGCGGAAGTATCGGTGTCATTACATATCAGATACTCAAAAAAACGGGTATTATCAGCGCAATAAACGAAATAAAATAAGGCAGACGCTTTAGCTGCCGCCAGATAAGGAAGTAATTATGTAGGGGATACGGTGCAGTACCGATTAAGGTGCTGCGCCGTATCTTTTGCTATGCTACAAATTTGAAGTCCTGCGGATTATTCCGTATTTCCTCCATCATAGCAAGAATTTCTTTCTCGGTGGGAATATCAATCATTCCCACCGCCGTAAAAATAGATGTCCACCTTGACATGGCAATGACCGTCATATTTGTCGTTGTTGTGAACTTCAATACGCTCGATCAGCGAATTGACAAGGGTAGGCGTAAGCTCCTGAATGTTAGTCATCTCCCGAAGAGTACACAGTACCAGCCTTAAATCCACTACCTGCTGTTCGGCGTTTTGCAAGGTCTGTTGATTATCCGAAACCTCCTGTGTCAGCCTTTTCTGCTCCTTTTCGTAGTTTTGGAGCATTTTGGCAAACCGTTCATCGGAGAGAACGCCGCTTGCGTTCTGCTCAAAGACCTTTTCAATCAGCCTATCAATTTCCGCTATTCTCTTTGTGCCGTTCTCCACCGCCTGCTGAAGCCGTTTGTATTCTTTCTGCCGCATTGCATTTTTCTTCTTTGCCAACATATACAGGAATACCGGCTCATAACAGCGAACAAAATCGGATAAATTCCGAACGGCTTCCAATACGATTTGCTCCAACACAACATCACGGATATAGTGTACTGTACATTTGCCTCGCCCTGACTTGTAGTTGGAGCAGCGGAAATGTTCCTGATTTCTCGTTATACTCTTTGCCGCTGCAAAGTGTAGCTTCGCCTTGCAGTCATAACAGTACACAAGTCCCGAAAACAGACTTGTTCTGCCTGTTTTTG
>CAYOFP010000023.1:0-26816 GCA_964403505.1 uncultured Lachnospiraceae bacterium
AAGTGGAGAGAAAATATTACATAGATAATTTAAGATGGCAGGAGACTCTGCTGCTTTTTCCGTTCCATGCCGCACAGAACTGGAGCGGGGGCGAATACAGCGGGTTTTACATATGGTCGCACACAAACACTGCTCTTTATGCGTTTTCGACCTTTGTATATCCGTGGTATATGACATTCTTGTTTACGATTGCAGGCATGAGCTGTAAATATGCTCTTCTGAATAGAACAGATAAACAATTTATAGCTGAACGGACAAAAAAACTTCTCATTCCGTTTTTATTCGGTCTTCTTGTACTTGTCCCGGTAATGACCTATACTGCGGAAGTGTTCTTTAACGGATATACAGGCACTTACTTTCAGCAGTATGGATTGTTTTTCACGAAAGAAACTGATTTAACAGGATATCACGGAGGTTTTACCCCTGCGCATCTTTGGTTTTTAATATATTTGTTTGTCATTTCTTTGACAGCGTTACTCATTATACATCTGCAAAAGAGGTTTTTTCCGAAATTCAATGCTGGCGGTATTTCCTATTTTTTCATTGTTTTACTGTTTGTCCCGGAGTGGCTTTGTCTTTATGTTTTGAATGTAGGCGGAAAAAGCTTAGGGCAATTTATGATACTGTTTTTGTTCGGATACTATATCTTAACGGAAGAAAGTATTCTGCAAAAACTAAAGCGATACCGGTTTGTAAGCTTGGCGCTCTGTATCCTGTCAGGCGGTCTGTACACTTATCTGTATTGTTTTGAAAATGTCCGAAGCATCCTGATAACCGGACTCTACATCTTTTTCGGCTGGATGGGGATCGTTACGTTGCTTGGCATAGGTCAATCAACGATGAATTTTTATAACCGACTCAGTGTTTATTTAACCCGGGCGTCTTTCCCTGTTTACATTTTGCATATGCCGGTTTTGGTGGTGACAGGCTTTTATATTTTGAAATTACCTGTCGGCGTTGCAGGACAATTTTTATTGATTGTACTCATTTCATCTATTGCAACATTTTCAATATATGAGATCGTAAAAAGAGTTCCTGTTTTGCGTTTTTTTCTCGGAATAACGAAGCGAGGTTTTCTAAATGAGCAAAAAAATATCAGAAATGAGTCTTGAAGAGTTGTGGCAGCTCTTTCCGATTTTTCTGACGGAGCATGATGTGCGTTGGGCGTTATGGTACGCCGAGGAAGAGACACTTTTGAAAAAAAGTCTTCCATCAGATCTGACAGTCCGTATCAGTCATATCGGAAGCACGGCCGTAAGAGGAATATGGGCAAAGCCGATTATCGATATTCTTGTGGAAGTGACGCCGAATCGTGACCTTCATGAGTTTAAGTCTACTCTTGAACAGGTCGGATATCTGTGTATGTGTGAGAGTGAATACCGATTATCGTTTAATAAAGGGTATACCGAAGAAGGGTTTGCGGAAAGGGTATACCATTTGCATTTATGCAAAAGCGGCGATCATGATGAGCTGTATTTTCGTGACTATCTGAACCGCTATCCTGCTGCGGCAAAGGAATATGAGGATTTGAAGCTCGACCTGTGGAGGCAGTATGAACACGACAGGGATGCTTATACGGAAGGAAAAACAGCGTTTGTTGAAACCTATACACAGAAAGCAAAGCAGAGATTCAAAAATCGATATGAAATAGATAAGGAGCAGACATGAAAGAGGGTATTATATTATATCGCTCGAAATACGGAGCGACGAAAAAGTATGCAGACTGGATTTGCGAGGCGACCGGATTTGATATTGCCGACACTTCAAAGGCAGATATCGGGCAGGTCGAACAGTATGAAACAGTGATCCTCTGCGGAGGGCTCTATGCTTCGGGGATCGCCGGATTTTCCTTTTTAAGAAAGAATTATGAAAGACTGAAAGATAAAAAAACAGCGGTCTTTTGTGTAGGAGCATCTCCGTTCGACAATGAGGCTTTTGAAGCGATAAAGGCGCATAATTTAAAAGATGATTTGAAAAGCATTCCCGTCTTTTACGGACGGGGTGCGTGGGATCAGGAGAATATGAAGTTTACCGACAGAACGCTATGCAAAATGCTGCAAAAGGCAGTGTCGAAAAAAGACCCGCAGGACTATGAGCCGTGGGAAAAAGCGCTGATGAGCGCTGTCGGCAAGACCTGCGACTGGACGGACAAAAAGTATCTGGAGCCGTTGCTTGCGTTTGTCATGAATAACCAGTGAGCTATAAAGAAAACGAAAACACACCCTCGCTATGCGAGGGTGTGTTGTGTTTTTTTGCGATTATTTACCGAAGTATCTGTCGAGCAGACCCTTGAACGCCTTACCGTGACGAGCCTCGTCACGAGCCATTTCGTGCACGGTGTCGTGGATCGCATCAAGACCGAGTTCCTTAGCTTTCTTTGCAAGGGCAGTCTTACCTGCGGTCGCACCGTTCTCCGCCTCAACACGGACGGTCAGGTTCTCCTTGGTCGAGGCAGATACGCACTCGCCGAGCAGCTCTGCAAACTTTGCGGCATGCTCTGCTTCCTCATATGCTGCCTTTTCCCAGTACATACCGATCTCGGGATATCCCTCTCTGTATGCTGCACGAGCCATAGCGAGGTACATGCCGACCTCGGTGCACTCACCGTTGAAGTTGGCACGCAGGCCCTCTTTGATCTCTTCCGGTACGTCCTTTGCTACGCCGATCACGTGCTCAGCCGCCCAATCAAGCGTATCTTCTACGACCTCGACAAACTTGTCAGCGCCTGCCTTGCACAGGGGGCACTCGCTCGGGCATACATCACTTTCGACGATCTCGCCGCATATGACACATCTCCATTTTTTCATGACTTTTAACTCTCCTTTATTTAAAATAAATTATAAACATAAATTATAAATTTTTACATGCGGCGCATATGCCGCGGTAAACGATATCCTTATGCTCAACGGTGATATCACCGCATAGCTCGAGCATACTGTCACATCCGTCATCGGGCGCATCCGTGACCTTGCCGCATACACGGCAGACTGCATGCGCATGAGGGGTAAGGGTAAAGTCGTACCGATCGGCACTCACCGACAGGCAGACCCGACGCAAAAGACCCTGCTCGGCAAGCGAGCGCAAAATGCGAAAGACCGTTGCACGTGCAATGCCCGGGTACTCCCGATGCACCGCCTCATACACGGTATCAGCCGACGGGTGGTCGTGCATCGATGTTACCGTCTTATATACGATTTCCCGTTGGATCGTGTTGCGTTCCATTCCTTATTAATACCTCATCTCAATAAGGATTATATCGCATTTAAAATAAAATGTCAATAGGAAATTACAAATTTTTTCCTTATTTTCCGTTATGCCCGTAGGCACGCAAAAGCTGGGTGTGCAACTCACCCTCGTTTGCCTTGATTGCGGCATAACCGAACATAATATGGCCGATATAGGTTTGTTCTTTGCGTGCAAACTCGACCTGCTCGGTGAATTCAGTCGAGTCCCACTCCTGTGCCTTATAGGACGCATGGGAGATCATCAGCTTTGCTTTTGTGCCGCTCAGCGCTTCATCCCACCAATCGCATAAAACGCCGTAGGGTGTATTCGCATCTGAAAACTGCGAATAGAGCTGGGGTGCGATATAGTCGACATAACCGCCCTGCGCAAACGCAAGCGTATCGCAATAGATCCACTCATAGCTATCCATGCCGTGCGTCTTACTGCCGCCGTTTGTGCCGTCATCGTTTTTCCAGACACCGAGCGGCGCAATGCCGAATATACAATCCTCCCGTTCTGCCTTGACCGCTTCGTAGCAGCCACGTACAAGCTCGTTTACGCTCCTGCGGCGGAAATCGCCGAGGCTCTCGCCGGGCAGGGCATAATCGGCATAGGCACGTGCGTCGTCAAACTCGATATCCGGCTCGGGGTAGGGGTAAAAATAATCGTCAAACATGACTCCGTCGACGGGGTATTTCCGTGCAATCTCGGCGCATACCGACGCTTGCAGTGTCTGAGGCTCTGGCATGCTGAGGTTGTAATAAATTCCGCCGGCATATTCCACCGTCCACTCGGGATGGATATAGGCGGGGTTGTCGGGAGAGATGACCTCACGCCCGTTCGGTCTTACGGTTACCCGCATGGGATTGACCCAGGCGTGTACGGCAATGCCGCGTGCGTGGGCGGCGGTGCACAGATAGTCGAGCGGATCAAAGCCGTCCGGCAGAGCATCGCCTTCTTTCCCGGTCAGATATAACGAAACCGGCAGAATGTCGGAGCGATAAAGCGCATCCGAGCAGGGGCTGACCTGAAAAAACACAGCGTTGAAGCCGATCTTTGTACATGTATCGAGGATGGCGTCCAGCTCGCTGCGCAGTGTATCGGCGGACAGACCCGGGCGTGAGGGGTAGTTGATATTTAACACGGTGGCGATATATACTCCACGTATCTCATCCGCATGACCGGACGTGCCGCATTTTCGAGTTTCCATGATATTTACTCTCTCTTGAAAGCTATATTGATATCTCAATTATATCGTATCTGAAACAAAATGTAAAGAAAAAATCCGGCGGCGCAAATGCGCCGCCGGGTCTGTGGGGGTATAATACAGAATCGTAAGGTTTTTTTGTTTATTCTTTATCGTGACAGTGACCGCTCATAGCGCAGTTTGCACATCCGCATCCGCAGGAGGACTTTCCTTTTTTCCGGTTGATTATCATGTGGGCGATGATCGCCGCCACGATGCCGATCAGTACGGCACAAATGATGATTGTCGCAATGTTTTCAGAAAACCATGTAATCACTAATATCCCTCCGCTTTATTTTGATACCATTACGGTTTCCCGATAGGGCCGAAAGAGCATATAGAGCATCAGAGCGAGCACTGCGAGTGCTACGATAAGGCCGAATACATTCATGCTGCCCGTAAACGCAGAGCCAAACTGATAGATCATGAGCGAGACAGCATAAGCAAACAAACACTGATACAGGATCGCAAACCAAGTCCACTTTGCCGAGTTCATCTCACGCCGGATCGCACCGATGGCGGCGAAGCAGGGAGCACACAGCAGGTTGAAAGCGAGGAATGCAAAGCCGCTTACCCGGGTAAATGCCAGGGCGATATTCTGGTAAACGGTCACATCTGTGCCGCTATACAGTATGCCCAATGTGCCGACGATATTCTCTTTTGCGACAAGGCCGGTGATGGATGCGACAGCCGACTGCCAATTTCCGAATCCGAGCGGATGGAAGATCCATGCGATCGCACCGCCGATGACGGCGAGGATACTATGGTCGATCTCATCCTCGGCGAGCATACGGAAGGAACCGCCGACAAATCCGAAGTAGGTCGTAAACCAGATAACGATCGTCGAGACAAGGATAACGGTGCCTGCCTTTTTGATAAAGGACCATCCCCGCTCCCACATGGAGCGCAGGACATTGCCGACCGTCGGCAGATGATATGCCGGGAGCTCCATAACGAACGGAGCAGGATCGCCCGAGAACATCCGTGTCTTTTTCAGCATGATACCCGATACGATAATAGCCGCCATGCCCATGAAGTAGGCAGAGGGAGCGACCCACCACGCACCGCCGAAGATCGCACCTGCGATCGTCGCAATAAACGGCATTTTCGCACCGCAGGGGATGAAGGTGGTAGTCATGATCGTCATACGGCGGTCACGTTCGTTCTCGATAGTACGGGAGGCCATGATTCCCGGGATGCCGCATCCCGTGCCGATCAGCATGGGAATAAAGGATTTACCCGAGAGACCGAATTTGCGGAAAATACGGTCGAGCACAAAAGCGATACGGGACATATATCCGCATGCCTCAAGGAATGCGAGGAAGATAAACAGCACTAAGATCTGTGGGACAAATCCGAGCACAGCGCCGAGACCAGCAATGATACCGTCGAGGATCAGTCCCTTGAGCCACTCGGCACAGCCTACAGCGTCAAGTCCGCTTTCAACGAGTGTGGGAATGCCGGGAACCCACACGCCGTAATTTGCCGGGTCGGGTCCGTCAAAGCCGTTTTCCGTGAAGTATTCGACAGCCTCTACATATGTCACGGGGACGGTCGTATCCTCGTCGGCGCCGCTCGGGATAGAGTCATAATATGCGGTCAGTGTGTCGAGCGCCAGCGTTTCCTCATCCTCCACGTCGATCGTGGCGGTTGTCTCATCGGGACGGTATGCGCCAAGCTCCGCTAAAGCGGCGTCGCCGTCAAAGTCCTCGGATTCGGGGTCGATCTCATAAAAGGCGCATGCCGCCTGCATTGCGGCACAGTAATCGCCGTCTGCTTCTTCAAAGCTTGCAGTGCCGATGCCGAAAAGATGCCATCCGTCGCCGAACACACCGTCGTTTGCCCAGTCGGTCGCCCATGCGCCGATGGTCGTGACGGAAATATAATATACGATAAACATGATAGCCGCAAAGATGGGCAGTGCCGCAAAGCGGTTTGTGACAACACGGTCGATCTTATCCGAGGTCGAGAGCTTTCCTTGTGACTTCTTTTTATAACAGCCCTTTATTATCTGACCGATGTAAATGTAGCGTTCATTTGTGATAATAGACTCTGCATCGTCGTCTAACGCTTCCTCGACTGCGCTGATGTCCTCTTCGATATGTTCTTTTGTTGCCTGATCTACGGTCAGCTGTTCGAGTACCTTGTCATCACGCTCGAAAATCTTGATCGCATACCAACGCTGCTGCGCTTCCGGCATGTTATGCACGGCGGCTTCTTCGATATGCGCTAAGGCGTGCTCTACCGTGCCCGAGAAGGTGTGCATCGGAACGGTTTTTTCGTTTTTCGCCGCATTGATGGCAGCCTCTGCGGCTTCCGTGATGCCTGTACCCTTCAGTGCGGAGATCTCGACGACCTTGCACCCGAGCGCCTGGGAGAGCTCGGCGATATTTATTTTATCACCGTTTTTCCGAACGATGTCCATCATGTTGATGGCGACGACCACGGGGATGCCAAGCTCGGTGAGCTGGGTGGTAAGGTACAGATTTCGCTCGAGATTCGTTCCGTCGATGATATTTAAGATAGCGTCGGGGCGCTCGGTGATGAGATAATTTCTTGCTACGACCTCCTCGAGTGTATAAGGGGAGAGGGAGTAGATTCCGGGCAGGTCGGTGATCACCACGCCGTCATGCTTTTTCAGTTTTCCTTCTTTTTTCTCCACGGTAACGCCCGGCCAGTTACCGACAAATTGGTTCGAGCCGGTCAATGCGTTGAACAGGGTCGTTTTGCCGCAGTTGGGGTTACCCGCAAGGGCAATTTTTAAATTCATGATTCGTTTCCTCACTTTCAAAATAAGCACAACAGACCGATACGAACACGCCCGAAAGGGCAAATCTACGGTGATTTTGTGCTTGTCGTCGTTTCAAGTTAGTTAAGGCTAACTTAAGTCTCGAATAATACCGGGGAAGATCCCCGGATGGATAAAATGTTTAGGCAATACCGCATAAATCTGACGGGAAAGATGCAAACAAGTGTGCCGTCAAGGCATAGCAGTGAACCCAGAGGTGTTGCCTTTATTCTACTTCGATCATTTCCGCATCTGCTTTGCGGATGGAGAGCTCGTAACCTCGGACGGTGATCTCGATCGGATCGCCTAAGGGCGCTACCTTGCGGACGTGAACCTCCACGCCTTTGGTCAGTCCCATATCCATGATACGGCGTTTGACCGCTCCCTCGCCGTGGAGCTTGACGACCTTTACCGTATCGCCGACTTTTACCTGCTTTAATGTATTCATAGCTGTACTCCTTTCTTCTATATATATTCACGCAGAGGATCAGATCATGATTTTCTGCGCCATTTCACGGCTGACAGCGATGCGTGATTCCTTCACATTTACGATGACGTTTCCGCCGATCGTGTTAATGACCGTTACAGCTCCGCCGGCGACAAATCCGAGATTCTCGAGGTGGGTCTTCACCTCCTGCTTTCCGCCGACTTTTTTGATTATGTTTTCTTCTCCTATTTGTGCAAGGGTCAGGGGCATCATAATATCTTCCTTTCTTTTATTTCGGTTAGCTTTCGCTAACCCGAGGGTTTCAATATCGGTTAGCTTTTGCTAACCTTGTAATATTATAGTAAATTGCAAGCGATTTGTCAATATGTTTTCAGAAAAAAATTTTGTTTTTTCCCGACGCAAAAAGGAGCTGCCGTCGGACAGCTCCTTTTTTGTGTTTTACAGATTACGGTAGCCGAGGCGTGCGGCGAAGAGCCAAAGCGTGCCGTGCTCGTCCTGCTCACAGGTATAGGTCGTCTGACTGACATATCCGTCCGTCAGGCCGACTGCGTCATAGACACGCTCCATACCCGGCTCAAACGGGAAGTATCCCTCGCCCGTGCCAGCATAGGAGCTTAGCTCATATACGCCGCAGTGCTCTGCATGATTCCCGTAATGATGCACCGTTTTTATGATGCCCACGCCGGGGGCAAAGTAGTATTCCTTCGGATCTGCCATAAAGGACGGCACACCGGCAAGACCCTTGCATGTGATCTTTACCTCGAGGCAGTTTTCAAAATTGCCCGCCGCCGTCGTTACCGTGCCTGCATCGGAAACCGTGATGTGTGCCTTAACCTCTGACCCGTAACGGACGAATTTTCTTGTGATATCAGCGCCTGCGACCCAGTCGTCCGACCACATCGTGCCGATCGCCTGTTGCAGAATGTTATAAATATCACTGTAAAAGAGCGGGTGACGTGACTCCCATGTGCCGGGCGTCCAGTCGCTGTCCATATCATACCATTGCAATGAATAGTTATTGTTCCACATCAAGCGCAGGCTTTCATCGTTCTGACGGACTGCCCATCTGGTGAAGAACGTCCAGTGGTTATGCAATTTCGGCTCGGGGTGCAGGGTCGGTTCGCCCTCCATGAGTTGACGGGCGACGGTACACGCCGCTTTGGTATGCGCTTTTTCGAGCGGGGTGCGTGCCAGATGCTCGGCACGTTCGAGCGCTGCGCTCACATCGACAATGTGAGCGTTGTCGTTCTGCGGGTCATTTTTGACATAGTATTGCTCGCATAACTCGAGGATCGCATCTTCCCAACTGTCGGGGTCATACCCGAGGCGCGTTCCTATGGCATACTCCGATACAGTCGCACGCTGCCCGTCAGCATAGGTGACCTCACGGTGATAGGTATGAGGAAAGAATTCTTCTTTTAATTCTTTGAACGCATAACTCCATCGATTGCCGGCGGCAAGGGGGAGGAGCCCGCTGCCGCCGACGACCGTGTAGTCGGTCAACATACAGGTGAGCATGCGATTTTGCGGAGTGTATAATTCCTGACATACGATGCCGACGCCGTCTTTATAATAGGTTTTTACGGTGTGGTCGTAGTTGATGTTGCGACATTCCTCGCTGCGCCACACCGCACAATCGGTGAAGACTCCGCACGGTGTGTGCACGCTCACGCCGTCCCGCTCGAAGATCAGATGCGATTTCCCGTCGAGCGAGGTATAACTGTCGCCGACCTGCGCATCCGGGATGAAGAAACGCCCCTCGCATAACGAACTGTAATAGCCAACGGCTGACTGTGCCAAGTATCTTAATTCGTTGTTGCCACGGGTGTATCCCTGCCGTGACCAAAACCGATACTGCCCGTCGATGTTACGGTATTCCTCGGCGGTAGCGTGGCACAAGACCTTTTCGGGCAGGTCAGCGCTCTCGCATGCGATCGCCGCCTGTGCACAGGCGTAACAAACATCTGCGGGTGTGAGGAGTTCGAGCGTCTTTTGATACTCGGAAATCCCGTCCTCTTTATTACCCTCGATCAGTTCACGCCCTAACCAAAAGTGAAGATACCCCTGTGCTTTGATGAAGTTTTGCTGTTCCATGCGCGGGATGAGTTCGCCGCGGATCAGTTGAATGCGTTCTTCGCCGCTGACACGCTTCATTTCTCGGCATACAACACTCTCCATCGTTTCTTCATTATGCGACTGCTCCGCCGCATTGCGGATGCGGGCGAGCACTTCGTCGTTTGCTTTACCCTTTACCCACCAATAACCATGCATCAGGGTATCGGCGAGGGCGTGGTACTTCTGTGTGCTCTCGGGTAATGCTTCCACGGCGGCAAGGCACTCCTGCCATATGGTATCAAATCCCGTTTTGTCTTTTCTGAATCGCCAGAGCTTTAACTCTTCGATCTTGTTCATTACCTTGTCCAATAAGGTATCATTTACTTTTTCGTTCACGAGTCCGTATTCCTTTCTCAGTTTGTTTCTGCCGTCATGCAGGCGCGCCTTGACCGTCCCGCGCGGGATAGCAAGCATCTGTGCGATCTCGGCGATCGAGTACCCCTCAAAATAGTAGAGGGTGATCACTTTGCGCACTTTCTCGCTCAGGGCACTGATATTTTCATGCAGCAGTTCTGTTTCGTCAGGAGCGGGCATGTTTTCGAGGATGTTGGACGCTTTCGCTGTGACAAGGTCGGTGTCTATCCACTCACGGTAGTGAATGAGCAGATTCTTCGCACGGTTTTTGGCGATACGGCTCACCCATGCACCGTATTTTGAGCCGTCGTGCAGGGTGTTCAGCTTCAGCCATGCGGTGACAAATGCATCCTGTGCCGCATCTTCGGCGAGCGGTTCTGAGTGTGTGATCTGCCGTGCGGCGCTCAAAACTCTATTCTGCCAGCGTACGACCAGCGCCTCATATGCTGACTTGTCACCGAGCAGAGTCGCAGAGACAAGTATTTCGTCTTTTTGTTCCTGATAAATCATGTGTTCTCCTTTTACTATTATGCAGCTGCGTATAATAGACAAATGAAACTGCGAAAAGGTTGTATGGGTCGAAAAAATATTTTTTTATATTGTACCACATAATAACCGGGACTGTCTACGTTGTGACAGTCCAGATAAAATTTTTATAAATTACGATAGCCGAGGCGTGCGCCGAAGACCCAGAGCGTGCCGTCCTCGTCCTGCTCGTAGGTATAGGTCGTCTGACTGACATATCCGTCCGTCAGGCCGACTGCGTCATAGACACGCTCCATACCCGGCTCAAACGGGAAGTATCCCTCGCCCGTGCCAGCATAGGAGCTTAGCTCATATACGCCGCAGTGCTCTGCATGATTCCCGTAATGATGCACCGTTTTTATGATGCCCACGCCGGGGGCAAAGTAGTATTCCTTCGGGTCTGCCATGTAGGCAAGTCCGCCTGTCAGACCTTTGCAGGTGATCTTCACCTCGAGGCAGTTTTCAAAACTGCCTGCCGCCGTCGTTACCGTGCCTGCGTCGGATGCGGTGATCTGTGCGGTGACCTCCTTGTTATAAGCGATAAACTTCCGTGTGAGCTGTGCCCCTGCGATCCAGTCGTCCGACCACAGCGTGCCGGCTGTTGCTTGCAGTATATCGTAAAGGTCATTGTATAAGAGCACATGGCGTGATTCCCATGTTCCGGGCGTCCAGTCGGTGAGGTACATATCTTTACATTCAAACGAGTAGAGGCCGTTCCATGTCATGAGCAGATCTTCGTTTACACGCCTGAGGGTATCACGGGTGAAGAATGTCCAGTGTGTGTGCGATTTCGGCACGGCGTGAAGCGCCGGCTCGCCCTCTATTAGCTTACGGGCGACCGCACACGCCGCTTTGGTGTGCGCTTTTTCGAGCGGCGTGCGTGCCAGGCGCTCAGCACGCTCGACTATTTCGCTTACGTCAATGACATGACCTTCGCCGGTCTGCGGATCATCCACGACGAAGTATTTCCGGCGTAACTCGAGGACTGCATCCTCCCAGCTGTCAGGGTCGTACCCGAGGCGTGTTCCCACAGAATACTGTGAGATGACCGCACGCCCCTCATCAGAATAGGTCACCTCACGGCAGTAGGAGTGAGGAAAGAATTCTTCCTTTAGCTCTTTGAATGTGTAGCTCCAGCGATTGCCTGCGGCAAAGGGGAGGAGTCCGCTGCCGCCGACGATCGTGTAGTCTTTCAGCAGACATGTGAGCTTGCGATCGTACGGGTCAGACACTATCTGACATACGATACCGACGCCGTCTTTATAGTATGTTTGTACGGTATAAGTAAACTTGCAGTCGAGGCCTTGTTCACTGCACCATACTTCACAGTCGGTGAAAAGTCCGCACGGTGTATCCACGCTTACGCCGGTCTGCGCAAAGGTCAGGCGTGTTTTTCCGTCGGGTGAGGTATAGCTGTCACCGACTCGGGCATTTGCGAGGAAAAAACGACCCTCGCATTCTGAGCTCCAGCGGGCGATATTACAGCAGAAGTCTGAATCGACGATCCGATAGTCTGATTGACCGTAGCCCGAATCCGACCATAAGCGGTATTGTCCGTCGATGATACGGTATTCCTCCGCTGTTATGGAATACACAGAGGTATCTTTCGGCGGATTCGCCGTTGCTACCGCAATTGCCGCCTGTGTGCAGGCGTAGTAATTGTCGGCAGGAGTGAGTGTTTCGAGTGCCTTGCGGTATTCTGTCAGTCCCTCGGGTATGCGGTCTTCTTTATATAAGGTATATCCCAGAAAAAAGCGGAGATATCCGACGACTTTTCGGAAGTTTTGCTTCTCCATACGGGGGAGCAGCTCCTCCTTTATCAGGCGGACGCGCTCTTCGCCGCTGACGCGATCTGCCTCGAGCATGATGACGTCCTGCATCGCTTCTTCGTTATGCGATTGCTCCGCTGCATCCCGGATACGGGCGAGCACCTCGTCGTTTGCCTCGCCTTCTGCCCACCAATAGCCGAGCATCAGGGTATCGGCGAGCGCATGGTACTTTTGTTTGCTTTCGGGCAGATCCTCAACGGCGGTAAGGCACTCACGCCATACGGTATCAAAGCCCGTTTTGTCTTTTCTGAATCGCCAGAGCTTTAACTCTTCGATCTTTTTCATTACTTTTTCTAATAAGGTATCATTTTCTTTTTCGTTCATGAGTCCGTATTCCTTTCTCAGTTGATTTCTGCCGTCATGCAGGCGTGACTTGACCGTCCCACGTGGGATGGCAAGCATCTGTGCGATCTCGGTGATCGAGTACCCCTCAAAATAGTAGAGGGTGATCACTTTGCGCACTTTTTCGCTCAGGGAACTGACATTTTCGTGCAGTAATTCTGTTTCGTCGTAGGGCGGCATGATAGCAAGGACGTCGGATGCTTCTGCGGTGACGAGATCGATATCTACCCACTCACGATAGCGCATGAGCAGGTCTTTCGCACGGTTTTTCACGATGCGGATCACCCATACACCGTACTTTGCGCCGTCATTCAGCGTATTTAATTTGAGCCATGCGGTGACAAATGCGTCCTGCGCCGCATCCTCGGCGAGCGGTTCCGAGTGTGTGATCTGCCGTGCGGCAGATAGAACTCTATTCTGCCAGCGCACGACCAGCGCCTCATATGCCGACTGATCGCCGAGCAGGGTCGCAGAGACGAGCACCTCGTCCGTTTGTTCCTGATAGATCATGCGTTCTCCTTTTGTTTTTTGTAGCTACATATAATAGACGATTGAAAATGAGAAAAGGTTGGGTTCGACGAAAAAATTTCTTTGCGCTCCCGAAAAGAAACAGACGCCGATTCTTATTATCTGAAAATCAGCGTCTGTTATTTATTTCATTCTTTTTTATTCCTTGATCGTGCCGTCAGGATTGAAAAGGGGGATCGTCTCGAGGAAGATGAGGTCGTCACGCTCGGCGGCCTCGCCCTCGGCGATCGCACACATTTTGCCGCATATGACGCCGCCTGCCTGCTCGACGAGTATTTCGAGCGCACGCAGAGATTCACCGGTCGATACGACATCGTCGATGATGAGGATCCTCTTGCCCTTCATCAGTTCCGCATCGGCGGTGTCGAGATAAAGGTGCTGTTCCTTTTCCGTAGTGATAGATTTCACCGCACAGTCAAATACACCCGTCATATAGAGCTTGGGCACTTTGCGTGCGAGCATGTATTTTTTGTCGCTGTGCTGGCGTGCCATTTCGTGGATCAGCGGTATTCCCTTTGCCTCGGCGGTGATGAGATAATCGTATTCGGGTGCTTTTTCGAGCATCGCTTTTGCTACCGCTACGGTAAGCTCCTGATCGCCGAATACGACAAAGCCTGCTATGTAGAGGGAATCGTTGACTCTGCATATCGGTAACTGTCTTTCAAGTCCTGCGACTTTTATGGGATGGTATTTCATTTTTGTACCTCGTGTTTTTTAAGATAAGGCGATACCGCATGATTCTGACGGTGCAATTGCGCCGACAGATTTTTCGGCAGACGATACAAATTGAGGAGGCAAGAGTAGAGCCTCTGCCGACGAAATTTGTGAAGTATGACGGAAAATATGCAAGCAAGTGTGCCGTCGTGAATTGTGCGGTGTTGCCTTAATATATTATACAATGCTTTTCGGCAAAATTCAATATATTATTCGTGATACAGGAATAACTCGTTGATGTCAACATTGAAAACATTTGCAAACGCAAGAATTTCTATATCCGTGACAAATCGCTTGCCGCATTCGATTCGTTGGATCGCATTTTTGTCCATATCGATTCCGCTGAGCTGCATGCGGTCTGCCAATTCCCGTTGAGAAATCATGAGTATATTTCGGAATCTTCTGATATTTTTCCCGCACAGGTTATTTGTGCCGTCTGAATTCTTATTAATAAACATAATTCTTCCTTTTTTGACATTTAGTGATTGTCAACATAGAAATTATATGTTATAATGTAAGAAAAAATGACATTCACGGAATGTCAAAAAGGGAGATAATTTATGGGGATCAATTTTAAGTGTCCTGAATGCGGCAGTTCGCATGTTCAGCAGTTTTCGAGCGAATCCGATCAACACGTCTTATACTTGATTCTATTTGGATTACCTTATTTCGTTTGGCTGATTATAAGATGGGGGATCGGCTTTTGTGTATTGCTGTGTTGGGATTCGTGGATGGCGATTGTTCACATGATGAGAGGAAAGAGCCATGTCTGGCAGTCGAAAAAATGTTTTTTCAACCGCAGAAGAATTTATTTCTGTCATGATTGCGGTCATAATTTCAGGATATGAGTTCGAGAGACGCATTAAAAATAAGTTGCTGATTTTTATTATTCTAAAAATCAGCGTTTTGTTTTTTCTTTATCTGTTTATCTCGAGCTTTAACAGCGCTTCTTTTTTGTCGAGGCCTCCTGCGTAATCTGTGAGGTTTCCGTTTGTGCCGAGCACTCTGTGGCAGGGGATGATAACGGAAATGGGGTTATGCCCGACAGCACTGCCGACAGCCTGCGCCGACATGTGCGGAATTCCTTTCCGTTCGGCGAGAGTTTTTGCTATTTCGCCGTATGTCACGGTCTTTCCGTACGGAATAGTGCGCAGGATCTGCCATACTTCCTTCTGAAACGCTGTACCGACAAGGTGTATCGGCAGGGAAAACGGCGGTTCTTCTCCCGAAAAATAAATATCCAACCATTTCTTTGCCTGCGTTATGGCAGGCGTTTCTTTCTCTTCTTTTTCGCCGAGGTTGGATGCATAGTATTTCTGCCCCGAAAACCACACGCCCGTAATCCCGGTATCATCCGAGGCTATGAGCATTTCACCGAGCGGAGACGTATATTTTCCCGTGTAATTCATTTTATCTCGTAAAACGGAGTCTGATCGATACTTCTATACTCGTGCTTTTCATAATATCCTATGAGCGTTCCGCTGTCGTCACGCAGTGCGAACATATAACCATCCTTATTTTGCTTCGGGTTATAAAACGTATGTACTTTATTGTTATTTTCGGACGCTAAGAACCACTCGACCACCTTTTTTATCATTTCGCAGGATCTTTCGTTGTGACAGTCGAGCAGGGAACTGCCGACGAGCGCCGCTCCGCCCCATTTTGCGTAATTTTCGACCGCCGCCGGATTCATATAGACGATGATATGCGCTGTATCGCAGATGACCACGGGCGCCGGGTCGGTATCAATGATGTTTTTGAATAAATTATAGTGTTTCATGGAAGTATTATACCTGCCTATGCAAAGCGAGAGGCGATAGCCTCAAAATGATGATTTAATGTTTTTATACGGAAACGACAGTTTCCAAACGGCGATAGCCGTTTCCACGGCGGTACGCTGTGGGTATAAAGTTATTATACCACGCCGTTTGCCGTTTGTAAATAAGAAAGGGACTGCCGCATTTTGATTGCTGCAGTCCCGTTTCTTTATTCAGCTTGTTTTGCTTCTTCGATGATCTTCTGCGCCTGGAGTGCGGGGACTTCTTCATAACGGACGAATTCAAACGTGTACTGTCCTCTGCCCTGCGTCATTGCACGAAGTGCGATGACATAGTCGCTCATTTCTGCCTGCGGAACTTCCGCCTCGACTGTCGTGTAGCCGCGTCTGTCTTCTGTTGGATTCATGCCGAGCACCTTTCCGCGACGCTTAGGCATATCGCCCATGACATCGCCCACGAGATCGTCGGGAACTTCGACGAGCAACCGTCCGACCGGCTCAAGGAGCACGGGATTTGCCCTCGGCATGCCGTCCTTGAATGCGAGTCCGGCCGCGAGCACGAAGGAGATCTCGTTCGAGTCGACATCGTGATACGAACCGTCAAAGAGGTCTGCCGCAAGGTTGACTACGGGATAACCTGCGAGGACACCTTTCTGCATTGCCTGAGTCAGACCCTTTTCAACTGCAGGGAAGTAACTCTTCGGAACAGCGCCGCCGACAACGCTCGATGTGAAGGTCAGGCCGTCATTCTCTCCGTGAGAGAACGTGATCTTTACATGACCGTACTGACCCGAACCGCCCGACTGCTTTTTGTGCTTGCCTTCCGCCTGGACGGATTTCTTTATCGTTTCACGGTATGCGATCTTCGGCGCTGTGAGTGTTGCGCCGACATTGCTCCTTGTCTTAAGCCTTGCGAGTGCGACGTCGAGGTGCATGTCTCCCATGCCTGTGATCAGCTGCTGCTTTGTCTCGGCGTTGTTTTCATAACGGAGCGTCATATCCTCGTCAAGGAGCTTCTTGATCCCTGCGGATATCTTGTCTTCGTCTCCCTTTCCGAGAGGTTTGACCGCCATCGTGTAGCAGGGATGCGGGAAATCAATGCCTGCATACTCTGCCGTTCCGTCGGAGGAAAGGGTGTCGCCCGTGGAGGCGCTCATCTTGGATACCACGCCGATATCGCCGCAGTGAAGGATGTCGGCAGGAGTCTGCTTTTTGCCGTTGATAATACTGATATGTGAGAATTTTTCACTTGCTCCCGTCCTGTGATTTGTAAGGACGGTATCGTTTTTGAGCGTGCCTGACATGACCTTGAAGTAGGAGAGTTTTCCGTATTGGTCAGACTGTGTCTTGAATATAAATACCTTCGGGTCTCCCTCTTTTTCTATGGGAGCGTCGCTGCCGTCCGCATACTTTTCCGTCTGTTTTGCAGTGTGACGGGGAAAGGACTCTGCGATGATATCCATCATAGAGACAGTCGCCCAGGTCTTGGTGGCAGAACCGCATACGCAGGGCGCTATATCGCCGCTGATGATACCGGTGTGGATCGCCTCGACCGCCTCCTCATAGGTGATCTCGTCGCCGTTGAAGTATTTTTCCATGAGTTCATCGCTCGTTTGCGCGATCGCCTCATAAAGCATATCACGGTATTTATCCGCTGTTTCGGCAAACTGAGCGGGGACTTCGCTTTCGGTGCGTCCGCCTACCTTATCATACACATAAGCCTTATTATCGATGAGGTTCATAAAGCCCGTAACGGCTCCGTCCTCTACCATGGGAATAAACAAAGGACATATCGAAACGCCGAATTTATCTTTTAACTGTTCAAATACCCTGCCGAATCTCGCCTCGGGATCGTCGAATTTATTGATAAAGAATGCCTTCGGCAGTCCGGCTTTTGTCGCCTTCTCCCATGCGAGCTCTGTGCCGACCTCGACGCCCGCCTTGCCGTCGACGACTATGATCGCAGAGTCTGCCGCACGCAGAGCCTCGCTGACCTCGCCTGCAAAACCGAGGAAGCCGGGCGTATCTATGAGGTTTATCTTAACGTCTTTCCAGAAGACTGTCGCAACGGAGAGAGAAAGGCTCATATGCCGCTTGACCTCTTCGGGATCAAAGTCGCATACGGTATTGCCTGCATCGGTAGTGCCGAGTCTGTCTGTTCCTTTACTCAAATATAATAATGCTTCGGCGAACGACGTTTTGCCGCTGCCGCCGTGTCCGAGTAGAGCGATGTTTCTTATTTGTTTTGTTTCATAATTTGCCATAGTTAGTCGTCTCCTTACACTAATATATAAATATTATATAGTAATTTAATTCGATATTCAAGGGATTTGGTTATGATTTTTGCATATGACATATAGAAATTTCGGGTTTAAATTTGTGCAAAACGCACAATGCTATTGACAAAATTTGTGATAATAATTATAATATACAGGTAAACTATTATATAAGGAGAAAATATGAAAAAGTATCTGAATTTTATCGTTGGTGCGGTATGCTGTGCCGTGGCGGGAGCATTATATTATTATGTAGTCCTTCCGCCGATCAATGTACATTCGCTTGAAACCTGGTGGTTTTTTGTCATTTTGTTGATTGCATTTGCCCTCCCGTTCGGCATCCTTTCCGCTACGAAGGCAGTAGTGGACAAGGTGAGTAAGAGGAGGAAAAGAGAGGTCAGGATCGCCCCGACGGTCAAGGTGTTACTTATCCTTATGTGTGTGCCGATCGTTGTCTGCATTATCGGCGGTATCGCCTCGAGCACGTTTTTCAATGCACACCGGTATGCCTCGGTTATCACGGTCGAGGAAGCGGTGTTTGAGGAAGATATGCCCGAGACGACGAATGTCACGAATATTGCGCTCATGGACTCAAATTCTGCACGCATCATCGGTAACAGGACGCTCGGCTCGCTATCCGACGTGGTATCACAGTATGAGGCGGGGTATACCTATAATCAGATCAATTATAACGGTGCGCCGAAAAAGGTCACGTGTCTTGAGTATGTGGATTTCTTTAAATGGATGGGAAACCGCAAAAACGGTATCCCCGGATATATCATGGTCGACCCCGTGAACAACAGCGCAAGCTATGAGAAGCTTGAGAAGCCGATCAAATATGTCTCGAGCGCATATTTTAACGATAATTTAGAGCGCAAGCTCCGCTTTTCCTATCCGACGAAGATCTTCGGCACGGTTTCTTTTGAGATAGACGAGGAGGGCGACCCGTATTATATCGTCCCCTGCCTTACGGCACGGGTCGGGCTGTTCGGTGCGATGGATGTAAACGAGGTCGTTATCTTCGATCCCTGCACGGGAGACTCGGAGCTCTACCCGGTATCGGATGTGCCGTCCTGGGTCGACGAGGTCTATTCCGGCTATCTTGCCACGGAGAAATATAACTGGCACGGCATGTACTCGGGCGGATATTGGAACAGTGTCGTCGGCAATAAGGACTGCAAGACCACGACAGACGATTTCGGCTATATCGTGTTAGGCGACGACGTTTGGTATTTCACGGGTGTCACGAGTATCACGAGCGATGAATCGAATATAGGCTTTATCATCACGAATGCACGCACGGGCGAATATAAGTTCTATCCCGTCGTCGGCGCAGAGGAATACTCCGCCATGGCGGCCGCCAAAGGCGAGGTGCAGGAAAAGGGATATGAGGCGTCATTCCCGTCACTCATCAATGTATCAGGAAAAGCGACCTATATCCTCGTGCTCAAGGACAACGGGGGACTCGTAAAATTATATGCGCTCGTCAACGTTGAGAATTACGGCATCGTCGCAACGGGTCAGACCCAGCAGGAGGCGATGAAGGCGTACAAGAAGCTGCTTGCGCAAAACGGCGTGGGGTCAAGCGGTGCGGCTGAATCGGACGAACTGCCCGAGGCATACATCGGCGTGTACGACGTACAGACGGCGACCGTCGGCGGTGAGACCTATATCTATCTCATATCCGGTGAGAAATCAGGAAAGCGAGAGCTGTATAAGGCACAGATAAGCGAAGATGAGACGCTGCTGCTGATACGGCCGCACGACAATTTAGCGATAAAGTATACAGAGCTCTCAGACGGCGTGAGATACGTCGACTCATGGCAGTGGGTTATCGCAGAGGATCAGTCTTTGACTGATGTGCCGACAGACACCGAAGACAATAATGACACGGCTTCGTCGTAATATTATAAGAAAAAACGGTATCTTTCCCGATACCGTTTTTTGATGCAATGATATCTCTGTCGCATATAAATTTCCCCAATAGAGGTTTTTGAAAGGGGTGCGGGGAAAACTTTTTTCCTAAAAAGTTTTTCCCGCATAAGTTCACACAAACAAACCAAGGGAGAACCCCCGGCGAGGGTTCTCCCTCTTTTGTGCTGCGCACAAAATTCACCCACTCCTGCGCTTTTATAAGGCACAAGTGTTTCGCCGTCTGCGGACGGCGACAAGGGCGTTTCCCTTTGAACCCAGTCGCTTTTTGAAAAAAAGCGACGCAAAAACTTTCAGAAACGTTATATCTCTGTCGCCAATAACTTCTTGCGCAAGACGGGTCTTGCGCCCCATAAAAGTTTTTGAAAGGGGTGTGGGGGATACTTTTTTCAAAAAGTGTCCCCCACAAATAAACTCACCCCACAATATCCTTGATCACCTCGCCTGCCATGATGAGGCCTGCGACGGGCGGGACGAAGGGGAGTGAACCGGGTGAGCCGCTGTTGTTTTTGATCGGCGGCTCTTCTGAGTATACGGCTTTGACACCTTTGATTCCACGTTTTTTTAGTTCATACCGCATCACACGGGCGAGCGGACATACGCTCGTTTTCGATATATCGCATACCCGAAAGGCTGTCGGGTCGGTCTTGTTGCCTGCGCCCATGCAGGATATCACGGGCACGCCTGACGCTTTCGCCTTTTCGATGATGGCGAGCTTTCCGCTGACGGTATCTATGGCGTCTATGACATAATCATATTCTGAAAAATCGAATGTGTCGGCAGTTTCGTGCAGAAAAAATACCGCATGCGCCCTTACCTTGACATCGGGGCAGATATCGAGGATGCGCTCCCGTGCGACATCGACCTTTCGCCTGCCGACGGTGGAGTGCAGTGCGATGATCTGCCTGTTGATATTGCTCTCGGATACGACATCGGCATCGATGAGATCTATTTCGCCTATGCCGGCACGTGCGAGCGCTTCGGCGGCATAGCCGCCCACTCCTCCGACGCCGAAAAGCGCAACATGCGATGAGCGCAGTTTGTTTACCGCATCCTCGCCGAGTATTAGCTTTGTTCTTTCAAACTGTTCATTCATTATAATATATACCCTGATACGTATTGCGGCGTACGAACTCCTTGTCTATCTCGTTCATCACCACGAATTTTTTTAAGCTCCACTCGGGTGCGAGCAGCGCATCCCGTGCGCCGTCTCCCGTCACTCTGCCGATCACTATCTCGGGCGGCATTATCTCGAGCTGATCGCATACCGTGCTCACGTAATCCTCCCGTGTCATTATGTCAAAGGCGCCGCTCGCATATTCATTTGCGAGCTTCGTGCCGCGCAGGACGTGGAGCAGATGTATTTTTAAAAAATCGGGATGCAGCTTCGCCACTCTTTTTGCCGTTTCGAGCATCATTTCGTGATCCTCTCCGGGCAGACCGTTGATGATATGTACGCATCGGTTGATCCCGTCGAGCATCTGATATCCGCGCAGAAAATCGTCATAGCTGTGGCATCGGTTGATGCGCTCCGCCGTTTTGTCGTGAACACTTTGCAGACCGAGCTCGACCGTGAGGAACGTGCGTCCCGACAACTCACGCAGATATTCTGCCGTTTCCTCGCTTATGCAGTCGGGACGGGTGGAGACGGACAGTCCCACGACGCCTTTTTGGGAAAGCGCCTCCTCGAAAAGCTCCTTTAATCTTGCCGTCGGCGCATATGTATTGGTGAACGCCTGAAAATATGCGATGTATTTTTCGCTCTTCCATTTCGTGAGAAGCCCCTGACGGCACCGCTCAAACTGCTCTGATATGCTCAGATCGGGCGTGCATGCGAAATCTCCGCTTCCTCTTGCCGAGCAGTAAGTGCATCCGCCTACGCCCTTTGTACCATCCCGATTCGGGCAGGTGAATCCGCCGTCAAGCGGTACCTTAAAGCACTTTTCGCCAAAGGTTTTTTTCAGAAAATAGTCATATGTATAGTATCTTTTATTTGAATCTGAAAATTCAAACGGATTTATTTGTTTCATTCGTTAATATTTTAAGTCATACTGCGAGAAAAATCAAGAAAAGCTGAAAAAATGGTGATTCTGTATAATATTCTGATAATTTTATATAAAAAATTGTTTATATTTCTTTAAAATGCTTGAAATCCTCTCTGTAACTTGATATAATGAATGTATAAAATTAAGACATCAGCCGTGAGCTCAGCGGCGTTGCCTTAAATCAATATAGTACGGAGGAATTAATATGAAGCAAATCATATCTTTTATCATTGCACTCGTAATGATCGTATCATTATTTCCTGCGATGGTATTTACGTCATTTGCTGAAGATGCGCTTCCCACGGGCACATTGCTTATGAGAACAGAGGGCATCGATCAAGGGTGGCGTACTGCGGAAGCCGGGGCGAAGATCTCGTTCCTCGGCGACGGTGGCATAGATGCCGGTAATAAAACAGTACTTTCCGGCGTTCATAGCACTACGAACGGCAGATATGGCAGCGAAGGCGGACAGACCTGGATGAGAAGTAATAACATCTGGGCGTATGGCTATGCTGTCGAGATAAAGGACGCCACAGGCCCTGTCGTAGCAAAGATCCATCCTTACGTGTGGACCGAGGACGAGGCTCATACAGGAGCCTGGATGCAGAATAGTGCGGATGCGGATCATACCATCACTCTCCCCGGAAACGGCGTATATCCGCTTCTTCTCAACGGAGCGTGCATGTACAGCGGCGCAAATCAGGAGCGGTATATTATCTCCTGGGCGGCTGAATTTGACGTAACATTTAATAAGAATGTCAAATACCGTGTGCTTTCCGAAGTTGAGGTTGCAGGCGGATTCTCCGATATATCGACCATCAAGGCTGACGTACCCTATTCGTATGTCGATGCAGATAGCGTGACGAAGAGTGCAGCGGTAAACGTGGCACGGGGTTACGGCAGAGACGGTCTCAAGGGCGGAGTTTATACCGCAACGGCGATCGCACCCGAGGCGCTTGACAGCATTGTCATCGGCAATAAAAAGAAGGTTTTCGTCGGTTGGTCAACGGATGAGGAATTCAAAGAAGTTGTCGAAGACGATGTTTACCTCCTCGGCGCAAGCGGTCTTAACGACACGCTTTATTCTGTTTGGAATACCGTTCCGATCGTTTCTGAGCCGGCACAGAGCGAATACTATTATGACCTGGGCGCCGATCCCCAAAGAATTCCCAAAGTATCTGAAGGTCTTAACGGCGTAACGTTATGGGAAGGCGATAATGTTACCTTCGGCTCAGACGGCGCTCCTATCGTTACATTCGTTATTAAGGCGACGGGCATTAAAAAACCTGTAAGCCTATCTCGTTTGATGCCCACGTTTACGATGCAGAACGGCATCGACTATTACGCTTTCAATTCTACATGGGGCGGCGGAAATACCGGCCTTGACGGCGTTGGCACGGAACACTCAATTGCTCTCAATATACCGAGGGATGGTACCTATGTAATATCTCTCGGCCGTAAGGTGTTCGGTATGGCAAGTGCAGGAAACGTCCTCACGGTATCAAAGCTGAGGGTAGCAGATATCAATAGCGCTTATCAAAACGCATATCCGCTTGTAAACGATAACGAAAACGCACAGATCAGCTTGCTTTCTATCTCGAAAGGCAACCCGAAATTTACCGCATATTTCTATGATGAAGACGGTAATAAGATAGGAGAAGCAACAAAGGAATATCCGAAGGCACAGGAGGCAAATGACCCTCAGACGACAAAGAAGACGACATGTCTTACTGTCGATGAAATGTTCGCACTTGCGAATATAACCGCTCCCACAAAGGACGATGACGCCAACTACTTCTATGAGCTTCAGTGGGTAGACGGCGACGGCAACCCCGTTGACGGCGTATATAAGAATATGAATATATATGCAAGCTTTGTTCCTGTACCCAAGACCAAAGCGAGAGTCTATTTCCTTGACGAGAACGGCGATCTGATAAAGAAGGTCGTAGTCGATAAGGGCACATACGCAGAATGTGAAGATCAGGAAGATTACGGCACATTTGAAAAAACATACCTGTTCGAGGGTTGGAGAAACAAAGAGGGCGTTCTCATTAGTGATCTCGCTACATATGTAATAGACAGAGACGAGACGCTGACGGCGTCGTATGTCTTAGATACAAGACCCATCTGCACCGTCAAATTTGTAAATTACGACGGAAGCGTTATATTATCGAAGCTTTATAAAGAAGGAGACATTCCGAGCGCTCCTGCAGATCCGAAGAGGGCAGGCTCCGGCAACAAATCCTATGCTTTTGCAGGATGGGATGCAAACGGCGACGGAAGCGTCGATGAGGTAGGTGCAACGCCTGTCGGCGGTGCGGTATACAAGGCTGTATACTCAGAGACGACCTGTTCTTCACACACAAACACCGAGCTTCGCGGACAGAGGGCTGCAACTACCGCCGAGGACGGCTACACAGGCGATACATATTGCAGATCCTGCGGAGGACTTGTCAGCGTCGGTCAGGTAATACCGGCGACTATATCAGATACAAGCAATATTACAGACTGTACGATAAAAGATCTCGGTCAGCCTATTGCACAGTATATCCCGAATACCCCTGTCGGCGGCAAATACCACACATACGGACGCTCTGTTTGGGATATGACAAAATTCGACGGTAAAATATACATCGGCTCGGGCGATTTCAATTCAAACTCGGGTTCGTGGAACGGCGGAAGCCGTGTGCTGTGCTATGACATAGAACAAGAAAAATGGGTGCTCGAGGCTACCGTTCCCGAGGAGGCGGTAAATCGCTTCAGAATTATAAACGGCGACCTCTCATTCGTCGGTATGGACGCTGTGAGCAATACCTATTATGCAAACTACTATAGACGTGAGAACGGCGTATGGAAAACGATGAATGTTCTGCCGACTAAGGTAGTACATAACTTCGACCTGCTTCAGTCCTCCGACGGAACAGTATTTGCAGGTCTCGGTACAGACTACGGCGACTGCAACTCCATCGCTATATCGACTGACGGCGGAAAAACCTTTAAGAATGCCGATATGAGAAAAGACGGAAGAACTGTCCTCGACTCCGACATTACAAGCACAACATACTGCCGTACTATAAATATATTCGAGTATAAAGGCGATATATATGCCACATATCAAATCTCCGGCAGCGGTGCAACCGCCGGTCTTTATAAATGGAACAAGAGCACGACCGATCCGGTATTTGATTTTTACTACTACAGCTTAGGCAACCTGGGAATCGACGGCGGCTGGTCAACGGGCTTCACCGTCCAACTGAACGGCAAGCTCGCACATGTAAGAAATGGAATGTATGTTTTCGGAGACGACCTTAAATCGGCAACTTATCAAAGCGCTGTCGGAACGGCGACCTGCGCACGCAACATCGGCGACAGAGTGCTCATATCGTCCTACTCGGGATCAGGCACTAACATTACAAATAAATTCTATATAACAAAAGACTTTAGCAACTATGAGCTTATCTGCTCGTTTAACTACAGCTCACCCGTTCAGTCGTTCACATATGCCGACGGATATATCTATGCCGGAACAGGTTCTACAAACGGCGGCTCAGCTTCAAGCAGCACATCGATTAGCGCGACAACAGGTGAAATCTTCCGCATAGATGCAAACAAGCTGAACTACGAGGTTAAATTCCTTGACAGCAACAACAACGTCGTAGTCAGTGAGACTGTAAAATACGGCGAGTCTGTTGATGCGCCTGCAGCACCTACGCTCAACGGATATGACTTTGAAGGATGGAGCGCAGATACTTCGTATGTCACGGGCAATATGACCGTTACTCCTATATACGTAGAGGGAGAAGCGTGCCTGCACGAAAATACAGAGATAAGGAATGCTACTGCTCCTTCCTGTACGGTGCAGGGATATACCGGTGATACCTATTGCCTTAATTGCGGCGAGTGTGTCTCGGTCGGCAATGTGATACCGGCGACAGGTCATGACTATGCGAATACCGTGACGGCTCCTACCTGCGGTGAGCAGGGATATACAGAGCACAATTGCATAAAGTGCGATGATTCCTACATCGGCGAATACGTTCCTGCGACGGGCGAGCATGTCTTCACAAATTACGTCCCGGACGGAAACGCCTCCTGCGGACATGACGGCACAAAGACGGCCGTATGCGATGTCTGCGGTTCAGTGACACATACCGTGACGGATATCGGTTCAGCGCCCGAACATGTGCTCGGCGAGTATAAGGTGACGAGGGTCGCTTCCGAAAACGGCACGGGCGAAAAGAGTGCGGTATGTCAGAATTGTCATGAGACGGTCACGGTACAGTACAGCGTGGGTCTCTACGGCGATGCAGACGGCGACGGATACGTAAACGCAGAGGATGTCATGCTCCTCGGCAGATATCTCGCAGGTGCAGAAGTTGACGGCATGAATGTAGATGCAGTTAACGTGCACAATGTGAAGATCGGTTCGTCAAAGAAACCGAATCAGATCGATCTTACCAGACTGATCCGCTTCGTCGCCGGATGGCAGGGATATACTTTTTCACCGTTTTGATTGAATAATTGATGTTATATGCGGGGGAAACTTTTTAGATAAAAAGTTTCCCCCGCACCCCTTTCAAAAACTTTTATATGAGAAGATTATAGGCAACAGAGATAAAGTTTTTGCGTCGCTTTTTTCAAAAAGCGACCGGGTTTAAAGGGCAGCGCCCTT
>CAYOFP010000024.1:0-25213 GCA_964403505.1 uncultured Lachnospiraceae bacterium
CGCAAAAATTGTCGAGTAAAATAATCCGAGCGGCGACATGATTCGAGCGATTATTTTGGCACAAAATGGCATAATAGTCATGAGGTGATAGAATGGGACGAGCAAGGGAATGTGAAACGCTGAAGGAGCAGGTGCGGATATTAAAGACGAGAGAGCAAGTCCTGAAGGCGAGATTAGAATACGGCAGAGTACACACAATAGAGGTCGGGCGGATATGCGCAAATCCTGCACAGCCGCGAAAGACTTTTGAGGACGAGGCAATTCTGCGCCTTGCGGACAGCCTGCGGCAGTACGGCATGCTCCAGCCGCTTTCGGTGCGGCGGATCATGGACGAGGATCAGCTCGACGGCGGACTTTTCCAGCTTGTTGCTGGCGAGCGACGGCTGCGTGCGGCGGTCATGATCGGTATGACGCACGTTCCCTGCCTTATTATCAATGCGGACTCAAAGAAGTCGGCAGAGCTTGCTATTATCGAAAACATACAGCGAGAGAATCTGAATATGTTTGAGCAGGCGAACGCCATTGCGGCGCTGATCAGGATATATGACATGACACAAGAGCAGATTGCCGAGAAGCTCTGCTGTTCCCAGTCTTCTATTGCAAATAAATTAAGAATACTGCGACTGAGCGCACAGGAGCGTGACACTATCATCGCACATTCTCTGACCGAGCGGCACGCACGCGCTTTTTTGCGGATATCAGACCTTCGTCGCCGTGCCGAGATCGTCGAGGTTGCAGCAGAGCGAAATCTGAATGTGAGTGCCACTGAGGAGCTGGTCGAACGGGAGCTTACGAGCGACCGTGCCAAGAGGGGCAAGCATAAGACCATCATTAAGGATCTTCGCTTGTTTTACAATTCCATTGATAAAGCTGTGACAACGCTGAAGAGCGCAGGAATCAGAGCGAGCAGTACCAAGAGCGACAGCGACGGTGAGGTTACGCTGACGATAAAGATATCTAAAGGATAACCCACCGTTTCACGTGAAACATTGAAGCGCTATAACGGGTATCGGATGGAGGATGTTTCACGTGAAACAATGTGCCGCACTCTGACTGTAAGCTTTGCACATCCCCACAACATATAAACAAACGAACCAAGGAAGAACCCTCGGCGAGGTTTCTTCCTCTTTTGCGCTGCGCACAAAATTCACCCACTCCTGCGCTTATGGAAGGCACAAGTGTTTCGCTGTCTGCGGACGGCGACAAGGGCGCTGCCCTTTGAACCCGGTCGCTTTTTAAAAAAGCGACGCAAAAACTTTATCACTGTCGCCTATAATCTTTCCCCTAACAAAAGTTTTTGAAAGGGTGTGCGGGGGAAACTTTTTTCAAAAAGTTTCCCCCGCAAAACACACAAATTGTTGACATTTTACTGTATAAGAGATATAATTATAGTACTATATTATAAGGAGAAGTCTGAAATGGCAAAGATAATATCGTTTGCAAATCAAAAAGGCGGTATCGGAAAGACGACATCCGCTATTAATGTCGCTGCCGGATTAGGCCTTCTCGGTAAGAAGGTGCTCCTTTGCGATCTCGATCCCCAGGGCAACAGCTCGAGCGGCGTCGGCGTGAACAAACGCACGATCCGTGCTTCGTCTTACGATGTCCTGATATCCAGAACCGCCCCGACAGAGGCGATCGCAAAGACACAGTTTGAAAATTTATATATTATGCCATCCAATATGAATCTGGCGGCGGCGGAATTTGAACTCGTTGAGGCGAGTGACCGTGAAAAAAGGCTTGCTCTGGCGCTTGAGGGCGTAAAAGATATGTTTGACTATATCATCATTGACTGCCCTCCCTCCCTCGGGATACTTACGATCAATGCGCTCGTCGCGTCGGACGGCATCGTTATCCCCATGCAGTGCGAGTATTTTGCACTCGAGGGGCTGTCTCAGCTTGCGATGACGGCGCGTCAATGTAAAAAGCTGTATAATCCGAAACTTGAGGTTACGGGCATTTTGCTCACGATGTATAACGGCAGATTGAATCTTACGTTGCAGGTGCTCGAGGAGCTGAAAAAATACTACGGTGATAAGATATTCCGCACACCCGTACCTCGTGCAGTGCGGCTGTCCGAGGCGCCCTCGTTCGGCAAACCGATACAATATTACGATAAATACTCAAAGGGTGCGCAGGCGTATGACGAAATTGCGCACGAACTTACCGAGAGGATATAAAAATGGCAGGAAAAATCACAGGTCTCGGAAGAGGACTCGACTCCATCTTCCTTGACAATTCAGAAGAAAGCTCAAACGGCGTGCGGATGCTACGCCTGTCTGATATGGGTCCCCGTGCCGATCAGCCGAGAAAGAGCTTTGATAACGAGTCGCTGTCTTCCCTTGCAGACTCGATCGCGACTCACGGTCTAATTGAGCCGATTATTGTCCGTGCCTCGCAGGGCGGATTTTACGAGATCGTCGCCGGCGAGCGGCGTTGGAGAGCAGCAAAAATGGCAGGACTGAGCGAAGTCCCTGCGATCATCGCCGATTATGACGACAGAAAAACGGCGGAGATAGCGCTTATCGAGAATATTCAGCGTGAGGATCTCAACCCCGTCGAAGAAGCGATGGGATACCGTGCGCTCATGGAGGAATACGGTTTAAGCCAGGATGCGATATCCAAAAGGATCGGAAAGTCCCGTCCTGCGGTCACGAATACTCTGCGCCTGCTTGATCTGCCCGAGAATGTGATAAACATGCTCGCACGGGGAGATATCAGTGCAGGTCACGCAAGAGCCTTGCTCGGCTTAAACGATCCGTCGGGCACACATCCGATGGCGCTTCTGATCGTCAAAAAGGGTATTTCAGTGCGGGAGACAGAGGAAATGGTGCGTCGCGCCAACCGTGTGGTGAAGACCGAGCCAAAGGTGGCATCGCCTGACGGCGTCGACTATATCGCACGACTTGAAAAAAAGGCTCAGATGGCGCTCGGGCGCAAAGTTGCAATAAAAAACGGCAAGACGAAACGTCTCGAGCTGACTTTTGAAAACGATGATGACCTCGAAGCACTGCTGACCAAGCTGTGCGGAAAAGAAATATTTGACATATAAGGAAAACAATGCCAGAACATAGGAGATAGATCATGTTAGACATAAAATTTGTAAAAGAAAACCCCGAAATCGTAAAACAGAATATCAAAAATAAGTTTCAGGACGAAAAACTGCCGCTTGTCGACAAGGCGATCGCCCTTTACGACGAAAAGCGTGCCGCACAGAGCGAGGAGGAGAATCTCCGCTCCAAGAGAAACACGATATCCAAGCAGATCGGCGCACTGATGGCGCAGGGCAAGCGTGAGGAGGCAGAGGAGACCAAAAAACAGGTAGCCGAGTTTGCCGCACGCCTCGATGAGCTGACCGCCAAGGTGCGTGAGCTCGACGAGGAGCTCTTAAAGGTAATGTACGTAATCCCGAATATCATCGATCCCTCTGTTCCGATCGGAAAGGATGACTCGGAAAATGTCGAAATAGAGAAGTTCGGCGAGCCGGTAGTTCCCGATTACGAGATTCCCTACCATGCAGAGATCATGGAGCGCCTTTCGGGCATCGACCTCGACGCCGCAGGCAAGGTCGCGGGAAACGGCTTTTACTACCTCATGGGCGACATCGCACGGCTGCACAGCGCAGTGCTTTCCTACGCACGTGACTTTATGATAGACCGCGGCTTCACCTACTGCATACCGCCGTATATGATACGCTCTAATGTTGTCACGGGCGTTATGTCCTTTGCAGAGATGGACGCTATGATGTATAAAATAGAGGGCGAGGACCTCTACCTCATCGGTACGAGCGAGCATTCCATGATCGGCAAATTTATCGATACCATCATTCCCGAGGAGAAGCTCCCCTATGCGCTGACCTCGTTCAGTCCCTGTTTCCGTAAGGAAAAGGGCGCTCACGGAATCGAGGAAAGAGGCGTTTACAGAATACATCAGTTTGAAAAGCAGGAGATGATCGTCGTCTGCCGTCCCGAGGAGTCGCCGATGTGGTATGACAGACTCTGGAAGAACACGGTCGATTTCTTCCGCTCGCTTGATATTCCCGTGCGCACCCTCGAGTGCTGCTCGGGCGACCTCGCAGACCTCAAGGTCAAGAGTCTCGATGTGGAGGCATGGAGCCCGAGACAGAAGAAGTATTTCGAGGTGGGTTCCTGCTCTAATCTTGGTGATGCTCAGGCAAGGCGCCTGAAGATAAGAATAAAGGGCGAAAAGGGCAATTACTTTGCTCATACGCTGAATAATACCTGTGTCGCTCCGCCGAGAATGCTGATCGCATTCCTCGAGAACCATCTCGAGGCAGACGGAAGCGTCACGATCCCCGAGGCGCTCCGTCCGTACATGGGCGGTAAGGACAGAATCAATGTTGGGTGATCTGTTGTCCTATAACGGCTCAAATTCTCTTTCGTTCGTAGTATTCACGATGTTTCTCGGTGCTGCCGTTGCGTGCGCCGTGATGCTCTATCATATAAAGATACCGGGAAAGATGGTGCGCGCTCTGTCGAAGGCAGGGGCGAACTCCCCCGAAAAGGCGATTGGTGCCGCTGAGTGCGGCATCACGAGCGAGAGACTTCTGCGCTTTATTCTCTCGGAGGGGTCAGCACTCTCAAAATATGTGCGTATCCTTCCGACGGAAACAGTGAAAAAGGGCAAAAAAGAACTTTCCGTTTTGAAAAGCGCAAAATTCTACCTCGAGGAAGAGACGAGGGTGCGGGCAGAGCTCAGATACGACGGCAGAAATGCAAATCTGCTTACGGTTACAGTCGGAGTACTGCTCCTTGCCGTGCTCGCATTTGCGGCAGTTGCCATCATCCCCGATCTTGTACAGATGCTAAAGAATTTTATCGGCATGTTTAAGCAGACGTAAATCGAACTCCGTTGTTTGCTTACAATAACGCTTATTTTTCAAAGGAGAAAAAATGAATAATCAGAGAAATCAGAGACCCGGCGGAACGCCGCGCAGGGCGGTGCGCCGCACCCCGACGGGCAGCGGGACGAGGGGAAAAGCCCCCGCACCGCAGAGAAAAAGCAGACCGAAAAAGCATATTTCCGGAATTTCAATGCTCGGGCGTATCTTTATCGCTGCAGTTTTGTCGGTGCTTGTGCTTTTCTTTATCTTGTACCTGTGTTCCTTCAGATATATGTCGTATAAGGTCACGCGCGGCGATACCGAGACTGTCGTAAAATACATCGGCCGTGTCGATAAGGATGGAGAGCCCTCGTGGGGTATCATCGTCTACCCGGATAAGACGGCGAGGGTCAGCGGTAAATCGCAGGGAACGATCGCTTATTCCAATGGCGATGTGTACTCGGGCGAGATGAAAAAGATGTTCAAGCACGGTACAGGTGTGCTCGTCTATAAAAACGGCGCAAGATACGAGGGTACGTTTGTAAACGATGTCCTCTCGGGCGCAGGCACATATACTTACGCAAACGGCGATGTATATGTCGGCGGATTTGAAAACGGCGTGCGACAGGGTGAGGGCACTATGACATGGTCTGACGGTTCTTATTATACAGGCGGATTTCTCAATAATCTGCGCTCGGGTCAGGGCAAGCAGGTCTATGCGGACGGAAAAAGCTACGAGGGCGGATATCTAAACGATATGAAAGAGGGCGAAGGGACAGAGACTTTCCCGAGCGGAGACGTCTATGTCGGCTCGTTCAGCGGCGACCGCCGCACAGGCACGGGTACTTATACCTGGGCAAACGGAGAAAAATATGTCGGCTCGTGGGAAAATGACGTTCCCTCGGGTCAGGGCGTTTACACATGGCCGACCGGAAGAACGTATACCGGCACTTTTGAAAACGGAAAGATCGTCGTTGATTCCGGAGTATACAAAGAGGCAGACGGAACGGTCGTCGTGCCGAACAAATAAATCACAGGAGTATTTATTTCTTACATGAAGATATTAATGACGACCATGTCGCTCGGTATAGGCGGCGCAGAAACGCATATAGCTGAGTTATCAAAGGCACTTTGCGGGATGGGGCACGAGGTTACTGTCGCATCAGGCGGCGGAGTCTTTGTCGAGAGCCTTGAGCGTGCCGGGGTAAAGCACGTTACCATGCCCCTTTACTCCAAAAAACCGTGTGATGTGATCCGGTGCTACCGGGGTTTAAAAAAGCTTATCGCCGAAGAGCGTTTTGACGTAGTACATGCGCATGCGCGCATCCCTGCCGCCATCTGCGGCGTACTCTCAAAGCGCATGGGTTTCCGCTTTGCTACCACTGCGCACTATAATTTCAACGTTTCTCCCATCTGGCGGTTGGCGAGCAACTGGGGGGAGAAATCCCTTGCGGTCAGTTATGACTTAAAAGAATATTTAATTAAAAACTACGGTGTGCCATCGGATAATATCTCGCTGACGGTCAACGGTATCGATATCGACCGCTTTTGTGCGGATGCTCCGCACGACGAGATCGTAAAAGAGTTTGATCTGCCGGAGAGCGAGCACCGGGTGCTGTATGTATCACGTCTCGACCGCTCCTGCGTACAGGCGGGTTTTGATCTGATCGAAGCGACGAGACAGCTCGCACCGCGCTATCCCGACATGACGGTCGTGATGGTCGGCGCAGGCGATGTACAGGAGCGTGTGCGTGAGATGGCGGAAGAGGTCAACCGTGCTTTAGGCAGAAAGGCGATCGTCCTCGCTGGTGCGAGAACCGATATCGACCGCTTCTGCGGATGGGCGAATTACTTTGTCGGCGTGTCCCGTTCGGCGCTTGAGGCAATGAGCGCAGGCTGTCCGACAGTCCTCGCAGGAGCGCAGGGCTCGCTCGGCATTTTCCGTGAAGAGACACTTGCCCGTGCGCTTGATACTAATTTTACCTGTCGCGGCTACCCCCTGATGGACGGCGGGGCGATCGCCGACGCACTTGCTGAACTTTTTGAGATGAGCGAAGAGGAGCGCACCGGCATGGGTGCGTACAACCGTGCGACCGTTGCAAAGCACTACTCCATCGCACGCATGGCGCAGGATGCGGAAGCGGTCTACCGCTCGCTTTCGCCGTATGAACGCTATCAGCGGGGCGAATACCTGCTCAGCGGATATTACGGTTACGGTAATACAGGTGATGACTCTCTTTTGCAGGTCATTATCTCTCAAATAAAGGAGAGCGATCCTGATGCGAAGATTACCGTCCTTGCAAACTCGCCGAAGCATGTGGAGAGAGCTACCTGCACAAGGTGCATTGACAGATTCAATATTTTTAAGGTACGTTCAGAGCTGAAGGGCGCAAAGGTGCTGATATACGGCGGCGGAAGCCTGCTTCAATCGGCGACCTCTTCGCGATCCCTTGTGTATTACTGCTATATTCTCCGAATGGCACAGAAAATGGGGGTAAAGACGATGCTTTACGCCAACGGAATCGGTCCTTTCCGCTCGAAAAAGGACGAGCGCCGTGCGAAAAAGGTGCTCGATAAGATCGACTGTATCACTCTGCGTGACAAGGCGTCTTTTGAAACACTCAAAAATATCGGTGTGGACAACAGTAATATTTATCAGGCATCCGACGCAGCATTCGGCAATATCAAGGGCGATGCAGGTTGGTGCGCTCATATTCTCGCATGTGCAGGGCTCGAGCCCGGGCAGAAATATTTCGCCGTATCTGCGAGAAAATTCAAGGATATAGATGCCGATTTTGTAAATAAACTCGCCCGATCCTGCAATGAGATCGCAGAGAAATATTCCCTGCGTCCTATCTTCATTTCCATGCAGGAAAAACGTGACCTTGCCCTGTGCGAGGCGCTGTGCGAGAGAACAAACGGCGTATGCATAAAAGGTCTGTCTCCGAGCGAGGTGCATACCGTCATTGCAGGGGCGCAGGCGGTCGTTGGAATGCGGCTTCACCTGCTCATTTATGCAGCCTCCTGTGCCGTTCCAGTCGTTGGCATCTCGTATGACCCGAAGGTCGATGCACTGTTTCGGGAGCTCGAGAGCGATCGCTTGATCTATGCATCGAACGTAGACTCAGACCGGCTGTGCGCAATGTTCGACCTGGCAATAGACGAAGACCGTGACAAGCTCGAACAGACGGCGGCGAGACTCGGGGAAAAATCTCTTATCAGCATCGAGAAACTAAAGGAACTCATAAAAGAATAAATGAATACATTCGCACTATCCTCTTTTTTTACCGAATTATTTGCAAGTTCGGGTGATAATACGGCCGCATACACAGTATTCCGTGATCTGACGATCATAATCGTCGCTGCCAAGCTCTGCGGCATGCTTGCGCAAAAATTGCGTGCGCCCGCCGTCGTCGGTCAGATAGTGGCAGGTCTCATCATAGGACCTTGCCTTTTTGATCTCGTTGGTTTCGAGGGCGATCCAAACGGCGTCTTTATTACAAAAATGGCGGAGATCGGCGTGGTCCTGCTCATGTTCTCTGCCGGACTCGGCACAGACTTAAAAGAGCTTGCCAGAACAGGCTTTAAGGCGACGCTCATCGCCTGCTTCGGTGTTTTGGTGCCGCTTGTCGGCGGTACGGTCATGTTTATGTGTTTTTACGGCTTTTCGCCCGTCGGTACGATCGGGTTTTACAAGGCGGCTTTCATAGGCTGCATTATGACCGCTACCTCAGTATCCATAACCGTTGCTGCACTAAAGGAGATGGGGCATCTCAAGGGCACTGTCGGCACGACGATCATGTCGGCCGCTATTATTGACGACGTTATCGGTATTATGGTATTTACTTTTGTGATCAGTCTCACCGATTCGGCGACAAACCCGCTCGTCATCGTTGTGAAAACAGGACTTTTCTTTGTGTTTGCGGTCGTCGCAGGGATTGTTATCTATAAGGTGTTCAAGGCTGTGGATAAAAAATATCCGCACAGCCGCCGTGTGCCTATTGCCGGCCTCGCACTGTGCTTCGGATTTGCCTATACGGCAGAACGTGTTTTCGGTATTGCCGATATTACAGGTGCGTATGTCGCAGGCATTATCCTATGCTCTCTCGACGATTCCGGCTATATCGAGCGGAAAATGGATATCAATTCCTATATGCTCTTTGGTCCTGTTTTCTTCGCCTCTATCGGACTGAAAACAGATGTCTCGGATTTTGATGGGGGACTCGTCTGGTTTTGCGTAGCATTTGTTATCGTTGCACTGCTTACAAAGATCATCGGCTGCGGTCTGATATCAAAGGCGCTTCGCTTTAGTGTCCCCGATTCGGCGAAGATCGGCATCGGTATGATGACGAGAGGCGAGGTCGCCCTTGTCGTTGCGCAGAAGGGCCTCAACGCAGGCCTCGTCGAGAGTAAATTCTTTACCGCCGTGATCCTTTTGATTATCGTCTCATCTATTATCGTCCCCATAATCCTGAAAGAACTGTACGCAAAATGGCCCGACGGTGATTATAAGCAGTCTGCCGGACCGGTGTTTCGATGGAGAAAACTTTTTAGATAAAAAATTTTCCCTTCATCCCTTTCAAAAACTTTTATTAGGGTGTGAAAAGATAAAACGGTATCATATGGATACCGTTTTTTTGATATAATTATATCTTTGTCGCCAATGACTTTTCCCCTTTGAGGTTTTTGTAGGGGGTGAGGGGGACACTTTTTTCAAAAAGTGTCCCCCTCATAAAAATCTCTCAATACTTACGCCAGACCATTTTGTCTACGATGCCGGTGTAGGACTGAATGATCTTTACTACTTTAGTGGAGACGTTTTCCTCTGTGTAGTCGGGAACGGGGATTCCGTGGTTGCCGGATGCTGTCAGGTCGACGGCACACGAGACTGCCTGCAGGAGGTTCTTTTCGTCAATTCCTGCGAGGACGAAGCACGCCTTGTCGAGGGCTTCGGGGCGTTCGGTCGAGGTGCGTATGCACACCGCAGGGAACGGGTGTCCCACTGAGGTAAAAAAGCTCGCCTCCTCGGGCAGAGTGCCGCTGTCGGAAACGACGGCAAATGCGTTCATTTGCAGTTTGTTGTAGTCGTGAAAGCCGAGCGGCTCGTGCGCAATGACACGCTCATCGAGCTTAAAGCCCGTTGCTTCTAAACGCTTTTTAGAGCGTGGATGGCAGGAGTATAAGATCGGCATGTCGTATTTCTGCGCTAATTTGTTGATTGCCGTGAAAAGCGAGAGAAAATTCTTCTCTGTATCGATATTTTCCTCACGATGTGCCGAGAGGAGAATGTATTTCTTCTTTTCGAGACCGAGCTTTTCAAGTATATCGGATGCCTCGATATCGGCGAGATTCTCGTGCAACACCTCTGCCATCGGCGAGCCCGTGACATAGGTGCGCTCTTTCGGAAGTCCGCAGTCGGCAAGATACCTGCGTGCATGCTCGGAATATGCCAGATTCACATCCGAGATGATATCCACGATGCGGCGATTGGTCTCCTCGGGCAGACACTCGTCCTTGCAACGGTTGCCGGCTTCCATATGGAAGATCGGTATGTGCAGTCTCTTTGCCGATATGGCGGACAGGCAGGAGTTCGTATCGCCTAAGATAAGAAGTGCGTCCGGCTTTATCTGCGACATGAGCTTGTACGAGCAGTTTATGATATTTCCCACCGTCTCGCCGAGGTCGTCGCCGACGGCGTCCATATAAACCTCGGGCGCATCGAGTCCGAGATCCCGGAAAAATACACCGTTCAGATTATAATCATAGTTTTGCCCGGTATGAGCGAGTATGCAGTCGAAATACTTGCGGCATTTCTTTATGACTGCGCCGAGACGAATAATCTCGGGGCGTGTGCCCACGATAATGAGCAGCTTCAGCCTGCCGTCGTCCTTAAAACGAACGTCGGAATAGTCGGTTTTTATCTCCATTTATTTATCCACCACCTTTTCGCCGAATGTGTCGGGACGGTTCGGGTCAAAGGCTTCGTTTGCCCACATGACCGTCACAAGATCCTGCGTTTCTGAGAGATTGATGATATTATGCGTGTAACCGGGGAGCATATGGATCGCCTCGATCTTGTCGCCCGAGACTTCAAATTCAATGATCTCGTTCGTGCCGAGCTTGCGCTCACAAATGAGACCGTGTCCTGACACGACAATGAAAAATTCCCACTTTGTATGGTGCCAGTGCTCGCCCTTTGTAATGCCCGGACGGCTGATATTGACCGAGACCTGACCGCAGGATGCGGTTTTTAATAACTCAGTAAAGCTCCCGCGCTCGTCAACATTCATTTTTAGCGCAAATGATGCTTTCTCCTTCGGGAGATAGGATAGATATGTCGAATAAAGCTTTTTGGCGAACGAGCCGTTGGGTATCTCGGGTATCATTAGAGTCTGCGGCTGGGCTTTAAATGACTCAAGCAGACAGGCGATCTCGCCGAGCGTCACCCTGTGGGTCACCGGGCAGTAGCAGTAGCGCCCGTTTTCGGACGGCACGGGGGTAAGAGCATCATACTCGCACCGCTTTTCCTTGCTGTTAAGTGAAGCGAGCATCTCTTCGATGAGGTCATCAATATATAGAAGCTCTAATTCTGTCGAGCGGTTGTTTACCGTGATCGGCAGGTCGTGCGCCGTGTTGTGACAGAATGTTGCGACAGCGGAATTATAGTTCGGTCTACACCATTTGCCAAATAAATTCGGGAAACGGTAGACAAGCACCTTTGCACCGGTGGATGCTGAATATTCAAAGAAAAGCTCCTCGCCTGCGAGCTTCGATCTTCCGTAATCTGACTCACCGTATCTGCCGATGAGGGTCGCCTGGATGGAGGAGGAGAGCATGACCGGGCAGGTGTTGCCGTGCCGTTTGAGAGCATCGAGCAGTTTGGAGGCAAAGCCGAAATTTCCTTGCATAAACTCGCTCTGCTCCTTTGGGCGGTTGATGCCTGCAAGGTTGAAAACAAAATCGCAGTCACGGCATGCCGCATCGAGCTCATCCTCGGTATTGTCGATATCGTATGAGACTACCTGAAGATCGGAGCAGTCGTCAAGTCCCTCTATCTTATGGACTCTGTCTTTTCCGTTTTTAATGCAAAGCAGACTTTCGACCAGATTCTTGCCGACAAACCCTTTCGCACCCGTTACGAGGATCTTCATTCTGCGAGCTCCTCTTGGATATAGGAAAGAGAAGCGATCTTTTCTTTTGTCTGTGCGACGCTCAATAGCTCAGTGTTATTTGAATTGAATTCAGTGAGGGTGTTGCGCTCAGTATTTCCATCCTTAAAATACTTATCGTAATTCAGTCCCCGGTTGTCCGCAGGCACACGGTAGAAATCGCCGAGGTCAATGGCATTTGCGCATTCCTCGTTTGTGAGAAGCGTCTCATACATCTTCTCGCCGTGGCGAATGCCGATGATTTTTATCTCTGATTTGTTTTCACGGTCGAAAAGCTCAAGGACCGCTTTTGCCTGCGTCTCAATCGTGCAAGCAGGTGCTTTCTGAACGAGGATGTCGCCGCTCTCTCCGTGCTCAAAAGCGAACAGCACGAGGTCGACCGCCTCGTCGAGCGACATGATAAATCTCGTCATGGTCGGGTCGGTTATCGTCACCGGCTCGCCTTTTCTTATCTGGTCGATCCACAGAGGTATGACCGAGCCACGTGAGCACATGACGTTGCCGTAACGGGTACAGCATATTTTCGTTTTTTCAGGGTCGACGGTGCGTGATTTTGCGATGATGACCTTTTCCATCATGGCTTTTGACGTGCCCATAGCGTTCACGGGATACGCCGCCTTATCGGTGGAAAGGCAGACAACATTTTTGACTCCTGCATCAATTGCCGCCGTGAGTACATTTTCCGTTCCAATGACGTTTGTGCGTACCGCCTCCATCGGGAAAAACTCGCAGGAGGGAACCTGCTTCAGAGCAGCGGCGTGGAAAATATAGTCGACGCCGACCATCGCCGGACGAATCGAATCGACAGAGCGCACATCGCCGATATAAAATTTTATCTTATCGGAATACTCTGGGTATTTCGCCTGATATTCGTGCCTCATGTCGTCCTGCTTTTTCTCGTCACGCGAGAAGATGCGTATCTCGCCGATGTCGGAGGTGAGAAACCGATTCAGCACGGCATTGCCGAAGCTGCCCGTACCGCCGGTGATAAGAAGCGTTTTTCCTTTAAATATACTCATGATATGAGTCTCCTTAATGTTTTTTTATTCTGAGTGTTGAAAGTAACAGATTTTTTTCGTATTCATTCATGCCGAATATCCACATGGAAACGGCATATATGATACAGGTCAGTGCAATATTGACAGCGAATCCGAATACGCCGGAAAGGTGCAGCATCCTTATAAGCATCCCTGCAACAAAGGAAACGACGATGCATGGGCCGATGCCGTTGAGCAGTCCTTTGTAATATGTTTTCAGCGAAATGCCGATCTTCTTTTTATAGATAATATTGGCAATCAGAATATCTCCTAATATCAGCGAAATAAATGTGCCGATCGTTGCGCCCAAAAGGGGTCTCCATTTTATCAGAAGTACTGTCAGAAAAACATTTAACACGACGATCCCGATCTTCAGAACAGACTGTTCCCGGTGTTCATTTTTTGCCCACAGAACCTGAGCGCCGATCGACTCGGTGATAATAAACAGTTGGGCTGTCATCAGAATCGAAGTAACATAGTAAGCGGCGCTGTTTTCTGCTCCTGCCCACAGGCAAATGAATTGCTCGCCGAATAACAGAAATCCGCTCCAGATAATAGAGAGTACCATGAGGATAATCCTGCCGATGCGCACCATTTCATCGCATATTTCGGAAGGTGAGCTTCCTTTTTCGATCAATTTAACGATTCCGGGCATAAGCACCCCGTTGAATGAGCTGCCGATGGTCTGGTAATACTGAACGACCTGAAGGCCGATGCCGTATACGGCGATAATTGCCGCAGAGGAGGGAACGATCGCTCCGAGCAGGATCTGATCGGCTGACGAATTGATCTGCGTGGCGATCATTTGCAATAGAATAAACGATGAGTAGGAAACGATCCCCTTGACAAAACTTGTCTCCATCCCCCTGAATTTTGGGAACAGTCTGAGCTTTAACAGGGTATATAAGATAAACAGCCCTCTGCATAGTACCGTGAGAGCAAGGTTTATCGTGACAATGCCGATACTGCCGAGTCCCATTTTCAGAGCGGCAAAGGTTAAGATGATCCGCAGCAATATTTGCAGAATAGAGCATCCCTTTGAGATAATAAATCTTTCATGCGCAAGTATTGCATTGTTATAAGGTGCGGTGCCGAGTGTCAGCGCCGAGGTGATCATGGTGATGCTGAGCAGTTTCTGACCGAGCAGGATCTCGCTCTCGCTCAAACCCTTTGCAAATGCCACAGGGAATATCGCTACCAGGACGGTGCCGGCGACTAGGGCGATCACGGCAATAGCCGAGTAATAGATGGTTGCGACTCCCATGAATCTTTTAGCGGAATCCAGGTCGTTATTCGCACGGAATTTGGCGATAAAGCGTATGACCGCATTTCCGACGCCGAGGTCGAGTATCATAAGATATGCATTTACATTTGCAGCGAGGGTGTATACTCCGTATTCGGCTCCCCCGAGTGTCCTTATGATAAACGGCGTCAGGAGCAGTGTCGATGCCACTTCAAAAACCATAAGTATGTATGATAAAATTACGCCTGCTTTTCTGTTCATTTTTGCTCTTTTCTAAAAGTAATAGATAAATCTCACGTTTGACGAGACGAAGAAATATGCCGTTATGGCGGCGCAGAAGCTGATATAGAATAAATCTACGTATTTCTGATTCAGTTTTGAGTATGCAAAGGCATTCGGTATCGCTGAGATTGAAAAAATACTGTAATAATAACCGACACGGAACATTTCCGCAAACATAGAGGAAGACAGTGCATAGGGAATGATACTCACAAAAACAAGAAGGACCTGGAAATTAAATCTCTTATCTTCACGTAGCTGAGAGATGGAAATGAAGATACATCCTAAGCATAAAAGAAAGGCTAAAAGCAGGTTGGTGCTGCTTAACCTAGTGGTGGATTCCGCATAAATGGCGTATTGCTTCGGAATGATGGAGTTCCAGATGTTGATAATAGGCCGTGCGAGTCTTGCGGCAACAAAATAAATTACGGGAACGGTCCATATCGCCTTCGGGTTGAATTTCAATTTGTAAAGAGGATATGCAAGGATAAATGATAGCGCAGACAGGTGAAATGCGCCTGCAAGTAATACCAGTAGCGTAAATTTCACAAACTTTCTCTTGCCGATGTATTCATATGACAAAAGCAGAAAAGCCATGGCGATAGACTGACGCACGGCGGTGAGTGTAAAATAATAATATCCGAAGGTAAGATACATCAAAAAACTCAAAAAAACATCGTTTGAATTTTTTGAGATGAATCTTCCCAAGGAATATGCGAAAAAAAGATATATCAGATGGAAAAATACTATCGAAGGAATGTGCAGCTTATAGAATAACATTGAAAATATTGTATAAGTTACATCCTTGCCTTCGCCCGAAAAGAGGAGGATAAAAAGCTCGGAGAAGGTCTTATTGGCGTTCTCCTGATACACAAAGTCGTATCTCGTTATATCCGATGTGAATTCCAATCCCCGAAAACATGCAAACGCTATAAATATAAGCGAACAAAAAACAACAAATGCCTTGCTGTTCTTTTTCTCCTGAAGATACATCCGGATCAGGAGAGTGATAACGATACATGTTAATACTAAAGCAATTCTCATTTCTTATTTCCGAGTCCTAATATGTTTTTATAATGCGCAATTCGTGTTCGTCAGGGACCGTTTTTGCGCTGTGACGGCCGTTATCCCTGTAATAATTTTTGCAATTCATCGCAGAATTTTTCGTGCAAGCCCTGAATCAGCTCTCTGCCGTTGGCTTTTTTGTCGATGTCGATATCGAGTATCGCTTTTGCGATGGCTTCGGGCGAGTATTCGTAAAAGTAATATAAGAAAGGTGAGATGTCGCATCTCGGAAAGATATCGGCGTATCCGGTCACCACAACAAGGTCGTGAGCCACATATGTGATCGCCTTTGACGGGAATGTGTGATTCGCAAAATCGGGATCCATGATATTACTGCTGAGCCCGATGTCGCATGACAGCAAAAATTCAGACAGCTCTTTTTCGTGTTTTGTGCCGTGATATTCAACTGCGTCATAACCTTTTTCTTCGTTGATCTCTTTGATCAGCGAGCGGAGATTTTCGATATTTTCATCCGAGCCGAAGCCGAGAATATCTATTTTGTAATTATCGTTTAAGTGTCTTGCCGCCTCTGCCGCAGTAAGCGCACCGCGCTTTCTGGTATCAACAGCTCCGGCGTATACTACCCTTATTTTTCCGTCGTTTCTGTTCGGTTTTTCAACGTCGGGCACTCGGTACGCACCATGAGAGATTATGACGTCTTTACCGACACCGAAATAATCGGCGATCACATGATTTACCGAAATGTATGCGTCGGCATTTTTTAAGAGGTCGATCTCTTTGTTCTTGATCTCCGGGCGCTTCCAGGCGGAAGAATAGAACTCTTCTAATTCGGCGATCCATTTGAATTTCTTTATTTTGTGAGTGAATGATAATATTTTTAGCAGCGGGTATGCGTGATAGACGATGACCCGGTCATCTCTTTTTACTCTGAAAAGCAGAAAAAAGAAAAGCTGAATACTTATCAAAAATCTCGACAAAGATTTTGATAATCTGTTTGAGCGGCCGAGTGAGGCGATATATCGGATGGTGATGGCATCGGACAGTGCGGTTTCTTTTGATCTTGCCGCCTTATTTGACGTGGCTAAAGAAAAAACATATGTCGGAATATTTTTTTCCTGCAGTGCATCTATGACATATCCCATTTTCAAGCGTGCCGGCACTGCGCAGCTGTATAGATCGCGCTTTTCTTCTTCTACGAAGTATCCGATATAATAATTTTTGCTCATTATTTTTCCTTTCTCAGTGCCTCGCAGTATATTTTATAATACTCGAGAATGTTTTTTTCTTTGGAGAAATTCTCTTTTGCAAAAGCAACGCACTTTTCTGAATAAAAGCTCTTTTCATTTTTTAATATTTCGTTTACGGCACAGCTCAATCCGTCGATGTCGTGCATTTCCACTACCGCTCCGCATCCCTCTCCGACAAGCTCGGGACAGGCGGTGGTGTTATATACGATGATCGGCGTGCCGCAGCACAGCGCCTCAGCTGTCGTTTTGCCGAAGGATTCTGCCGACGATAAATTGAGAAAACAGTCTGCCCTCGAATATATTGCGGCAAGCTCATCCGTGTTTTCGGTATACGGGATCCGTATGATGTTTTCCGGCCACGTCATATTTTCAGTTACGGTGTCTTCTTCACCTACGAGAACGATCCGTACCGAATCGTCTGTTTTTTCGGATAACTTTAAGAGATCGAGAACGCCTTTTGCAGGGCTGAAGCGTCCTGCCACGCTCAAAACTATTTTTTTGTCCTCCGGGATATGATATTTCTCGCAGATCGCTTTGCTGTCACGGGGATAAAAAACATCCATGTCGATCCAATTATATATCCGAAGCGTTTTTTTGTCTTTCAGCATGGATCTATTTATTTCCGATAAGATCCAGTCTGAGACTGCGACTACCGTCATGTTGGGGATAGCGTCATACAGCTTCTTTTTAATATGATACATTTTTTTGCTGCTGTCGACAAAGAGAGAGGGGGGATATGCCTTTTTCTGCGGGCAGTTTCCGCACCCGTCCGTAAAACGAGTGCATCCCACGGCGGTGTAATGTGCGCAGTTTCCCGTGTAAAGCCAACAGTCGTGTGCCGTCATGACTACGGGGATATTATTTTTTGCGATGTATTCAAGTAACAGTTTAATATTGACATAGTTGCCGTGAAGGTTTCTCAGATGGATGATATCCGGCGAAAACTCACGGATCTTTTTGATAAGCTGTTTCGTTCCGAAATAAGAAAACATTCCCTGTCTTCCGGTAATGCGGGCCAGGACAGAGTGTGTGATATTTTCAGGTCTGAATCCGAATTTATATGCCTGAGGCGCATCTGAGCCGTACTGCCCGAATGCGATCAAGCTCTCTACGCCCTTGCTCTCGAGCGCCTTTGCAATCTCGCATGCAGTGCGTCCGGTGCTTCCGTAAGAACAGACAGTATTAATTTGAAGTACTTTCATCTTTTGCTCCGGATAAGCGTAATAGCTCGTTATAAAAACCTGCGGTCACCGTCTCCCGGGAGTGGTTTTCACGTCCGCATTTCCATGCATTTTCACCGTACTCGGAAAGCATCGACGGTTTTTGTGCTATTTGTGCGAGTATATCGGGTATTTTTTTTGTGTCGTTTATTGCGAGTGCTGCGTTATTTTCGGCGAGGTAGCGCATAGATGCTACATCACAGGGACCGATCGCCATAATGCATTTTCCTGTTTTGAGGTAATCCACGATCTTCGTGGAAAAGGAGAGACGCACCTCGTATTTATCTTTCAGACGGAAGCTTTCGCAGTGGAGGAGGATGTCCGCCTCGCTTTGAACGCCGGCTACCGCTCTGCCGTCGATAGGGCCGAAAAATCGGGATGCGCCGGGAATAGTAATGGCGCTTTCTTCTTTCTTGCTTAATTTCGTCAGGGAATAGATGTCGAGCGAAAAGAGCTCGCCCTCATGGTTTATTTCTTTTATCGCTTTTGCAAGCTCTGCGATCGTCTGCCATCGACCCGAAGACAGATTCCCGGTATATACGATTTTATACGGGCGCTCGGGTTTGTTCACCTTGTGCGCTCCGCTGAAATCTGCCGACTTATATAACAGGGGACACTCGATTCCGAATGTGCGTGAGTATTCTTCCTTTTGCATATCGCTGATCGTATACAGCATAGCTGCGGTTTTTACGGTTTTTCTGATATGTTTTCTCGTAATAAGCTGGTATATCCAAAAGACCGGAGAAAAGCGGAATTGCTTCATCGAGTAGACATCGTCAGATACAAAAGAAACGAGGGGAACTTTGCAGTAATCGGCGATATATTTATCGATTTTATTCATGTATATATTGCGATAAAGAGGCGCAAATATAACATCGGGCGAAAAATCGTCTAAAAACCGCGTAAGCTCGTCTGTTTTCCACAGACCCGTCGACCATATCGCATCCCGCATGGCGTACAGCAGTGTAAGGCGAGGGATCTTGCGTCCACCGGCGCTTTTTTGGGACTGCTTTTTGCCCCTCGGGTCTGCCTCGCCCCCGCAGGTCTTTTTTTTGCGGAGAAACCTGTTCACGATATCCTTTTCCGTTACCTGATAGCAGGAAGAGAGGATATCGTTATCGGACGAACCTGAGCCGAAGCACAAATGCGCTATGGTGACGTTCTCCATCCCCTCGAAAAGCGAGGTGGCGGTATTGCCGAAGTTTGTATTGATATTCCATGCCGATCTTGCGACTACGAGAATTTTCATATACCCTCACATTAAGCATAAGAGGATAATCCGAACCCGATTTAACGGACGGATTTCCGCCTCTGCTTTGTTAAAATACTCGTGAATCCAATAGGATTCACTGCGTTTTGTGCCTCGCACAGACAAAAATCCGCTCCGTTAAAATTCTTCGACCTGAAAGAGCAGAATTTAGAGTGATTTTTGGTGCGGAGGAAGCCGCAAGGCTTTGCCTTGCTCGGAACGCCCCAAGACTCGACTACGCTCGTCTCGGGGAACCCCACGCGCAATGACGACAATCCGAAAAGCGCCGAAATTCTGCTCTTTCAGGCTCTTCAGCTTAAAGGTTGTTTTTATACCACTCGATGGCTAATTTGATTCCGTCAGCAAAGCTGTATTGCGGGTCGTACCCGAGCAGCTCCCTTGCCTTGCTGATATCCGCATTGCTGTGCTTAATATCGCCTGCACGTTCCGGGCCGAAATGCGGCTCGATCTCCTTGCCGAGCGCTGTGCACAGGGTGTTATATATATCAATAAGGTACTCTCTGCCGCCGTATGCGACGTTGAATATATTTCCTGCTGCCTCGTGACTTGCCTTGCAAGCACGCAGATTCGCCTCCACGACGTTTTCAATGTATGTGAAGTCTCTGCTTTGCTTTCCGTCGCCGTTGATCGTGGGCGCTTCATCATTTAAGAGCTGACGAATGAATTTCGGTATCACGGCGGCATATGCGCCGTCCGGATTCTGTCTCTTGCCGAACACGTTGAAATATCTCAGACCGTAGGTGTCGAGCCCGTATAACTTGCAGTACAGCTTTCCGTATTCCTCATCTACTCTTTTGGTGAGCGCATACGGGGAGAGCAGATTGCCCTCTTTGCCCTCTTTTTTCGGCAGATCGGGGTGATCGCCGTATACCGAGGAGCTGGATGCAAAGACAAATTTCTTTACCCCCTTCTGCCGTGCCGCTTCCATCATGTTGAGCGTGCCTCTGATGTTGACTTCTTCGTAATATAACGGCATCTCGATCGAGCGGGGTACGCTGCCCCATGCGGCTTCGTTCATGACATAGTCAACTCCTTCGCAGGCTGCCATGCATGTGTCGAGGTCTGTGATATCGCCCTTGATAAATTCGTAATTCGGATTTTCCATAAAAATATCGACATTTTCCTGCTTGCCGGTAGAGAGGTTGTCAAGGCAGCGCACCTTGTACCCCATGCCAAGTATCGCTTCGCACAGGTTTGAGCCGATAAATCCGGCGCCTCCCGTGACAAGGAAAAGTGAATCTTTATTGAAAGTCAGATCTTTGTATCCCATTTTATTTATATCCTCGCCTAATTGTTGATCGCTGTAATATTCTGAGATGAGATGTCAAGCGTCTCTGTGTGGCATCTCGTGTAAAACTCGGTATACCATTCGGCAATGCTTGTAATGTCGTAACCGCCCTCGGTGATTTGCGCCGAATATTTTGCCCTATCTTCGGTGTTTATGTTTTTCAGCTTTTCTATCCAGACACCGACGCCCTCGTCGATCGGGCAAAACTCGACTAAAGGCGTAATGCGTACTTCCTCGGGAACAGTGTTTGATACGATGCACTTTAGACCCGAGGCCTGTGCCTCTGCGACGGCGTTTCCGAAGCCCTCAAAGATCGACGGGAATAGGAAAACGTCGAATGAGCAAAGAATATCGGCAACGTCGCCTCTGACGCCGGTCATTATGACGTCGTCTTCTATTCCGAACTCCTTTATTCTCTTCTTGATATTTTCTCTCTCCTCGCCGTCGCCGACAAGGACTAACACTGCATTCGGAACGAGCGGCTTAAGCTCTTTTATGATATCGAGTAAGAACAAATGATTCTTTGCTTTGATCAGCCGGGAAACATTTCCGATGACGAATTTTCCGTCAAGACCTAATTCCGCCCGGATCTGCTCCCGTTTTTCTTCGGAAAATGAAAATTTCTTCCCGTCGATTCCGTTGGGGACGACCTTGAAATTCGGCATGGAACAGCGCTTTTTGCCGAAAAGCCATTCGCCTGCGGACAGAGAACATGCAAGATAGTAATCCGCTCTGATCCTTTTTTGCAGGATGTCTTTGATAAATGCGCCTATCCCTTTTCCGGACGATGTGCTGTGGCTGTGCGAAACGGTCGTACAGCCGTATTCTTTTGCAATGGGCAGGTAAATGGATGCGGTGCTTCGCATATGGCCGTGTACTATTTTATACTCAGTGTGTTCCCTGAAAAAGCGTTTCCACGCCCTTACATACTCGGCATGGTTTTTTACCGTGTATGCAGGGACAGAGTAGATCCTGCCGCCGAGTGCCTCTATCTCATCTGAATAGTGTGTTTTGTCGGTCGTGTGCATGACAAAATCAAACTGTATCTTTTCACGGTCTATGGTACGGTATGTATCCATGATCAACGTTTCAAGACCGCCTCTGTCCATTCGTCCGACGACCATCAAAATGCGAATCATCTCACTCATAAGAGAAGCCTCGGCTATTACAGCCTCCAATAATTGTATCCTGCGTCAAGATAAGCTTTTCTGTCGAGCGTGCCCTTGATATCGGCCAAGACCTTTTGTCCGTTCGGTTCGTTTTTGAACATACTGTCGATATCGCTCATGGAAAGCTCTGCAAATTCCGTGTGTGCGACGGCGATGATCACTGCGTCGCAATCTTTGATGTCAGATACATTGCAGAATTCGACTCCGTAAAGGCGCTTCGCCTCGTCTGCGTCTGCGGCAGGGTCGGCGATGATCGGCTTGATGCCGTATTCGCCGAGCTCATGTACGATATCGATAATTTTTGTGTTTCTTGTATCCGGGCAATTTTCCTTGAATGTGAAGCCGAGGATGCCGACTTTTGCTTCACGCACGTGCTTTTCCGATGCGATGAGCTTCTTTACCACCTGCTCGGCGACATACTTGCCCATATCGTCGTTGATACGTCTGCCCGAGAGGATGACCTGACTGTGATATCCCATCTGCTCTGCCTTATATGTCAGATAATACGGGTCGACGCCGATGCAGTGTCCGCCCACCAGTCCGGGATAGAACTTAAGGAAGTTCCATTTTGTGCCTGCAGCTTCGAGGACGGATTTTGTATCTATGCCCATTTTGTTGAAGATGATGGACAGCTCGTTCATAAAGGCGATATTGATATCTCTCTGGCTGTTTTCTATGACTTTTGCCGCCTCGGCTACCTTGATGGATTCCGCACGGTGAACGCCGGCGTCGACGACGATCTCGTATGTCTTTGCGACGTCCTCGAGCGTCTCCTCATCCATGCCGGAAACGATTTTCGTGATGGTGTTCAGCCTGTGTACCTTGTCGCCGGGGTTAATGCGCTCGGGCGAGTAGCCTATTTTGAAATCAACGCCGCATTTCAGTCCCGATTCTTTCTCGAGTATGGGAACGCAGATATCCTCTGTTACGCCGGGGTATACTGTAGACTCAAATACCACGACAGAGCCCTTTGTGAGGTTTCTGCCGAGTATTTCGCTTGCGCCCTCGACGGGTGTGAGGTCGGGCGTGTGGTCGTCGTTTACCGGGGTGGGTACTGCGACGATATGGAATTTCGCCTCTCTCAGCTTTGTCTCGTCCGAGGTGAATTCCACGGTGGTATTCTTTATCACCTCGTCGCCGACCTCGTGCGTGGGGTCGATCCCCGACTTGTAGGTCTCTATCTTTGCGGCGTTCAGGTCATAGCCTATGACATTCACGCCCCGCTTTGCAAATTCAATTGCGATCGGCATGCCTACATATCCGAGTCCGACTAAAGATAATTTTTCTTCTCCGTTTTTAATTCTTTCAAATAAACTCATTATTTCGTTCCTCGTTTTATATTTTATAAGGACATGATGTCCATGATTGACCTGTTTACTTTTCTGATATCGTATTTTTCCTCGGCCGTTTTCCTGCCCGCAAGACCCATTTTTTCTGCAAGTCCGGGGGTATCAATGAAGCATTGCATCTTTTCTGCGACAGCGTCTGCGTCTTTTACTCTGACGAGGAATCCGTTGACTCCGTCTTTTACCGTCTCCCTGCATCCGGGCGCATCGGTCGTTATGATCGCTCTGCCGCATGACATGCTCTCGAGCACGGTCTTCGGCGTGCCCTCGTGATATGAGGGAAGCACAAACACGCAGGAGTCGGCGATAAAGGGCCTTACGTCTGTCTGCTCGCCGAAGTATTCGACTGTGCTGTTCTCTATGTATGGCGAGAGCTCGTCCGGTGTGATGGCGGAGGGATTCGTATCATACGGGCCGACGAGGAGGCATCGCACATCAGGGTTCTTTTCCTTGATCTTTTTGCATGCCTCGAGATATTCCATCACGCCCTTGTCTTTGATCAGGCGTGCGGTCATCAGAAATGATGTTTTTTCCGGCATCGGCGTGACGGTGAAAACTTCCGTGTCAACGCCCGAGCCGTTGATGATGCGGCATTTTTCACGTTTTACTATGCCGCTGTCAATAAACGCATCCCTGTCGTCGTTATTCTGAAACATGACGGTCTTGCTTTTTTTGAGCGCCGCCTTGTATTCCGCTGTCATTACCGCTTTTACCAGCTTGCTTTTCAGAGAAGTTCCCCGGAATATCGATCCGAGTCCCGCAACTAAGGGGTAAACCTCTTTGATCTTGCATTTTCCTGCGGCGAGGCAGGTGTATATTATCGTTTTTGCCTGATAGCAGAAGATCTTATCGGGCATTTCCGATTTTAAAAACGCCTTGATGCTTTTCAGGGTCTTTAAGTCACTCAGGGGATTGAGTCCATTCCGCTCGACGTATATCTGACGGTATTCGATTCCGCTCTCGACGAATTTATCTCTCCATGTTTCCTCCGGCTCCTGCCCGAGGGCGTATACCTTGTATCCGCAGTTGACGAAATCACGCATCATATCCATTCTGAACCAGAAAAGAGAGTGCGTATGGCTGGAGAATACGGCGATCTTTCCTTTTGGGGGCATTTCGTGCGGGATCGGAGCTATCTTTGCTGCCGTCTCGGTGTTTACTGCGCTGTCCTGCGCTCCTGCTGCACCGACTGCCAGGGGGATACGCTCTTTTATTTCTTCCGCTTCACGGTCTTCTTTATGTAATTCGCCCGTGCCGCCTTCTACGACTCCCTCGTGAGACAGCACACTGAGTATCGTGCCGAAAAAGCACCTTGCGTCCATGATGAGTCCCATCTTCTTCACATATTCACCGTCGTATGCCGCTTTGACTTCTATTTCGAGCTCGTCTCTGCCGTTGATCTGCGCCCAACCGGTAAGGCCCGGGCGGATGTCGTTTGCGCAGTATTTGTCACGCTCTTCAATTAAGTCGTACTGATTCCACAGAGCAGGGCGAGGACCGATGATGCTCATATGCCCGGCGAAGATATTGAATATCTGGGGCAGCTCATCGAGGCTCGTTTTCCGCAGGAAAGCGCCGACCCGAGTGATCCACATCTCGGGATTTTTGAGCATGTGTGTCGGCATATCGTGCGGAGTGTCAATACGCATGGTGCGGAACTTGAGTATTTTAAAATATTTTTTGTTTTTTCCTACCCGTTTTTGTGTGAAAAAAACAGGGCCTTTTGAGTCGAGCTTGATTGCGATCACGAGGATCAGAAAAAAGGGCGAGAGCAGGATGATCGCAAAAAAAGATAAAATTATATCTAATAATCGTTTGACTGTCGGATACATTTAATTCACCTTTAATTTAGTAAATAAATATTCACTATACATTATATCATTATTAACAACGATTTGTCAACGACCTCAGGCTACTTTGGTACAAATTACATACCTATTATATAATAAGTGTGTTTATGCGAGTTTTCCCCATACCCCTTTCAAAAACTTTCAAAGGGGAAGATTTATATGTGAAAAGATAAAACGGCATCTTTTTGATATGCACCCCAAAAGTTAGACACTTATGGGGTGTATA
>CAYOFP010000025.1:0-24226 GCA_964403505.1 uncultured Lachnospiraceae bacterium
TGGAAAAGCAAAAGGATTTCGCCGGCAGCAAGCGGCGATTTAAGGCTCAGCTTTAATAATCCGCAAACTTTTAGAAAAGCGACATCTCTGTCGCCAATAACCTTTCCCAAATTGCGGTTTTTGAAGGGGGTGCGGGGGAAACTTTTTGCCTAAAAAGTTTCCCCCGCATAAACTCATCCACCAAGATAAGCTTTCTTTATTTCTTCGCTTTGTGCAAGTTCTTTACCTGTTCCGGTGAAGGTGACCCTACCCGATTCGAGGACATACGCACGGTCTGCGACCTGAAGCGCCATTTCGGCGTTCTGCTCGACGAGCAGGATCGTCGTGCCCTGTGCATGGAGCTGTTTTATGATATCAAATATCTGCTCAACGAGGATCGGGGCAAGGCCCATGGACGGCTCGTCTAACATAAGCAGCTTCGGATGGCTCATGAGCGCTCTGCCCATAGCGAGCATCTGCTGCTCACCGCCCGAGAGGGTTCCCGCCACCTGATTTTTTCTTTCAAGCAGTCTCGGGAATTGCTCAAATACCATATCGAGGTCAGACTTTGAAACGCCGCGCTGTGTGTACGCACCCATCTCGAGGTTTTCCATAACCGAGAGCTGCAGGAATATCCGCCTGCCCTCGGGCACCTGTGCAAGACCCTTTGAAACAAGCTTGTGCGCCTCGGTATGAACGATGCTTTCGCCCATAAATTCTATTCCGCCTTCGCGCGGACGCAAAAGACCGGAAACCGTCTTCAGCGTGGTAGATTTACCTGCGCCGTTCGCACCGATAAGAGCGACGATCTCGCCCTCGTTTACCTCAAAGGAAACGCCCTTTATTGCGTGGATATTGCCGTAGTAAACGTGTATATCGTCAACCTTTAATATACTCATATTCACGCCTCCTTTTTCTTGCCGAGGTATGCCTCGATGACCGTGGGATTTGCCTTGATCTCATCGGGTGTGCCCTTTGCGATTATCTTACCGTAGTTGAGAACGCATATTCCCTCGCATACGCCCATGACGAGGTTCATATCGTGCTCGATCAGCATCACGGCGATATTGAACGTGTCACGGATGCGGCGGATATTTTCCATAAGCTCCGCCGTCTCGGAGGGATTCATGCCTGCCGCCGGCTCGTCGAGCAGGACGATCCCGGGATTCGTTGCCAACGCTCTTACTATCTCGAGGCGACGCTGTGCGCCGTACGGCAGACTTCCCGCCTCGTCGTTTGCGACATCAGTCATACCGAAAAAGTCGAGAAGCTCGAGCGCACGCTCGGTCGCCGCCTTTTCAGCCTTGTAATATCCCAAACCGTGAAAAACGGATGAAACAAAATTTTCCTTTATCTGATTGTGAAGACCGACCTTGACATTGTCAATGACCGACATATTGGAGAAAAGCCTGATATTCTGAAATGTACGGGCGATGCCCATACGGTTGACCTGCGCCGTGGTCTTTCCGGCGGTAGTCTTACCATCCAGGATGATCGCACCTCGGGTCGGCTGATAAACGTTTGTCAAGAGGTTAAAAACGGTCGTCTTTCCTGCACCGTTCGGGCCGATCAGACCGCATATTTCCGTTCTTCCGACGGTGATCGAGAAATCGTCGACGGCGGTAAGTCCGCCGAAATCTATACCGAGATGAGAAACCTCGAGAATGGGAGATTTTGAGATGTCGCGTTCGGGCATGATAGCGCGGCTCGGAACATCAACCATCTTAGTCTTTTTGTTATTCATATCTTATCCCCCTTTTTCTTCGATCTGCCGAAAAGCTTTGCGACCTTACCGAATAGCTTCGCCTTTATCTTACCGAAGAACTTTGCGCTCCTGCTGAACAGCTCTTTGCGCAGAGCGACCATACGGTCATTATTCGTGAGTATCATGACGAGGATAAGCACGATCGCATATATCAGCATACGGTAACCTGAGAATTTACGAAGCGCCTCGGGCAGGATATAAAGCACCGCCGCCGCAATGACCGAACCGAGCATATTACCGAGTCCGCCGAGCACCACGAATACGAGAAAGAGAATGGATGTATTGAAATCAAATTTCGTCGCAGTGAGATTTGAGAAATTAACTCCATAGAGCGCACCTGCCGAGCCTGCGATAGCGGCAGAGACGACAAAAGCGAACATCTTGTATTTCATTGCGTCGATACCGACCGACTCTGCGGCGATACGGTTATCGCGGCAGGCGATGACCGCACGGCCTGCACGGCTTCGCACGAGACTCTGAACGATATAGAGCGCTATCATAATAAGTATAAATCCCGCAAGGAATGTGGCGAGCTTATCTGTGCCCGTAGCACCCTGCGCGCCCTTAATTATCGCCTTGCCCGTAACGGAGAGCCCGAGGTCGGCGATGCTCTTATCGCCTTTGAAATTAAATATCATATGAATGCCTTTTTCATCGACGCCGACGATAAGGCAGTTTATAATGTCCTTGATAATTTCACCGAAAGCGAGCGTCACTATCGCAAGATAGTCGCCGCGCAGACGGAGAACCGGGATTCCGATAAAAAATCCCAATATTGCGGCGCATACCGCACCGACGATTATTGCCGCAACAAGGCGTATTATGTTATTATCGATGACCTGTCCGAGCGCCATGGACGCAATAACGCCCGAGAAAGCGCCCACGCTCATAAAACCCGCGTGACCGAGCGAGAGCTCGCCCATGATACCGACGGTGAGATTGAGCGATATCGCCATCATGATGTAACAGCAGACCGGTACGAGAAATCCCGTCATAGAACGGCCGAGAATGCCGGTATTTGAAAGAATTGTTACAATTATAAATGCGGCTGTGACAACGGCATATGTCATAAAGTCACTGCCCGTGACCTTTTTCATACGCTGCATAAAATTCGCATTGTTATTTAAAGATTTATTCATGCCGCCACCTTTAGACCTTTTCCGTTATCTTCTTGCCGAGAAGTCCCGCAGGACGGACGAGAAGAACAACAATAAGTACGGCAAATACAATAGAATTGGAAAGCTGAGTCGAAATATAAGCTTTCGCAAAAGCCTCGATGATGCCGAGGAGAATTCCGCCGAGGAATGCACCGGGAATCGAGCCGATACCGCCGAAGACCGCCGCCGTGAATGCCTTGATACCGGGCATAGAGCCTGTCGTCGGGGTGAGGGTCGGATATGACGAGCAAAGGAGCACGCCCGCTATCGCCGCGAGCGCCGAGCCGATTGCAAAAGTCACCGATATTGTGTGGTTTACATTGATACCCATGAGCCGTGCCGCATCCTTATCCTCGGAGCAGGCACGCATTGCCTTTCCCATCTTGCTTTTCGAGATGAAAAGCGAAAGCGCTGCCATAATGACAATACACGCTGCGACCGTAAAGAGCGAAACATAAGAAACAGACAGCTCACCTATACGCAAAGTGCCTGAAACGACCGAGGGATAGACCTTCGGGTTTGCGCTCCAGATAAGAAGAGCCGAATTCTGCAAAAGATATGACACACCGATAGCCGTAATCAGCACGGCAAGCGACGTCGCGCGGCGAAGCGGTCTATATGCAAGACCCTCGATAACGATACCGAGCACCGTACATACCACCATGGCAAGAATTATTGCAAGCGGTCCGGGAAGACCGAGATAGCTCATAGCGCAAAACGACATATATCCGCCGATCATAATAACATCGCCGTGAGCGAAGTTAAGCATTTTGGCGATACCGTATACCATCGTATAGCCGAGAGCTATGATGGCATATACGCTTCCGAGGCTTATACCGCTTATCAGATAGGAAAGAAACTCCATTTAAAATACCTCTTGTAAATTCCACAGGGGTTGACGCAAAAAATGCGTCAACCCTCATAGGAATTAATTTTTTAAAACTTATTTGTTTTCAGGGAGAACGTAGTTGCCGTCCTCGATAACGACAGCCATAGGAGCCTTGGAGACCTCACCCGTTTCCTTCCATGTCATGCCGGTACCTGTGACACCGTCGACTGAAAGGGTTGCGAATGTTTCAATAAACTTTTCGCAGATGTCCTTTGCCTTCATATCAGCCGTAACGCCCGAAGCCTTTACTGCCTCATAGAAGATGTAAGCTGCGTCGTAGCCGTCCGCTGCGAACTGGTTCGGAGTCTCGCCGTACTTTTCGTTGTACGTCTTAACGAAATTCTGTGTCTTCTCGTCCTTTGCGTCAGCAGAGAAAGGCGTGAGAAGCATTACACCCTCAGCGAGAGCGGGGTCAAAGCCTTCCATTGTAAGGATTCCGTCCATACCGTCGACACCGAAGAATGTGGGAGCGTAACCCATATCTTTTGCTTGTGTGAGGATAACGGAAGCAGGCTGATAGTAGATGGGAAGGAAGATGAAATCAACGCCTGCCGACTTAAGAGCTGTAAGCTGAACGGAGAAGTCGGTTGCAGTATCCTTTGTGAAGGTCTGCGAAGCGTCAATAACATTAAGACCCTTTTCAGCGGCCTCTGCAACGAATGTATCACGGATACCCTGTGAGTATGCGTCGTCGTTACGGTAGATGATACCTATCTTTGCGTCAGGCATATTCTCTGCGATGTAGTCAGCAGAACCGACACCCTGGTTGGGGTCTGTGAAGCAGACCTGGTATACGTTGTCCTTGCCGTCGATAACGTCAACGGAAGAAGCAGAGGGAGTAAGAGCGAACATACGGTCCTCATATGCAACAGAGGAAACTGCGATGCCTGCGCCCGATGTAACGGTACCGATAAACATCTGCATACCCCAGTCAACGAGGTTGTTGTATGCGTTTACTGCCGTCTCGCCTTCTGCAAGGTCGTCCTCCGCCTTGAACTCGAACTGCACACCGCCGAGAGCGTTGATCTCGTCAAAAGCGATCTGTGCACCGCGCTGTGCCGCCGTGCCGTAAATTGCGGCGTCGCCTGTGAGAGGACCTGTCAGGCCTACTTTAAATGTGCCCTGCGTCGGTTTTGCGTCAGACGAAGGATCTGCATCCTGCTTACCGCAGCCGATAACGCATGTAGCGAGCATAGCCACTGCCATTACGAGTGCGATGATTTTCATGAATTTAGTCATTGCTAAAATCTCCTTTGTAAATTTTTGGTTTTAATAATTATGCAACGATTTTGACGTTTTGTCAATAGCATAATGAATATTTTGTTAAAATTATCTAAGTTATAGTACACCAGAGTGCATCATATAACGATTTTACTCGCCGAGAAGCTCTGGCAGGTTCTTTAACGTGTCCTCGTGAACATCGATCGAGTATTTCTGATACAACTCGCTCACCCTCTCCTCATATGCTTTGTCATCGAGGGGCTTTTCCGCCTGCGCCTTCCACTTTACTTCATTATAAGATATGAAATAGATGAAATACGCACCGTTCTCTGCCATTATCACATCCGCATCGCCTGCTTTTCTTTCAGGGTCAAAGCACCACTCGGAAATGGCGGCGTCCATACCGTCCTTTCCGACAAATTCGGCAAGGCCTCCGCTCGTCGCCGTCATATCCTCGCTGTAACGTCCGACGAGAGATGTAAATACCTCCTCGCCTGCACCGTCCTGCAGCCATGCGTTGTACGCCTCATAAATATCCTTATTCAGGTCGTCATGGATCTCGTCCGACATGAAGATATATCTGACACTGACGCACTCCTCCTCATCCCTGTGCAAGGGTTCGAGCATGAAATACAGTGTGATGCGCCCGATATCACGCTCCTCGTACATATAATGCTCGCCCCGGACACGCTCCTCCGAAAAGAGAAATGCATCGATGGAGTCCATATAGGAGTAGGGTGCGCCGATAACGGCACATTCCGCGACCTTCTGCGAAAGCTCGGCCTCATTTATCTGACCGTCCGACGTCTGCGTGCCGTTTTCGATTACATCGTATATCGAACGGTAATATTTTTCCGCCTCCGCCTCGAAGCTCGCCCTGTCATAGACTGCGTTGTTTATCCCGAGAGCGTTGGAGTATGCCTTTTTGTATGCGGCGTTCTTTTCTTCCTCAGTCTTTGCGTTATCGAATTCATCGCCTGCTTCCACGACAAGGGTCATATAGTCCGCGCCGTAAAATGAAGAATAGTTCTCTTTGCAGTACTCCTCGAGCTCGTCATCTGTGTGGGGTGTGCCCGCGCTCAGCGCCGCTTTGCCCTTTACGGCGAGGCAATGCAGTCTGCACGCCTCCCGCACGGTATCCTCCGTGATAAGAGAGCCGTAGTTTTTCCGCAAATACACGCCGATGTCGAGTCCCGCCCCGGCTGCGCTCGCGCTGATAGCAGAGACGGTGCTCTCTATCTTTGCCTCATCGTCTTCATCTATGCTCACACCGATGGAATACGCATATTCCGCCATCATGATATCGTCCCTTGCAGAAACGGCGGCGTTATTTGCGAAAAACTCGAACCACGTGTAATCCTCATCCCCCTGCGAGGTGCATTTCTGCTCCTTTAACGGCCTTGTGAGGTCAAGATCAAGATACTCCATATAAGTATAGTTCGTATTATAGAAGCTGACTACCGCAAGATTCATATAGTATTGAAATACATCCTCGGTAAGAGAGAAATGCTCTGTTTGCATGACGATATCGTCATGCTCCCCGTTTTCTCCCTGCCTGTTGCAGGAAGCAAAGGTAAGACAAGCAGTAACTGCCAAAAGGAAACAAATTATTCTTTTCATTGTGACTCCGTTTATTTTTCCGATATCTCACGGAAAAGATCGATATATTCCTGCAGATTTTTTTCTACACTGAAATTCTCCTGCGCTTTTATCCGGCACTGATCACGCCATTTTCCCCTGCCGTCTGCGCATATTTTCCGGACAGCACGGGCGACGGCAGATATATCGCCGACATCGACCGAAGCGCCGCACCCCTGCGCTATCTCGGGGCAGGCGGTAAGGTGAGAGCCGACGACGGGCACGCCGCACATCAGCGCCTCTGCCATCGCCTTACCGAAGCTTTCCTGAGGCGAGAGCGACACAAATACATCGGCAGCGTTATAATACTTTGCGAGGGTCTCGGTATCCGATATATTCCCGACGGAGATCATACCGTGTAAAGGCACAGCGTCAGGGATATTCCCCGCGAGAACGAGGCAGTATCCCTCGCCCAGCCCCTGCATGAGATGCTCATATCCCTGCGTTCCCTTTGTTGCGTCAAAGCGTGAGGCGCAGGCGAACAGGATCTTTTTATCCTCGGGAAGCCCGAGCTTTTTTCTCTCGCTTTCTCTCGGCGCAAAGACTGCATCGTCGATAAAATTATAGATTCTTCTGATGATCTTTGCGTTACCGAGGTGGCTTTTTCTCGCCTCGTCGGTGATCCAGTCGGACACGCCCACGACCGCAAGGCGGGGGATGCGGCAAAAAAGCTCCCGTTTCATTTGCAGCTGTTTTGCCGAGCAGGGCGAAAACCAATAGGGGATGGCGTTTTCGGGTTCTCGGCAGCCGGCACAGTCCCCCCGCCAGCCGTAACAACCCTTTTTCGTATAATGCATACATTTGCCCGTGTAGAACCATGCGTCGTGCAGTACCGCCACGGTCGGGATATCTTTTTTGGCAAGATAGCCGAGCAGGATCGGCAGGCTGATATAATTCGAGTGTAAATTTCTTAAGCACACGACGTCGGGCGATATTTTTTCGATATATTTTATGAGCGACCGGGTCGCCGCCCCCGAAAAGCACCCCTCTCTGCCCGTTAGCCGTGCGAGCAGACTGTGCATTTTCTGCGAGAGGCGACTGCCGATGATATAGTCGGCGTTGCCCCTCGGGCAGGCGGTATAGCTCTCGATCCCGTGCGAGCGCATATATTCGTGGCACTGCGCCGTGGTGCGACCGGTGCTTGACACGCCGTACACGGCGTTGATCTGTAATACTCTCATGGCGCACTCACCTCTTTGAAATCCCGCAGAAATACGCTCTCTCCCGAGATGTCGCACCGTTTTCTGCCACATTCATATGCACGTTTTGCGTATACTGCGAGCAGTTCTTTGTTTTCCGTAAGTTCTTTTAATTTTTCGTAGATCTCCTGCTCGGTGTGCGCCGTCACGGCTGCGCCGTCACGCCCGAAGAAATCGAGCTGGGCAACGCCCTCCCGCCCGACGGCGAGAATACATCTGCCGCACCCGAGCAGATCGGTCGTCTTTGTCGAGACGGAATGCCGCACGAGCAACGCACCTTTCAGCCACAAGGACTCCGCACATACGAGGATGTCCGCATCCCGCTCTGCTTCCGCCACACGTTCCCGTGAGACCGTGCCGCCGAGTGTCGTACACTCCCCCGACATGACACGCCGCATCTTCGCCGAAAGAGGGGTTCCGGTATATACCGTCATGTGCGCCGCCTGCGCTCCCTTTTCCAGGGACAGCCGCTCGAGCGCACGGGAGATCGCACCGATCGTCCTGTATCTGTCGGCATAAACGTTCCCTGCGTACACAAGCCCGAGGGGCGTTCCCGGCTCTTTCAGGGCGGGCCCGCCCGAGAAATCGGCACGCCGGATGACGACCTTACATTCCTTTTTGAATATTTTTTCGTATTCCGTCTTTTGCGCTTCGCTTGCCACGTAGATCAGGCTCGCTTTTTTTACGAGCGCACGTATTTTTCTGCGCTTGAAAAGCAGATGGTCGATCCAGAACAGGGGCGAAAAGGACAACTTCTTATTCGTATAGATATCGTCCCCGATATATAGGGCGAGCGGACAGCCTGCGATATCCGATACACGGCGTGTCACGTCGCACAGATAATTTAACGAAAAAGCAGGAGCGAAAAAGATGTCGGGCGAAAAATCCGTGATGAAATCCGATAGCTCCTTCGTGTCCCATCTGCCTTTCTTCCATATCATATCCCTCGCCCACAGAAAAGCCTGGAGGCGCACACGGCGTGCGAAATCAAAGCGCCGTTTCTGTCCTTCGTCCCGTACGCTTGCATTTTTTCCGTCTGCGATAAAGCCGGACGGATTCTTTTTGTTCTTTAAATTATTGATCAGCGTCAGCTCGCTTATCTGAAAATGCCTCTTAATAACGCCGCTTTCGGGACGGCCGCATCCGCACTCGATGCACGCCCCCTCGACGTCGGGTATCTCCGAGAGAAAGTCCTCGAATGTGGCGCAAATGCCCGAGCGCATATCCCATGCGCTGTTCATTAGTGTAAGCACCCTCATGTTTTCTCTCCGATCAGCTTTTCCCTGTCGGCGAGTATTTCGGACAAGAGCCGCTGACGCTCGTATGTTTCGCATACACGCACTCTCGCCGCTGCGCCGAGCGACCTTCTCTTTTCCGCATCGCAGAGCAGACTCCGTGCCGCATCGGTGATATTCTCATCAAAATCTACTAAAATTCCCGTTTCATTTTCGACGATCGACTCCATCGGGCCGGGGATGCGATAGGCGATCACGGGCAGCTCCATTGCGCCCGCCTCGATGACCGTCATGCCGAAGCCCTCACGTGCGCTCGGCAGAAGATATACGTCCATTGCGGACATGTATTCCTCGACACGCCGGCTGAATCCGACAAAGTGAAAGCGCCCGTCGGCTCTTGCCCTCTCTACAAGCGCTGTATCAGCGCCCGAGCCTGCCTCCTCATCGCCGAGGATGAGAAAACGACAGTCCTCGCACTCGTCTGAAAGCGCAAATGCGGTATTCAAAAATATATTGATTCCCTTATCCTTCGTCAGCCTTCCGCAGAAGCCGAACACGGGCGCAGCATCCGGAATTCCGAGCTCATTCCGTATCTTCGCCCGGTACTCGCTTTTTTTCGAGATGTCAAAGCGGGAAAGGTCAACGCCGCATGCACTGCCGTTTCCGACAACACGTGATTTTTTCTCGCCGTAGATATGCTTTTCCCGACACAGCGTCAGATTGCCGAAGCTGTCAGGCTCGACTGCGGTCGATAAAGCACAGACCATACGCTCGATCAAATTGAAAATAAAGCGACGGGCGCCCTTCATCCCGACAAAAACAATACCCCATTGACAGTATAGGCGCACCTTCACCCCTGCAAGGAAAGCGGCGATCGCCGCATAACAGGAGGCGTTCGGCGTGGAATACTGAACGAGGTCGAACTTCTCTTTTTTTAATATCTTATAGATTTCTTTTACACACCGTAAGCCCTCGGCATTGATGCCCCGGCTCATTTTCACGCCGTGAAAATGAATAAAATCGGGCAGCGACCGCTCGAATTCCGCATCGGGCGAGCAAATAAAACTGATGTCCCAGCCGCCCTCGGCGTGAAGATAACACGCCGTGTCGATGACAAAGGCGGACAGCGTCTCTTTTACCGTGGTGATAAAGCATACTTTTTTCATCTGATCCTTTTTGCCGGAACGCCTGCGTATACCCCCGGCTCGATGATATCCCGTATCACGGCGGCGCCTGCGCCGACCGTGACGCCGTCACATATATTGATATTGTTGATAACAGACGCGCCCGTCCCGATCATGCACGCATTTCCGACGCCGACCGTACCTGCGAGGTGCGCACCCGGGCATACATGGCAGAAATTGCCCACCGTGCAATCATGATCTACACCCGAGAGGGTGTTGATGATCGTGCCTTTTCCAACTTTTGCTCCGCAGTTTATGACCGCGCCTGCCATGACCGCACTGCCCTCACCGATTTCGGCGTCGGGCGAAACACAGGCACGTGGGTGGACGGCGGTATAAAAACGCATGGACTCTCCCATGAATTTTTCACGCAGAGCCATGTCTCCGAGCGCAACAATAAAACGGCAGTCCGGGTATTTTTCCCATTCGTCCGTCCTGCCGATCACGCCGTCCCTGCGGCAGTTATCATCGAGAAAGCCGACGACGGTATCTCCCGAAAGCCTTACGATCTCGGCGATTACTGCGCCGTGGCCTCCTGCGCCTATGATTATCACATTCTCATTCATCTTTATTCCCCGTAAAAGGCTCGGCGCTTGCAGAGCCCTCTGAATTGATGCCCTTCCGCCCGAAAACAGCGGCAAACGTCAGCAAAACTATTTTGAAGTCACCGAAAAAAGTTACATTTTCGGCGTATTTCGTATCGAGAGCGAATTTTTCTTCCCATAAAAGGGAATTGCGCCCCATGACCTGCGCAAGTCCCGTCAGACCCGGGCGCACATCGTGCCTGTGCCGCTGTGCCTCGTTATACAGGGGCAGATATTCGCACAAAAGCGGCCTCGGCCCGATAAACGACATATCCCCCCGGATGATATTAAAAAGCTGAGGCAGCTCATCAAGCGAAAGCGAGCGCAGGAAACGGCCGAACGCCGTCATCCGCTCTCCGTCGGGGAGCAGTGCGCCCGTCTCATCCCGTGCGTCGGTCATCGTGCGTATTTTGTATAAGCAAAAGACCTTTTCGCCCTTACCGGGACGCTCCTGCTTGAAAATGACGTTCTTCCCAAGACAAATGCGCACCGCTAAAAGCAACACCGCCATAAGCGGCGAAAGCAACACCGTAAGAAGGAGCGCAAATATCAAATCAAGCGGTCTTTTTATAATTTTTGCGTACATCAGAAGCAGGAGCGGACGATCTCCGCTACCTCGCAGAGTTCAGCCTCTGTCATCTTTATGTCTGATGGCAGGCAGAGTCCGCGCGCGAAAATATCCTCGTCCACACACCGCTCACCTGTAATAAAATCCCTGTCGGCAAAGACGGGCTGCATATGCATGGGCTTCCATATCGGGCGTGACTCAACATTCTCTTTCCCGAGCGCCTCATATAATTCCATCGGCCGCACGGAGGTATCCTCGTTTATTGTGATACACGATATCCAATAGTTCGGCATACTGTCCGCAAGATAAGGATTCATGCGAACCGGCAGATCTGCAAATGCATTTTTATAAAATTCGTAAATTCTTTTTTTCTTTGCGATATGTTCGTTAAGATAAAGGATCTGTCCACGGCCTATCCCGGCAACGATATTGCTCATGCGATAGTTATAGCCGATCTCGCTGTGCTGATAATGGGGCGCGGGGTCACGTGCCTGAGAAGCGAGAAAACGTGCCTTTTCAGTAACGGCAGGGTCAGGACTGACCAGCATACCGCCGCCCGAGGTGGTGATTATCTTATTTCCGTTGAAGGAGTAGATACCGTATTTCGAAAACGTCCCCGTCTGTCTGCCATGGTACGACGCCCCCAGGCTCTCGGCGGCGTCCTCTATCAGCGTGACGCCGTATTTTTTACACAGGGCGCATATCTCATCCATTTTCGCCGGCGTACCATACAAGTGAGCGACAATGACCGCCTTTGCCTTCGGGTTTTGTACGCCGTCGTATTTTCTGAGGGCGCACTCTAAAAGTGCGGGGTCGATATTCCACGAATCAGGCTCGGAATCCACGAAAACCTGTATACCGCCCTCATATGAGACGGGATTTACCGTAGCGGAAAAGGTCATATCCGAGCACAGGACGATATCGCCCGGGCCGATTCCGGCAAGCTTCGCCGCAAGATGGAGCGCCGCCGTGCCCGAGGAAAGCGCCGCCGCATTCTGCGCCCCGGTATAGTCACACACCGCCTGCTCGAAAAGGTCGATATTTTCACCGTTACATGATACCCAGTTCGTGTCAAAGGCGTGTTTTATGTATTCCTGCTCCTCACCGTGCATCGTCGGCGAGGATAAATATATCCTGTCTTTCATTCTCTATCCTTAAACGTCTTATAAATTCCGATAATTATACATAATATATTTTAACACGCCGCCCGTTCTTTGTCAACCGCCAAGGAGCAGAGGGAAAAGACGTCTTACAAAATATTCCGAAAACCCTTGATTTTTCTTTCCGTTTGCGTTATTATAATAAGAAGTAATATTTATGCGAGGAGAGATATCATGGCAAAGCAATTCAGACGAATAGGCGTTCTCACCTCGGGCGGCGACTCACCCGGCATGAACGCAACGATCAGAGCGGTCACCCGTGCCGCTATCGCAAACGGTGTCCAGGTAATGGGCATCTACGAGGGTTATAAAGGTCTTATGGAAGGAAATATGAAGCTCTTTTCCGAGCGTGATGTTTCCAATATTATAAATATCGGCGGTACCATCCTTTACTCCGCACGCTCACCCGAATTCAAAACCGAAGAGGGTATGGCAAAAGCGATAAAGGTATGTAAGGAAAATCAGATAGACGGTATCGTCGCAATCGGCGGTGACGGCACATTCAGAGGTGCGACCGACCTCTCGGCGCGCGGCATCCCCTGTATCGGACTGCCCGGCACGATTGACAACGACATCACGGCGACCGACTATTCCATCGGCTATGACACGGCGATGAACACCGTCATACAGATGGCAGACAGATTAAGAGATACATGCGAGTCCCACGCACGCTGCGACGTAGTCGAGGTCATGGGAAGAAATGCAGGATATATTGCGCTCAACACGGCTGTCGCCGTCGGCGCATCCATCGTCGTCGTATCAGAAATAGATTTTGATGAGGATGCAGCGATCGAAGCAGTCCTCGAGCAGAAAAAGAACGGCAAGCGTAATTTCATCGTCATCGTCGCCGAGGGCGTCGACGGCTTTGCAGAGCCTTTTGCAAAGCGTTTCGAGGAAAAGACAGGCATCGAGACGAAATTCGCACGCCTTGCGCACGTAGTACGCGGCGGTACGCCCTCCCTGCGTGACAGAGTGCTCGCATCCGAAATGGGAAGAGAAGCCGTAGAGTTGCTTCTTGACGGTCAGAGCGACCTCGTCGTCTGCTCACGCAACGACAAGATCTGCACGACAGAGATCAACTATGCCCTCATTCTCGACAGGATGTACAAGGGCAAGCTGAAGGAAGGCGACCTCGACAAATTCACACCTGAACAGGTTGCTGAAATGAAAGAGTTCTGCGAAAAGAAACGCGCAGCATTCCGGAAGCTTTACGAGACATCGTATATTATATCGAGATAAAAAACGAGACCGAGAAACGGTCTCGAGTGAAGAAATAAGAGAGAAAAGAGAAGAGAATCGGTAGTTTTGCTTTGCAAAGCAAAAAATCAGAAAAAGACGCAAAGCGGCTTTTTCGACCAATTCTTTTCACTCTTCTCTCTTATCTATTATCTGACTTTGCACATTACAGAGCAGATAATAAACGCCTTGTAATATCTAATAAATATATTTTTCGGGGGAACAACAAGTGGTAAGCAAAGTTTACAGCGCAGGTGTAAACGGCATCGACGGCTTTGAGGTGACGGTCGAGTGCGATATACAGAACAGAATGCAGGTCTATGAGATCGTCGGCCTGCCCGACACGGCGGTAAAAGAGGCAAAAGAACGTATATTTGCGGCGTGTGAAAACTCGGGCTATCCCTTTCCCGATACCTCGGTCGTGCTCAACCTCGCACCGGCGGACAAACGCAAAGAGGGCACGGGATTTGACCTCGCCATGCTCGCCGCCGTCCTCAAGGGTACGGGCGTACTCTCGGCAGCCGACGACAGCATGTGCTTTATCGGCGAACTTTCCCTCTCGGGCGAAGTGAGAGCAACAGAGGGAGTGCTCTGCCGTGTGCTCGCCGCAAGAGACGCTGGCAAAAAGTCTGCTTTCGTTCCGAGCGAAAATGCCGAGGAGGCCGCCTGCGTTGACGGCATCAGCGTTTACGGTATTCGCAGTGTCGCCGAGCTCATCGCCCACATCAACGGCACGACTGTTTTACCTGCAACAGAATTTGACTTTCTGAAATACAGACAGGAAATCAGCGAATTCGATTTCGACTTTGAAGAGATCAGAGGACAGGCAGTCGCCCGCCGGGCGATGGAGGTGGCGGCGGCAGGCGGACACAATATCCTGCTCATCGGCTCTCCGGGGGTCGGAAAAAGCATGATAGCAAAGCGCATGCCCGGAATACTGCCGGAACTAACATTTGACGAGGCGCTGGAAACGACGAAGATATACTCGGCAGCAGGAATGCTGCCCGCCCATTCCTCGCTCGTCACAAAACGCCCCTTCCGCTCTCCCCATCATACCTCGACGGCAGCGGCGATGGCAGGCGGCGGATCACGCACGATCAACCCCGGCGAAATATCACTCTCCCACAACGGTGTGCTCTTCCTCGATGAACTGCCCGAGTATTCAAAGCAGGTGACGGAGATACTGCGCCAACCGATCGAGGACGGAAAAATAACTATAACACGTGCAGCTGCAAAGGTCACATACCCCTGCTCGTTTACCCTCGTCGCCGCTATGAACCCATGCAAATGCGGATACTTCGGTCACCCGACTCGGGCATGCACCTGCACGCCCGAATCGAGAGCAAAATATATCTCCCGGATATCGGGACCTCTGCTCGACCGAATCGACCTACAAGTCGAGATGCGCACCATGTCATACAAGGAGATCGCTGCCAAAGCTCCCGGCGAGCCGACTGCGGCAATCAGAGAGCGGGTGGATGCCGCACGCAAATTCGCCCGTGCGAGATTTGAGCGGTACGGCTTTAAGGTGTCCTGCAATGCGCAGATGACGCCTGCGATGGTACGGGTGTGCTGCGCCCTCGACGAAGAGGCGGACGCCCTCTTCCGTGCGGCGTACGACAGGCTGAATCTCTCGCCCCGGGCGCACGACCGAATCCTGCGTGTAGCAAGAACCATCGCCGACCTGAACGCAAAAGACGATATCAGCGCAGAGCACATCGCCGAAGCCATCGCCCTGCGCAGCCTCGACAAAAGCTATTTCAACCCCGGCACGCCGGGGCGGTAGGGTATTTGTTTCCGGGGGGAACTTTTTAGACAAAAAGTTTCCCCCGGCCCCCTTTCAAAAACTTTCATTTGGGAATTTTTTTGCGACAGAGATATTCATTGCATCAAAAAACGGTATCAGTGCGATACCGTTTTTTCTTACTAGAAAGCGACGCAAAAACTTTTTAAAACGTTACATCTCTGTCGCTAATAACATCTCAGCGCAAGACGAGTCTTGCGCCCTATAAAAGTTTTTGTAGGGGGTGTGGGGGACGCTTTTTGCAAAAAGCGTCCCCCACAAAAACCAATCTATTAATCAACCCTTAAGGAATGAGAACAGACCTTTTTTCTCGGGTTTTTCCTCAGCTTTCGGCTCTGCGGCCTTGGGAGCTTCGGGTTTTACCTCTGCTTTGGGTGCCTCGGCGGGTCTGTCGGACTGCTGAGGTCTCGGCGGGCGGTTGCCCTGCGGACGGTTTCCGTCACGGCGGGGTCTGTCGCCGTCACGGCGAGCCCTGTCACCGTCTCTGCGGGGTCTGTCTCCGCTCGGGCGGTCGCCTCTGGGTGCACGCTCCTTTGCTACATAGTCTGCATGTGCAAAGTCGGGACCCTTAGCACCGACGCCGATGTACTTGACCGTGAATTCGTCGCCGATCTTCACGACGTCCTCGACCTTTTCGACTCTGTGGTCAGCGAGCTTGGATATATGGCAGAGCACTTCCTTACCGGGAGCGATCTCAACGAAAGCACCGAAGGACTCGATCCTCGTTACCTTACCCGTGTACTTACATCCTACCTCAGGCTCGAATACGATGCCGTCGATGATCTCCTTTGCCTTGTATGCATTATCACGGTTGACGGCGAGAATGAATACACTGCCGTCCTCCTCGATGTCTATCTTTGCGCCCGTGTCGGCAACGATCTTCTGAATGACCTTGCCGCCCGTGCCGATAACGTCACGGATCTTTTCGGGATCGATCTTCATGGTGATCATCTTCGGCGCATATGCAGATACCTCAGCACGAGGCTCGGGAATAGCAGCGAGGATGATATCGTCGATGATGTAATCTCTGCCCTTGTGGGTTACCTCGAGCGCTTCCTTGATGATCTCGGGGGTAAGACCGTCTATTTTAAGGTCCATCTGAATGGACGTAATACCCTTGTGCGTACCTGCGACCTTAAAGTCCATATCACCGTAGAAATCCTCGAGACCCTGGATGTCGATCATCGTACAGAACGAACCGTCATCGTTTGTGATGAGGCCGCAGGAAATACCTGCGACAGGCGCTTTGATCGGAACACCTGCGTCCATGAGAGCGAGGGTCGAGCCGCAGACGGATGCCTGCGAGGTAGAACCGTTCGAGGAAAGCACCTCGGAAACAAGGCGCAGTGCATACGGGAATTCCTCTACCGAGGGAAGCACGGGGAGAAGCGAGCGCTCGGCGAGTGCGCCGTGGCCGATCTCACGTCTGCCGGGGCTTCTGATCGCCTTGGCCTCGCCCGTGGAATAACCGGGCATATTATACTGATGCATATATCTCTTTCTGTCTTCCTCGTCGATACCGTCGAGGAGCTGAGCGTCGCTGATCGGGCCGAGCGTTGCAACGGTAAGCACCTGAGTCTGTCCTCTTGTGAAAAGACCCGTGCCGTGCGTTCTCGGCAGTACGCCGACCTCTGCTGAGAGAGGACGTATCTCGTCCATTCTTCTGCCGTCGACTCTCTTTCTATCATTGATGAGCCATCTTCTGACGATCTTTTTCTGGATCTTATAGATGAGCTCGTCCATCTGTGTCTCTATCTCGGGGTATTCCTCTGAGAATTTCTCGACGATAGCGTCGCAGATCGGGACCATTCTCTCGTCACGGACATTCTTGTCGTCTGTGTCGAGCGCCGCCATAACGTCCTGCTCGCAGAAATCAAATACCCGATCGAACATATCGTGATCGAGATCGCCCGAGGGGTAGTCAAACTTCGGCTTTCCTACCTCTGCAACGATGGAATCGATGAATGTGCAGATATTCTTTATCTCTTCGTGCGCCTTCATAATGGCCTCAAACATCGTGTCGTCGTCGACCTCGTTTGCGCCTGCCTCGATCATTACGACCTTCTCATGCGAGCCTGCGACCGTAAGCTGAAGATCGCTCTTCTCACGCTGCTCGGCTGTCGGGTTCATGACGATCTCGCCATCGACAAGACCCATGAATACGCCGCCGATCGGGCCGTTCCACGGGATATCCGATATCGAAAGGGCAATGGACGCACCGATCATAGCGGTGATCTCAGGCGAGCAGTCGGGATCAACGCTCATTACCGTAAGAGTGAGCGCAATATCATTGCGCAGATCCTTCGGGAAAAGGGGTCTTACGGGTCTGTCGATCACACGGCTGGTGAGCACTGCTTTTTCCGAGGGTTTGCCCTCACGGCGCAGATAACCGCCGGGTATCTTACCGACAGAATACATTTTTTCTTCAAAGTCTACCGAAAGGGGCAGAAAATCAATACCGTCGCGCGGCTTTGCGCTTGCGGTAGCGGTAGCCATAACTACCGTTTCGCCGTAGCGGACGAGGACTGCGCCGTTTGCGAGTCCTGCGAGCTTGCCGTTCTCAACCACGAGGGGTCTTCCTGCGAGCTCATACGAAAATGTCTTGTAATTTTCAAACATTTTTCTTTCCTCCAAATTTTATGTCTCCGCCCTCTTTAGCACTTAAATACGATTCGCAATGTCTGTTTGCGAAGCATATTTAACTGCTAAAGTACAGACGGTTGAATACCTAAGCACAAAAAATCCCTCGAACATTTGCCCTTTCGGGTCGCAGAGTTTTCAGGAGATGATTTTCAAGTAGAAAACTAAGCAAAAAGCGCAGGAATACTTTTGTATTCCGAGCATTTTTAACGACGTCTTCTTGAAAATCACTCTTAAAAACCGTGTTCGTATGGGTTTGTTGTGCTTATACGCAAGTATGGGACGCATGCTGCCATACGTCCCTCATACTTCGTTATTTTACTTACGGATGCCGAGCTTCTCGATTATCGCACGGTAACGCTCGATATCGACCTTCTGCAAATAGCCGAGAAGGTTTCTTCTGTGGCCGACCATTTTGAGCATGCCGCGGCGGCTGTGGTGGTCGTTCTTGTTTGCCTTAAGATGCTCGGTAAGTGTGTTGATCCTGCTCGTGAGAACAGCGATCTGAACCTCAGGCGAACCTGTATCGCCCGGATGTGTTGCGTAGGCTTCGATGATAGCCTGCTTTTCTTCTTTTGTCATTTTTTTCACCTCATATTATTTTTTCGCAAAACTCAGCATACGGAGGGTGAAGCGCGCCTATGAGCGCCGTATATCCGCAAACCGAGTCAGCGTACTTTGATATTGTATCACAACTGATCGGAAAAGTAAATAGCAACTTTACTATTTACAATTAATTAACATTTGCAAAAGCGAGCAGATCGTCCGCATACCTGTCGTATAACAGCTTCAGATTTCCGCCATTTTCGAGGATATATTCATATGCCCACGCCGTGGAGTTCGCCACGGCATCGTAATAGCCAAAGAGGTATGCGTAGTCGGTCCTCGCCGAGTCGAGCACCCGGCCGAGATTCAGCGCAGACTGATTATCCCTCAGATAAAACGAAGCGAGCTCCGAAAGATAGAGGCTCTTCGTCCCGTCCGCCGAACGTGCGGCGAGATCTGCGTATATTCCGCCTGCGTTTTCGCCGGCACCTGCGGGAATGCACAGCACCTGCGCCGAGAGGTCGGTATACGAGCGGTATTCCTCCATGCCCTCACGCTTGGGAAGGGGCAGGACGCCGAAGGAATCGGGCATATCGGAAAGCGAGCGCATCGCCGAGACCGGTGCGAGGTAAAACAGGCTCTCGCCCGAATAAAACACGCTGAGTGCGTCCCCGCCCTGATTCATATAAGTATTTTTCACGCTCTTTGTGAGCTGTGACGTATAGTCGCTTCCTTCGCCGATATAGCCGCAGCTTCTTTCAGTGCCGTTATACTCGGTATACGTCATGCCGCAGGAGGTAAAGATACACCGTGTGAGCGCCTCGTCCGAGATGGTGCAGATGTCGCCGGGTTCGCACACCGATATGACATAGTCCCAGGTGAGCTTGTCCCCGTCCGCTGTTCCATCGAGGTCAAGAGAGCGTTCCGCTGCGATGCGCTTATTATAATACAGGCAGTATACCGGGTCCGTCCAGGGGCTTGCCGCCGAGCGCAGGGTATAGGTCTTGCCCTTCTGATAAAACTCGGGATCATCGGTGAAATACGACGCTCCTGCATCTATTTCAGGAAAATCCGAGATCGGCAGGAGCAGTCCCGACTCGACAAAACGCCCGTACCATTCAAGGGAGATCGATATGATATCGGCATAGTATGAGCCGCCTGCCGCTGTGAGCTCGTTATAGATCTGTTCATCCGTGCGCTTTGATACGGCCAACTTACAGTTATAGTCCTGCTCGACATTACCGTTTCTCTCGGCGATCGCACCGTCGCTTGGGTACTCCCCGTCGCTTGCAAGAAATGACGTGTCTGCGGCGGCGATAATGACCGTCGCGCCCGACATATCACCGATCGGCGCAAAGACCTCCTGCGCCTGTGGGTCGGTACTCTCTGTCGCCTCGCTTACAGGCTCGCTCCCGCCCGGGGTGACCGTCATATTGATACTTCCGTTCCAACGCACACAGCCCGTAAGCAAAAGGCACAGAATGAGTGCGGAAAACAACAGTCTTTTCATGAACGTGTATATTTTGTGCCCTCGGGCGTATCGATCAGGGTAATGCCCTGCTCGAGCAGTTCGTTTCTTATCCTGTCCGCCGTGGCATAGTCCTTATTTTTCTTTGCCTGCGCACGCTCAGCGATGGCGGCGAGGATGTCTGCATCGTCCGCTGTATCCGACGCTCCGCCTGACTTTTGCGCACGGTCAACAAGCGAAAGTCCGAGCACACGGTCGTAATCCTCGATCAGTGCCAGCTTTGTCGCATTGTTCGTCTTTTTCTTGAATACCGCTGAGAGCGCCGTGAGCGCAAGCGAGGTATTGAGGTCGTTATCGAGCGCCGCACAAAATTCCGCTCTGCCCTCCTCGAGCACGGCGCTGTCTACCGCTCCGCCGTCGCCGAGAAGCGCCGCCGTACGGGAGACGAGCTTGTCATACGCCGCACGTGCGTTATCGAGATTTTCCCAGGAGAACAAAAGATTCTTTCGGTAGTGGCTTTGCAGGCAGAAAAGGCGGTAGACGAGGGGGTCGTATCCCTTTTCCTTCAAAAGCGATACAGTCAAAAACTCGCCCGTGCTTTTCGACATTTTGCCCGTCGCAGTATTCAGGTGATGGACATGGAACCAGTTATTACACCACTCGTGTCCGAGGTACGCCTCGCTCTGTGCTATTTCGTTCGTGTGATGAGGAAACGCATTGTCGATGCCGCCGCAGTGGATATCGATATATTCGCCGAGGTGCTTCATGGAAATGCAGGAGCACTCGATATGCCAGCCGGGATATCCCACGCCCCACGGGCTGTCCCATTTCAGCTCCTGAGAATCGAATTTACTCTTTGTAAACCACAGAACAAAATCGGCTTTATTTCTCTTGTTTGTGTCGGCGTCGACTCCCTCGCGCACGCCGACGGCGAGATCCTCCTCCTCGAAATCGTTGAAAACATAGTATTTATCAAGCTTCGAGGTATCGAAATATATATTTCCGCCCGCCTCGTACGCATATCCCTTTTCGATGAGGGCGGATATGACCCGGATAAACTCGTCGATATACCCCGTCGCAGGAGCGACGACGTCGGGGGTCTTGATATTCAGGTCAGCGGCGTCGGCAAAAAATGCGTCGGTATAGAATTTCGCTATCTCCATCACCGTCTTATGCTCACGCTTTGCGCCCTTGAGCATTTTGTCCTCGCCCTCGTCCGCATCGCTCGTCAGATGTCCGACATCGGTGATGTTCATGACACGCTTTACGTCATTTCCCAGATAACGCAGATATTTTTCCAGCACGTCCTCCATGATATACGAGCGCAGGTTTCCGATGTGCGCAAAATGATATACCGTCGGGCCGCAGGTGTACATGCCTACCTTGCCTGCCTCACGTGGGATAAATTCTTCCTTTTTTCTTGTCAGACTGTTATATAAAATCATTTTTATTTCTCCGATATCTGTTTTTTGAGCTCTTTTATTTCTTCACGCAGGCGGCAGATCTCCGCCTCGACCGGGTCGGGCACGTTGCACTGATCGAGATCGTCAACCTTCTGCCCTGCCACACGCACTACCCTTGCCGGGATGCCGACGGCAGTAGAATCCTCAGGTATTTCCTCGAGCACAACAGCGCCTGCCGCTATTTTCGTATTGTCGCCTACTTTGAACGGGCCGAGCACCTTCGCTCCGGCGCCCACCATGACGTTATTGCCGAGGGTGGGATGACGCTTGCCCGTGTGCTTTCCCGTTCCGCCTAAGGTCACGCCCTGATATATTGTGCAGTTGTCGCCGATCTCGGTCGTCTCTCCGATCACCACTCCGCTTCCGTGGTCGATGAAAAGACCCTTTCCGATCGTAGCTCCCGGATGTATCTCGATGCCGGTAAAGAACTTCGCACCCTGGGATATCAGCCTCGCCGACAGGTAATGGTCGCTCTCGTGCAGGCGGTGCGCCACACGGTATGCCATCATGGCGTGAAGCCCCGAATAGGAGAGCAGTACCTCAGCACTCGATTTCGCCGCAGGGTCACGCTCTTTGATCACCTCGATATCGTCCTTGATCTCCCCGATATAGCCGGTAACACCCTGATACGCAGAGGTCTTTCTGAACGCCCTGCGTGCGGCTCTTGCCCTTTTCTCAAATTCTTTTCTTGTCATATTTACCTCACATTTACAAAAAGCGCCTTTAAGTCACAGCTTAAAGGCGCACTTGCACGGTTCCACTTTAATTTCATCTTATCTTATCCTTAACGCGGACGAAACGCACGGCAATACTTCTGTTTCCTGCCGCAAGCTCCCGAATGCACATCCCGTCTGCGTCCGCACGCCCCCTCCCAGCGTATCAAGGGCGCTCTCTTTCCGGCGTTTGTGACGGATTCTTTTCGTTCTCTGCTTTTTATACTGTTACATTATATTACATTCTCCTGAATTTGTCAATATCATAGATTCACGATATACACGCCGAGGTTTAAATATGCGGCAAATGTCACCCATACGATATACGGCACCATCAGCCATCCCGCCTTTTTTGACGCACGGAAAAAGAATACCGTGGCGGCAATAATGAGCGCCCACATGATAACAAGCCAGACAAAGGCGAACAGATATAGGGAAAAATTAAAGAATATGATCGGCCAGAAGAAATTGAATGCGAGCTGGATGTAGTAAAGCGCAAGCCCCCGGTTTACGATGCGGTCATTTGCACACGAGGTCAGCACAAAGTATGAGGCAAGCCCCATGAGGATATACAGTACCGTCCACACAACGGGAAACACCCCTGCGGCAGGATACAGCGGAGGTTTCGCCACAGAATCAAACGCCCGTATGGCGTCCCGGCAGATAAAGCCCGAGACTACACCGACGGAAAGCGGAATCAGCACCGACAGAACGAGAGTTTTCAGATTTTTCATATTATCACCGATGATATTATATGCCGGCGCCCGACGCTGTATGATATCAAAAAACAATATTTCCGTGCAAAAACCGCACGATTATCTTTCAAAAATATATTGTGCTATTCAAAATTTTGTGATAGAATATTATGCGGATAAGTAAAGCCGACAATTTCGGATACAATTTTTTACATATGGAAAGGAGTCTGTCGGACTAAACGGCAGACAAAACGGTGACTTTCATGAAAGACAATGCAGTCATTTTTGCACTTGACGGAACGCTCCTCGACACGCTCGACGACCTTACCGAAAGCGTAAACTATGCGCTCAAAAAGGGCGGTTACCCTGAATTGACAAGGGACGAAGTCCGCAAAAACGCAGGCGGCAGCATAGGCGATCTCATCAGAAAAAGCGTTCCGAAGGGAACGACATGGGAAGAATCCTGGGAGCTTATCGCACCCTGCAACGAGCGCTTCACGGAAGCTCAGGGTTCTGCAAAGGCATACGACGGCATCACAGAACTGCTTGACACACTTAAAAATGACGGCGTAAAGGTAGCTGTCATCTCCGACAAACCGGACGACAAGGCAAAGGCCGCAGTCGAAAAGTATTTCGGAGACCGCGTCTGCCTCGTACTCGGTGAGGCAGAAGGCGTAAAGAAAAGACCCGCTCCCGATATGCTCTTCGCCGCAATGAAGGAGATGGGCGTTCTGCCGACACACACAACATACGTCGGAAACGATGCGCTCGACGTTCAGATCGCAAAAAATGCCGGCATCAACGGCGTTATGGTATCCTGGGGCTATAAGGACAAAACCTACCTCGAGAACCACGCAGCGCTCAAGATCGTCGACACCCCCGACGAACTCCTCGCTGAGATAAAATAAATTTTAGTTTTGCGGGGGACGCTTTTTGAAAAAAGTGTCCCCCGCCCTCATTCAAAAACCTTTATGGGGAAAATTATATTGGCGACAGAGATATAGCCACATCAAAAAAACGGTATCAGTATGAAGTGAACCCCAAAGTTTAGACAAAACAAATATTAAATTGTTAGTGAATGA
>CAYOFP010000026.1:0-22720 GCA_964403505.1 uncultured Lachnospiraceae bacterium
GCGGGGAAAACTTTTTGCCTAAAAAGTTTTCCCCGCAAAAATCCCCCTACTTATGCGCACGGCGATACTCACGGGGGGTGACGCCTTTGGCGGCGAGGAAGCAGCGATTGAAGGTGCGGGGGGTGGAGAAGCCGCTCTCGGAGGCGACCTCGGTAACGGTCATTTCGCCGTCCCGGAGCATGCGGCAGGCGTCGTTCACACGCAGGGCGTTGATATACTCCTTAAATCCCGTGCCGAGCTTACCGTTAAAAACATGAGAGATATAATATTCGCTGACGCCGAGGGTCTTTGCGGCGCTCGAGAGGCTGATATCCGAGCGATAATTCTCATAGCAATAGGAAATAATACGCTTGAGAGTATTTTCATCATACCGCCGGCTTTTCTTTATCTCGAGCCGGGGCATAATCTCGCACAAAACGAGCATGAGTTGTGCCCTGCGGCGGGTATCGGCATAGGATTCGCCCGAGTCCATGCCGCTGACGATATCCGCAAGAATTGACTTTATCCGTCCGCTCTTGTCCGCCGCGCGAAGGAGGGGCGAGACGGGCACGCCCGAGCGAAAAAGCCCGGAAAATTCGGGGCAGACATCGGCGGAGAAAATCAAAAGATAATGGGGCGGTTTGACGATATCGTGATAATTGTGTATCTGATTGGGAAAAGCAATGAAAATATCGCCTGCCGTTGCAGTACACTCTATACCGTCAGCACGGCAAACGCTCTTTCCGCCGAGGAAATAAATCAGCTCAATGTGGGTATGCAGATGCGGGTCAGGCGTGAGGCCGACCGACTCGGTCGCATACAGAGGCAAGGGTTTTGTCTCGACAGAGAAATACATTTTATAAAAAACTCACTTTCTGCGCAATTTTTGTCTGATTTTTTTGTGATTATGTCTTGAATTATATACCACTTTATTGTAAAATGCAAGTAGTAAATAATAAAATGCACCGTATCGGTGCAAAAGGAGAAGAAATGTTACCTATTGCTTTACAGCTATACTCAGTCCGTGACGCCATGGGCGCAGACCTCGAGGGAACGCTGCGTGCAGTCAGCGAGATGGGGTATGACGGAGTGGAGACGGCGGGTCTTTTCGACAAAACACCCGAAGAATTTGCGGCCCTGCTCAAAAAATACAACCTCACGCCCGTTTCGGCTCACGTCCCGGTAAGCGAATTTGAAAACGACTGTGCAGGCACCTGCGCCGCATATGCGGCACTTGGGGTGATGAATGTCTCCCTGCCGTATGTCGAGCCCGTGAAGCTTCCCACACGTGAGGGATATCCGGCGTTCCGTGAGCTGATCATCAAAACAGCGGCGGAGCTCGGAAAATACGGCATCACGCTGTCCTACCACAACCATGATTTTGAATTTGAGAAGGCAGACGGCAAGAACCTGCTCGACATTTTGTATGATGATTTAGACGAAAGCATACTGCAAACGCAGATCGACACCTGCTGGGCGAATGTCGGCGGAGAGAACCCGAGCGAATACGTTCTTTCCTACGCAGGCAGATGCCCGACCGTGCACTTAAAGGACTTCGACGGAGTTAAGGGCGAAAATATGTATGCACTGATCGGCATTGACGATGATAAGCCGGCAGGCGAATTCGGCTTCCGCCCCTGCGGATACGGTAGACAGGATATCAAAAGCATCGTCGCCGCCTCGGAAAAAGCAGGCGCAAAATGGCTGATCGTTGAGCAGGATAACCCTGCACTTGATAAAACACCGCTCGAATGTGCAAAGATGAGCATAAAATATCTAAAGGAGATGAACTAAGATGGGTGAATTTGACAGATACGCAGATTCCGCACAGACCGTGCGTGATATGAACAAGAAGGTAAAGGTCGGCATTATAGGAACCGGCTGGATCGCAGAGTCTCACATCACGAGATACCTCGAGATGGAGGACGTAGAGGTCGTGGCTTTAGCGGACATCGTCCCCGGCAAGGCCGCAGAATTTGCAAAAAAATACAAGGTCGAGGGAGCGAGGATATACGATTCGGACATGGCGCTGCTCGACGGTGAGAAGGAGCTCGACGCCGTCTCGATCTGTACCTATAACGCACAGCATGCGCCCTGCGCCATCCATGCGCTCGAGCACGGTGTGAACGTCATGCTCGAAAAGCCGTTCACCGTAACGCTCGACGAGGCGATCGAGGTAATGCGTGCCGAGAAGAAGAGCGGCAAGATCCTCACCATCGGCTTCCAGCCCAGAATGAGCGACAACATGCAGATGATAAAGAAGATCGTCGACTCGGGCGAGCTCGGCAAGGTATACTACCTGCAGGCAGGCGGCGGACGCCGCCGCGGTATCCCCACGCCCTACGGCACGACCTTTATCGAAAAGGAGACCGGCGGCGTCGGCGCTGTCGGTGATATCGGCGCATACTCGATCGATATGCTTATGAAGGCAGTCGGCTATCCGAAGCCGCTCACCGTATCGGGTTACACGAGTGCCTTTTTCGGCACAGACCCGGGATATTATGAGGCACACCCCGAATATGCAAAAAAATTCGGCGTGGATGACTTCTCGGCGGCGTTTGTCCGTCTCGAGGGCGATATCATCCTCGATTTCCGCATTTCCTGGGCGATGAATATGGACACGGCAGGCGATGCGCTCATCCTCGGAACAAAGGGCGGTCTGCGCATCCCCTCGACAGACTGCTGGAACGGCGAATTCGGCAAGCCCCTCACGATATACAAGACCCTCGGCGGCACACCGCTCCAGTACGAGGTGCCCCTGCTTCCCTCAAAGGATTTCTTCTATGAGAAGCTCCGTTCCTTTATCGACGCAGTAAAGACCGGCGGCGAGGCGACGGTTCCCTCGTCCGAGATCGTCTACAACCAGGCGATCATCGACGGTATCACAAAGAGTGCGGCGCTCGGCCGTGAAGTGGAAATCACCATTCCGGAAGTATAAGAGGTATTAAATATGACACACAGAATAGGCATTATAGGCTGCGGCGGCATTGCGAACGGAAAGCATATGCCCGCCCTCAAGGAATTAAAGAACGTCGAGATGGTGGCATTCTGCGACGTCATCCCCGAGCGTGCGGAAAAGGCGGCAAAGACATACGGCACGCCTGATGCAAAGGTATACACCGACTACAAAGAGCTCTTGAAGGATGAGAGCATCGATGCGGTGCACGTCTGCACACCCAACCGCCATCACAGCTATATCACCGTCGATGCACTCCACGCAGGCAAGAACGTCCTGTGCGAGAAGCCGATGGCGATCAACTCGGTCGAGGCGAAGAAGATGCTCGACGCCGCAAAGGAAACAGGTAAGGTGCTCACAATAGGATATCAGGGCAGAAACCGCCAGGACTCCATGTATCTGAAGCGGGAATGCAACGAAGGCTCGCTCGGCGATATCTATTATGCAAAGGCGACTGCGCTTCGCCGCCGTGCCGTACCGACATGGGGCGTATTCTTAAACGAATATGAGCAGGGCGGCGGTCCGCTCATCGACATCGGCACGCATGCGCTCGACCTCACCCTCTGGATGATGAATAACTACAAGCCGAAGTACTGCGTCGGCACGACATATCACAAGCTGAATAAAGACACCCAGACCGGCAACGCATGGGGCGACTGGGATCCCGACGGATTCACGGTCGAGGACTCGGCATTCGGCTTTATCGTCATGGAAAACGGTGCGACCATCGTGCTCGAGAGCGCATGGGCGCTCAACACCCTCGACGTGCGCGAGGCGGTAACCTCCCTCTGCGGAACAAAGGGCGGCGCGGACATGAACGACGGTCTGAGATTCAATTTCATACGCGGCGGAAAACAGTGCGTCATGACCCCTGATATGAACGCAGGAAAAGTCGATTTCTTTGACGGCGACGCATCCGATACCCCGGCTTCCATCGAGGCATCCAGATTCTACAATGCGATCGACACGGGAGCTGAGCCCGTCGTACTTCCCGAGCAGGCATACTGCGTGACGAGAATACTCGAGGGTATTTACGAATCGTCAAAAACGGGAAAACCCTATTATTTTGATAATTGAGGATAAAGAATGAAACTTTGTGTACTTGAAAATCTATACGGCGGAATACCGTTTGAAAAATCACTTGAAAAGCTTGCATCTCTCGGCGTGAAAACGCTCGAGATCGGCGCAGGCGGATACCCGGGCAAGGCGCACTGCAATCCCGAGGTGTTGCTTGCCGATCCTGCGGCGCTTGATGAATTCAAAAGCACGCTCGAGCGCCACGGCATGGAGATCGCAGCGCTCGCCTGCCACGGAAACCCCGTTCATCCCGACAAGGATGTAGCAAAGATGTACGACACCGACTTTAAAAACGCCATTCTCCTCGCCGAGAAGCTCGGCGTCGACACCATCGTCGGCTTTTCGGGCTGTCCCGGTGACAGCGAGAGCTCGGTGCGCCCGAACTGGGTCACCTGCTCCTGGCCGCCGGACTATATGGAGACGCTCGAATGGCAATGGAACGAGGTGCTCATCCCCTATTGGAAAGAAACTGCTGCATTTGCCGCATCTCACGGCATAAAGAAGATCGCATTTGAGATGCACCCCGGCTTTTGCGTATACAATCCTGCTACCCTCCTGCGTCTGCGTGAGGCGGTAGGCGATATCATCGGTGCAAACTTCGACCCCAGCCATCTCATATGGCAGGGCATCGACCCCGTTGCGGCGATAAGAAAGCTCAAGGGTGCGATCTACCACTTCCATGCGAAGGATACAAAGGTAGACACCTACAACACTGCGGTAAACGGCGTGCTCGATACCGGGCACTACACAAACGAGGGCACACGCTCCTGGATCTTCCGCACGGTCGGATACGGCCACGATGCGCAGTATTGGCGTGATATGATAAGCGAGCTGCGTCTCGGCGGTTACGACGGCGCTATCTCGATCGAACATGAGGACTCGCTCATGTCCATCGACGAGGGACTCGAAAAGGCGGTCACGTTCTTACGTGCGTCGATCATAGGCGATAAAAAGCCCGACAGCATAAGCTGGGCATAAGAATCTAAGGGGGAAAGGACTCTTCCCCCTTTTTGAAAGGATAAAACAAAAGCGATATTCATGAAAAACCTGGTTGTTATAGGCTACGGCGGAATGGGCGGCGGCTTCCACGTGAAGCATGCGCTCGAGGACGGCGTAGTAAACCTGCTCGGCATATTTGATACCGACCCGGAAAAACAAAAAAAGGCCGTGGCAAACGGCATCTATTCCTACAGCTCTCTTGACGAGGTGCTCTCCGACAGCCGTGTCGACATCTGCACCGTCGCCATCCCGAACGATTCTCATCTTGACACGGTAGTCCGTTGTCTCGAGGCAGGCAAAAACGTGATATGCGAAAAGCCTGTCGCTCTTTCGAGCGCCGATCTCGACGCTATGATAGCGGCGGCGGAAAAGGCAGGAAAGGTCTTTTCCGTCCATCAGAACAGGCGCTGGGACGTCGACTATCTCGCAATGAAGGAGATATACGACTCGGGTGCGATCGGCGAAGTCTTTGACATCGAGTCACGCATACATGGCTCGCGCGGCATTCCGTCCGACTGGCGGTGCGAAAAAGAGCACGGCGGCGGTATGATACTCGACTGGGGCGTACACCTCATCGACCAAATACTGCAAATAGTACCCGGAAAGATAAAGTCTGTTTACTGCGAGCTCGACAATATCACGACAGAGGATGTCGACGACGGCTTCAAACTCCGTCTGACGTTTGAGAACGGCTGCCGTGCGCTCATCGAGGTCGGCACGTACAACTTCATCTCTATGCCCCGATTCTATATGCGCGGCAAAAAGGGAACGGCGATGATCACCGACTGGCGTCAGAGTGCGCAGATCGTCGAGTGCACGCATTGGCATGAAAATGAGGTCCTGCCCGTGCAGACTGCCGCAGGACTGACAAAGACTATGGCTCCGAGAGACGAAGTCACAACAAAAACCTACGAGTGGACACGTCCCGAATCGGATGTGTACGATTACTACCGTAATTTCGTCCGTGCCATCGACGGCAAAGAACAGCAGCTCGTCACCCATCCCGAAATGCGTCGGGTCATGCAGGTGATGGAAGCCGCCTTCTCCTCCGGCGAGAAGCATGCGGTGGTTGCGTTTGAGTGAGGAATTTTATGTGGGGGACACTTTTTGTAAAAAGTGTCCCTTTTGCGGTGCCCGGCTCTGCCTGCGGTGCGAGACGCACCTTGTCAATCGCCGACCGCTACACTTCGTTATGCCCGCTTCATCCGCCACCGGCGGCGCGGGCAACCTCACCCCACACCCCCTTCAAAAACTTTTGAGGGGGAAGGTTATTGGCGACAGAGATAAAGTTTTTGCGTCGCTTTTTGGGGCAAGCGGCCTATACAGGTTTCTCCCCTGAACAAGTCAAAAAATATATTTGAGATTTTTTCTCATTACATATAGATTATTCTCCTCAAATGTGTTATAATTGACGAGAATACGGGCAAGGTGAGGAAAATGAGGCATTTTAATTACAGCGTACTGAAAGACACGAAATGGGATAACGAGATAGTAAACTACCTTTCTTTGATCCACGAAGAAAAGGGCAAACAGTCCTTATATTATAAACAAAAGCCCGACGAGCTAAACAGCTTAGTAGAGATCGCAAAAATCCAAAGTACGGAAAGCTCCAACTCTATCGAGGGCATTCGTACGACCGAAATGCGTCTGAGACAGCTTATGAGCGAGAAAACAGCTCCGAAAAACCGTGATGAGAAAGAGATTGCCGGATACAGGGACGTTTTAAATGTTGTTCACGAAAATTTTGAGTATATCCCTCTGACACCGAATTATATATTACAACTTCATAAAATTATGTTCCGTCATACGGATTTAAGCTTCGGCGGCAGTTTTAAAAATGTGCAGAATTATATCAGCGCGACCGATCCCGGCGGGAAAAGATATACTTTATTTACTCCGACACCTCCCTATGAAACCCCCGCAGCAGTGCAGGAGATCTGTCATGAATTTAACTGTGTTATCGGCGAAGGAAAAGTTGATCCTCTTTTGGTGATCCCGGTGTTTATCCACGATTTTCTCTGTATTCATCCGTTTATTGACGGCAACGGAAGAATGTCACGGCTTTTGACGACCCTGCTTTTGTACCGAAGCGGCTATGAGGTGGGAAAATATATTTCGCTAGAAGCAAAAACTGCAAAATCCAAGGCTTCGTATTATGACGCTCTCGAGCTTTCTCAAAACGGCTGGCACGAGGGAAATGACGATCCGACAGCGTTTATAAAATATCTGCTCGGCACGATCATTGAGGCGTACCGTGATTTTGATGAAAGAATGAATATTATAAGTCCGTCGAGCCTTGATACCGTGATAAAGGCTGTTCAAAACAGGCTCGGCAAATTTACAAAGCGTGATATATCCGAGCTTTGCCCGTCAATCAGTGCATCGACCGTTGAGCGACACTTGAAAAAGCTGTGCGCAGACGGCGTGATTTTAAAAAACGGCGGCGGACGGTCAACATATTATGTAAAGAACGAATAGAGGGTTTGTATATGGGGAACACTTTTTGTAAAAAGTGTCTCTTTTGCGGGGAAAACTTTTTAGACAAAAAGTTTTCCCCGCACCCCTTTCAAAAACCTCTATGAGGGTGAAGAATTTTTTGACGGCAGAGATGTCGGTATGTAAAAGTTTTGAGGGGTTCGGGGCGGCGCCCTGATACTCTTTTTTTCTTCGTGACCCCCTCAGGAGTCATTTTTTTGTTTTTCCGGACTTTTTGCTGATTGCACGCTTCCTATACGCCCTTTTGTAAAAAACGCAAAATACGGCGCAAAAATCCCTTGCAAAAAACGATATAATATGATATAATGTATAATAACTATAATAATATAATTATATATATATCTATTAACGAGGAATTATAAATGAAAAACGAGCAGATATGGCAGAATGTTTTACGGAGTCTTTCCGAAAAATACTCCACTGCGATCATGAACCTGTATTTCAAGGACAGTATGCTCCTTTACGTCGACGAGGAGCTGGGCATCGTACAGACAAATAACGATAACCTGAAAGACGCGCTCGTATCTCAGTTCGGCAGCGAGATCGCAGAATTCTGCAAACGGGAAGTGGGAAAAGAAATAAAGCTTTATTACGAATCTGCCGAGAAAAAGCCGGTCGAGCTCGAGAAAGCCATTACTGAGGCGAAAAAGGATCTGCACAAAGAGGCAAAGATCTACCCCGAGTGCGGAAAATACGACCCCGTGTATTTTGTCGAACCCGAAAGCGAAAGATACGGAAATTTTTTTGATAAACGATACACGTTTGAAAACTTCATCGTCGGCTCGTCAAACAAATTCGCCCATGCTGCGTGCGGCGCCGTCGCAGAAGAGGGCACAGCGGCAGGCTACAATCCGCTCTTTATCTACGGAGACTCGGGTCTCGGCAAGACGCACCTGCTTTACGCTATCATAAACGAGACTCTGAAAAAAAGACCGGATGCGAAAATCATATATGCAAAAGGCGACGACTTCACAAACGAGCTGATCGCGGCAATCAGAAATGCGGAAACAGCCGCTTTCCGAGAAAAATACCGCCCGGCGGATATCCTGCTCATCGACGATATACAGTTCATCGCAGGTAAAGTGGGAACGCAGGAAGAATTTTTCCATACGTTCAATACCCTGTATGAGGACAACAAGCAGATCGTACTCACGTCCGACCGTCCGCCGAAGGATATCAACCCCCTCGAGGAAAGAATAAGAAACCGTTTTGAGTGGGGACTTCTCGCAGATATCCAGGCGCCCGACTACGAGCTCCGTATCGCGATCATGCAGGACAAAGCAAAGGCATACCCCGTCGAATTCCCCCTCAACGTATTTGAATTTTTAGCTCAGAACCTCAAAAGTAATATCAGGCAGATGGAGGGCGCAGTCAAAAAGATAGCGGCGCAGGCAATGCTCCTCGGCATCGAGCCGTCGGTCGAGATAGCGTCGAGATGCATCTCGGATATGGTAACGGGAGAAGAGCCCGACTCGGTCATTGTGGAAAAAGTCATATCCGCCGTATCGAAGAAATACGGGATATCCGAGTCCGACATCAAAGGTAAAAAGCACAATCAGGAGATCGTCAAGGCAAGAAACGTGGCGATCTACATTATCCGGACACTGACGCAGATGTCGCTCCCGAAAATAGGTCAGGAATTCTCACGAAATCATACGACCATATTAAATTCCCTCAGCGTGATACAGAAGGAGCTGCAGAACAATCCTCTGCTTGAGCTTTCAATCGACGATCTCATGAAGGAAATAAAAGAATAAAATTTTTCAACAGGGGATATGTCAGCTTCGTGTCGAAAAAAATGTGAAAAAATACGGACGGTATTTTTTCAACAAAGGCATTTGTCTAAAAGCCGTGTTTTTACTTGTCAAAAACTCTGTCTAAAAAAACAGTGCACAAAAGAGAGAAAATTTTCGACATGAAAAAGAAAGGACATGCACAGCGGCTTGTTCACTGAAAATACCGAAAAAACAAAGTTTTCCCGGGTTTTCCACATTTTGCATAGCCCCTAATACTACGGCTGTTTATTATACTGAATCTTATCGTTAATTCTTAAAGATATAAATAAATCATATTTTTTCATAAAAGATTAGAGAGGACAAGAAGGAAATGAAAATAGTTTTTGACAAGAGCGAATTACAGGCGGCGATCGTCCCTGCACTCTGCGCAGTATCCGAGAGAAATACAATAACTGCGATCGAGGGTATTTATTTTGAAACGGACGGAACCGACAAATGTATCATCTGCTCCTACGATATGGAGAAGGGTATTCATGAGGTCATTCCCTGCAAAGTCGAAGACGAGGGCGGAACGTTCATCATAAACGCACAGAAGCTCTCAAGAATTCTCCGTGTCCTTCCCGAAAGTGAGATACTGTTTGAAATAGACGAAAAAAATCTCTGCACGATTCGGTGCGGTATCTCTAAATTTGAGTTACATACCCTGCCGGGAAGCGAATTTCCATCTCTTCCGATGCTCAGAGGAAATAACTCCTTCAAAATCTCTCAGAGTAAGTTAAAAAGCGTGATCAGCGAAGTGCAGTTCGCCATTGCGGTAAACGATCAGAGAAACGCACTCAACGGCGCATATTTTGAAATAAAAGAAAACAGGATGAAGATCGTCTCCTGCAACGGAAACATGCTGGCGCTGCGAGAAGTCAAATGCGATATCAACGAGGCCAAAGCCGAAAACGGCGTTATCGATTTCCGGTTTATCGTGCCGGGCAAGACCCTCGCCGAGCTTTTGAAGCTGATCAGCGACAGCGAAAAAGAGGTAAGTGTCGTCATGACGAGAAAGCACATTATGTTCTTCCTCGAAAAGGTAACCTTCTTCTCTCGGCTCATCGATACGGAATATATCGACTACAACAGAGTAATAAGAAAAGAATCTCCCATTACAGCGAGCCTCTCCTGCGCCGCATTTATCTCCAGCCTCGAGCGGACATCGCTCATCACGGAGGACAGAATTATGGGTCAGGCACGCTCGAGCGTAAAATGCTCCTTTGAGGGAGACATGCTTCGCGTTTCGGCGGCAAATATCGCAGGCAGCGTATCCGACGAGATCGCAGCAGAGCATACGGGAGACGATATTCTGATCGGATTCAACAATAAATATCTTCTCGACGCACTCCGCTCCTGTCCGCAGGACAGCATTAAACTCTCACTCGCAACGCCCTTGATGTCCATGCAGATCGAAAGCGCAAACATCGATGAGGACGATAATTTCTTATATATGGTACTGCCCGTAAAGATGGCATAAAATGCAGATAAAAGAATTAGAGCTGCAAAATTTCAGAAATGCGGAAAAGGAAAAAATCGTTTTTTCCGAAGATATCAATATTCTGTGCGGTGAAAATGCACAGGGAAAGACAAACGCACTAGAGGGAATCTATCTTTTCGCACAAGGGCGTAGTTTCCGCTCTGCAAAAGACAGAGAATTCGTCTCCTACGGAAAGGATATTGCATATCTGCGCCTTTCCTTTCATAGTGAAGGCAGGGATCAGATCTCGGAAATACGCTATAACAGCGCAGGGAAGAAAAGTGTAAGGAAAAATGGTGTGCCGCTCAGAAAGCTAAGTGAGTTTGTCGGCGCATTCCGTGCGGTGGTTTTTTGTCCCGATCATCTGACGATGATAAAAAACGGTCCCCACGAGAGAAGAAAATTCCTCGATACGGCGCTTTGTCAGCTGTATCCCTCTTATATTGGTGCATTGCAAAGGTATAACAGGGTTCTCGAGCAGAGAAACCGGTTGCTCTCCCGCTATTTTGAGAAAAAAGAGGAATACCGGCAGACCATCGACCTGTGGAATGAACAGCTCGCAAAAGAGGGCGCTTATATTTCAAAAAGAAGGGCGGAATACACAGAAAAGCTCGATGCCTGTGCAAAAGAGCTTTTTGAGAGTCTGACGAACAAGAAGGAAGTACCCGATTTCCGTTATCTTGAAGAAAGAGACGAGAGTGAGATCCTCGCCCTGCTCGAAAAAAATGCAGACAGGGATATAAGAACAGGGACAACGAATGCGGGAATACACAAAGACGATATTGAGATCATGCTCAATGGGCGTAATGCCCGTTCCCTTGCAAGTCAGGGACAGCAGCGCTCTCTCGCTCTGGTGATGAAACTCGCAGAGGCGGAAATTTCGGCGAAAATGACGGGGGAATATCCCGTATTACTCCTCGATGATGTTTTAAGCGAACTCGATGAAAACCGCCGGAAATTCGTTTCAGAAAAAATAAAAAAGGGACAAGTCATTATCAGTGCCTGCGATAAAGAGCTTTTTTCCGGCACTACAGCGAATATAATCACCGTCTCAAAAGGGAGATATACATAACATGTATGTTCATATCGGCGGCGGAAACGTCGTGAGGAAAAAGAGTATCATAGGGATATTTGATTTCGACACGGCGACTGTCGCAAGAGAAACGAAGAAATTTTTAAAAGAAAAAGAGAAAAAACGGGAGCTGGAAGCTGCCTTTACGGAAATGCCCCGATCGTTTATCCTGACCAAAGAAAAGACCGTCATATGCGAGCTAAATACCGCGACGGTAAAGGCAAGATGTAAATAATATTTATATCTTGCAGAGAAAAGAGAAGAGAAAAAAGAACCGGAAGAAAAATCCGCAAGCGTCTTTTTCTATATGGGATCCTTAAGGGTGAAACCCTTAAGCGGGGTTTGGGCAGAGCTCTATATAAATAAATCAAAAAACCTACATAAGCGAGGGAAAAATATGCAAGAGAATTACAACAATTACGATGAAAATCAAATACAAGTGCTCGAGGGCCTTGAGCCGGTCAGAAAACGGCCGGGTATGTATATCGGCTCTACCTCTATCAGAGGACTTCATCACCTTGTATATGAGATCGTGGATAACTCCATCGACGAGGCGCTCGCCGGATATTGTAACAAGATTATCGTCACTCTTCATCCGGACGGAAGTTGTTCTGTCCGTGACAACGGACGAGGTATCCCGTCGGGCATCCACCCGAGCGAGAAGCGCCCGACTCCCGAGGTCGTTTTTACGGTACTTCACGCAGGCGGAAAGTTCGGCGGCGGCGGATACGAGATATCGGGCGGTCTGCACGGTGTCGGCTCATCGGTCGTAAACGCTCTTTCCGAGTGGTTTGAATATATCGACTATAACGAGGGACATCACTTTACCCAGCGCTTTGAGAGAGGAAATAAAGCGAGCGAGTACGTCGACCTCGGCGAAAGCGAGGAGACGGGACTTTATGTCAGATTCAAGCCCGATCCCGAGATATTCGAGGAAGTCGTCTTTGACTATAAGACTTTGCTCGAGCGAATGAGAGAACAGTCCTTCCTTAACGCCGGCGTGCGCATTGTCTTCCGAGACGAGAGAGAGGAAGAACCGATCGAAAATGACCTCTATTGCGAGGAAGGATTAAAGGGCTTTGTCACCTACGAGGTCGGCAGGAAAAAGAATCTCCAGCCGATCAGCGAGCTGATTCACTTAAAGAAGAAATATGATGAGTCCGATGCAACGGTCGAGCTCGCATTCCAATACACAAACGACTTTTCGGAAAACCTTATTTCTTTCGCCAACAACATCCACACCATCGAGGGCGGTACCCACGAGGACGGCTTCAAGGCAACGATCACGAGGATCTTAAACGACTACGGCGTAAAGAAAAAGCTCATCAAAGAGGACGAGCAGTTCAAGGGTGAAGATGTGCGGGAGGGCTTATATGCCATTATCTCGGTCAAACTGCCCGAAGCGCAGTTTGAGGGACAGACGAAATCAAAGCTCGGAAACTCGTATATCAGAAAATTAGTCACTGATTTATTAAAAACGAAATTCGGCGAATTCTTAGAGGAGAATCCGTCGGAAGCAAAAACGATCATCGAGAAAGCACAGCTCGCCGCCCGTGCGAGAAACGCAGCAAGAGAGGCGAGAGAGAAGACGAGACGGAAATCTCCCCTCGAGGGAATGACGCTCCCCGGCAAGCTCTCGGACTGCAACGAAAAGAATATCGATCTGACCGAGCTTTTCTTAGTCGAGGGTGACTCGGCAGGAGGAAGTGCGAAGGACGGCAGAAACTCCCGTTTCCAGGCGATCCTGCCCCTGCGAGGCAAGGTGCTCAACGTCGAAAAGGCAAGAGCCGACAAGGTATACGCAAATCCGTCGCTTACCCCGATCATCGTGGCGCTCGGTTGCGGTATCGGTCCGGAATTTAATATCGAAAAACTGCGCTACGGCAAGATCATCATTATGGCGGATGCCGACGTCGACGGTGCACATATCAGAATATTACTGCTGACATTCTTCTTCCGTCATATGCGTCAGCTCATTGAGGACGGACACGTTTATGCCGCCCAGCCGCCGCTCTATAAGATCATAAAGGGCAAGCAGGAGCAGTATGCATTCTCAGACGAAGAGCGGGATCAGAAGATCGCCGAGATGGGCGGAAGCGCCCATGCAGAGCGGTATAAAGGTCTCGGCGAGATGAACCCCGAACAGCTCTGGGAGACGACGATGGACCCCGAGCGCAGAACGCTCGTGCGCCTCACGATAGAGGATGCGGAAAAGTGCGATGCGATCTTCTCGCTCCTCATGGGTGACGAGGTCGAGCCGAGGCGTGACTTTATCGAGAAAAATGCAAAATACGCAGAAAACATAGACGTGTAAGAGAAGAGAATCGGAAGAAAAAGCCGCAGGCGTCTTTTTCAATAACAAATAATAAACATATAGCTCTTTTCGACAGAAAAATATATATTTCCCTTATATGGGATCCTTAAGGGTGGAACTCTTAAGCGGGGTATGGGGCAGCGCCCCATAATAATAAAATCACCGAAAGGAATACGATGAAAAAGAAACATTACGACGAAAACGAAAATATAGAATTTCCCGATCAAAAAATTACCGAGACGGTGATCGATAACGAGATCCAGGGTTCATTTCTGTCCTACGCTATGTCGGTGCTCACGAGCCGTGCGCTGCCCGATGTGCGTGACGGTTTAAAACCTGTCCACCGCCGTATCCTCTACGCAATGTATGAGGATCACCTGACGTATGATGCCGCATACAGAAAGAGTGCGACGACAGTCGGTAACGTGCTCGGCCGGTACCATCCGCACGGTGACTCCTCGGTATACGATGCGATGGTAAGGCTTGCTCAGTCATTTAATATGCGCTACACGCTTATCGACGGTAAAGGAAACTTCGGTAACGTAGACGGCGATCCGGCGGCAGCATACCGTTATACCGAGGCGAAATTGCAGAAGATAACGAACGAGATCCTCGCCGATATCGAAAAGGACACGGTCGATTTCTTACCGAACTTCGATTACTCACGCAAAGAGCCTGCGGTACTGCCCTCACGGTTTCCGAACCTGCTCGTAAACGGCAGTATGGGTATCGCCGTCGGTATGGCAACCAACATACCGACGCACAATCTCGGTGAGGTTATCGACGGCACGCTCTACTTTATGGATCATCCTGAGGCGAGTGTCGACGAGCTCATGCAGTACATCAAAGGCCCTGACTTCCCGACCTACGGCACGATATACGGCACGGCGGGAATAAAGAAAGCGTACGAGACGGGACGGGGCAAGGTCATGGTCCGTGCAACGTGCGAGATCGAGGAAAATAAGAACCGCATTATCGTAACTGAGCTTCCCTACGGCGTAAATAAAGGCATGCTCGTCCAGAATATTGCGCACCTGCATCACGAAAAGCGCATTGACGGTATCACGAGCCTCTTTGATCTGTCCGACAGACTGGGTATGCGCATCGTCATCGAATACAGACGGGATATCAACCCCGAGATACTGTTAAATCAGTTATATAAATATACAGAGCTCCAGTCTACCTGCGGTATGAACATGGTAGCGCTCGTAAACGGCACGCCGAAAACACTTTCACTCAAGGAGATACTGACCCATTATATCGCCCATCAGGAGGAGGTCATTACACGGAGAACACGTTTTGACCTCGATAAGGCGGAAAAGAGAGCGCATATCCTCGAGGGATACCTCGTTGCGATCGACAATATCGACGAGGTCGTGCATATCATCCGCCATTCATCCTCTATCGCCGATGCAAAGACAAAGCTCACAGAGCGTTTCCCGCTCGACGAGATCCAGGCACAGGCGATCGTCGATATGACCCTCGGCAAGCTGACAGGTCTTGAAACGCAGAAGATACAGGACGAGCTCGATAAATTGCTCGCTCTGATCGCTGACCTGAAGGATATCCTCGCACATGAGTGGAGGATCAAGGAGATCATCAAAGAGGAAATGACCGCCATCCGCGATAAATTCGCAGACGAGCGTAAGACGGCGATCGTCGAGAGCCACGAGGAGATCGACCTCGAGGATCTGATCGAGCGTCATGCGTGCGTCATTACCCTATCCCATGCGGGATATATCAAGCGTCAGCCGGCTTCTACCTACACGGCACAGAACAGAGGCGGCGTCGGCATCAAGGCGGCGTCTACCAAGGAAGAGGACTTTATCGAACAGGTCAAGGTCGTCAATTCCCACGCATTCTTACTCATGTTCACCTCGCTCGGCAAGATCTTCATAAAGAAGGCATACACCATCCCCGAGGGAAGCAGGATCTCAAAAGGAACGAATATCGTCAACCTGCTCGAGCTCTCCGATGGTGAAAAGATCACGGCGATGATCGCCGTAAACGAATTCTCGCCCGAGCGGTATCTCACCATGATAACGCTCAAGGGTATCGTGAAGCGCACGGCGCTCTCGGAATACGAATACCAGCGCAAGGGCGGCAAACGTGCCATTAAGCTCGACGAGGGCGACGAGCTGTCGTATGTATTCAATACAGACGGTAAGCAGGACATCATGATCGCTACCCACGAGGGCATCGCAAACCGATTCCACGAGGCGGCGGTGCGCACGGTCGGCCGTGTTTCGCGCGGTGTGAGAGGCATCAGGCTCGGCGAAGGCGACTTCGTTACGGGCGCTGCGATCGTCGACGATGAAAAGACGCTCGTGACCCTCACCGAAAAGGGCTACGGCAAGCGCACACCCTTCTCTGACTTCAAGGCGAAGGGCAGAGGCGGCAAGGGCGTTCACTGCCAGAAGATCAACGAAAAAACAGGTAAATGCTGCGGTATCGCCGCAGTAAGCGAAAATGAAGACCTTATGATCGTTACGAGCGGCGGTATCATCATCCGCACGCCTGTCTCGGGTATCAATATCTACTCGAAGGATGCGCTCGGCGTTATCATCATGCGTACCCGTGACGGAAATGAGATATACAGCTTCTCGAGTATCGAGAACGAGAGCGAGGAAGAGCTGCTTGCGGCGGCTGAGGAGGCGGAAAACGCCGTGATCACCGATAACGCAGAGGGTGTCGACCTGCCCGACACACCCGACGATGATGCCGAAGAGGACATCATAGACGATGATGTCGCAGAGGACGAGGATGAGGAATAAGCTCGTTTTGCTCATCCTGCTCGCCCTGACGCTCGGGCTCTGTGCGTGCAATAACTCGGGCATGTCCGATGAGGAGCTTGCACAGACGGCAGGAGCGCTCATCGAGGCATCGCATGAGATCAACACGATCTTTTACGGCGAGGGTCTGCCGGTCGATGAGAGCACATCGGTCATTGAGGACGAGGACGCCGCAGCGGTGGGAAACTACTGCCGTGTGACGGACGAGAGTCCCTATCAGTCGACAGATGAGATCAAAGCCGCAGCCGAACAGGTCTTTACGAACGAATACCTCAATGAGATCTATGAAAGTGCCTTTGAGGGCAACGACATTCTGCGGCCAAGGTACGGTACCGATTCGCAGGGGCATCTCACTAGGGATATCACGATCGGCACCTTAAAGCAGACCGACGAATGGACCGAGTGGGATCTCTCATCGATCAAAATAAAGAAGGCTTCGGCAGGAGCTGTCGTATTCTCGATCACGGGAACATACCGGGGCGAGACAGAGGAGGAGGTCATGCAGATGGTAAAGACCTCGGGCGGCTGGCGATTAGACAGCCCGACGTATTAACCCTTAAAAAATCTTAAATATTCTTAAATATAGCACCGTTTGGTGCAGATTGATGTATAATTTAGGCAATACCGCATAATTCTGACGGTGCAATTGCGCCGACAGATTTTTCGTCAGACAAAACAAATTGAGGAGGCAAGAACAGAGCCTCTGCCGACGAAATTTGTGAAGTATGACGGAAAAGATGCAAGTAAGTGGCCGTTATGGATTGTGCGGTATTGCCTTAACCCCAAGGAGGAAAAAATGGCGAAAAAAAGCGCACCTGTAAAAAATGAGATGCCGACAACTGCCGAGGAAAAGAAAAAAGCGCTCGGCGTGGCTCTTTCCAAGATAGAAAAGGACTTCGGCAAAGGAACGATAATGAAGTTGGGCGAAAATCCCGAACTTGAGATCAGCGCTGTCTCGACAGGCTCGCTGAATCTCGATTTTGCGCTTGGCATCGGGGGTCTTCCGAGAGGAAGGATCTCCGAGATATACGGGCCCGAGTCCTCGGGTAAGACGACGCTCGCACTTCACTGCGTTGCTGAGGTACAGAAGGCGGGCGGAACTGCCGCATACATCGATGCCGAGCATGCGCTCGATCCCGTATACGCAAAGAATCTCGGCGTTGATATCGACGAGCTCCTTGTTTCTCAGCCCGATTCGGGCGAGCAGGCGCTGTCTGTTGCAGAACAGCTCGTGCGCTCGGGTGCGATCGACATCGTGGTCGTCGACTCGGTCGCAGCGCTTGTTCCCCAGCAGGAGATCGACGGCGATATGGGCGCAAACCATGTCGGACTCCAGGCACGTCTTATGAGCCAGGGTATGAGAAAGCTCTCGAGCGTGATCGACCGCGGTAACTGCGTATTTATTTTCATCAACCAGTTACGTGAGAAGGTTGGCGTGGTCTACGGCAACCCCGAGGTCACACCCGGCGGCCGTGCCTTAAAATTCTACGCATCCGTGCGGATCGAGGTACGCAAAGGCGAGAGCCTGAAAAACGGTACAGAGCAATACGGCAACCGTGTCAAGTGCAAGGTCGTTAAAAATAAGGTATCTCCGCCCTTCAAGACGGCAGAATTCGACATTCTTTTCGGCCGTGGTATCAATAAGACGGGCGAGATCCTCGATCTCGCAGTCGACCTCGAGCTGGTAGACAAATCGGGCGCATGGTTCTCATACGAGGGAGAGCGCATCGGCCAAGGGCGGGAGAATGCAAAAAAATACCTCGATGAGCACACAAATATCCGTGACGAGCTGGAAAAGAAGATCGGCGAGCATAAGAGCGAGCTCGATTTCTCAATGACCGAGTCCGACGTCGCACTTTCAGACACAAGCGATGACGAGGACGACGGCTTTGATATCTCCGTGCTCGATCTGAAATGACAGAAGATTATAAAAAAACGCTGAACACAGCGTTGAATATCCTCGCTTATGCCCCCTGCACCGCAAAGACCCTTTGCGACAAGCTTTACCGCAAGGGCTATGCACGGGAGGATATCAAGGCGTGCGTAGAATATCTCTATAAAAAAGGGTATATCAATGAAAAAGAGCTCCTTATCCGCACAGTACAGCTTCGCGCGAGAAGAGGATACGGCAAGCGCCGTATCCTCGCTTACCTGAGGGAAAAAGGATTTTTAGGTCAGGTCATCGATGAAAATTTCGATGCGGCGTGCGAGGACATTGATTTCGTGAGATATTGCCGTGAACGAATCAGGCAGATGAGAACGGGTGACCCCGATAAAATTCTTGCCTCGCTGAATCGGTACGGCTATGAATACACAATAATAAAACAGGCGATCCAAGAGGAACTAAGTGAAAATGAAGAAGTCTAAAATAGGATTTGTCTCGCTCGGATGCCCGAAAAATCTCATAGATACCGAGATCATGCTCAAAGAACTGAGCGATGTGGGCTATGAGATAACAGCTGATGAGACTGAGGCGGACGTTATCATAGTAAATACCTGCGCTTTTATCGAGAGCGCAAAGAAAGAGGCGATCGACAATATCCTCGATGTCGCATGGCTGAAGGAAAACAGGAATTTGCGCGGACTTATCGTGTGCGGATGCCTTTCCGAGCGGTATCGGGACGAGATATTCGCAGAACTTCCCGAGGTGGATGCGGTCGTGGGATGCGGCGGTATTCATTCTATCGTCGAGGCGGTAAAGAGTGTCCTCGACGGAAAGAAATACTCCTGCTATGACCCGATGGAAAAACTCGTTCTGGGCGGCGAGAGGATCGTGACAACGCCCGAGCATTTTGCATATCTCAAGATCGCCGAGGGGTGCGACAACCGTTGCACCTATTGCGCTATCCCGAATATCAGGGGGGCTTTCCGCTCCCGGAAAAAGGAGGATATCATCGCCGAGGCAAAGGACCTCGAGGCGATCGGAGCAAAGGAGATCGTTCTCGTCGCTCAGGACACGACAAGGTACGGTGAGGATATTTACGGCGTGTATGCTCTGCCCTCACTGATCAGAGAGATAACCGAAAACACTGAGAAAGTAAAGATACGTCTGCTCTATTGTTATCCCGATAAGATAACAGACGAGCTTGTCGGGGAATTTAAAAATAACGACAGGGTAATCAAATATATCGACCTGCCCATTCAGCACATCAGCGAAAAGGTCTTGAAGAGAATGAACCGCCACGGCGGAGCGCAGGTAATAAGGGATGCGATAGAGAAGCTGCGTACGATAGACGGTATGATACTGCGTACCACGCTGATTACCGGCTTCCCGGGCGAGGACGAAACCGACTTCGAGGAGCTGTGCGCTTTTGTTGCCGAGACGAAATTTGAGCGGCTTGGGGTGTTTCCCTACTCCCGTGAGGAGGGCACTCCCGCATACGATTTTCCCGATCAGATAGACGAGGAGGTAAAAGTCAGTCGTGCCGACATCATCATGCAGGCGCAGATGGCGATCTCCGATGAATTCAACGAACAGCAGATAGGAAGGACCTTTTCCGTGATATGCGAGGGTTTTGATCCTGTTTCCGAGTGTTATTTCGGCCGCTCCTATATGGATGCCCCAGAAATTGACGGAAAAATATATTTTACCGCACCCAAAGGTATAAAAGAGGGCACAGAGGTAAATGTTAAGATTACAGACACGCTTGACTTAGACCTCATAGGAGAGAAGATATGAACCTGCCAAATAAACTGACGATACTTCGTGTGATACTCGTGCCGGTATTTATGGCGTTTTTGACGATCGCTCCTTTGTATAACGCTGTCGGAGATACGGCAGCGCGCCTCGCGGCGCTCGTTATTTTCATCATAGCATCGCTCACCGATATGCTCGACGGAAAGATCGCACGAAAATATAACCTGATAACCGATTTCGGTAAATTCATGGATCCCCTCGCCGATAAGCTTATGATATTCGGCGCTCTGCTTGCTTTGCAGTATTACACATTTGCTACAAAGGGCGAGTCCATGTTCGGTCGGGTATTTGTGTGGGCGGCGTTTATCGTCATGTTCCGTGAGCTTGCTGTGACGAGCATGCGCCTTGTTATATCGGGCAAGAGCGGTAAGGTCATTGCTGCGCAGTGGTCGGGAAAGGTGAAGACCGTGACCCAGATGTTCTGCGTGATGTTTTGCATCGCCGAGCCGATCTGGTACGGCTATTACGGTTCGACGCCGTATCTTTCCTATATTTTCGTCGCTGCAATGACGTTTATGACGCTGTACTCGGGAGTAGAGTACTTTATTAAGTTTATTCCTTTAATGGATACAAATGAGTAGGTGAAAAATGAGCAATTTATCAAATGGAAATCAAAACGACCGCTTTTCCGCAAAACCGTCAAACAAAATAGTACACACGAACAGCGGAAATCCCACGGGCGCAAGCCGTGAGGAGATCATGGGCGCGCCCCGAAAGAAGGGCCGCATACCGAAAAAGACGCCTGCATGGAAGGTGCTTATGACGGTTATCATAATTATTGTGTCTGTCGGCATCGTCTTCAGCTTTATGTGGACTTATTTCATAAAGGACGCGCTGATCGGCATGGTCGATAAGAACCTAGAGCCGACCGTTGATGCAAGCTCGAGTTTTACCGATGACGAGACTGGGCTTCCGGTGCTCGATGGCAACAGACGGGAAAAGGTCTATAATTTCCTCGTGATCGGCTTAAACGACGATACCGGAAACAATACCGATACCATGATGCTCATAAATTACGACGTTGCTGCAGGCAGCGTAAACGTCGTGCAGATACCGCGCGATACCTATATCGACTGGACCTATAATTTCAGAAAGATAAATTCTATCTTCGCCGCAGGCTTTAACCGTTCGTCTGCTGCGGATAAGGCAGGAAGGCGTGCCGACGGAGTCGAGGAGCTTTGCGGATTTATCGAAGCGAATATGTGCGTAAAGATAGACTTTTATGTTTTGGTCGACCTTACCGCGTTCCAGAATGTGATCGACGCTATGGGCGGTGTCGAGGTCGACGTGCCCTGTGATATGGTCTATAACGACAATGAGCAAAATCTTCATCTTAATCTGAAGGCAGGAAAGCAAAAGCTAAACGGCTATCAGGCGATGTGCTTCTGCCGGAACCGCCATTCGTGGGCGGATCAGGACTATGGCAGAATGGATATCCAGAAGTTATTTATCTCGGCCACTTTGAATCAGCTCAAGGCTAATATCACTGATCCTGCCGTACTTGCCAGCCTCGTCGAGAGCGCTTTCAAGAATGTGCAGACAAATCTGACCCTTGAAAACTGCATATATTTTGCGACGCAGGTGATGAAAACAGATATGTCTCGTGTCCGTATGGTTACCCTGCCGACAGAAAGCTATGACAGATATATTATTGTGCTGAAGAGCGATATGCTCGATGTTATCAATAATTTTCTGAATGTGTACAGCGAACCGCTTACCTTCGAGGCGCTTGACCCCAAGTGTGCGTTCACCACAACAAGCAACGCAGGCCTGCACAAAGCATATCTCTACGACAGGACAAACTATGATATTTACGACGCAAGCACGATAGAAGATAACGTGCAGTTCCACGAGGACCCTCACCCCATCACGGGAGACTATTATAACGGAAATAACGGGAATTGATCAGGGTTTTTATTCAGGGAACTTTTTGAAAAAAGTTCCCTGAAACCCTCAAAAACTTTTGATGGGCACAAGACTCGTCTTGTGCCGGGTAGGTTTTCGGCGACAGAGAAAAAACGGCATCGTTATGAAGTGAACCCCAAAGTTTAGACAAAACAAATATTAAATTGTTAGTGAATGA
>CAYOFP010000027.1:0-22613 GCA_964403505.1 uncultured Lachnospiraceae bacterium
CATTCACTAACAATTTAATATTTGTTTTGTCTAAACTTTGGGGTTCACTTCATTTCCCGATACCGTTTTTTGTTGCAATTATATCTCTATCGTAAGTAATCCTTCCCCTATGAAAGATTTTTGAAAAGGGTGTGGGAAAAACTTTTTTCCTAAAAAGTTTTCCCCACATACAAGCACAAACAAACTAAGGGAGAACCCCCGGCGAGGGTTCTCCCTCTTTTGCGCTGCGCACAAAATTCACCCACTCCTGCGCTTTTATAAAGCAAAGGTGTTTCGCCGTCTGCGGACGGCGACAAGGGCGCTGCCCTTTAAACCCGGTCGCTTTTTGAAAAAAGCGACGCAAAAACTTACGAACGGGCGGTGTTCCTTCCCCCGGCGCAAGACAAGTCTTATGCCTACAAAAGTTTTTGGAAGGGGGTGCGGGGGAAACTTTTTGCCTAAAAAGTTTCCCCCGCAAACAACCCTCACCCCATCCGCAACCCCTTCGGATAGTGATTTTTGCAGATGCCGTCGACGACTTTGCCGCCGCCTACGGGCAGATCTCCTATCATGACGGCGCACCAGCCGTTTTCACAGTCGCACCTGACAGTCTGGCCTGAGATATACTCCGCCGCCTCTTTTGAGTCAGCGGACAAAACGATCTTTCGCTTAAAGGTATGACCGTATGCCGAGAATAGCTGATGATGCGGAATGAAACGTCCCTTTTCCACCGTTCCGATATTCACGCCGTAAGAAAACGTGCCGGGCGGCACGGGCGTATCGTGAGAAATGATGCGCATACCGTCGGGAAATGCGTATATTTTATCGGGTGCAAGCACGGTATTTTCACGTAAGAAATCACGTGCGATCTTTTCTTCTTTTTCGGTCGGCTTTTTATACCCGTCTTTAAAAAGTATCTCAGCGGATAAGTCAGTCCTTCTCTGCATCAGGGCGATAAACTGCCCCTCGCCTGTCGCTATGTGCGGATAAAACCGACGGCAGAGCGCCATACCTCTGTTCCCCTCGCTCGTGTACGGCAGGAGCGCACCGTTCACCGAAACGAGCGTGTAGTCAGGATTCTCGCTTAAAAATCTGCTGACCTGGAGCTCGTTTTCCTCCTCGGAAAAGGTGCAGGTCGAATATAAGAGGTAGCCGCCGTCTGCGACGGTATCCCTGATATTCGTAAGTATCTCGTGCTGCCGCTCGGCGCAGGCTCTGACATTGCCCGTGTTCCAGCTATCGAGCGCCGCCTCATATTTGCGGAACATCCCCTCGCCCGAGCAGGGCGCATCGACTAAGACGATATCGAAATATGCACGGTACAGTTCCCCCAAACGCCCGGACGGACAGCTCGTCACCACGGTATTTGTAAGGCCCATCCGCTCGACATTGGATTTTAGTATCTTCACTCGCTTTTTGTCGATCTCGTTTGAGATAAGAAGTCCGCTCTCCCCCGTGCGGAAAGCCATTTGTATGCTTTTTCCTCCGGGTGCGGCACAGACATCGAGTATCTTCGAGCCCTCTTTGATATCGAGGGCGCAGACCGTCGCCATGGCGGAGGGGTCCTGCACGTAAAAAGCGCCTGCGTGATGCAGCAGACTTTTGCCCGGCAGTTCGCTCTCGATCAGATATCCGTTATCGCAGAAGCCGAGCTTTTCCGAAGAAAAGGGAAAATCCGAGAGAAAAGCCTCCTCCCTCTCCTGCGGATTCAGAAACACCGCCTTTGAGGCCTTCCCCTCGGTCAGTGCCCGGCGAAAAGCATCGTACTCATCGCCGAGCATATTTCTCATTCTTTCTTCAAATTCTGTCGGCAGCTGCATTACACTTCTTTTATCGGCACAAAGTATTTATTCTTATAGCTCTCGTACATCTCTTTGAAATCGTCGCTGTTTGCCTTGACATCACGCAGATATTCATGCGTGTCAAATTTCGAGTTGCGGAGCTGAATGGTACATACTGCGAGGTTGGAGCAATGATCCGATACCCTCTCGATATTTGTCAGCATATCGTTGAATACAAAGCCGTTTTCTATCGTGCAGTCGGCCTTTTGCAGTCTGCTGATATGGCGTGAGCGGAGCTCGTCCTTTAACAGGTCGATGACCTGCTCGAGCGGCTCGATATGAGAGGCGAGCTCTATATCGTTATTGATAAACGCCTCGCACGACATGCAGACGATCTCGGTAAGCGCCGAAAGGGTGTATTCGATCTCCTTTTTTGCGCTCTCGGAAAATACGATTTTCTTTTCATATATCTCGAGAGCTACTTTCGCAAGGTTCTCGGCGTGGTCGCTGATACGCTCGAGATCTCCGATCGAGTGGAGCATTTTCGAGACGGTCTTGGACTCCGAGCTTGTCAACTGATTACGGCTGACCTTGATGAGATACGTGCCGAGCTTGTCCTCATATTCGTCAGTCTTATCTTCCCATTCGTCGATCTGCTCGGCCTTCTTTTTATCGTAATTAAAAAGTATCTCGAGCGAGAGACACAGCGAATCCCGTGATATCTCCGCCATTTTTGAAACAGCATGACGTGCCTGCTCGATCGCAAAGGCAGGCATCTTCAGAAAACGCTCGTCGAGCAGGACGATCGCCTCGTCGTCTCCCGATTTGCTGTCGGGTATCGTCTTAATAAGCAGCTTTTCGAGTCCCTTTGTAAACGGCAGGAGCACGATGGTCGTGAGTACGTTGAAGACCGTATTTACGAGCGCAATATCAAATGTGTTCGCCGTTTTGGTAAGGAAAGTAAAATGGAAAATACTATTCAGAATCAGATACAGTGTCATGAATACCACAGTACCGATCAGATTGAAATACAGGTAGGAGAATGCGGCACGCTTCGCATTTTTATTTGCGCCGATGGATGATATCAGACAGGGGGCAGATGCGCCGATGGATGTACCCATGATAAGCGGTATCGACATACCGACCGTGATAGCGCCCGTGACAGAAAGCGCCTGTATGATACCGACCGACGCAGACGATGACTGGATCAGCACGGTGAGCAGTGTTCCGGCCAGCACCGCAAGCACGGGATTCTCAAAGGCGGTCAATGCCGCAGAAAACTCGGGAATATCACGCAAAACGGAAACGGACGACGACATCTGCGTCATGCCGAACATCAGAACGGAGAATCCGAGCAGAATCGAGCCGATATCACGCTTTTTGCCCTTTTTCAAAAACATATAGAAAACGATGCCGATAAATGCGAGTATCGGGGTAAACGACGACGGCTGTAAGAGCTTCAGCGCTGTGCCTGCCGCACTTCCCTCGAGTCCGTTGAAGGACAGGAGCCAGCCTGTTGCGGTCGTGCCGATCTTCGAGCCCATGACAATGCCGATCGCCTGAGTCAGATTCATAACGCCCGAGTTTACAAAGCCGACTACCATGCAGGTCGTGGCAGAGGAGGACTGTATCACCGCCGTCACGAGGGTGCCGAGCAGAACGCCCTTAATGGGAGTATTCGTCATTTTCTCGAGTATCTTCTCCATTTTGCCGCCCGAGACCTTTTCGAGTCCCTGGCCCATCAGCGACATGCCGAACAAGAATAGGGCGAGTCCGCCGAAAAGAGATAAAAAGTTAAATATTGTCACGATAAATCTCCATTATTTTTCAAATTAATATTATCTATTTCATTATATATCAAAACTCTGAAAAAATAAATAGTCATTTTTCTAATATTTTACGTTTTTTGAGCAGGTTTTTATACATTTTGCGGTTGACAGCATTTTTTTTGCGTGGTAACATATAAATATACATTTGAATGGAGGAAAATTATGGAGATCATTGATATAAAATTATGGGATGAGGGGAAAACGCCCCTGTTCGTTCCCGAATATGAACAGAGCGAGCCGATGCTCCACCTGTATCTCGCAGATACGGACCAGCCGCGCGGCTGTGTCGTCATATGTGCAGGCGGCGCATACCGCGGACGGGCATGGCATGAGGATAAAGGCTATGCCGAGGAATTTGTCAAATACGGTCTGAATGCGGCGATCGTCGATTACCGTGTGCATCCGTATACCTATCCTGCGCCGCAGCTTGACCTCGAACGTGCGGTGAGATATGTGCGCAAAAACGCCGAAAAATATAATATCCTGCCCGACAAGATCGCAATATGCGGCTCGAGCGCAGGAGGACACCTCGCGGTATGCGGCATGGAGCACTACGGGGTAAACAAGGACGGCGACGAGATCGACCGTGTCTCCTCACGTCCCGATGCGGCGATACTTTGCTACGCCGTCTCCACCCTCGGTGAATACACTCATACGGGCACGATGGAGGTAATAACCCACGGCGACCCCGAACTGAAAAAGAGTCTGTCCGGCGAGCTCAACGTTCCCGACGACTGTCCGCCGGTATTTTTGTGGCACACGGCAGAGGACGGAGCTGTTCCCGTCGAAAATGCCCTGCTGATGGGCATGGCGCTGCGAGAGAAAAAGATACCCTTTGAGCTTCATATCTATCCCTACGGCTATCACGGCCTCGGCATCGTTTATGAGGATCAGTACGACGAGGTACGCTCGTGGTTTCCGTTATGCGTGAGATTTTTGAAACGGCACGGTTTTATAGAAGGAGAATAAGCATATGAAAACGATTTTATTTATGGGTGATTCGGTAACAGACGCATGCCGTGCGCGCGACGATTCCCACACAGGCGTGGGATACCCGACATTTGTGGAGGGAACGCTCGGCCTCGATGCGCCCGGCGAATATAAATTCTACAACAGAGGCATCAGCGGCAACAGGATCGTCGATCTGTACGCACGCATCAAAAGCGACGCCATCAATTTAGCACCCGATTATATGAGCGTGCTCATCGGCGTAAACGATGTATGGCATGAATTTAACTTCAAAAACGGCGTAGACGACGACAAATTCTTCAAAATATACTGTATGTATATCGAGGAGATAAAAGCGGCGCTTCCCAGTATCAAGATCATGATACTCGAGCCCTTTATCGCACCGGGCGAGTCTCTGCTCCCCGTTTGCACTGAAGAAAATATGCCAGAGTTCAGAGCCGAGACGGCAAAACGTGCGGCGAGCGCACGGCGTGTCGCCGAAAAATACGGCCTGCCTTTCATCCCGCTGCAGGACAAGCTCAATGAAATGTCAAAAGCGGTAGACGATCTCTTTTATTACACAAAAGACGGCGTACACCCCACCTCCAAATTCCACGCATTCATCGCACGGGAATGGATCAAGGCATTTAACGAGATGAAATAGTATTATGTGGGGAAAACTTTTTGAAAAAAGTTTTCCCCACACCCCTTTCCAAAACTTTCATTAAGCGCAAGACATGTCTTGCGCAGGGAAAAGAACAGTGCCCGATTGAAAGTTTTTGCGTCGCTTTTTCCAAAAGGCGACTGGGTCAAGGGTGAGGTTGCCCGCGCCGCCGGTGGCGGATGAAGCGGGCAAAACGAAGTGCAGCGGTCGGCGACCCGCAAGGTGCGTCTCGCACCACTGGCAGAGCCGGGTACCGCAAACGGGGAGTAGCTCTTGTCGCCGTCCGCAGACGGCGAAACACTTGTGCCTTAGAGGGAGAACCCTCGCCGGGGGTTCGCCCTCTCTCGTTCGATCTTGTTATTCTGAAAGAAGCTGTCGCACTTGAGTTTTAACGCTTGTGTGACAGCTTCTTTTTGTTTTATTCTTCTAAGCTCTCTTTATATCTCATGAGGATAGATGCAACTTGTGCACGGGTCGCATTGCCCTGCGGTTCGAGATAATCGGTGCTTCCCTTTTTCACGCCGGTGATGAGTCCCTCGGCGTATGCCCAGGAAAGCTCGGTTACGGCAAAGTCTGATGTCTCATTCCCGTCCGGGAAGGCAGCTAAGTCTGCGATTTTGCTTACGTCATATTCTTTATACTGCGAATAGCGGTACAGGATCGCCGCTGCTTGCTCTCGTGTGATATTAGCCATCGGGTCGTACTTATCTTCGCTTATGCCGTAGACAATACCGTTCGACGCCGCCCATTTTACTGCGTCGGTATACCACTCGCCCGAGGGCACATCGTTGAAGGGATTTTCCCCGCTCACCGCCGGTTCTCCCTCCATGCGCCATAATACCGTAACTAACATCGCACGGGTCATCGACTCGTCAGGTGCAAACATCTTCGGCGAAACACCGAAAAACAAGCCGTTATCAAGCGCATATTCTACCGCATCGAGATACCACGCCCCCGGTTTTACATCCAAGAAAAATCTATCTCTGATAAACATACCCGACATGAACGGGATATTATTTTCCTTCGCATATTTTTGCGCATATGAGCCGCTCGCACCGTAAATAGTAAGCTTGTAGCAACCCCAAAACGCCCATTCGATACTCGTTACGCTATCCGGGATCGTGATGATCTCAAGTGCGCTGCATCCACTAAACGCCCCGTTTCCGATACTCGTCACACCGTCCGGGATCGTAATGCTCTTGAGAGCATTGCAACCGGCAAACGCATAAGTTCCGATACTCGTCACTCCGTCCGGTATTTGGGCTTCTTTTCTTCCTGCCGGATAGCAGACCAGACTTGTTTTGTCTTTCGTGTATACTACTCCGTCAATGGAAGTATAATTCGGATTATTCTCATCTACCCAAATGTTTTCAAGTGCACTGCAACAATCAAACGCCCCTTCTCCGATGTGCGCCACGTCGGCCGGGATGGTAATGTCCGTGAGTGCGTCACAGAAACCGAACACATAGTTTCCGATGTATGTCACACCGTCCGGGATAGTGATACCCGTAAGGGAGTTGCATTCTCTGAACATACAGTCTCCGATGTATGTCACACCGTCGGGGATCGTGATGCTCTCGAGCGCACTGCAACCCCAAAACGCACTGTTTCCGATGCTCGTCACACTGTTTGGGATGGTAATGCTCGTAAGGGATCTGCAGTTTCCAAACGCATCGTACCCGATGCTCGTCACGCCATCCGGAAGCGAAATGCTCTCGAGTGCGGAGCAACCACTAAACGCCCGTCTCCCGATACTCGTCACGCTGTCAGGAATCACAATACTCCGGAGGTCTCTGCAATATTCGAACGCATCGGTTGCAACGGTTATTGTGCCCGGGCGGATATCGTATTTATCTGTAACAGAATCTTTTGCTTTTATCAGATGATTACCGATATAAAGAACTTCGTTTTCCCAATTTGCATCGTTATTATAATATGCAGTATCATAGAATGCACCGTATTCGATGCTCGTTACGCTATCCGGGATCGTTATGTTCTCAAGTGCGCTGCAACCCCAAAATGCACTGTACCCGATGCTCGTCACGCCGTCCGAAATCGCAATGCTCTCGAGTGCACTGCAACTGAAAAATGCAAAATTTCCGATGCTCGTCACGCCGTTATTTATCTCAACAGCAATTATCTTATCGCAATAATTCTGCCACGGTCGCGTATAAACATCAGACGACCTCGACAATGGCGAGACCACTAAATCATAATCCCACATATCGCCCGTTCCGCTTACCGCAAACGTACCGTTATCGTCCAAGGTCCAGGTAAGGTTATCGCCACACTTTCCGTCGGCTATGATAGAGGGCGACGCCGTCTCCGCAGAAGCCTCGAGCGGCGCTATCATAACGGACACCACAACAAACATGACCGCCATCAGGCAGGAAATCACTCTCAAATTAATTTTTTTCATCTTTGTTTCCTCCTTGTTTAGGTTCATTTCAATTTTAACATATTCGTGCTCATCTGTCAACAAAATATTCAAAAGTTGAAAAACGCTGATCCTCATGCGAGAATCAGCGTTTCAGAGCGAAGATAATCTCGGTCTTTACGACGTCGTCTCTCGTCCCCTGTCAAAAAGATGCAACAAAACATATGTAATTTAAGGAATAATTTGTCCGCATCCCCCGGCTCCTCTGTGCAAGGGGAGCCTTAGGGTATATCTGTAATATAGTCTCATCTAAAGCCGTATTTTTTCTGTAATTATCAACAGACTGATTAAAACGCTGACTCTCACATAAGAATCAGCGTTTTTTTCACATATCTAATTTTATCAAGTCGTCATACGTCTCACGGCGGACGGCGATATAGTCGTCGCCATCAGGCGATATCATGACGACGGGCGGACGAGGGATACGGTTATAATTTGACGCCATGGAGTAGTTATATGCTCCCGTGACGAGCACTGCGATCTTATCGCCTCGCTCGGGACGTTTTATCTTCACATCCTCCTGGATGAGGTCGCCCGATTCACAGCATCTGCCGGCAACCGTCGCTATCATATCCGGCTCGTCTGACGCACGGCTCGCATTCAGTACGGTATAATCCGACTGATAAAGCGCATACCTCGGGTTATCGGGCATACCGCCGTCGATGGAGATATAGCTCTTATATCCCGTGATAGTCTTTACACTGCCCACAGAATAAAGGGTCACGCCTGCGTCTGCGACAATGCTCCTGCCCGGCTCGAGCAGTACCTGCGGATAGGGGAAACCTGTCATTTCGCATACTGCGCCGACGTGCTCTGCCACCTGGCGAATGTTATCGGCGATATCGATATGAGGATTTGCCTCAATATATCTTACCCCGTATCCTCCGCCGAGGTTAAGCGTCCGGAGGGTCAGACCCGTTTCCTCACGTATCTTCGCCATGAATGCGACCATAATATCCGCCGCATCAAGGAAAGGCTGCGAGTCAAAGCAGAGCGAGCCCACATGGCAATGGATGCCGGTAAGCTCAATATTTTTGAGGGTGAGAATGTATTTGACAAGCTCCATCGCCTGTCCGGTCTCTATCGCCGTCCCGAATTTGGAATCGACCTTGCCCGTCGTTATCGCCGCATGGGTGTGTGGGTCGATGCCGGGCGTCACACGCAGGATAATACGCTGTGTTATGCCCTTTTCCCCTGCGATGCGTGATATCGCATCCAGCTCCTCACGGTTATCTGCGATAAAGCATCCGATGCCGCTTTCTATCGCAAAGGCGATATCCGCATCGGTTTTATTATTACCGTGAAAATATGCCTTCTCCATCGGGAATCCCGCCCTGAGCGCTGTATAAAGCTCACCGGGGGAGACGATATCGGTGCACATGCCCTCCTCGTTTGCGATCTCGTATATCCTCTTGAAGCAGAGCGCCTTGGACGCAAGAAGGGGTACCGAGCCGTGGCCGAAGTATTTTTTCATCGAGTCGACATACACCCTCATTTTCTCACGGATACGGCGCTCGTCCGTTAAATACAGCGGCGTGCCGTATTTCTCGGCGAGCTCGACCGTGTCACGGCCTGCGAGGGTAAGATGTCCCTTTTCGTTGATATCAAGATTTGTATGAAGCATTATAATAATCCTCTGAGTCTTTCTGTTGCCTCACGGGTATCCTCGTGACTGCCGAAGGATGTCAGGCGGAAATATCCCTCTCCGCACTTGCCGAAGCCTGCGCCCGGAGTGCCTACCACCTGCACGTTTTCGAGCAGGTAGTCGAAAAATCCCCAGCTGTCAAAACCGTTCGGGCATTTTAACCATATGTAAGGCGAGTTCTTTCCGCCGGTATATTCGATTCCCTTTTCGTCGAGCAGGGATGCGATCATCCTCGCATTTTCCATATAATATGCGATATTGTCAAGGCATGCCTTCATTCCCTCGTCAGAATATGCCGCCTCTGCCGCACGCTGAACGGGATAGGAAACGCCGTTGAACTTTGTCGCCTGTCTGCGTGACCACAGTTTTTTGAGCGACACGCCGTCAGACACGAGCGCCTCGGGAACGACGGTATAACCGCATCTCGTGCCTGTAAAGCCTGCCGTCTTTGAGAACGAGCATATCTCGATCGCACATTTTTTCGCATCTTCCACTGCATACACCGAGCGTGGGCTGTCATCGGAAACGAAAGCCTCATACGCCGCATCGTAGATGATGAGCGAACCGCTCGACAGTGCAAATTCCACCCATTTCTCAAGCTGAGCGAGACTGTATGCCGCACCCGTCGGGTTGTTGGGCGAGCAGAGATAGTATACACCCGTGCCGCACGTTTCATCCGGCATGGGCAGGAAGGCGTTTTCCTTATTTGAGTCGAGCAGGATGACTTCTCTTCCGCTCATCAGGTTAGAATCCATATAAACAGGATACACGGGGTCGGGCATATATATTGTATTATCGCCTAAAATATCGACGATATTACCGCAGTCGCTCTTTGCACCGTCCGAGACGAAGATATCGTCCGCAGGGACGCTCACGCCGAACGAGGCATAGTGCTCACTGATCCTCGCACGGAGGAAATCATAGCCGTACTCGGGCGGATATCCACGGAAGGTATCCTTTTGTGCCATTTCGCCCACAGCCTTTGCCATCGCCTCAATACACGGCGCAGGAAGCGGCAGGGTGACGTCCCCGATGCCGAGGCGCACGACCCTTTTCTCGGGATGGGCCTCGCTGTATGCTCTGACCCTTTTTCCTATCTCGGAAAAAAGGTAATTCTGACTCAGATGATTAAAATTATCGTTTAGCTTAATTTTCATATTCGTATACTCCGTCATAAGATTTTGCGGCAGGGCCCGTCATCATCATGCGGTAGTCACTGCCGCATACGATGGAGAGCTCTCCGCCGATCAGGCGCACCTCTATCGGCTCTCCCACGGGTGAAATGCCGTTTTTGCAGGCGGCGGCGACCACAGCGCATGCACCCGTACCGCACGCCCATGTCTCTCCGCTGCCACGCTCCCATACACGCATCTCGAGCGTGTGCGCATCGATCACACGCACGAACTCGGTATTGACCCGCTCGGGAAAGAGCGGATGATTCTCAAAATCAGCACCTATTTTCTCAAGCGGAAGGGCCGCAACCTCGTCTGTAAAAATAACATTATGCGGATTACCCATCGACACCGCCGTGCTGAGATATTCCACGCCGTTTACTGTCATTGGTGCGTTGATATGCTCCTCTTTTTCGGTGATCGGTATGTCCGACGGCGCAAAAGAAGCGATACCCATATCGACCGTCACGCTCCCGACCTTGCCGCCCTCGATATGCAGCTCGAGCGTTTTAATGCCCGAGAGCGTTTCGACGGTTATCTTTTCTTTTGTGACAAGCCCGTTATCGTATAGATATTTGCCCACACAGCGGATAGCGTTTCCGCACATTTTACCCTCGCTGCCATCGGCGTTGAACATGCGCATTTTTGCGTCAGCGACGCTTGATGCGCATATCATAACGAGTCCGTCCGCCCCGACCGAAAAATGACGGGGTGACATGGCGATCGAAGCGCCCGACGGGTCGTCAAGCTCCTTTTCGAGGCAGTTGACATATATATAATCGTTTCCGATGCCGTGCATCTTTGTGAAATTTATTTTCATTTTGTCATATCTTCCATATTATAGAGTCCGGGCGCTTTATCTGCGATGAAACGCATTGCAGTCACTGCGCCTTCGGCGAAGATAGCACGGGTAAGCGCCTCATGCTTGAGCGTGATCCTCTGGGTGTCCGTTCCGATGATGACCTCGTGATCGCCGACGATATTTCCCATGCGGATAGCATGGATGCCGATATCGCCTGCTTGTCTCGGGCAGTGTCCCACCCTGCCGTAGACGTATCTCTGCTCATCTCCGCCCGAGACAGCGTTTGCGAGCATGAGTGCCGTGCCCGAGGGCGCATCCAGCTTGCGGTTATGATGCTTCTCGATGATCTCTATGTCCGCATCCGGGAAAAATGCGACCGCACGGCGTGCGAGATCGCACAATACCGCAACGCCGATCGACATATTCGCCGAATAGAAAACGGGAACGGACTTCGCCGTCTGCATGATCGTCTCTTTTTCCTCGGGAGTGTGTCCCGTCGTTGCGACGACGAGGGGCAGCTTATGCTCCACTGCATATTTTGCGATGTCGCCGATCGCTCCGTGGAAGGAAAAATCGATGACACCGTCGGCATCTCCCGTATAGTCGGCGATATTCTTTACCTCGCCGCCGATGTCTACACCGCAGGCGAGCTCATCGCCGAGGAGTGCGCAGACCTCTTTGCCCATTCTGCCGAGGGCGCCTGTCATAATTACCTTCATACCTTAAGTCCCTGCTCTCTCATGCGTGCGAGAAGTACCTTTTCCTTCTCGGGATCCATGGTCGTAAGCGGCAGACGGAGTCTGTTCTCGCAATATCCCATAGCAGCCATCGCCGCCTTCACGGGGATAGGATTGACCTCTGAGAACAAGGCGCTTGTCAGTGCATGATATCTGTACTGCATCTGTGCGGCGCCTTTGATATCGCCTGCGAAAAACTTATTGCACATTTCGACCGTCTCTGCTGGGAGGACGTTTGACAGTACCGAGATCACTCCGCTTCCGCCGAGGGAAAGCAGGGGTACGATCTGATCGTCATTTCCCGAGTAAAGGTCAAGCTTGCCGTTGACATACGACATCGTCTCGACTATTTTTGAGATATCGCCGTTCGCCTCCTTTATCGCCGAGATATTCGGGTGCTCGGCGAGCGCCGCATAGGTCTTCGGCTCGATATTGCATCCCGTACGGGACGGGACGTTATATAAGATCACCGGAATTTCCGAGTAGTCGGCGATCTGGGTGAACATCTCATAGAGACCTCGCTGTGTCGCCTTATTATAATAAGGCGTCACACAGAGTGCGGCGTCTGCGCCTGCCTCCTGAGCGCATTTCACGAGGTCGAGGGCGTATGCTGTATCGTTTGATCCCGTGCCGGCGATGATCGGCACTTTTCCCTCTGCACGCTTTACCGCAAAGCGTATCGCATCACGGTGCTCGTCGTCCGACATAGTGGACGCCTCGCCTGTCGTTCCGCAGATGACGAGGGCGTTGATCCCCGACGCTATCTGCCAGTCAATGATCTTTCCGAACTGCTCATAATTAATACCGTTTTCATCAAACGGCGTGATCAGCGCAGTCGCAACTCCCGTAAAAATGTGTTTCTTTTCCATATATGTACCTCTTCCTGTTTATTAACATCAAAAAAGACCGTCACGGACGGCCATAGAACATATGCGCCATATGGCACATAAATATCCGATAGCGCTCCGCAAACATGCGACAGTCGGACGCATCTTATTACGTCAAACCGCAAAAGCGCGCCCACTGCTTTCGCTCGGCACCTGCACCTTTCCTTTCCGCAACGCGCCGGGCGACGCTTACACGGTGATACTCATTGCAAAATGCACCTCTATCATGAATTCACACATATTGTACCACGCATATCGCCCGTTGTCAAGGGGTAACCCCGATTTATTAACAGCTCACGCAAATTCAGCATATGATGGAATATCAGGAAAGGAGGGCACACATGAACTGCTTATGCAACGCATTTGACAACTGCAATGTATGGATCATCCTCATTGCGCTCGCAATCATTCTCTGCCTCTGCGGCGGCTGATAGCTAAAAGGCGATAGCCTATAATAAATAACTCTGACTGAAAGAGTTTATTCTTTCAGTCAGAGTTTTTGTTTGGTTATGACGTTATCAGATACTGTTATCAGTTCTTCACAGATGCCATGTAGCCCTTCACCGCATCACAGTATGCGAGCATGCCGCTGAGTACGGGACACAGGCTTTCGTATCTGTCATTGTTTGCGACAGCCTTCGCCACGCCGGGGATACTGTCGTATGCCATATTACTGATTCTATCGCCGTTTGCATCAACGACGATGACCTTTATCTGTGTGTCGAATTCGTTCGGTGCATATCCGTCGAAGTCGGCATGGTACTTGCCGTCCTCCTGTACTTCAAAATCACTGCCGGATATCTCTGCAACGATCTCATCATCGCACTTGACTAAGAGTTTGAGCGATTCTACTTCAACACCCTCTTCAACTGTGAATACGAATCGGAAGCCCGTCTTATCAGAAGTCATAAGGAGCTTAGAACCTGTGAATCTGACTGTCGCAGCAGCGGTCGACGTTACTCCACGTCTCATGGCAGTGTATTTGCCCCAGTCTTCTTTTTCATCATATTCTTTGATGCTCTTTATTTCCTTATTCTCAACATTCTTGTTTGCAAGGTCGTTTTCTTTGTATCCCTTGTACTGCTGAACTGCCGCTGTATAGTTAAGCATTGTATCAAGAAGCGTCGTAAGCTTTTCGTTTCCGCCCTCAGCCTTGAGGTATTCAGAATAATTCTCGAAGGAGATATCTACATATTCACCCTCGGAATCCATCATCTGATCCTCTTCTGCCTCGAGCACGCCCTCTGCGCCGACCGTAGTAAAGCGTACTTTAAGGTTGTTTGCGAGGTAAGCCATCGGGATGCCGTCGACTGTGAATGTCATATCATATGTGCCGTTCTCGTCCTTTTCAGCAGTAACGCTCTCTTCGCCGAGAACCACATATGCGTCATTTTCATCCTGCATTTCTACAGTGAGCTTAGCCTCATTCGTGTCGTAATAAGCTGAGTTCGGTGTAAACTTAACATTTACATTGAACGACATTGTATTGCCGACAGTGAAGCTGAGTGTGTCGAATTTGATCTCAGGGTCACGTGCGATCACGGTGTATTCGTTTGTATAATCGGAATACAGGACAGGTGCATAGAGACCTGTATCAGAATCAGCCGCTGTGTCAGTCACGCTTACCTTAATGGTGAACTTGTCGCCCTCGTTCATAGTCTCGAGTGCTGTGAGCGTGAGGTAAACGACGGTTCCATCCTCTGTAAGATTACCCTCGACATTATCGCCACGGTTGAGGACGATGTCGTTTACATACGTCATGTATGCGCCCTCATAGAGCGTACCGTCGACAGATGCGCCCGTCAGACTGACATTTGCGCTTGTCTCGACAGCGAGTGTGATACCGATAACGCCCGGGTTATTTGTGATAACTACGGGAACTGTAAATGTCTCGCCTACTTTCGGCGCCTTGACCGTTGCATCGCCTGCGGTAACAGTTGCAGCGCTGATTATCGAGCCTTCGATATCGTCGCACTTGGGATCAGTACAGGAAATAACGCCTGCGCCTGTAGCAACAGCATTTTCATATGTATGCACATGCTTGCATACAGCGTAAAGATCCATATTATCGGTAATCTCTGTAACCTTATTACCGTTCTTATCAGCCCAGTAGAGGAAATCCTCAGGCAGCTCGCCCATGAAGAGGTCATCCGGTGTAACAAGAGTTCCGCGAACTACGTTGCTCGCATTGTAATTAATAGTATATTTTCGTGTCTCAAGCCATTTGCTGTCTTCTGAATAGAAACGCACCGTCGGCTGATACGAACCCATAAACATATATGCTTCGTAGCTACCAGTGCCTGTAGAAGACGGACACCTTGAGTCAGACGGATCGTCCAAAGCAAGATATTTTATAATCTTATTCTTACCCGGATTACCGCCAGTAATAACATTTGCACCAAATGAGATGAAATGCCATTCCTCATCGGTTATATTTGCCATTAATCCGACATCTTGGCACTGCTGAATCATGAAAAATGCGTTGTTACTATTGTTACCATCAAGTTCTGCAAAAACATCACCGATCATTACGGGGTTCTCAGCAGATGCACCGGTTACACGAATCACAACGGTCAGGCCGTCATAAGGCTGATCCAAGGTAGTATTCGCATTCCACAACACATGCTTTTGACCGATCTCCCCGTCAACCACATTAGTCTTATACGGCATTTTTCCGGTAACGACCGGCGTGGTATCATAGTGCGGATAAACAAGCATATTTTCCGTAACGCATGTTGTATCCTGATCCCATCCGTTGCGTGTGTACCAATAATTCTCGTCAGCCGTATTATGAAGCGGCTGCCATCCGTATGCCCAACCCGGCAGAGTATATGTCGAGTCACCCTCGGCGATCCACTGAGCGGTAATACGAGTCTCGTTAACACCTTTCTGAATTCGCCACTCGACCTTATACCAATTCTCGATCGGCTTAGCTTCATATTTCGCATAAACCGTGAGATCGGACCATACGTTGGTCAAGTCTACAGCAGAACCATCCTCATTCGTCCATTCAACGAAATCATAATACTGTTTACCGAGATTGTTTTCTATCTGTTTCTCCAAATTATGCCAATCATCGTCCGAGTAGCTATATGAATCGAACTTTCTCTTCATTGTCGGTGCCTGTGTAACAGCTGTGCTGCGCACGACCGTTTCAGTTCCGACTTCCTCGCCGTCTTCATCCTTATAGATGACGGTAAATGTGACATCCTGATACTCATAGCTTGCATAAAGCGTCAGATCCTCGGTGATCGGATAGGTATCAAGCTCGATGACCTCGCCGTCCGTCTCGAGCGACCAACCCTTGAAAGTGTATTCGCCGGTCGGGATTCCTGCTCTTGTCGGAGTACTCTCGGGTGCGGTTGCATATGCATTGAGCAGAATCTTCTGCTCGGCGACCTTTTCACCGTCATTCATAAAGGTTACGGTGCTTGTAGTTGCCTCAATCGTCTTAAAGTTTGCATAGATTCTCTGCGCCTTGTAAACAGGTGCATTGGTAATATCATTGCCGTCCTCATCGACCCAACCGATGAACTCGTAAGCTTCGGTCTCAGTCGATGCCTTGACAGGGGTCTGATATCTCGATGCCGCAAATACCTCTGCGACGGTTGCAAGCGTACCGTACTTCTTCATTTTGGTATTTGCGCCTGTGCCGTCTACCCATCCGCCTTGAGCTTTCGGATACTCATGGGTGACAGGCTTTTCAATCAGCTCACCGCCGTTTTTTGCGGTATCATTGTAAAACTCTACTGTAGGAGCGAGGTTTCCGCCGACGACTGCAAGCATCTCGAAGCCTGCATTCTCATTTTCGTTAAACGCCGCCTGTGTCTCGCTGTAATCGCCGTCAACCCACGATAATTTCGTGGTTTTCGAGGAAGGATCCTTTTTGAAGAGTGTAAAGCCCTCCATACTGCTGTACATCAGATTGGAATCGTTATTAATATAACGGTTACCAAGTGACAGATAGTAATATGTTGCTCCGTCACTTGCCTTGAATGTAAGCGCCGAGGCAAAGCCGTTTGTCTTATCTGCGTCACGGCCCCAGTTCGTACGCCACTGCGACCATTCCTCAGTCCGCCACTGTCCGCCGTTATTTGTGTTGAAATGAATACGTGTTGCGTTGATATCGGTCTGTACGCCGTCAACCTTAAATACGAATGTCGCAACATTCTTTTGACCGCCGAAGTCAACATTACCCGTCCAGACCTTCTGCTCGTCGACCTCGTTACCTTCCTCGTCGACAGGAGCATTGTTCTCGTTCGTCTTATAAAGCGGCATGCGGTTTTCACCCTCTGTGAAGTACCCGCCGGGCTGCTGACCGTTGACTTTAATGCTTACAGCACCCGTTGTTTTTGCAGGAGCAGAATCACAAGTTCCGTCTGCATTAATGGAATAAGTACCGCCGACCGCATTCTGTGAAATGTCGAAGAGCACCTTTGCAGTGTTTGCGCCGGTAATATTCAGAATTGCACCCTCCGGGCATTCCTCTAATACCGTACCGTCTTCAAGACGAGGATTGGTGAATACATCCTTATTATATTCAAGAACGATCTCTGCATAATCAACAGTCTCTGCGCCCAATGTAACATCAACTGCGTACTCCTTGATACCGTATGCAGTCTCATCGGCAGCCGTAAGCGTAACCAGAACCGACTCTCCGTAAACAGGACGTACGACCTTCTCAGTCAGAATATATTCGTTTATATCGCCTGCGTCATTCGTCCAATGCTTGATATACGAAGTATCCGTACTTCCAAGCTGACCGCCGAACAGATCGAAAGCTGTATCTAACTTTGCCCAGCCTGCATTATTAACAGAGTTGAGCATATTGATAGATGCAGTTGTTTTTTTGGTTGCAAGAACATCATCACCATATTTCGCATCAACATCGAACGGTGTAATGTTACCCTCAACCATACCGACGAGTGTGACCGTTATATTCTCATCTGTCGTGGTATCAGCAGCGCCATACCAGCCGAGCGATCCGGTTTTATCAAAAACAGTTAAAGAATTCAGACGGCTGACACCGGCAACAGTTTTTTCAGAATTCAGATAATCATTAGTTATATTTTTAAAAGGAATATAGTACAGATAGTAACCGTTTTCAGAGAAAGTATAACTATTTGCACGATAAGTATCATTAGCCCAGTTGCCGCACCATACAGGACTTAACGGATCATAAGTGCTCCCGTTAACCGCAGTAACAACCGGGCGTATACCGCCCCACTTTGCCGTCTCGCCGTAAGGAATACCGTCGATCTTAAGTAACACGGTATAACCGGTCAAACCGCTGACTGTTGCAGTAAAGCCGTCAGGCAACAGGTTTTTCTTCGTACCGAATGTAGTCGATACCGGATTCTCAAATAATGTAACGACCGGTAACGTTTTCTCCGTGAAGACAGGATAGAAAGTAGTATCCTCTGTGATCGTATAGTTCGGAAGGTCAACAGCCTCTCCGCCTTTTTCGGTCGCCCAACCGACGAACATGTACTCGGTAGTTGCATTGGTATCGATACTCGGGGTCGCGCCTGTAAACTCAACAGTCGAACCATTATCGACATAGCTCGAACTTATTACTCTATCTGCAGGATCAACAAAGATAACCTCTGCCTGATCTGCAGCAACGGGAACGAAGCTTGCAAACAGGTTCATATTCTTGTAGACAGCGTCTACGGGGTTGCCCTCACTGTCCACCCACGAAAGAACATATTTGTAGCCGTTTTCAGACTCTTTTGCGGGAGCGTCTTTACCCGTGAGTGCGAACATATCGTTAGGCGTCAGACATGTCGTCTTCTTTGTCGTCTGAGAATCATTTGCCTCCTGTGCCTTCGGATATTCCTTTGTTGCTTCTCCTATCTTATTACCGTATTCATCATAGAAATATGCGGTGAATTTCGGGTTGCCTTTCGAGATAGAAAGCAAGCTGATCTGTGCATTTCCGTTATCGTTTACAAGCGGATATGTAGCTTTGTAAGCATCGTTAATATCAGCTACTCTCAGCTTTGAAATGGTGAGCACATTTCCTGCACCTGCCATACCGAACACCTTACGGCCGATCGATATTACATAGGTACCGTCTCTCGGTATATTAAGTGCGAGTGAGCACTCTGTGCCTTCTCCATCAAGGCCGGTATTTCCGCCGCCCCATGTGTTATTGACTGCCCAATAGTCGATGTTATTCTGCATCGTATATGTAGGCAGGAAACGGGAGAGGCTTACGGGAGTGTTGATGCCCGTTGCCTTGATTACAAAGGTAACGATACCGGCACCGGATGCTCCAAAATCAACATCGCCTTCCCAAAGTGTTACGCCGTTCAGTCCCTCTGCTACTGTGGGGATCTTCACGGGATCGGCTTTGAGATCAAAATAGTATTCGCTCTGTGCCGGCTCTTCTATATTTGAGCCTGCATCTTCAGCCGATGACGTAAATATCATCGCAGGGAATAATGATAATATCATTACCATTGCGATGACAAATGACAAAAATCTTTTCATATTCTTTCCTCCATAAGATTTTGGTATATAAAAGCCATTTTTATTAATATCATTTTACTACTTTTTAAATTAAAAATCAAGAAAGTTATATCAAATTCCGCTTCTCACATATGCTTTTCGTATAGTTACACAATTCCCACATGATGATTTTGTGGACATTCACCAATCAACGGCAAGACTTTCGACAAATGCCAAAAAATTCCCACAGACAGATAAAAAAGCTTATCTTCCTGCGGGAATTTTGTTTTTTGAATTTTTTATTTATCGAGCGTGATAACGACACGTCTGCCGGAATCCTGGCCGATTGAATTCGTCGTAACGCCTTCGATGCCCTGTATTTCCGAGTGGATGATCCTTCTCTCATATGCCGACATTGGTTCGAGGGCGATATTTCTCTTATATTTGAGCACCTTGCTCGCCATCCTCCTTGCGAGAGCACGCAGAGTCGCTTCTCTGCGCTTTCTGTAATCCTCGATATCGACGGTGATCCGTGTATACTCACGGTCGTCGTTTTCATCCGCCTTTTTATTTGCGGCGAGATTACATAAATACTGCAGACCATCGAGGGTGTCGCCGTGATGGCCGATCAGCACGCTGGCGTCGTCACCGTATATTTTGATCAGTTTCTCACCGTCGCCCAGATCTTCCATGCTGACATCTGCCGAAACACTCATATTATCCAAGAGCGTGTTGATAAAATCGAGAGCGAGATCGGCAGGGTTCTTCTTTGTTACGACCCTGATCGTCGCAGGAACCTCTCCGATACCGAGGAAACCCTTCTTCGGCTCGGTAATTACCTCATATTCTATACTCGAGACATCGACGCCGAGTTGGTTTGCCGCTCTTTGTACGGCCTCCTCGACTGTCTTGCCCTGAGTGCGTAATTCATTATTCAATTTCGTCACCTTCTGTTTCGTCTTCATCGTCCTTTTTCGCAGGACGCACGGGTTCATCGTCGTCATCGTCATCTATATGATGGAGCGACTTGGGACTGATAACCTTTTCGCGATGAATATTTTTCTGCGCTTTTGTCGAGCCACGGAGCTGTTTCTCCGCCTCCCTATAATCCGCCTCGGTAAACACGGGCATGGGATACAGCTTTTTGAGCGCCACCTGCTGCACGATCGCAAGCAGGGAGTTCACGATCCAATAAATGCCGAGAATTCCGGGGAGTATGAATGCCATATACATCGTCATGAGCGGCATGGCAAAATCCATAATCTTCATGGAAGCTGCCGTCTGAGCGTCCTGAACAGGCTGATAAGACAGCTTTCTGATAATTCTCATAGAAAGATACTGTGATACAAAAACAAGCACAGGAATCAGCACCATCACCACGGTAATGACACTGAAACCGTCCTTAAGAGCCGACAGAGCATCCCACGGCTTACCGGAGACGTCTGCGCCGAATATTTTGAACTTGTCAAAAAACTCGTTGAACGAATCGAGACTCGGGAAAACATCGCTGAATTTCTCGCCTGCGTCTGTCACGACATCCTTAAACGAGTCGAAACTATCTCTGATCTGATTGATCCACTGAAGCTGGTACTTCGCACTGAAATTAGAACCTGCGATCTCGGTCGCCTTTGAAGCGAGCGCCGAGCACAGATCTGCGCTCATGCCCTTTATGTACATAAGCGGGCCGTATACGATACGGTACAGGATCCAAACGACAGGCAGCTGTATGAGCATAGGACCGCAGCCTGACAGTGCGTTGTAATTCTCGCTCTGATACAGTGCCTGCAGCTCCTCCTGCATTTTCATTTGCGTCTTTCTATCGTCCCTGCCGGCATATTTCTTGCGAATTGCCATCTCCTTCGGACGAATAGAAGCCTGCTTCATCATATTCTTCTGCTGCTTTATGCCAAACGGGAAAAGAACGATCTTTATCAGTATGGCATAAAGGATCATAGCTACGACATAATTGCCCGTCCAATCGTAAAACAACGTCAGTGGAAGAGCAAGTATGCGATACAAGGCATCTAACAAAATTCTACCTCTTGTCTTTCTTTTTTGTTTTTTTCGGTACGGGGTCAAAACCTCCCCGACAAAACGGATTACACCGTGCCACACGGAAAACGCTCAGATATAGACCGATCACAAATCCCCACTCGGAAAATGCTTCGATCGCATACTCTGAGCAGGTCGGCGTGAATCTGCAGCACGGAGCTTTCATAGGAGAGATAAACCGCCTGTATAACCGGATGAAAAAAATGCATATATGCTTCACTTTAGCATACCGAGTCTATCAAAAGCCGTGTGAATATCCTTCGCCACATCGGTGCTCCGGGCGACGAGTGCCGCCGAGCGTGCCACAATTACTATTAAATATCCGACGTGCAATTCACACGTACCTGCAACCTCTCTATATCCGTGACGGATAACACGCTTCGCACGGTTCCTCTCCACTGCCGTTCCCAATTTCTTGCTCACGGTGATGCCGAGGCGGTTTATGCGTATTTTCTGCGGATGGCGCCGGGCAAGCAACGATGCATGACGGTCGGGCAGTATATACACCGTAACCGTCAGAGTGTCGCACCTCTTGCCATTTCTGTACGCTTTGCTATATAAGTGATTTTCACATATTGCGGTTTCTTTCACAGTTACCTCCAGATCATGGTAGCATCTCATGACGGGACACTGCCGTGAAATGTGCGGTGTTGACTTAAGGCAATACCGTATAATTCTGACGGTGGAATTGCGCCGACAGATTTTTCGCAAGACAATACAAATCAAGGAGGCAAGAGTAGATCTCTGCCGACGAAATTTGTGAAGTATGGCGGAAAATATGTAAGCAAGTGTGCCGTCAAGGCATCAGCCGTGAATCATGCGGTGTTGACTTAACAAAAAACACCGATGGGACTATGCCTGCATCGGTGGTTTTGCTTTATTGTCAGGCGCTGAGTTTTGCTCTGCCTTTTGCACGGCGTCTGTGTAACACCTTTCTTCCGTTGGCAGTACTCATTCTCTTTCTGAAGCCGTGTACCTTTGATCTCTGACGCTTCTTGGGCTGATATGTTCTTACCATCGTCATGCACCTCTCTTTCATTGCACTTCAAAATTGCGGCTCTTTTATTATATTGCAAAATATGGCTTTTGTCAAGGCTTTTTTCGTCTTTTTTCGTTATATCGTTTTTTCGGAGAAGATTTATGAAAAAAAGAGAACGGATAAAACCGTTCTCTTTTTAATTTTAACAAATCAACCGAGTGTAGCGCCCGACCACTTTGCAACATATC
>CAYOFP010000028.1:0-16909 GCA_964403505.1 uncultured Lachnospiraceae bacterium
TCATTCACTAACAATTTAATATTTGTTTTGTCTAAACTTTGGGGTTCACTTCAAATGATACCGTTTTTGTTTGTGAAATCACAGTAGCTCTATGGCTTTAGATATAACAATGAGCGCGATAGAGATATCATAAATTCTAACCCAGAAGTCTGCGGAAAACAGTCCCTCAGTCAGCTACGCTGACAGCTCCCCTTGCACAGAGGAGCCGGGGGGTGCGGACAATTTTTTCGCTTAATCACAGAGATTTAATTGCTTTTTGAGTCTGCATTCCGGCAGAGCAGAGAAACATCGGCGTAAAGACCGGATTTATCTTCGCTCTAAAACAGTATCTTCGATATCGTTTTTTCTTTTTGCCAATATATCTTCCCATATGAAAGTTTTTGCGTCGCTTTTAAAAAGCGACTGCCTTTTTATGACAATGTGACCGTCCGACTTGATTTTTCATACAATTTATATTAAAATATATTTATCAAAATACATAAGGGGACAAAGAAATGAAAAAAAGAGTATTACTCGCCGCTCTCGCTTTATTTATAGCGATCCTATCGTATTCTCCCGTACTTGCCGCCGACGGCTATAAGGAATACGGTATCGACGTATCGGCATGGAACGGAATCCTCGATTTTAGGCAAATAAAAGAAAGTGGAAAAGACTTTGTCATCCTACGTGCAGGCTTCTCGGGAACGAAGGATACATATTTTGAGCAGAACTACATCGCCGCAAAGGCGGCGGGACTGAATGTCGGCGTATACATATATTCCTATGCGCAAAACGTAGCGGAAGCAGAGGAGGACGCCCGTGATGTCCTCTCGTGGATCAAGGGCAAACAGCTCGAATACCCCGTCTTTTTCGATATCGAGAATGAAAAGTGGCAGGGCGGGCTCTCGACTGCGCTCCGCACTCAGATGTGCATCGCTTTTATTAAAAAAATGAGGGAAAACGGCTTCCTCGCAGGCGTATATGCAAACGAAAACTGGTTTAATAATTATCTTGATAAGTCGCTTCTCACAGGAAGCGAGCTGTGGCTCGCCAAGTGGACGCCGAGCGGCACGGACTCTATCACCGTGCCGGGGGAATACCACATGTGGCAGTACAGCGACAAGGGAACCTTGCCCGGGCACAACTGCTACTTCGACCTCGACGTCTCATATTTTAACTACGCAAAATATATGAAGGAAAACGGCCTCAACGGCTTTCCGCTGTACGACCCTGACCTGCCGTTCACCGATGTGAAGATGACGGCATGGTATTACGACAGCGTGAAATACTGCTATGATAATGAGCTTTTCATGGGAACGAGCCCGACGACCTTTTCCCCTGAGACGCAAATGACACGGGCCATGTTCGTGACGGTGCTCGGACGGCTCTGCCGTGCGGACGTCACAGAATATACCTCCTCCCCGTTTCTCGATGTGAATATGAATACATATTACGGTCCGTACATAGAATGGGCAAGGGAAAAAGAGATCGTATCCGGCATGACGGCGAATATGTTTGAGCCCGATTCCCCCATCACACGTGAGCAGATGTGCCGTATGTTATGTGGATTTGCCGACGCTATGGGTATTACCCTGAATAGCGGCGCATCAAATAAGTTTACAGACGATGATAAAATAGCGAGCTGGGCGCACGAGAGCGTACTCAGGCTCGCTGCCGCAGGTATCGTTACGGGAATGGGCAACGGTTCTTTCAGTCCGAAAACGAATACCACCCGGGCACAATGCTCATCCATACTCAAGAGAATAAGTTAGAAAGGCAGGAAAGACAATGACTGATTACCCTATGTTAAATGATATTCTGTACGCCACGCCCACGCACGGATATTTCGCCGTGACCTGTATGCTGAGAATCCTTATTGCCGTCATATGCGGCGGCCTCATCGGACTTGAGCGGACAAAGAGGCAGAAAGGTGCGGGAATACGCACGCATATCCTCGTTGCGATCGGTGCAGCGCTGATAATGATAATATCGAAATACGGGTTTTACGACGTCATTATCACCGACGGCATTTCGCTTGATGCCTCCCGTATTGCGGCAAATATCGTAAACGGCCTCGGCTTTCTAGGTGCAGGAATCATATTCATAAAAAATACCGCCGTCCGTGGTCTTACGACGGCGACGGGACTGTGGGCAAGCTCAGGAGTGGCTATGGCGATGGGCGCCGGGCTTTATTTCGTCGGCATATTCACGACCGCGGCTCTCATCCTCGCACAGATAATACTGCATATAAAGCTCAAGAATTTTGACACTTCGGGATATGGCGAACTTATCGTTACCCTGAAATACTCGGAGGATGCATACGAAAATTTCGAGCGTGATTTCGCCCCGTATAACGTTCAGATCGAGGGCTGCCGCTTCAAACGTGAAGGTGACAGCGAGGTCATACGCATCTCCGCCCGTGTATCGGATAAACTGACAAATGCGGACCTTCTGACCATCGCACAAAATAATAAAGACATGATATCCGCAGAGATATAAGTAAACCGCTGATTTTTATTACTAAAAATCAGCGGTTTAAGTTTTGCGGGTTTTCAGGGAGCTTTTTCAAAAGCTTCCTGAATGGGGTTCAGGGCAAGGTCCTGATAATCTCTCCTCTAAATACTCGGCAAAGCGGCTGTCACATTCGAGAAAGAGCACATCGAGCTCGCCGTCCTCGGATTCGCGGAAAAAGAAACAATACACGTCCTTTGCATCTAAATTCACGCAATAATTATACCTGCGGAAAACTCGTCCGTATTTCTCGGCATTGTCGCTTTTCTTTTCAAATGCGACACAGGTGTCGAGCGAAAGCTTACATACCAGCCGGGAGCGCTTGCCGCATATTTCATTGACCGAGAGGTCGTACCCCTCCCCCTCCGGCTCTACGGTATAGATATATTCCTGCAGGATATACCGTTTCATTACGAGAATACACCCTGTGAAAAAGGCGATACCGAAAAACTGCATGACCGAGAGCATCCGGAAAAGCGGCGCGCACCCGATACAGATAATACCGCAAATCAGCAGAATAAAAGCGAGCGTATATGCGCTTTTTTTATTTTGTGCCGGTCTGTATGTCATGATATGCTCCCATGGGACAAAAGGATCTGTCCGTTCTTTATTATGGCGAGTCCGAACTTACCGTTTGCCGCAGCACCCGGATTAAAAAGGTAAAACGGCTTTTCCTCCCTGATATAATCGTTTCTCTGATTATGGGTATGCCCGTATATTACGATATCATACCCGCCTTCGCACGCCAGCTTCTTCAGTCCCCAGTCGCCGAACTTTGCTTTCGCAGTATGACCGTGCAGGACAGCTAGCTTCACCCCCTCCGCCTCAAGTGTCTCAAGGTCAGGAGCGCCGATGCCGTCGCAATTACCCCTGACGCACACAAACCGCATGTCGGGATGCTCCTCTCTCAGTCTCTTGATATCGGCGGCGCCGTCTCCGCAGAAAATGACCGCATCGCAGTCCTCGTGCAGAGCGAACATCCGCCGTAAGTTACCGATCCTGCCGTGAGAATCAGATAATATTAAAAATTTCATAACCTTTTCCTCCCCGTTCTCATACAATATATCAGGAGTTGTTGCATATGGAAATAAACAAAAACGAACTTTATTCAGCGCTGAATCAAAACCCCGAGCAGTTGACCGAACTCGCACGGCAAATCGCCGTTTCGCTGGGTTTTCCGCCCGAGAGAGCAGATATTTTAGTACAGAACCGTGATCTCATCGCAGCGAAACTGTCACGCATGACCGATGCCGATATCAATAATCTGGCGGCGGTCGTCGGCGAGGATAAAATGCAGGATATCCTCGCAAAGATAAAGGAAAACGGTCATGGCTGAAGCGCAGGACGCACTCTCTGCCCTACTGTCTAATCCCGAGGCTCTCTCAAAAGCTATGGACATAGCGAAAACCTTTATGGCAAGTCCCTCACAGGCCCCCCCGCCGACAGCAGAGGCGCAAACGCCTGAACCGAAACCGACCGCAGAGGCACAAACGCCCCTTCCCTTGCCAAAGCAGACAGGCGGAGTCGCACAGGATGACAATACACGCCTGATCCTTGCGCTGAAGCCTTTTTTGTCAGAAAAGCGCTCAAAAAATGTAGGTGCAGTACTCGCACTCATGCGTGCGATGCAACTGATGGGTGCGGCAGACCTTTTTGATTGGAGGGGACATTGATGTATCAGGGGAAATACCCCGAAACCGGACTGCCGCCCGGCTATAACGGTACGGCATATAAACCACCGCACGAGCCTGAACCACCACGCGAACCTGAAGTGACGGCGGATGTCCCGAACGAGATAAGACCTGACTGCCTCCCGGTACAGCCGCCCATACCCGAAAACACGGGCGGCAATATATTTCAGGGGATAACCGAGCATCTCTTTTCGCACAGTATAGATATGGAAGACCTGCTGTTGATCGGTCTGACAGTAATGCTGATAAATTCGGGTGCAGACAGCAGTCTCATTATCGCCATGGCGATGCTGTTTGTCATGGGTCTGTAATACTATCGCAGATTTCTCGACACGCATGCGCGACAGCCGATCACAGTGTAATATGCGCACCCGTCCGCTATGCTTATTATAGCATGTTGCCAAGGTGCAGTCAACAGTACATTCAGGGAAATGAAAAAGCAGACAGGCTAAGCCTGTCTGCCGGTCTTTTAAAGAAAATTAAAAATCGTCGTCATTTCCTTCGGGGTCGGTTTCGTACTCAATTTCCCCGGTAGAGATAGCATCCATGACCTCGTCACTCGAGAGGTCGAAAAGAGTTGCCATAGGTTCTTCAAAAAGCTTCTTCATGTTTAAATCCTCTCTTCGTCAATAATCGGCAACGTTCGTCAGTTTTACCCTCAAACATGTGTCAGTTCTTTTAGTGATATCATTATACATCGTATGATACCAAAAATCAATATATTTTTGTAAAATAATTAAAATTCGTTTTTTTGCACAAATATTGCACGGCACTTTCAGTGCTGACTTATCGGTTATTGTGCATTATCGTCAATTTCGCCATGTCCTGCGGGAAAGTATAGCGATAAGCGGTATAAATTCGAGTCTGCCTGCCAGCATATCAAAAATGAACACCGCCTTTGCGAGGACGCCGTACGAGCCGTAGTTTCCGACAGCGCCGACAGCACCTAACCCCGGCCCGATATTATTGACCGTCGCGATGACGCCCGAAACATTGCTGACCGTATCCTTTCCGTCGATCGATACGAGCAGGACGGAAACAACGAAAATGATAAGATATATCACGATAAAGGAGTGTGCCTCGGCGATAATACCCTCTCCCACGGCGGCACCGTTCATGCGCACGGTCTCCACCCTTCCGGGAGTAATGACCTTTTTCACGCGACGCACGGCATCCTTGAATAAGATCACTATCCTCGCTATCTTTATGCCGCCGCCTGTGCTTCCCGTGCAGGCGCCTAAACACATGACGACGATCATTATCATACGTGATAGCTCGGGCCATGTATCATAATTGACCGTGGTATAGCCCGTTGTCGTCATGACGCTGACCACCTGGAAAAACGAGGTCTTTACCGCATCGAAAACGCCTGCGCATGAGGAATAGATATTGTAAGCGATGACAGCGCCCGAGGCGATTATCACACCGAAATAAACACGGAGCTCTTCATTTTTGAAAACGTCCTTTAATTTCCTCGATATCAGCAGGTAATAACAACCGAAATTCACGCCGAACGCTGCCATAAATACCGTGACGATGATCTGAGTCGCACTGTTATATACAGCAAGAGATGTATTTTTGATCGCAAAACCGCCTGTGCCCGCCGTGCCGAACGATATCGTCAGCGCATCGAAAACAGAGTTTCCGGCGACAAGCAGGAGCACCACCTCGAGCACTGTTATCGCCAAATATATACCGTACAGGCGCATGGACGTGCCTCGTGAGGTCGGGACGAGTTTTGACACATCGGGCCCGGGTATCTCCGCACGCATGAGGTGTATATTCGCACTACCCGCAAGGGGGAGAGCCGCCATGATGAAAACGAGGAATCCCATGCCGCCCACCCAGTGGGTAAAGCTACGCCAGAAAAGAGATGCATAGCTGAGAGATTCGATATCGGTAAGTATACTCGCACCGGTCGTGGTAAATCCCGACACCGACTCGAAAAACGCATCGATAAACGACGGTATCTCGCCCGTCAGTACAAAAGGCAATGCGCCGCCGATAGAGAGCACGATCCACCCGAGCGCTACGGTTAAAAATCCGTCACGGGAGTAGATCGCTTTTCTTTTCGGCTTAAACAATATAAGTACAGCGCCCACCGCCAGCAGAATTGCGGAAGATATCAAGAAAGAGCACAACTGAAAATACTCACGGTAACAGAGTGCGACGGCGGCAGGAAGGAGTAAGAGCACTGCCTCTGCCGAAATTATCACACCTATGATATATACGACCATTCTCTTATTCATTTTTTAGCTCCGGACTATATCGTCGAGAATATCAAAACCTGTATGAGTCGTGACCACAATGACCGTATCACCGACCTCGAGCGCATCGTTTCCACGAGGGGATATGATCTTTCCTGCCCTGTGTATACATGCGAGGATAACGTTATCCTTCAGCGAAAGAGAGTGGATCGGCTTGCCGACAAGAGAACTGCCCTCACTCACCTCGAATTCGATCGCCTCCGCCTTATTGTCCACGATGCTGTATACCGTGAGCACGCCGCTCCCGACGCCGTTCTGCTTAGCACGGACGTAACTCACGATCCGATCCGACGTGATCAGCTTCGGCGAGACGACACTGCCGATGCCGAGCGGCTTGACGATCGGCGTAAGCTCCACCCGGTTCAACTTGGTCACGGTCTTTATATCCGGATTTACATGATGTGCATAAAGAGAGGAGAGGATATTCTCCTCATCAATGCCGGTAAGACAGCAAAAGGCATCTGCACTGTCAATGCCGTTTTCCTCGAGGACACGCTGTGCCGTGCCGTCTCCTATCGTGACATCGACCCCGGGGAGAAGCTCATGGAGCTGTTTTGCCACAGCTTCATCCTTCTCGATGACAGAAACACGCACATGGTGATTAATCAGCTCACCCGCGAGATAGAAGCACGTTCTTCCTCCGCCGCTTATGATAACACGCTTGATATTATGCGGTCGAACGCCAAGCTCACGGAAAAATTCGCCGAGCTTGCCTCTCGGGGAGATGACCGTCATGACGTCACCCTCGGCAAACGTGAAATCGCCGAACGGGATGATAACCGCATCCTCTCTCTCGACTGTGCAGACGAGCGCCGCACGCATATTTGCGAAGACATCCTTTATCATTTTGCCGCACAACGGCCCCTTTGCCGTGACGGTATAATCTATCATCTCTACCTTGCCGCGGGCAAAAAACTCTACCTTGTTTGCGAGGGGGAATTCAAGTATTCTCGATATCTCGGCGGCCGTCTCCCTCTCGGGATTTATCGCCATAGAAAGTCCTAAGTCGCTCGATATCAGCGGTATGGCACTGCTGTACTCGGGCTGACGCACACGGGCGACAGTATTTTTCGCACCCAGCTTCTTTGCGATGAGGCAAGCGAAAAGATTCAGCTCATCGTTTCCCGTCAGAGCCATAAAAAGGTCGCCTTCTCCCACGCCTGCGTCATTCAAAACGTTTATATTCACGCCGTTGCCGTGATACGCCACGACCTCGACATTTTCAACAATGTCATTGAGCGCGGCGGCGTTTTTTTCAATGACCGTCACCGAGTGACCCTCACACGAGAGCTGAGATGCCACGGCAAATCCTATCTTACCTGCGCCCACAATGATAATTTTCACGTTATCCTCCGAATATATATCAATCTAATGTTGCAACGATCTGGTTGTGCTCAGTAAGCGACTCGCTGAAATAGGTATTACCCGAGGAGTCAGATGCGAAATACAGATAACTCGATCGATCGAACCACAGTGCAAAAGCGATAGCATTCAGACCCGGGTTGCATATTCCTCCGGGAGGAAATGACGACACATAATACGTGTTATAAGGGTGCTCGTAATTTGCATTCGTATAATCGGATATTTTGTACTCGCCCGGTTCAACATAGGTACCCAGATCGTAGCTGTTGCCGTTCGCCGAATGAGCCATGGTCATATCCACGGCATACGCCGTCGTCGCATCCGACTGGAATTTCATTCCATAGGCCATACGGTTTGAGAACACGCCCGAGATAAGCTCGTAATCGACATACGTTCGCTCGCTGTCATCGCTTGACACGGTGATGATCCTCTCCTTTCCCTCTGCCTGTATGATCGAGGCGAGTGTCACCACCTGATCGGTCGTATATCCGAGCTCGGTCGCACGTGCCCTGTACTCGCTTGAATATTTTTTCTCGAAGTTATCGAGCAGCTTTGATATGATCGTCTCCTCGGTCATGTCAGTGTAAAAATAATATGTGTCGGGGAAGAGATAACCCTCGAGACGGTAGATCTTGTCGGTATTTTTCGGCAGTTCCTTAATGAACCAATAGGTATCAAAATCGTAATTCTGTATGACCTCGACAAAATGCTGTCTCGTGGTATCGGGAAATTTGCTCACAAACAGCTCGATGATATCGTCGACCGTAAAGCCCTCAGGGATCGTGACGACTACGCTCTCACGGGCGGTAACCGGCGTAATAGCGGCTATGATCTGATCGTAATTCATCGACGGAGAGACGATATACGTTCCCGGAATATACGTGTCAGAGTTCTCTCCGTCGTATTTTACAGTGTCCTTTCCGCGGTATTTTATATACATCTTGAAGGTGTTTTTATGCTTGATAACGCCCATGCTCTTCAGCTGCTTCGCAAGGACATTTAAGTCTGTGCCTTCCTCGATTTTGATCTCCATCTGCTCATCGCTTTTTACGAAAGCGAAGATATCATTTGCGTTAGTTATAATGATCATGCTTAATATAACAGAGCTGACAAGGACTGCGGCAATATAGATAAATGCACGGGAAATACTGTTCATCGTACTGTATTTATTCCCTTCGCCCGGACGGGGAGGATATTTTATCTTCTTTTTCGACGGGCCCATATTTACCTTATCCACCATTTTTGTCTCGGCGTTTTTCACGGCGTCGCCCTGCACCGCTTTGACTTCCGTGCGTGGGCGTGTGCCGCCCGGTCCTTTCCCGGGTCTCGGCACAGGTATCGTCCTCGTATTTGCTATATCTCTTTGCGCAGGAACGACGGTCGTGCGCATTTGCTTCTCCCGATCCTGCCGCACAGAGTCGGCATTGCCCGACCCATTTGTTTTATCGGATGCCTTTGTCCCGTTCTGTGCACGGCGCAGATTGCGCTCCTGTATTGCGGCGTTTTGCGCGATCTCGCTGTTATTGAAAAGTCCGCTGTTCGTAAAGGAATACTCCACGCTCTTTTCAGGCGGTTTTTTGGGCGTAGGCCGCTGGGGCGGTTTCTTCTGCGCCGTCGGTCGTTCGGTCGGCTTTTTGAGTGCCGCCGGTTTTTGAGACGGCTTCACGGCGGTACGCTTTTTTTCGGGCATGGCAGCTCTGTTCGCTTCGGGCGTGCGGCTTACCGGCGCACGGGCAGGTGTTTTTGCCGCCCTGCCGGAGCTCCTTATCTGCATATACCCGTCGTTCATATCGCTTTTTGCCTTCGATATGTTCTCATCCGGTATTTTCTTGTTTTCATTATTTTCCATTTTTTTGCCCCCTTTAAGCAAATATGTTTATGGCAATCGCCGCAGCGACGCACAAAATGAATGTCGGTGAAAGCACTGCGCCTGCAAGCCGCTCGGCAAGCTTCTCTTTCTTTGAAACGCCTGCCGGGCTTTTTTGGGCATCGAGTGCGCACCCGAAGAATATCCTCTGCGCCTCTGAGAGTCCGAGCGCCGCAAAAACAAGGAATGCGGCCGCACTCATCGTGAGGAAAAATACATGATCGGCCTGTCTCTGTATCACAAGCCATGACGCATCCTCAAAAAAGAATACGACTGAATTGAATATTACACGCACGGTCACTGTCAGGATGAATGAATCCGTAACGTAATAGACAAACGCCATCAGCGCACCGAGCGCAAAAAACGGCAGGAACGTATCGGCCGAAAACTGCCCGAGCGCAAAAAGCAGGGCGGAAAATATCACGGCACACACCGTCCCGTTTTCACGGTACTCGGTGAAGAGTATGCCGCGGTACAGAAATTCCTCGGCAAGCGCAGGTATGATCGCATATGCCATCATCCTGTATAAAACAGGCAGACTCGCATCCGAAATGGACATAGCGTAAGTCGAAACGAGCGAATACCGAACGGGCGAAAACGAGTTCATGCAGACTGCGACGAGCACCGCCCCGGAAACAGCGCATATCGCCGCACACAGGGCGAATATCGAACGAGAGGGATTAAATGAAGCGAATTTCATTTTTTCCGAGTATCCCACGCCCTTTATCTTCGCATAGAGCACCGCCGGGATTGCGAGCGTCAGAAACAGCATGACGATACCCGAGATCAGCGTGTAGTCGCCGTATTTTTTCAGCGCATCCGATGCGATAGGACTCGCATAGCACACAAAATATAGACCGTATGTGACGAGCACCGGGATAGGTGCGGTCACGGTTTCCTTTAATTTCAAAGCATTCCTTTCTCTGTTATTATACAGTTTAAGGGTACATCATAATCATCATGCGGCAGCTTTTCGGCATAAAAATCCGAGTAGAAAGCGCCAATCGCCATTCCGCTGAAATTACATAAAAATCTATCGTAATATCCCCCGCCGTAGCCGAGGCGATAACCTGCCGAATCGTATGCGAGCCCCGGCACGATGCACAGAGTGCGCCCGTCGGGCGATACGATATCGCCTGTCGGCTCGGGGATGCCGTACTTTCCCTCTCGTGTCTTTCCGTCAAAGCGGCAAAAGAACATTTCGTCTCCCCGTAAGACGGGTAAAGCGACGCTTTTCCCCTCATGCCGGGCACGGTGCAGGAGCGGCAGGAGATCGATTTCTCCCCTCACGGGATAATAGACGAACAGCGTGCCGCACGAACGGTACATATCGCTTTGTGCTATGATCTCGCATATCGCCGCATCACGCTCTTTTTTTATTTCGGGCGGTATGTTGTTCCGTTTTGATAAATAAAATTTTCTCAGCTCGCCCTTCGTCATGCTAAGACAGATTTTGCTACCTTCTGCGCTGTCGCCTCGTCCGTCATTGCCTCGAGCAGAGCAAGGGCAAAAACAAGTGATGAACCCATACCGTTCGAGGTGATCACATTGCCGTCACGTACGACACGCTCACCCGTTTTAGTAGCGCCGATGAGGTATTTCTCCATCTCGGGATAGCAGGTAGCACGCTTGCCGCACAAAATGCCGTCATAGCCGAGTATCCTGGGTGCTGCGCATATCGCGGCGATGAATTTGTTATTATTATAGGCGTATGTAAGGAGCGAATGTATCTTCGCACAGCGGTCGAGGTTCGCCGTGCCATCGAGACCGCCCGGCAGAATTATCATATCGACCGTAGCTTCGTCCACCTCGTCGATCGTCATGTCAGCCATGACTCCGATGCCGTGACCGCCGACAACGCACTTGTCGCCGACTGCAACCGTCTTCACGTCCACGCCGCCCCGGCGCAGGATATCCGCCGGAGTCAGTGCCTCTATCTCCTCAAAGCCTTTAGCAAGCATTAAATATACCATTATAAAGAAAGTTCCTTTCGCATTTCCTCAAAAATATCGTCGATCGTCCGTAATTTTCCGTCCTTCACGCAGTTTATCCTGATCCACCCGAGCTTGTCGGCGCAATAATGCGCCGCCGCATAACTGTTTTCGAGATACTCGCGCGCCGTCTCGTGGATGTCCTTTTTATTTCCCCTGCTGTCAACGAGCGACATGGAAATATCGACAGGCACATCGAGATATACGACGTTATCGGGCGCAGGAAGCGCCAGCCTCTGAAACTCGAAATCAAACAGCCATGGCAGGAAATCATCCCATTTTTCCCTCGGGAGCTTGGATAGCTGATGGACGGCATTTGCAGTGGTATAGCGGTTCGCTATCACCGTGCAGTCCTCACGGTCGTAGTCCTTTTTCCAGTCCGTATGGTACGAGACATACCTGTCGCAGGCGAAAAATGCGCTCGCCGCCTCAGCGCAGGTGTCCTCGGGCGCTCCGCCCAATCCCCCCGAGAGATAGAAGCTTACAAGGGAGGATGCAGGCTCTTTATAGGTCGGAAAGGATATGAGCCTCGCATCTTTTCCGTTATTTATAAGATAATCGTACAGCTTTTCCGACTGCGTACCCTTGCCGCTGCCGTCGAGACCGTCGATCGCTATCAAACGTCCCATTATTCCGCCTCATCCTTCTTATTGAGTGACATTTCCATATATTCCTGCTTTGATATGCGTATTTCACGGGGTTTTGAACCGTCAGGCGGACCGACCCAGCCGTGCGACTCCATCTGATCGATCAGCTTCGCCGCCTTGCCGTAGCCCACCGACATTCTGCGCTGTAAATATGAGGTCGATGCTTTGCCCGCCTCGACTACGACCCCGAGCGCCTCGAGCAGACGGGGATCGTCCTCGCCCGCATCGTCGCCGTCGCCGCCGGATTTCTTGCCGGTGCCGCAGCGTTCCGCCTCTTTTTCGATCGTGTCGACCACGCTCTGATCATACTCGGCGTCTCCCGCCTGCCTTTTTATGAATTCAACGACAGAATCCACCTCGCCGTCTGAAACGAACGAGCCCTGCACACGGATCGGCTTGGTACTGCCGACGGGAGCGAAGAGCATATCACCGCGTCCGATCAGCTTTTCTGCGCCGCCGATATCGAGTATAGTTCTCGAGTCGATCTGGCTCGCCACGGTAAAGGCGATACGGGACGGGATATTTGCTTTGATCAGACCCGTGATAACATCAACAGACGGACGCTGTGTACCGATAATCAGGTGCATGCCTGCCGCACGTGCCTTCTGCGCCAGACGGCAGATCGAGTTTTCGACGTCGTCGGGTGCGGTCATCATAAGGTCGGCGAGCTCGTCGATAATTATGACGATATGGGGCAGAAACTCCCGCTCGGGATCGTCCTTTGTCATTTCGTTATATCCGCCGATATCACGCACACCGACATCCTCGATCAACTCAAAACGGCGCTCCATCTCGATACACGCCCAATTCAGCGTGCCTGCCGCCTTTTTCGGGTGAGATACCACGGGTACGAGCAGGTGGGGAAGACCGTTATATACGTTTAACTCGACCTTTTTCGGGTCGATGAGGATCAGCCTGACTTCATCGGGCGTGGCACGGTACAAAAGGGACATGACGATACTGTTGATACATACCGATTTACCCATGCCGGTCGCACCTGCGATGAGCAGATGCGGCATTTTAGCGATATCGAAAAATCTCGGTTCGCCTGCGACGTCCATACCGAGTGCTGCGGTCAGCTTGCTCTTTGCGCTTTTAAATTCATCACGCTCGATCAGCTCACGCAGATATACGGTATTGACATTTTTATTCGGCACTTCTATGCCGATCGCACTCTTTCCGGGGATGGGCGCTTCGATCCGCACGCCCTCTGTCGCAAGAGAAAGGGAGATATCGTCCACGAGGTTCGCCACACTTCTGACACGCACGCCCTCCTCGGGCACGAGCTCGTATCTCGTGACGGTAGGACCGCGGGATATATTCGATATATGGGTATTTACCTTGAACGAAGCAAGGGTCTTTACCAACTTTATGGCGTTTGCCGCTGCCTCTTCCTTGCCGGCTGAGGCATTTCGCACTCCGGGATTTTTGAGTAAGGATAAGGGCGGGAGAATGTATTTTTTCGGCTCTTTTTTATCCGGCTTTTTTTCCTCATCCGATGCTGCGAGCTCTTCACGCTCGAGCTCGAGCGCCGGCTCTTCGGCAGGCTCGTCCTCATTATCAAAAATGCGGTCGAGGTCTATTTTTCCCGAGCCCGCATCGCCCGTGCGATTCACCTTTTCCTCTGTATTTTCTTCTTTTGTCCCGTCTTTTTCAGGCAGGGGCATATCCTTCGCTTTTGCGTTGATCTCTTTTATTATTTTTTCGTTTTCGTGGATGATATCATCCACAGGCTCTTCATCCTCTTGCAAAGTATCTATCTTGTTTTTACGCTGACGGGCACCCTTTTCAGGTTCGCTGACCGTGAAGCGGAATTTCTGACGGGGCTCTTCATTTTCTCTTGCCCGTTTTATCTCCTCGTGCTTTTTCTTCGTCGTAAAGCGTATCCATACCCAAAGAGTATGCGGCGTGATATCAAACAAGAGACAGCCGAACAGCACGATACAGGCAAATCCGATAATGCGCGTGATGATCACGCCGCAGCTCTTGCATAAAAGCGAGCCTGCCATGCCGCCGATCGCACCGCCGCCGCTTTTCTGCGTGCCTGCGGTAAAAAGCTCGATGATATTCAGACTTTGGGCATAATCCGAGAAGGAATGTATCACCACGCAGAGCATCAAAAGGCAGATGCCGGAATAGATCGCCTTAGGAACGATGCTTCCCTCGATACGCCTGAAATATACTGCAACCACCACGAGAAGGATGGGCAGGAGATAAGCAGGCCATGAGCATAGACCGAACAGCAGATTTGATATAAAAGCGCCGAGCACCGCAGTATTGTCGGGCAGTAAGAGACATACCTCAAAAAGCAGCGCCAGAACGATCAGCAGAAAAGGAATACACTGATACAGTATGCTGTCTCTGTGCTCGGGAACGGGAGCTGGGCTTTTTTTATTTCTCTGTGAAGATTTTTTTGTTTTTTTACTTGCCATTTTAATTCCTGATAAAACTGTATATGAGTATCACTGCGCCGACTGCGAAGCAGTAATAGGAAAATACTCTGAAGTTACCTTTTTTCGATATGTATTTTAAGAGATTCATCGCACCGACGCCGACTGCCGCCGCCACTACCATGCCGACGAGGTAGACGCCGATCTCTGCCGCACTCGTCGCCTGCTCAAAGAGATCCGGCACCTCAAATACGCTTGCGCCGAGGATCGCAGGGATAGAGAGAATAAAGGAGAATCTGACGGCGCTCTCTCTGTCGTAGCCGTTGATAAGACCGCCCGTTATCGTTGAGCCGCTGCGTGACAGACCCGGCAGCACCGCACACATCTGGCAAAGGCCGACGGCAAGCGCATTGTACCATTTTCCGTCCTCTGCCCTGATATTTCCCCGTGCGAATTTGTCCGAGAAAAAGAGCAGGATGCCGTTGATAAGGAGGATAACCGATATCGCTCTCAGGCTCGACGACAGTCCCTCGACGTATTCATCGAGACCGAGCAGCTTGACTGCGATCAGCGGCAGTGTCGCCACGATGACATAGATAAGAAATCTCTCATCGCCGTTGATTTCCTTCGTCCTGCCGCAGGCCACTTTTTTTATCAGGGTAAAGAAGGCCTTTATCAGTGCCCATATCTCCTGATAATAAACGATAAACACTGCGATCAGCGTCCCGAGATGCAAAAGCAGGTCGAACGCGACAATATCCTCTCCCGAGTCAAGACCGAAAAGTATATTGAATATCGCAAGATGCCCTGAGCTCGACACCGGCAGAAACTCCGTGATGCCCTGAATGATACCAAGTATTATTGAATGTAAAAGATCCATATTAACCGCCTCTTATAAATAATCATATGTATACATAATAAATTATAGCATATTTACCATTGAAATGCAATATTTCACACATATTCTTTACATGTGAGGATTTTTGTATTATAATATCTGAGGTGATGAAAATGAAGGAAGAAAAAAACAGCCGCACGGCGGCATACATAGCAGGAGTGCGGGACGGAACGCCCATCGCGCTCGGATATTTTGCCGTGGCGTTTTCGCTCGGCATCACGGCGAGAAACGCAGGTCTCGGCGCATTTCAGGCTTTTCTCACGACCGCCCTCACAAATGCATCGGCAGGCGGTTATGCGGCGTTCACCCTCATGGGCGCAAATGCCGCATATCTCGAGATGGCGATCATGACCTTTGTGGTAAACGCACGTTACCTGCTCATGAGCTGTGCTCTTTCCCAGAAATTCTCGCCGGAGACGTCCATGCTCCACCGTCTGCTCGTCGCCTTTGAGGTAACGGATGAGATCTTCGGCATTACGATAGCAAGGAAAGGGTTCGTCGAGCCTTTCTATAACTACGGCGCAATGACCGTCGCCATCCCCGGATGGGCGCTCGGCACGGCGTTAGGCGTTATCGCGGGAAATCTGATGCCGTCCCGTGCAGTCAGCGCACTCAGCGTAGCGCTTTTCGGCATGTTCTTGGCGGTCATCATACCGCCGGCAAGAAAAGACAGAGCGGTTCTGATACTCGTGCCTATATGCTTTGCGCTCAGCCTCGCCGGGAGTAAGCTGCCTTATATCTGTGATATCTCCTCCGGCACGAGGACGATCATCCTCACGGTCGCAATATCTGCGCTCGCCGCACTGATATTCCCAAGAGAAGAGGAGGAAAACGATGCAGCATAATGTATATATCTATATCGCAATAACGGCGCTCGTCACATTCGCCGTCCGGGCTCTGCCCCTTACGCTTATAAGACGGCAGATAAAAAACAGATTCCTGCGCTCGTTTCTTTACTATGTGCCCTATGTCACACTGTCGGTGATGACATTCCCGGCAATTATTGAAGCGACGCAATCTCCCATAGCAGGCGGATGCGCACTCGCGGTCGGAATTGCCTGCGCATGGTTCGGGCTCGACCTCTTCAAGGTCGCCGTCTCCTGCTGCTCGGTAGTCTTTCTGCTCGAGCTGATATTGATCAGATAGATCGCAGGGGAACTTTTGTAAAGGTTCCCCTGCACCCCTCAAAACTTTTATTGGGGAAGATTATCGGCGACAGAGATATAATTGTATCAAAAAACGGTATCGTTCTGATATGCACCCCAAAAGTTAGACACTTATGGGGTGTATATTTATATGGGAAAAA
>CAYOFP010000029.1:0-15755 GCA_964403505.1 uncultured Lachnospiraceae bacterium
ATCAACCTGCTGATTACAAATCAGCTGCTCTGCCATTGAGCCACACCAGCATTTTTATGTCCGAATTCGTTCGGCGCTTCGTTATTATATCACAATGAGCCTTTTCATGTCAATACCTAAAACGAATTTTTTTGAAAATAGCTGATATTTATCTCGGCATTCCGCCTTTTTGTTGACATAACCTCCAAATTTATATATAATATACTCGATATACTATATTTTGTCCGCCTGTGCCGCTTCGGTTGTACGGTGTCGGATCAATAAATCTGAAAGGTGATATCATGTCAAGCACAAATAACACAAATAATGAAAAAATAACGACGGAGGTGCCCGAAAAAAAGGCAGGGGGTGTCTTTTCGAACAAACCGGGTGTGCCCGTGCGTCATGCGCCTGTGCAGAAGGCGGCTATGACACAGAAGGAGTCCGCTCCTGCGCAGAGCACAGTCGGACAGAAAAAGCAGATCTCCGTCTCCGAACTCGTCAAGCTGATCAATGCACCGAAGCCGGAAAAGCCGCTCGAGAAAGAGCCGATATGGTCCTATCTTCTCATCGTAACGGGCGCAATTTTTGCGGCGGCGATCTTTTTCCTCTCAATTGCGGTCGCATATTTCTATTTCCGCGGGGCGATCATGTCGCTTATCATCACACTGCTTCTCGGAGTGGGGGCGTCGGTTTTTGTCCTGTCCGCCACATTCATGCTGCGCAAGATCGAAAAGGGGATCCGGGAAATAAAGACAAAGCTGTAATATAATTCTATGGAATACAAAATCCTGAATAAAATCAATAATCCCGAGGATCTGAAGGCGCTCTCGCCTGAAGAGCTCGGGCCGCTGATGGACGAGCTGCGTCAGTTCATGTGCGAGAAAGTGGAAGTGCGGGGCGGACACCTCGCCTCAAATCTCGGTATCGTGGAGCTGACCGTCGCACTGCACCGTGTTTTTGACGTGCCGAAAGATCATATCATTTTCGACGTCGGTCATCAGAGCTATGTGCATAAGATACTCACCGGGCGGCGTGAGCTATTTGACACCTTGCGCACTCCCGGGGGACTGTCCGGCTTTACTAAGCGCAGCGAGAGCGAGTATGACGCATTCGGCGCAGGGCATTCCTCCACGTCGCTGTCTGCGGCGCTCGGGTTTGCAGAGGCAGACCGGCTTGCGGGAAACTCCGGCTATTCGATTGCCGTGCTCGGAGACGGAGCGTACACCGGCGGTATGATCCACGAGGCGCTCAACAACTGCCGCAAAAATCTGAATCTCATCATCGTCCTGAATGAAAACGAGATGTCGATATCCAAAAATATCGGTCAGTTCGCCCGTCAGATCGCAAAAATCCGTGCGTCCAAGGGTTATTTCAGTACCAAACGCAGGATCATGACGTTCGTTCGGTATATACCGTTTATCGGGGGATGGCTCTACCGCATGATAGCGAGAGTCAAAGTCAACTGGAAGAACCGGCTGTACGGCAGTAATTTCTTTGAGGAGTTAGGCTTATACTATCTCGGCCCGATCGACGGAAACGATTACGAGCACGTCGAGCGCCTGCTGACCGAGGCGAAGAATATGCACCGCTCGACGGTCGTACATATCAAGACAAAAAAGGGCAAGGGATACCCACCTGCCGAGGTAGAGCCGGCGAAATATCACGGCATACCGCCGGCAGGCACGCCCGAGGTGCGTAATTTCTCGAGTGAATTCGGCGATATCCTGTGCGATATGGCAAGGCGGCACGATAATATCTGCGCCATCACTGCCGCCATGTGCGACGGCACGGGGCTGAATGCCTTTCGCAAAAGCTATACCAAGCGGTATTTCGATGTCGGAATTGCCGAGGAGCACGCTGCAACCTTTGCGGCCGCACTTGCCGCCGACGGGATGAGGCCGTATTTTGCGGTATACTCCTCGTTTTTGCAGAGGGCGTATGACAATGTCCTGCACGATATTGCACTGCAGGGGTTGCCCGTGGTACTGTGCATCGACCGTGCCGGCCTTGCGGCGTCCGACGGCGTGACCCACCACGGCATATACGACGTCGCATTTCTGAATACCATACCGGGCATCGAGATCTATACGCCCTCATCGTTTTATAAACTGCGTGAGGCGCTCGAGAGAACCTATAAAAGCAACCTTCCCTGTGCCGTGCGCTACCCGAATGCGGCAGAGCTCGTTCTGCCCGATGATTTTAAGGATCTGGGCGATTTCATGTACGATTTCGAGGGATCTTCGCCCGAGCGGGTGCTCATCACCTACGGCAGGATCGTGACTGAGGCGCTGAAGGTACAGGAGAAGTGCGGATTCGGTATAATCCTGCTCGAGAAAATAAAACCGTATGACTCCATCGCCGAAAAAATAAAGACCGTCCTGCCCGAAAAATGCGATATCGTATTTTTGGAGGAGGGCGTATACGCCGGGGGAGCAGGCATGATGCTCCGTGATGCGCTCGGCGTCGATTTTAAGATATTAGCTATTAAAGACAGTTTCGGCGAGGGAAAGACGGGAGAAACAATATACGAGACGTGCGGTATTTCCGCCGGAAATATCAAGGAGGTATTTAATAAATGAAAAAAATAATATCCGTCTTGCTTGCGGTATGCCTTGCGTTCGTACCGTGTGCGGCTGTCATTCCGGTATCTGCCGACGACGGACTCGCCGATTCAGGGCTCTGCTATACAGAGTCGACTGCGATGCTTAAAAATCCTTTGATGGGGTACCCCATATGCGGCTCGCTTCAGTTTTCCGATACGATGCCGATCAGAAACGACACGGGATTTGCATGGTACTATGTAAATTTAAACTACTATTCTGCCGGAAACTCGCTTTATGAGAGCTCGGGCGGAAAGGGCAAGCGTCCCGTCGGCGGTGCGGATATCCCGATATCGCAGACGGCACTCGACCGCTTTGAAGAGACCCTTTACAATCTGCGCATGAACGGATCGACCTGCCTTTTGCGTTTTGTGTATGACTGGAACGGCACACCCGGGTGCGAGCCCACCGACTTTGAGATGATACTTACCCATATCAAGCAGCTCTGCGACCTCGTGAGCAGATATTCCGACGTCGTATATGGCTTCGAGTGCGGAATCATCGGCGTGTTCGGCGAGATGCACTCGTCGAATTACTGCGGGAAAGAATATGCAAACAGGATCATAGATACCTATATTCACAATACACCCGACACTATGACGCTCATGGTGCGCTCTCCCACGTATATACTGAATTATCTCGGTCTCACCCGTGAGGAGTTGGCTACCTACGTCCCAAAGGAGGGGAGCGTGCCCTACCGACTGTCGTATTTCAATGACGGGTATATGAATACCGCTCAGGATACGGGAACGTGGTATAACCGTGCGGTCGATCTCAAGTTCCTCGAGAAGGCGAGCGAACATAACTCCTACGGCGGAGAATACGGAAGCGCCTATTCGACCGAATACCTGCCGAACAGCGCCTGCGTGCCCGAAAACGCTATCCCCGAGATGTACCGCACGCATGTCAATTTCATCCGCGGAAATGTCTATAAAATAGGCGGAAACAATCAGATCTTCGGCTACGATCAGTTCGAGTATACCGATGAGTATGAGGAGGATTGGTTCCCCGATAACTCAGCTTTTTACGGCTCGGACTGCCATACATTCATCACGGCGCATCTGGGATACCGTCTCGTTCTGAGAAAGAGCTTACTCTCGTCACAGGCGAAGGCAGGCGGCGAGCTGCACTTAAAGGGCGTGATAGAAAATACGGGATTTGCCAATGTCCTGACACGTCCGACGGCACAGGTACTGCTCGTGCGGGACGGATATCTCTATAAAACAGACGTTGACATCCAGGCATACGATATAAAATCCTGCACGAAATACGATTACGATATGACCTTTGCCCTGCCCTCGAATATGCCTGAGGGGGATTACAGGGTGTTCTTACGCTTTTCGACGAGCACGACCTGCGCTCTGACCGAGGCGGCAAGCGGACTGCAATTTGCAAACGATGAGGATATCTACTACTCCGATTACGGCGCGAATATCCTCGGCACTGTTTATATCGCAAAAGCTGATACCGTATCAAGCGCCGCCTCCGAGCGGTTTGTGCAGTTGGGTTCGGCGCTTCCGGGTGCGAACACTCATGACGGAGCTCCGCTTCTTTCGGGATACGGTATGCCCGGCGTCAGCGCAAATGTGACGGTCACATATAATGCGGGCGATAGGATCGAGCTTGAATCGCTGAATAAATACCGCTCTGACGATAAAGTTACATACAAATGGTATAAAAACAGCAAATTATATTCATCAGACGAAAAACTGACGATAGAGAGCGCTGCCCTTACTGACGCAGGCGAGTATTACGTCTCGGTGACATCGGGCGGCAAACGAACGACGACGGCAAAAATAACCGTCGTTATAACAGAGCATAAGTTCGGCAAAACAACGGTCGTGCGTGCGGCGGCATGCCATTCGAGCGGCGTCGCTGAACGCAAATGCTCCGACTGCGGTATTGTCGAAAAAGTGATACTGCCTCCGCTTGAGCATGTGGCAGGAGAGGCTGAGACCGTTCCGTCCACCTGCACCGTCGAGGGAAGTGTATCCAAGAAATGCACGCTGTGCGACGATGTGCTCTCTCTCTCGCTGCTCGACCTCGCCGAGCATGATTACGTCGATGAAATAAGAGAACCTACCTGCACACGCGAGGGTACAAAGAACAGCGTCTGCGCCAACTGCGGTCACACCGAGACGCAGAGTATCCCGGCAAAGGGACATAGATATGTATACAAGCTTGAGACCGGCGCCGTTATAGGTGTGTGTGTGTCGTGCGGTGATACATACATCGGCTCTGAGCTCGACGGCAGCATGAGTGTTGTCGGCATCGGCAAAGAGAGCTTTACGAATAGCAAAGGTGCATATGATGTAAATGACGATATCGTTCTCATTGGAGAGGGCGGTTACTTAGAATCCTATGAGACGCAGACGCCGGCTGCCTATATCACGTTTCTTTTCAGGGCGACCGGCATTGAAACGCCTGTCGATATCGGCAAATTCCGTATGGTGTCTTATCCGAAGGGTCAGCCGAACAATCTGCGTGACAGCAACAATATGGCAAACTATTACGGCGACTGTCTGTTCCGGATATCCGAGGACGGACTCTGGGCGTTTACCCTGAACTGGTATTTGATGAACGCTGCCGGCTCATCGTTCGGCGGAGTTGTCTGGGCGGCATTCAACGATCCCGACTCGACAAAGGGAAATAAATTTACCGTAAATGTAAATGACAATGCGAAAATAGAGCTGGTCGGCATCTACGAGGGCAAGCTGTCGGGCGAGGTTGCGTTTGTCGATGAAGATGGCGCTGTCCTTGAATATGCGAAAGAGGAGTATCATACCGGCAGTTACTGGTCAAACTCCATGTACAAAGTCGCAACGGCGGAGGAGTTATATCAGGGCGACGTTCTGACAAAGGCTCCTGACACGTCATATATATACACTTTCTCCCACTGGGCATACCCCGACGGGACGGCAGCGGACGGTCTTCTTACGAAGTCGGTACTTCATCCTGTCTTTGATGCAGAGGAGAACCGCTGCTCTCACGAAAAGACAGAGAAGACGGTGACGAAAGAAGCGACCTGCACCTCAGAGGGAAGCTCGTGCACGGTATGTGCCGACTGCAGTGCGATCATCTCGGTAGATGAAAAGATACCGATGAAGCCGCACGAGGACGGAAATATAAAGATAATCGTCGAGCCGACGTTTAAAGTCTCGGGCGAGCAAAAGGTGTTCTGCGCCGGGTGTCACATGCTTTTGCGCACAGAGGCGATATCTCCGGTCAAGAATAAATTCAGCGATGTCAATATCGGCGCATGGTATTCGGACGCAGTCAGCTACGCCGTATATCACGGACTGTTCAGCGGTACGAGTGAGACTACATTTGCGCCGAATACAAATATGACACGTGCGATGTTCGTCACCGTACTCGGCAGGCTCGACGGAGCACCTGACAACAGGGACGCAAAGACAGCATTTACCGATGTCAAGACCGGACAGTATTACTCGGGATATATTGCATGGGCGGCGGAGAATAAGATCGTCTCGGGCATGTCTCCCACGACGTTTGCGCCAAACGCGAATATCACACGAGAAGAAATGTGCGTGATGATAAAGAACTATTGCGAGTACGCAGGAATTGCGCTCGTCGCAAAATCGAATCCGAAGGCATTTCTCGATTCGGGCAATATTTCGAAATGGGCGCTCAACGCAGTTGAGATCTGCCAGAGAAGTACCCTCATCACGGGCAAGCTTACAACTGAAAGCGGTTCGTACTTCGACCCGAAAGGTCAGTCCACAAGAGCCGAAGTGGCGACGGTGCTAAAAAATCTGTGTTTGAATTTTGAGTGATTTTTGGTTTTTTGCGGGGGAAACTTTTTAGATAAAAAGTGTCTCTTTTGCGGTGCCCGGCTCTCCCTGCGGTGCGGACGCACCTTGCGAGTCGCCGACCGCTGCACTTCGTTTTGCCCGCTTCATCCGCCACCGGCGGCGCGGGCAACCTCACCCCGCACCCCTTTCAAAAACTTTTATTGGGGAAGATTATCGCCGACAGAGATAAAGTTTTTGCGTCGCTTTTTTCAAAAAGCGACCGGGTCAAGGGTGCGTAGCCCTTGTCGCCGTCCGCAGACGGCGAAATTCCTTTGCCTTCCCAAAGTGCAAAAGAGGGAGAACCCTCGCCGGGGGTTCTCCCTTGGTTTGTTTGTGCAGGTTTGTGGGGGACACTTTTTGCAAAAAGTGTCCCCCACGCCTCCCACAAAAACCTTAAGGGGGAAAAATATATAGGCGACAGAGATAAAACGGTATCGTTCAGATATCGTTTTTTGCTGCAATTATATCTCTGTCGCATATAACTGTTCCCATCAAAAGTTTTGAGGGTTTCAGGGAACTTTTTCAAAAGTTCCCTGATTTTAATCATATTGCTTTTTTTTCGGAGATGGTGTATAATATTATTTATAATGGATTAGTGTCATCAGACGCTTTTGAGGAGTATGAAACATGCGTAATGAAGATGTAGGAGAATTATACTATTCCGATTCGACTCACCTGCTTGAGGAATCGACCTATAAATATCAGTTGCAGGAACGGGACGAGCCCGAGCTGTACAGAAATCTTTTTGAATACGATTCTATACCGAAGGTGTCGTTCAATCACCGCAACGTGCCGATGATAACGCCCGAAAAGCTCTGGATCACCGATACGACATTCCGTGACGGTCAGCAGTCTACCTCCCCGTTTACCGTGGAGCAGATCGTAGAGTTATACAAATTCATGCATAAACTCGGCGGAGAAAACGGCATCATCCGTGCAAGTGAATTTTTCGTCTATACAGAAAAAGACCGCAAGGCTGTCGAGAAGTGCCTCGAGCTCGGGTATGAGTTTCCCGAGGTGACGAGCTGGATCAGAGCGAATGAAAAGGACTTTCAGATAGTCAAGGATCTGGGCCTGAAGGAAACGGGCGTGCTCGTCTCCTGCTCAGACTATCATATCTATAAAAAAATGGGGTTGACCCGTGCGAAGGCGATGGAAAAATATCTTGATATCGTGCGTAAGGCGCTCGAGTGCGGCATCCGTCCGAGATGCCATTTCGAGGATATCACGAGAGCTGATTTTTACGGCTTTGTCGTACCGTTTGCGACGGCGCTCAAGGAGCTCGGCGATGAATACGGCACGCCGATCAGGATACGTGCGTGCGACACGATGGGTTACGGCGTCACCTATCCGGGTGCGGCGCTCCCCCGAAGCGTTCAGGGTATCATCTACGGCCTGCAGCACTATTCGGGTATCACCTCCGATATGCTTGAGTGGCACGGACATAACGATTTCTATAAGGTCGTGACGAATGCCACCACGGCGTGGCTGTACGGCGCATCGGGCGTCAACTGCTCGCTGCTCGGTATCGGCGAGCGGACGGGAAACTGTCCTCTCGAGGCGATGGCGATCGAGTATGCATCCCTCCGCGGCACGACCGACGGTATGGACCTCTCGGTCATCACCGATATCGCCCGTTATTTCGAGGATGAACTCGATTACGATATCCCTCCCCGTACCCCTTTTGTCGGACGTGACTTCAATATCACCCGTGCCGGCATACACGCCGACGGACTGCTCAAGGACGAGGAGATATACAATATTTTTAATACCAAGAAGATATTAAAGCGCCCGGCGGCTGTCGCAGTCGATGCGCACAGCGGCCTCGCAGGGATCGCACATTGGATAACGAGGTATTACCGCCTCGATGAAAAGGGTATCGCCGTGGACAAGCGTGCGCCCTATATCGTCTCAATGAAGGAGCAGATAGACAAGCTCTACGAGGGCGGCAGAACGACCGTCATGGGAGATAACGAGCTCGAGCATATGCTGAAAAACGCAGATGTTGAGGCATATGAACATTTCTGCCATGTAAAAAAGCATCATAAGGATATATAATTATGGAAAAATTGTGGAAGGGACGCTTCGCTGAGGAACTCGATGCGATAGCGGACGAATTTAACCGGAGTATTAATTTTGATTCCCGCATGATAAAGCAGGATATCACAGGCTCGATCGCCCACGCACGTATGCTCGGCGAAAAAAATATCATATCGAAAGAGGATTCCGCACTTATCGTAAAGACGCTCGGCGAGATACTTTGTGACCTCGAGAAGGGCGTTGTCACGCCCGATATGAAGTGCGAGGATGTGCATATGTATGTCGAGCAGGAGCTGACCGAGCGGATCGGCGACGCAGGCAAGCGTCTGCACACCGCACGCAGCCGTAATGACCAGGTGGCGCTTGATATCCGTCTGTATCTGAGGAACAGGGTGAGCGAACTGCGTGAAAAGCTCGTCACGTTATGCCATGTCATATGTGAGAAGGCGGACGAGTCGAAGGACGCCGTCATGCCGGGATATACCCACCTGCAGCGTGCTCAGCCCATCACGTTTGCGCATCAGCTGCTCGCATACGGGATGATGTTCACCCGTGATATCGGCCGCTTTGACGATGCGGCAAAGCGTATGAACCAAAGTCCGCTCGGCAGTTGTGCTCTTGCCGGAACTACATATGATATCGATAGAGAAATGACGGCAAGAGAGCTTGGCTTTGACGGCTTCACGCAGAATTCGATTGACGGCGTGTCCGACAGGGATTTTGCGCTGGAGCTGATGTCTGCCGCCTCGATATGCATGACCCATCTCTCACGCTTTTGCGAGGAGATCATCCTGTATTCGAGCTGGGAATTTAAGTTTATTGAGTTATCGGACAAATTCACGACAGGCTCGTCGATCATGCCGCAAAAGAAAAACTCCGATATGGCGGAGCTGATCCGCGGAAAGACAGGCAGAGTTTACGGCGACCTCTTCGCCCTGCTCACGGCGCTGAAGGGACTGCCGCTCGCATATAACAAGGACATGCAGGAGGATAAAGAGGCGATCTTTGACTGTATCGACACACTTGACAAGTGTCTGACGGTCTTCACGCCCATGCTCGATACGGCAACGGTGCTGAGAGAGAATATGCTGAACGCTGCAAAGCGTGGATTCATCAATGCGACGGACCTCGCCGATTATCTGACAAAAAAGGGTGTTCCCTTCCGCACTGCATATAAGGCAGTCGGCGGCATCGTCGGCGATTGTGTGAAAAATGGTAAGACCCTCGAGGAGCTGACGCTCGATGAATACCGTGCGTATTCCGATGCTTTTGACGGGGACTTATACGATGCGATCGACCTTTATAAATGCGTGCGTCTGCGCACGAGCGCAGGCGGCGCATCACCCGAGAATGTGCAAAAACAGATAGATTATATACTCGATTTTTGTAAATAACGGAGGTTTGTGATGAACAAGACAAGGTGTGTTATCAAGAATAATTCACTCGGAGCGATATTGACGCTTATCGTCGGTATACTTATGATCGCAGCAACGATATTTATCTACCGGTACGAGCCGGAGGCCAAAAGATGGTGGACGGGCCTGATGACTCCCGATAAGTATGCGACGGGACAGCAGGTCATCGTTTCGTTTGTCTTCAAGATCCTGTGCGGACTTTCGATGGCGGCGGTACTGTTTGCAAATACCGATATCAATATGATGCTCATCCCGCCCTCGGTCTTTATCATCACTCAGGTGGCGTCTGTCGCAATCATGTCGGATACTCAGTATTTCGCGCCCCTGCCTAACGCCGTATGCGTTGCGTTTATTCTGTATGTTCAGCTTTTCCAGAGGGTAAAGTTCCTGAGGAAAAACAAGTGGGTGTCGTTTGTGTTCCTTGCGCCGATCGCATATTATATCTATCAGATCGCTGCAGGTAAAATGATCCAGTATGCTTACGAGATCGTGAACGGCGCGAGAGTGCAGATCGGCTGTATCTATTTCAGCTCGGTCATCTACTTCTCGCTGATGTATATTATTTTCGCAGTGTCCGGATTCTCCGCCACTCCCGTCGAGGAGATCGAAGAAACGGGCGAGGTGCTGTTATAAGGGGAGATTTTTGCGGGGGAAACTTTTTAGAAAAAAGTTTTCCTTTTGCGGTGCCCGGCTCGGAACCCCCACCGCTGCGTAACCTCGCGGCGGGGAACCCCACGCCCGGCTCTGCCTGCGGTGCGGGACGCACCTTGTCAATCGCCGACCGCTGCACTTCGTTTTGCCCGCTTCATCCGCCACCGGCGGCGCGGGCAACCTCACCCCGCACCCCTTTCAAAAACTTTTATTGGGGAAGATTATCGCCGACAGAGATAAAGTTTTTGCGTCGCTTTTTTCAAAAAGCGACCGGGTTCAAAGGGCGGAGCCCTTGTCGCCGTCCGCAGACGGCGAAATTCCTTTGCTTTCTCCAAGCGCAGGAAAGAGTGAATTTTGCGCGCAGTGCAAAAGAGGGAGAACCCTCGCCGAGGGTTCTCCTTTGGTTGTGCTTGTATGTGGGAAGTCTTTATAGGCTGAGAGACAAAACGGTATCGATGAGATACCGTTTTTCGGTGCTAACCCTCCGCTCGATATAAAGAAATCTTGACAAGCATAAAAAAATGGTCTATACTATATATAGAAAATAATGGTAAAACAACGATGAAAATGTAAAAATAAAAAATTATAGTGAAAGGTGGGATAGGAGTAATCAATTAAAATAGCATTAATTTAGCGATCTCAAATATGAATTAAGGAGGTTTAATGAAACAGGAAAAAAGCCAAAAGTTCTTGGTTGCATTGCTTGCGGTTATCCTTTGCGCAGTTGTTGCACTCGCTGTCTCGATTATCGCGATATTAAGACCGACTGAGCAAATACCAAAGCCGGATATTGATACCGTGAGCCGTTCGGTCGTTACAATTGTAAACGGGATCGATATGGATAAGGAAATTTTGACTTCCGATGTGGCGATCGGCAGTGGGTTTTGTGTCAAACCCGGAACGATTTTAACAAATTATCATAATGTACAGGGGGATAATACCCAAATCAACATTGTTACATATGATAATAATGTCCTACGCGCAACCATAACTGCAAAAGATGAACAAAGCGATGTTGCACTTTTAACAGTTGAAGCTGATTTGCCTGTTTTATCTTTTGCGGAGAACATCGAGGGCGTTGGGCAACAGGTGTTCAATCTGTCGACGCCGATTTCCGCCTACCTACGGGGTACATATTCACAAGGTCTGATTACGAATACGGACATCGTCGGATTCGGTACGCAGCGACTGCTGCAAACGAATATCAATCTGTCGCCCGGGTGCAGTGGCAGTCCGCTTGTCGACACTGATAATCGTGTCGTTGGAATGATAACTTTCAAATCGACCGAATTCGGTGCAGAGGGTCTTGGTTTTGCGATACCTGCCGCACAGCTACGGGAGATTATCGATCTGTTAGATCGGGGAATCGAAGTTCCCGATCTGCAGCTTACTTTTGAGAGAGATATCTATCAGAAGTATGGTTTGCCAGGCGCAAAGGGACTTGTGATCCGGGAGATCGGCGAGGATAGTCCAGTAATCGACAAATTACAGATCGGAGACATTTTGACCCATATAAACGATCAACCGATCAGTAATACCGTGGAGTATAGTGAGGCACTGCGCAAAGCAGCACTCAATCAAAAACTGAAAATCAAAATGGTACGAGACCAAGCTGAAAAAACAATTGATATAGGAGAAATATTATCATGACGAAAAAATTAATATCAGTATTTGTTGCCGTGATTCTATTACTCGGCATGCAAACCGCCGTTTTTGCGGACAGTACGGAAACGCAGGATGGAGCAGAAACAACCAGAGAAGAAGTGATGCAGGAACGTCCTGAGATCACTCGCAGAGAGGCTACCATCAGTATGCTGCTCGATGCAGGCTGGACGCTCGAAGAAATTGACGATTGGTACACCGAGGAGGCTCTTTTAGAGCTTGACGAAAACGCTCTCGCAGTATCAAATAACGCAGTTTATACAAAGTATTATGAGAGTGCAGAGGAAGACGAGTCGGAGGCTGTCGAGCTTTCTCGTCAGGTATTTGAGTACGAATTAAATCAGGTGCAGTGCGCAGAGGAAGATCACGATAACACTTCGCTCAGCACGCTGTCCTCTAACGGTGTACTCGAATTACAGCCGGTTTATGACTGGAATGATATGGATGGTGAGACACGAAATGACCGTTTGTACATGGGGCAGTCCGGATACAGTGGCGCGTCGATTTGGAACTCTGACAGTTCGTGTTACCTAAAGCAAAATATGGGATTGGTGTGGATGGGTAATGATACCTATCAGGTTCAATATCGCTTTGAGTGGAAAAAAGAACCGTATTATAGGTTACACGATTATTTTGCAGTTGCTCCGGCAACCGATTTGATTGTACACAGCAATCCAAGAGAGTCATTTGTACTTAGGTATAATTTACTCGGTAAAGAGTGTACTAATACTTTAACATCAATGAATTCTTCGGAGGGTTCGATTTGGTGCACGATGAGTCCGGTATCTATGGGACAGGGCAGACAAGTGAAAATATCGTGGCCGTGCGTGAGTAATCTGGGAACAGCTACCACCTTTGCAACCACCCTTAGGGGATATTTAAGATATTATTTAAAAATAAACAATAAATACACATATGAAGAGTTTATTGCATACGCTCAATACTATCATGGAAAAATGCTTGCTTCTTCTTCTGCATCGATTGGAGTATCGGCATCAGGGCCGTCGATTTCATTTTCGATAAGTTCAGCCTTTAACGTTGATGCCGAAACGCATCCAATGGAAGTCAGAGCAAAGAATATTTATAAATAAGAAAGGGCATTTACAATGAAAAATCAAATTAGCGGATGGACTGTTATCGGTTATATTTTTGCAATGTTTTTATGTTGCTTTGCGGCGTTTATGGTTGCAATTCAGGTTTTTAATGATGAGAATTGTGTATACATATTTGAGATTCCGACCATGGGTGCGTTTGTCATCGGTGCTGTCTATCTGTTCGGCGGAAATCAGACGGAGGAAGATTCGGCTGAGCTTCCCGAGCATAAGGACAATGACGAAGCGGACAAATGATCCGTCAGATACCCCGTCGTCCGCCGACGGGATATCTATCAAAAGTTTTTTGAAGGTTTCAGGGGCTGTCGTACTAAGACAGCCCCGTTTCAATATACAGAACAGTTAGGACAGAGAAGCTGTCTCCTGTCATTTCTCAAAGGGCGACAAACAAAACTTTTGTGTAAATCAACGGAAAATATTGACAAAAATTGTGGGAAATGTCAATGGATTTTTGTTTGATTTTGCCATATAATATAGGTAGATGAATTCATCAATTCTAGAAAGGCTGGTACGAAAAATGCGAAGATTTCTGTTCGTTTTTACTATTTTGACTATGAGTTGTTTTTTTGGAATCTCGTCTCACGCAAATCCTGACGGACCTGTTATTACCAGTCCGGAAATGTATGAGGAAACAAAACCAAATCATTCTATCGTAGTTAGATGGAATGCGCCTCCTACGACAGGAACTATTAGCTATTATACAATCGCCATTAGAAGATTTGCAGGGGATCGGGAAAATATGGATACTACAAGTTATCCGGTATATGTTGTTGACACCACATGCCCGGCATCCCAACGCAGTTATACTGTTCATGCGCCGGCATTAGCGCATCATGTCAATATATTCGGTATCCTTGACAATAAATATCGTATTAGTATAAGTGCTGTGTTAAGTGACGGAAGACGGCTTTGGTCTGATCATTGTATATTCTATACCGGAGCGCATGCCGGCAGCTTGGCATCTACCATGTCATTTAAAATATATAATGGATTTACAGATTTAACGAAAAACCAAATATATTATGCATTTAGAAATTGGAATGATGCTTTAAACTCTCAATGTGAGTTATACAATACATACCCTTTTTCCCAAGGTACTGATATAAATTATTATAGTGATGATAATTTATATGATGGAGAAAATATAATCACTAAATTTGATTTTTCTGATGTATATGATGATCCATTTGATTATGAGGGTATTTTGTCGTTTGTTCTGGTCAATTATTCTTCATACATGTATGCGACGGAAATAGATGTATATTTGAATGGTAATTCTGCAATAGAGTGGAGTAATTCTGTACAACCGGGAAAACAATATGTATATAATGTTTTTATGCATGAAGTTGGGCATGTTTTTGGATTAAGTGACAAATATGATTCTTGGACTACGGAATGGACAATGCACTTTTTTTGCGATGATGGTGAAAGTAAAAAAACGAGCTTGCATAATCAGGATATTAAGAATTTGAATCAATTAAATTAATTATAGATTTATAATTAAAATATATAAGGAGGGATAATAAACATGAAGAAAAGACTTGCAGAAGTTCTCAGTATTGCTATAACAGCATTAATATTGGTGATTGCTATGGTGGTTGTAACGGCTATGGATATCAGGACGGACGTGAAAGACTCAAGGGTTACAAATGATTTGGATAAGGAAGACGTGGACGCCACAAATGATTTGGACGAAGAATCGGGAGATGTTACGGCAAGCATCGACAATTCTGTCGGCACTCATATGCTTATAAATCGTGCTCCCACGAACTATATGAAAATGATAGGAGAATCATATGATGTTGTTTTGGGTGAGGTCATAGATTCCGAAAAGGCAATTATGACAAGTTCGAATTACGGACAATTAGACGAGAATGGCAAGGCAAACAGAATTCAAAAGCCTTATATCGTTAAAGTTGTTAAATCGTATAAAGGGAATATTGAAGAGGGCAAAACTGTGTCAGTCATAACAAGCACTCTTGCGATGAACGACTCCAAAACCAATGAGTTGTTGTTAAAGGCTACTAATAACTCTAAAGATGATTATTTGTCAGGGGAACAGTATCTGTTTGTTTTGGGCGCAGACACAAAAGTTATTGACAGATGGGGTAAAAATGCCTATTACCTTGCAAACATTCAATCGGAAAGCATTTTTACAGCCGAAGAAGATGGCAAATTTCGTTCAAATTCATTCGAGATTGACTTGAATGCGATTGCAGACGATATTGCGAGCGCGGAAAAATATATTTCCGAGAGTCCGAATTATGATAAATCAAAGGCTAATATTTCTGCACGTAAAGCAGCTGAATAAAGTAAACAGACCCTTTCACTTTTTGTGAAAGGGGTCTGTTTTTGCGAAAGACAGTGAGACTGTTCTCTCTCTTGACGGCTTTGATTTTCCTGCCTTTAAACAAAAAACGGTATCTTTTTGAAGTGAACCCCAAAGTTTAGACAAAACAAATATTAAATTGTTAGTGAATG
>CAYOFP010000030.1:0-13394 GCA_964403505.1 uncultured Lachnospiraceae bacterium
TTTTCCCATATAAATATACACCCCATAAGTGTCTAACTTTTGGGGTGCATATCATTTAGATACCGTTTTTTAATACAATTTTATCTCTTTCGCAATAACTATTCCCATCAAAAGTTTTTGAGGGTCTCAGGGAACTTTTTCCAAAAAGTTCCCTGATTTATTTTTAATGCGCCTGATCCTTGCGCTTTGCCTGATCTTTAAGGCGCAGGGAGTTGTCGAGGATCTTTTTGCGTAACCGGATGGTTTTCGGGGTTACCTCGATGAGCTCGTCGTCGGCGATAAACTCGATCGATTCCTCGAGGGAGAATACCGTAGGCGGTGTGAGAAGCAGTTTTTCGTCTGCGCCCGATGAGCGGATAGCGGTGAGGTGCTTTTTCTTGCAGACGTTGACGGCGATATCACCTACTTTAGGTGTACGGCCGACGATCATGCCCTCGTATACGGGCGTCTGCACGCCGATGAACATGTCGCCTCTCTCCTGCGTGTTGTAGAGTCCGTATGACGTTGCCTCGCCTGTTTCCGATGCGATTAGCGAGCCTGTGTATCTTCTTGTTATTTCGCCCTTGTATGGAGCATAACCGTTGAAGGTGGTATTCATAATGCCCTCGCCGCGTGTGTCGGTGAGGAATTCCGAGCGGTAGCCGATGAGACAGCGGGCAGGGATGTTGTATTCGATACGGCTTCTGCCGTTGTTGCTGGTCATGTCGAGCAGCTCGCCCTTGCGTGCGCCGAGCTTCTCCATGACGCTTCCCATGGAATCGTCAGGGACGTCGATGTATACTTTTTCCATCGGCTCGCACTTCACGCCGTCAATTTCCTTCATAATGACTTTCGGCGTGCTGACCGCTAGCTCGTATCCCTCACGGCGCATGGTCTCGATAAGGATAGAGAGGTGCATTTCACCTCTGCCCGATACCTTAAAGGAGTCTGTCGTTTCGCCGTCCTCGACACGGAGGGAGACGTCCTTCAAAAGCTCGCTGTAAAGCCTCGCACGGAGCTGACGGGAGGTGACGAATTTACCCTCACGTCCTGCAAAAGGCGAATCGTTTACCGCAAACGTCATCTGGAGCGTCGGCTCGCTTATCTTGACGAAGGGAAGCGGTTCGGGGTTTTCTATATCGCATATCGTGTCGCCGATGGTGATCTCCTCTGCGCCCGAGAAGGAGACGATGTCGCCCGGGCGTGCCTCTGTGACGTCCTTTTTCGACAGACCGTCGAAAACGCTCAGCGATACGATCTTCGTTTTCTTTAGCTTGTCCGCCTCGTGATAGTTGCACATCATGACCTCACGACCGACACGCAAAACGCCGTTATCCACACGGCCGATGCCGATCCTGCCGACGTATTCGTTGTAGTCGATCGAGGAGACGAGCATCTGTAAGGGAGCGGTGTCGTCGCCCTGAGGCGGCTCGATATACTCGAGTATCGTGTCAAACAGCGGACGCAGATCCTCGCCTTTTTCAAAGGGAGAAAGAGAGGCCGTGCCGTCTCTGCCCGAGCAGAATATCATGGGGGAGTCGAGCTGTTCGTCCGTCGCATCAAGCTCGAGCAGGAGCTCGAGCACCTCCTCCTCGACTTCCTCGAGGCGTGCATCGGGCTTGTCTATTTTATTGATAACTACGATCACCTTGTGATTGAGCGCAAGCGCCTTCTGAAGGACGAAGCGCGTCTGGGGCATCGGCCCTTCCGCCGCATCGACGAGCAGGAGTACGCCGTTCACCATTTTGAGTATTCTCTCGACCTCGCCGCCGAAATCCGCATGGCCGGGGGTGTCGATGATATTTATTTTGACATCGTTATAGTGTACTGCCGTGTTTTTTGAAAGGATCGTGATGCCGCGTTCCCTTTCTAAGTCGTTTGAGTCCATGACTCTCTCGGTCGTTGTCTGATTATCACGGTAAACGCCGCCCTGCTTGAGCATCTGGTCAACGAGGGTCGTCTTTCCGTGGTCGACGTGTGCGATAATTGCAATGTTTCTTAAATCTTCTCTTACCAAACTAAGTATACCTCTGTTTTTTACATAATTCATAATAGTATATCACATTTCGTCCTCAATTTAAAGACATTTAAGGAATTTTTTTGAAATAAATATTTTTTTCCAAGATTGTAAGTAAAATGTGGTTTTCGGTTGAATAAGTAATAGAAAGGTGTAAATAGAATCAAAAGGAGGCTTACAATGAGGAAAAATATTTTCAGAATCTGCATCGTTGCGGTGTTGGCTTTAGCGGTCCTGGCGGTAAGCGTCGTCACCATTACCGGTAAAATGAACATCCCTATGTCGGAAGACGGAAGTGCAGAAGAGCTACCGGAGAGCTTTGATATTGATTTTATGGGTGAGAAAAACATCCGTTTGACTTATCACGAGTCATGCAGCATAAAAGAGGGCACGGCGGATATTTACAAGGATGAAACGGGAAACGACTTTATCTATAAAAACGGAAAACTGCGCGGATATTATTTTAACGGGACAAAGAATCCGATGTCGGATGTCGCCCCCGTCGGCAAAGATGCGGCAGTAAAAATTGCGGAGGAGTGGTTGCCGCAGTTTACCGAGCACCCCGAGAAATATGAACTGCAGACTTTTGAGGAAAAAGAGAGCTACGGTCTGTATTACGTCACCTTGGCGCGCAAGGTGGGAGAAATATTCACGGATGAAAATGCTGAATTTTCTGTCATGTATGACGGAGTTGTGTTAAACGTTTCGGTGCAATATGCAGGGAAATATGACGGTATATCCCAAAAGGTCGCAAAGGGACTGACCGAGGATGTCATACGCACTTATGCCGAATCACAGATCGCTTTAATTTACCCCGATACGGAGAGCGAATTTGTGATGAACAGCTACGTCCTTACAAAGGACGAAAACGGGTATTATATTTCCATCTACGGCAAAATCGGTGATTCGCTCGAAGTTTTGAGGTACTATTTTGACGATTCATACCGTGCGGCAAAAAAGCCTGACAATGCCTTTCCGGCAGAGCCCGATAAGATCATAGTTGGTTCGGACGGAGTCGAAAAGGAGATCCTGCCGGGAGAGAAAGCGTATAAAAAAATTGTCTCATATGTCAGAGAAAGAGCAGATAAAAGCGACGCTTTCGGTACGCTGCTGCTTGATGCTTACGATTTTGAGACGAGAGAACATTTTTCATACAGACTCAGAGAAAGCGAGACGTTTGTTGAATTCATATATGACGAATGCAAGGGGCAGACTTTTAATATGATGCAATCAGGCGGCGGCTCGGCAGACGAGGAAAAAGAAATCAAACGGATATTCCTTTCGCTGACGGGAGAGGAGCACAACGATATCTTCATCAGCCATGACGATGAATACAAAAGCTCCGCGACTTTGGGTTTGCTTACCGACAGCACCGAGCTTATCACATATGTGAATGATCTCGTTAAAAAATAAGAAAATGAGGTGCACACTTTCGTGTGTACCTCATTTTCTGTATTGACACAAACTATTCGAGATGGTATACTCAGTTGTGAGGTGATATTATGATAAATTTCGGTAAATTAACAGATTGCACAGCGAGTGGAAACAAGCTGTATTTAACGTATGAGAAAAAAACGGCGGTCATCGAGGTCGTGAATGCAAAGATCATCAACGTGTTCGTGCCGTTTCTGTCGGACGAGCATTTTTCGAGCGCCATTGACGGCGATAAAAGCGTGAAAACAGATTTCTCGTGGGAGAGAAACGGCGCCCAGGTGACCCTGCGCACCGAATACGTCACGGCGAAGATATATTCCAACCTGAAAATAGACTTCTTCTCTGCCGCAGGAAAGACGGTGTGCCGTGACTACCGGGGTAAGATGGAGAAAGTGCTCCGCATGAGCGATGCGGACGCCGCCCTCATGGCGCAGGAGGGACATAAGATCGAGCGCGCCGATTTCGACAAGACGATCAATGTCGTAAAGAGTCTCGACCGTGACGAGATCCTGTTCGGTCTCGGCGATAAGGCAGGATTTATCGACAAACGGGGATATGAATACGTCATGTGGAATACCGATACGGCTGCGCCCCACGACGAGCAGATGTCCTCGATATATAAGTCGATTCCCTTTTATATGTCGAAAAAATCAAACGGCGAGGTATACGGTATCTTTTTCGATAATACATACAAGAGCGTTTTCAATATGGGAAAGGACAGTCCCGACTATATGTGGTACGGCGTCGACGGCGGCAACCTCGACTATTATTTCATTTACGGCTCGTCGCTTGCCGATGTTGTCGGCTCGTATACATATTTAACGGGAACGACGCCCCTGCCGCAGAGGTGGACGCTCGGCTATCACCAGTCACGCTGGGGTTATGTCGATGAAAAGGACGTAAGATACATCGCAGACAATATGCGTGAAAACGGAATCCCCTGTGATGCGATACACCTCGATATCGACTATATGGAGCGGTACAAGGTATTTTCTATTAATAAGGAACGGTATCACGACCCGGAAAAGACCGTCGCAGACCTTAAGGAAAACGGATTCAAGGCGGTGACCATCGTCGACCCGGGCGTCAAGGTCGAAAAGGACTATAATATATATGAGGAGGGACTCGAGCGAGGCTACTTCGCAAAAGATAAAAACGGCCTGCCGTATGTAAATCAGGTATGGCCGGGCGATTCGCTCTATCCCGATTTCGGCTCGCCTGAGGTGAGAAGCTGGTGGAGCGATCACATGAGCTTTTACAAGGAACTCGGCATATCGGGCATATGGAACGATATGAACGAGCCGGCATCCTTCCGTGGGGAGCTGCCGCAGGACGTCGCCTTTACGAACGAGGGACGGCGCACTACCCACGCCGAGGTGCACAATATCTACGGGCACAATATGAGCCGTGCGACATATGAGGGACTTAAAGCGCATACGGGAAAGCGTCCCTTTGTCATTACCCGTGCCTGCTATGCCGGAACGCAGAAGTATGCGACCGCATGGACGGGCGATAACCGCAGCATATGGTCGCATCTGCGCCTGCTCATTCCTCAGCTCTGCACCCTCGGTCTGTGCGGCATGTCCATCGTCGGTACGGATATCGGCGGCTTTATGTTGGATACGACGCCCGAGCTGCTCGTGCGCTGGGTCGAGGCGGCGGTTTTCTCTCCGCTGTTCAGAAACCACTGCAATAAAGGCTCGCGCTATCAGGAGCCGTGGCGGTTCGGCCGGGAAACGCTCGATATCTACCGCAAATATGTCGCACTGCACTATGCCTTTATCCCGTACATGTATGACCTGCTTTTCGAGGGCGAGAAAACGGGACTTGCGGTCATGCGTCCGCTCGCACTGCATTATGAAAACGACGACAAGGCGGCGAGGTGCAACAGTCAGTTCCTCGTCGGCGAGAGTGTCCTGTGCGCTCCCGTCATCGAGCAGGGAGCGACCGACCGTGCGGTCTATCTGCCTAAAGGCGAGTGGTATGACTATAATACCGGAAAGAAGATAAAGGGCGGCAGATCCGTTATCGCAAAAGCGCCGCTCGATACCATGCCCATGTATGTAAAGGCAGGCTCTATCCTGCCGAATTACGAGAGCATGCAGTATGTGGGAGAGAAGCCGCTTGACACCCTGATCCTCGATGTGTACCCGGGAAAGGGCGCATACACCCACTATCAGGACAACGGCGAGGACTTCGCATACCGTGAGGGTGAGTATAACGAGTACGAGTTTACCCTGAGCGCAGACGGCACCCTTTCCGGCAAGCTGACGCACGGCGGATACGGTGAGAAGTATAAGAAGATAATAGTCAGATGCAAAGGAAAGACTGTTGAAGTAAGCGATGTTGCGGATTTCAGCGTACAACTGTAAGGGTTTTATTAAAATTTGCCAAAAAACAAAATATGTCGAAAAAATATTTTATTAAATTTCGATAAAAATGTTGACATATCAAAAGGCGTATGATATAATAAAAGTGCAAAAAGGAATACACCCTGTGAGGAGGACAGACCGATGAACAGAATGTATTTTACAGGCGTTATCAGAATCAGATAATGACGAGGAGGTAATACCAATGAACAATTTGCACTTCCCTTGTATGAGGAAACTTATCGAGCATTAAATCACAGGGGGTAGGACCAATGAACAGTTTTGAAACGAGCGACGTAGCTCGCTCGTAACGCTTAATTAGATTAAAAAACACATCCGATCCGTCGGGTGTGTTTTTGTGTATAATAAAATCGCCTATATTTTTTCTAAAAAACGCCAACCCTTTTTCGATTGCCGGCACTATATATATGAACGGCGCCGGAGTAATAAGATGGATAAACAAAGAGCAGATCAGATCATAACGGAATATCTTCAGAAAATCTATGGATTTGCCATCAAGAAATCTTTTTCTTATGACGAAGCGGAAGAGCTGTGTTCGCAGATCATCCATGAGGTATATCTTTCGCTTTTGCACGCAGACGAGATTATCAATATTGAGGGATATATCTGGCGGATCAGCGAGCATACCTATTCCAAATATGTTTCCGCAAAGAAAAAACACGAGGGAATTTCTATTGATGGGATGCAGATCCCGTTCTGTGATGACTATGCCTTAGACGATGCCGAGGATGAGCTCAGGCAACTGCGCAGGGAAATTGCGTTTTTGACCGAACGCCGCCGTCAGATCGTTTACCTGTTTTATTATCAGAATCAATCCGTTTCCGCAATTTCCCGGGAGATGTCGATACCCGCAGGAACGGTAAAATGGCACTTAAACAAAGCGCGAATCGAATTAAAGGAGGGTTTTTCAATGGAAAGAAAAATCGGAAAATTGGGACTGTCCCCCATCACCGCAACCGGCTTTGGTCACAGCGGAAGTCCGGGATCAAACGGCGGACCGGAGTATTATTTGGAAGATAAGCTGAGCCTTAACATCGTGTACAGCGTCTACCCGTCTGCCAAAACCAGAGAAGAGATCGCAGAGGAGCTCGGGGTCACGCCCGTTTATCTTGACGATAAGCTTCATCTGCTCGAGGATAACGGTTTTCTTGTGAAAACACACGGCGGCCGATATACGACATATGTTGTATTTGACCCCGAGCAGTACTCAATCGAGCTGCGGGAAAACCAGCGCAAGCTCCAACTGAAAATTGCCCGGAAATTAGTACAGGAATATGTACCTCTTGTAAGACGTGCGGTGCAACAGCTGACAGATGTATATATTCCCGGTGGAAACCGTGAATTACTTGAGGCGGCTGCCGTTTTTTACGGTGTAACGTGCAAATGTAATCTCACGATAGATAAAGACGTGTCAAAATACAGGATCAAAACGACAGACGGGGGAAATTATATGGCATTTGTCAATCTTGAAAGCCAACTATCCGACCCGGATTATCTGCCGACCCTTGACCTGCCGTCATATTGGGCATGCGGCAGCATGACCCGCGGCTCCGAAAAATACCCGTCGATATTCTCATGGTCGGTCGATTCGAGATACAGCTCACGAAAAGGCGGATGGATAAATAATCTTTTCACGGATTATGAATATCTCTATGAATTTATGAACGGAATGATCGTTGACAATGCCGCAAATGCGGAGAAATTCAACCGCCTGAGAGAACGGGAATTTTTAACAGCAGATGATCGGGTAAATATCATGGTCGCAAAGGAAACATTTGATGCCTTTCACGCTCGGATTCCCGAGCCGGGCGAAGAGATCAAAGATCAGTTTGCAAGACAGGCTCTTGAGTTTGCAACGGCAGAAGCAAAGCTATACCCGCCGCAAATGCAGGATTATGAGGTCGCTTCCGGTGTAAGCAATTTTATCGGCAACACCGTCGCTCTTATGGTTTTGGATATGCTTTATCAGGACGGCGTATTTCAGCCATTGACCGAAAATGAAAAGGTAACAACTAATCTGCTGATGTTCAGCGATACGTTGCCCTCAAGTAACTTACAATTCAAATAATGCCTTAAAATAACGGCGACAGGGATTCTCCTCCCCCTGTCGCCGTTGTTCAGTTGCCTTTGATCGTGATCAGCACGAGCTCGGGCGGGATGCCGATGCGCACGGAGATATGCTCGCACAGTCCACGGGAGACGATCTGCACGGTCTTTCCGTACCGATAGAGACCGCCTGCGTGAGCGGGAAAAAGTCCGCTGTGGCCTAAGAGTCCGTTCAGGCGTCCGATCCTTACCATGCCGCCGTGCTCGTGCCCCGATAATATGAGGTCGAATACATTTTCGGGATACTTCTCGGCGTTATCGGGATCGTGATCGAGCAGGATGGAAAATCTCTTTTCAAAGGTCATGGCGGCGGCACGGGTGAAATGAGATGGCGAGCTGACGCCCGAAAAGGAAAGATCGGATCTCACCGCCACAGCACCACGATCGAGTATTATGAGTCCGTGCTTTTCAAGCTCACGGAGTTTTTCTTCATATCTGATACCGGTATCGTGATTTCCCGGGGCGAAAACGCACACATAGTCACGCACGAGCTCCCATGCGAGGTCGAAAGCGTCATCGCTTTTGAATTTGGAATCGAAAAGGTCTCCGCCGATCACTACCACGTCGGGGCAGAACTTCGCTATATCCTGCTCCACGCTCGGGCGCTGACCGTGCAGGTCGGAAAGAAAAGCGATGCGCTTTTCTCCCTTTATTTTGTCCGTTTCGATACCGTATTTTACCACCATGATACCATTATACACTATATCGGCGTTTTTTGCACGAATAATTTGTGTTGACCCGGGAAAAAAAGTGTTGTATACTATAAAAAAATGAAAAAAGGTTTTTTATGAAATGAAAACTGTATTCATCACCGGCGGAAGCCGGGGGATCGGATGTGCATGTGTCGAGGCGTTTTGCGCTCGCGGCTACTCTGTCACATTTCAATATAATAAAAGCGCACAAGCAGCACAGGAGTTATGTCAGAAGACAGGTGCGAGGAGTATTATGTGCGACTTTGCGGATGCCGGTGCTGTGCGTGCGTTAGCGGACGAGGTCGGCGAATGCGGTATTCTCGTAAACTGTGCCGGGATAAGCGAGGTCGGTCTTCTCACCGATATGAGCGATGAGGCATACCGGCGTCTCATGCAGGTCAATCTCGACTCGGTCTTTTACCTCTTGCGTGCATTGATCCCCGGGATGGTACGCAGACACAGCGGCAGTATCGTCAATATATCGTCGGTGTGGGGGATATGCGGCGCATCGTGCGAGGCGGCGTACTCAGCGTCCAAGGGCGCTCTCATCGCCCTCACAAAATCGATCGCCAAGGAGTACGGCCCGTCGGGTATCATATGCAACTGCGTGTGCCCCGGGGTGATCGACACGGATATGAACGCACACCTGAGCGAAGACGACATCGCCGCACTCAAAGAGCAGACGCCGCTTATGCGCATCGGCACGCCCGAGGAGGTAGCCGAGGCGGTGCTTTTCCTCGCCGAGGCGAAATTTATCACGGGACAGGTGCTGTCCGTCGACGGCGGATTTGCGATATAAAGGCAACAAAAGGAGAAAGAAAATGGATCTGGAGCTTTATTACAAAACAGATGAAAATGAAAAACCTCTTGATTACCCGGTAAGTGACGGCGGATATGTCGGTATCTTCCGCACGATCGCCTGTGTCGGCGACAGCATGAGCTCGGGTGAGTTTGAATCGAAAATGAACGGGAAGGTCGGATGGCACGACAGATACGACTACTCGTGGGGACAGAATATTGCCCGTATGGCAGGGTGCAAGGTATATAATTTTTCAAAGGGCGGCATGACCGCACAGGAGTATTGTGAGAAATTCGGCGATCAGTTCGGATTTTTCGATAAGAATATGGCGGCGCAGGCGTACATTATTGCGCTCGGTGCAAATGACATCCTGTTTCAAAACCGTGAGCGCGGCTCGGGAGAGGATATCTGCCTCGAGGACTGGCGGCAGAACAAGCCGTCGTTTTACGGCTTTTTTGCGCAGATCATTCAGCGCTATAAGGAGATACAGCCCCGTGCGAAATTCTTCCTTGTGACGATACCGAATTTAGAGGACGAACCCGAGCAGCTCGAGCGTGCGGCGTTTCAGCGGCAGACCATGTATGATATGGCGGAGCTTTTCACAAATGCATATGTCATTGACTTATATAAATACGGACCGAAGTATGATGCGGACTTCTGCAAGAAATTTTTCGTCGGCGGTCATATGTCGGCGACGGGGTATATCCTCACGGCAAAGATGATCGTGTCGTATATCGACTATATCATACGCCATAATTCCGATGACTTTTTGCAGGCAGGCTTCATCGGCACTGATCTGCATCACGAGGATGCGCCGTGGGACGGCAATCGGTGACAGAGAATATCACAGGCAGGTTTGCGCCGACGCCGAGCAGTGAAATGCACATCGGCAACATATACTGTGCCTTAATTGCATGGCTGTCTGCCAAAAGCAAGGGCGGCCGTGTGCTTTTGCGCATCGAGGATCTCGATACGGCAAGGTGCGCCGACCCCGACGCCGCAAAAAGGATCATCGACGACCTCGATTTTCTGGGGCTGCGCTTTGACGGAGGATATGACGCAGAGAGCTATCAGTCACGCAGGTCGGATATCTACCGGGCGGCACTCGAAAAAATATCCGAAAAACAGACTGTCTATCCCTGCTACTGCTCACGTGCAGAGCTGCATGCGGCGAGCGCACCGCACGCAAGCGACGGGCGCACGCTGTACGACGGCAGATGCTACCGTCTGTTCCTGTCGGGAGAAAAGAGAGACGGAAAGGCACCGTCCCTGCGCCTTCATATGCCGGATGCCGGGATCGCATTTTGCGACGAACTGATGGGTGAATACCGCTGTAACTTAGCACACGAGTGCGGAGACATCATCTTGCGTCGCTCGGACGGCGTTTTTGCGTATAATCTGGCGGTAGTTTCCGACGATGCACTCTCGGGCGTTACCGAGGTGGTGCGCGGGCGTGACCTCGTCGGCGTCACCCCTGCGCAGATCTATCTTTACCGTCTGCTCGGGTACGGTGTGCCGAGGTATTATCATATACCGCTCATGCTCGATGAAAAGGGCAGGCGACTGTCAAAGCGGGACGGAGACCTTTGTTTATCCGAATACCGCAAAAAACATACTACCCCCGATGCGCTCGTCGGCTATATCGCATGGTGCGCAGGGCTCATCCCCGAGCCCGCACCGATCACCGCCGATGCGCTTTTGCCGTATTTTTCTTTTGACAAACTGCCGAAGGATGATATTTTATTAAAAAATATAAAATATTAATAAAATCAACTTGACAAAAACTGATATGTTTTTTATACTAAAGGGTAAGCAAAATAAGCTGAAGGGAGATTATTTATGGAAATCAAAATCACAAAAAATGTAAATCCGGCGGCAAAGCCCGATCCGTCCATGTTGGACTTCGGCACTGTGTTTACAGACCATATGTTTCTTATGGACTATACACCTGACAAGGGTTGGCACGACGCAAGGATCGTCCCCTTCGGGAATATTTCGGTACATCCGGCATCTACCGCACTTCACTACGGCTCTGAGATATTCGAGGGACTCAAGGCATATCGCCGTCCCGACGGAAAGGTACAGCTTTTCAGACCGATCGAAAATATACGCAGGATGAATTCGTCGGCGGAGCGTCTCTGCCTGCCTCAGATCGATGAGGAGCTTGCGATGCAGGTGCTCACGGCATTCGTTTCGCTCGAGCAGGATTGGACGCCGAGCGACTTCGGAACATCGCTTTATCTGCGCCCGTTCATGTTCGGAAACGACGAGAACCTCGGCGTACATTCGGTAAAGCATGCGACATTCATGATCATCGCTTCCCCTGTCGGAAGTTATTATAAAGAGGGTATCAACCCGGTTAAAATAATGATAGAGTCAGACGACGTCCGTGCGGTGCGCGGAGGAACAGGCTATATCAAATGCGGCGGAAACTATGCGGCATCCAACCGTGCCGGCAAAAAGGCAGAGGAAAAGGGATACTCCCAGGTGCTTTGGCTCGACGGCGTTGAGCGTAAGTATATCGAGGAGGTCGGCGCAATGAACGTCATGTTCAAGATCGACGGCGAGGTCGTCACCCCGGCGCTCACGGGCTCTATCCTGCCTGGTATCACACGCAAGAGCTGTCTCGAGATTCTGAGAAACGAAGGCTACAAGGTGAGCGAGAGACTGCTCAGCGTAGATGAGCTCGGCGAGGCGCTCAAAAACGGCAAGCTCGAGGAAGCTTGGGGCTGCGGAACGGCGGCGGTCGTTTCTCCGATCGGCGAGCTTTGCTACAAGGACGAAAAATTCATCATCAACGATGGCAAGATAGGCGAGGTCACGCAGCACCTTTACGATACGCTCACGGGTATCCAATGGGGCAAGAGCGAGGACACCTACGGCTGGACCGTCGAGCTTGACTGATTTCTTGATTGATTTTTAAAAAATATTGCGAATAAAACCATCCTTTGCTGTCAAAAATAATGACAAAAGAGCAAAGGATGGTTTTGTTTTATGAAACAAGATACGAAGAAAAATATATATTCCGCACTGCTTTATATCGTCCTTGCGGCTATGATCGTCAGTGCGGTGTGCATATCGGTAATTTCCGTAGCGAAAAAGGCAAAGGAAAATGCCGAGATGTCAGAAAGACCGAAAGAAAGTGAGAGCTCAGAGGAAGTGACCCTCCCCGAGGTACCTCCGTCCCGTCCGATTCCCGAGGAGTCGGAGAGTGAGAGCGAGAGCGAACCTGATACGGACGCAGATGTGGAAGCAGAGCCCGATGACGGATATCAGACAGATGCCGATGCAGAGGAGATACTGCCGGATTCCTTTACTGTCCCTGCGCATGGCTACATCAGTAAATCGTATGATGCGGACATGCCCGTCTTTTCCGTAACGATGGAGGACTATCGGATTCATGACGGTATTGATATCGCATGTGACGTGGGGAGCGAGGTATATTCCTGCGCTGACGGCATCGTCGAGAGTGTATATGAAGACCCTCTGATGGGTAATGGCGTTACCGTATACCACGGCGCAGGACTGAGATCGGTATATCTGAATCTCTCAGAGAAGCTGCCCGATGAGCTTTACGAGGGTGCAGAGGTCGCCGCAGGTCAGGTCATCGGCTATGTGGGCGAGAGCGCACTCATAGAATGCGCCGAGGTGCCGCATGTGCACTTCACCATGACCCTCGATGACGATACCGTAGATGCGCTGAATTATATCGAATTTGATACGAGCACATTCGGAGCGGGACTTTTTGAAGAATAAGTTTGTGTGATTGTTTGCGGGGGAAACTTTTTAGATAAAAAGTTTCCCCCACGCCCCCTTCAAAAACTTTTGTAGGGGCGCAAGACCCGTCTTGCGCAGGGAAAGGTGTGGCGCACATACAGCACAGTATGAAAGTTTTGGGTAAGCGGCAAAAAAACGGTATCTGAATGAAGTGAACCCCAAAGTTTAGACAAAACAAATATTAAATTGTTAGTGAATGA
>CAYOFP010000031.1:0-12612 GCA_964403505.1 uncultured Lachnospiraceae bacterium
ATTTCACGTTCGTCGTCGGTCAGGTCGCCGAGGGAGAGTGTGAACTCGACCGGCTCGTCCTTGAGGACGTATGCCGTGATCTTTTCTGCCTTCTCTGCGACCGCTTTTTTGATATCGGGAACATAGATGACATCGCCGTCATCAAATGGGATATCGCCGTCGATCACAAACGGGAGCATGCCCCAGTTGATGAGATTGCTACGGTAACGCTTTGTTGCGTATTCGTGTGCAATATTTGCCGCACCGCCGAGCACTCTCTGACAGGATGCCGCCTGCTCACGTGCACTGCCGTCGCCCGGCTTGTTTGCGTATACGACGCTTCCTATGCTGATATCGTCCGGCATTTCGCCTTTTATCTTTTTCAGCTTATCGGCATAGCGTGCGAGCAAAGCGGGCGATTCGCCGTCCCGGCGTGCTTTTTCCTCAGTATATACCGCCTTTGCTTTGTTTACGTATTCAGGCACCTTGCGTGACAGAGTGAATTCTGCGAGCTTCAGGGGATTCGAGCGGTAGGACGATGTCTCACCCGAGGGGATGAGCTCGTCTGTCGTGGTGACAGGGTCGTTTATGACTGCCGTGACGCCGAGTAGGATATCCTCAGTCAAGGGTATCATCTCGGGCCAGTCGGTGATATTCGGGCCGAATTTGAGCTCTTTTGACGGGTCGGCTTTGCCGTATCCGTTGTACAGACGGTTCTGATATACGGTATCATCGAAATGATACGGCTTGTTCGAGTATTCGATATCGAGCTCTGTTGCAGGAGTGAGGATGCCGCCGTTTGCCGCTGTCGCCGCAATGGAGCGTGCGTCCATGAGTGCGACCGATGCGATCTGCGCGTTGGTCGGCTTGCTTCCCTCACGGTTGGGGAAGTTTCTCGTCGAATGACGGATGGAGAGTCCTCCGTTCGGAGGAACGTCGCCTGCGCCGAAGCAAGGACCGCAGAATGCCGTGCGTATCGTCGCACCTGCCGCCATCAGGTCGGTGGCACATCCGTTTCTCATCAGCTCCATATATACAGGCTGAGACGCAGGGTATACCGACAGAGCGAACGAGCCGTTGCCGATATTGCCGCCGCGGAGAATGTCCGCCGCCGCAACGAGGTTATCGTAGATACCGCCTGCGCATCCGGCGATGACGCCCTGATCGACCTGTACTCTGCCGTCGGGCGTGACTTTATCTGCGAGATTCAAGTGAATGGATTTATTATCGAGCTGTTTTTCTGCCTCTGTCTCGCACAGATGCAGAATATCTTTTGCATTTTCGTTTAATTCTTTTATCGTATAGACGTTGCTCGGGTGGAAGGGCAGAGCGATCATTGGCTCGACCTTTGAGAGGTCGATGATGACTGCGCCGTCATAGTATGCCGTGCCGTTCGGCGAGAGCTTCTTATAGTCCTCGGGACGGTTATGTATTTTAAAGTATTTTTCCGTCTCCTCGTCTGTTTCCCATATGGAGGAGAGGCAGGTCGTCTCGGTCGTCATGACGTCGATGCCGCAACGATAGTCGATGGGCAGATTTGCTATGCCGTCGCCGATGAACTCGAGCACCTTGTTTTTCACAAAGCCCGATGCAAAGGTTGCACCGATGAGGGCGAGCGCCACGTCCTGAGGGCCGACGCCGGGTCTCGGCGAACCTGTCAGATATACCGCAATGACTTTCGGCATATCGATATCGTAGGTTCTCTTTAAAAGTTGTTTTACAAGCTCAGGTCCACCCTCGCCGATCGCCATCGTGCCGAGAGCGCCGTAGCGTGTGTGGCTGTCAGAGCCGAGTATCATCTTGCCGCAGGACGCCATCTTCTCACGCATAAAGGAGTGGATGACCGCCTGATGCGCAGGGACGTATATGCCGCCGTATTTTTCCGCTGCGGAAAGTCCGAATACATGATCGTCCTCGTTGATCGTGCCGCCGACAGCGCACAGGCTGTTATGGCAGTTCGTGAGTACATAGGGTATCGGAAATTCCGTCAGGCCGCTCGCACGTGCAGTCTGGATGATGCCGACATATGTAATATCGTGTGACGCCATAGCGTCAAATTTGATTTTCAGTTTTTCATCGCTTTCCGATGTGTTATGGCGTGTCAGAATGGAATATGCCATGGTATTTTTCCTCGCCTCGTCAGGCGAAAGAGCACATACCTCAGTGAGTTTTCCGTTTTCGTAATAAACACCGCCATTAATAAGTTGTGTTGCCATTTATGTATCTCCTTTGGTTAATTGCGTTTGGTTATGGTGACTGTGCAGCCGGTCACCGTTACCACGGTGCCTGCCGGCAGGGAAATGCTGTTTACCTTCTGCGCATAGTTGCCGCCGTTATCGGCAGGCCCCATCATTTCGTCGATGCCTCCGCCTGTTTCCGCATTGGACGATGTGACCGTGCCATAGCCGGATACGATTGCAAAATCGTATGTTCCCGATTCAAAATCATCGCCTGCGATATGTGTTCCCGGTGTGAGGGTATAGACCGTATCGCCTGACGAGGTCTGAGATGCACCTATTTCCGGCTTTGTAAGATAGGAAATCCTGAGTATCAGACTGCCTGTTACGGTGATGCTCGTGCCGCTGCTCAGCACTATATTTTCGGAATATTTTGTATACGAGTTGGCAGTGCCGAATGTCGGGTTTTGTAATGAGCCGTTCGAGGTGGAGATGCTTCCCGTTCCGGACATTGCTGTCAGGTCTGCTGTACCGGAAGGGATGTCCGCACCGATCAGGTAGACACCTGCGTTTATCTCATGCTCTTCGTAGTAGTTTGTATTTGGGGTAGTTGGCTTCACATCGGGTGTCGGCTGCACGGGGCTCTGACTCGGCTCCGGTGCGTTCTGACTTTCATCGGGCGTTGGCTGTGCGGGACTTTGGCTCGGCTCCTGCGCCGGTGTGGACGGTTGATTTGCCGATGACGGAGAGTCCGTGCCCGTTGTTCCGCCTGGCTGTGCACCCGCATCTGAGCCCTGCTCAGGCGATGACGGCTCGACCGAAGGGGCGAGCGACTCTGCAGAGGGAATCTTATCTGCGTCGATATTACCTGTATCGCACCCTTTGACGATCAGGACGATCACGATAATAAGAGCGCATACTGCAATCCAGAATCCGAGTTTTGTATATATCGGTCGGTTGACTTTTCTGCGATTGTGAGAATTGCGCTGTCCGCCGGATGTCCGCCGCCGGCTGTTCTGCGCCGGCCGCCTCGGGGAGGCGTATGTGCCGTAGCCTGCGTCACGGCTGTGTCCGTTCCGGTTATTTGAGTTTCTTCCTTTATTAGCCATTTTTTACGATCCTATGCTTTATTTTTGATAAAAAAGCGTGTAGCTTGGTCTTTATTTTCTTTTTACGCCGTCTGTGCGGCAGTGTTTGTATATATTTAAGGAGCTCCGGATCGTCACGTTCTACGTGCTTTCCGTCACGGTTTATGGCGCATACCATGGCGACGATCTGTTCTTTTTTTATTCCGTACTCGAATTTATACTGGTTATCGCCGCACATGACATATGCCCCGTCCTGTTCGCCGACGATGCGATGGAGCACATATGAGCCATTCGTTCTCTGATACAGGGCGATATCGCCTGTCGCTATCCCGTCGGGAGGACACAGCTCGACGCTGTCTATCCCCTCGCGGAGCAGAGGCATCATGCTCGTTCCACGCGGTATAAATGTGAAAATGCCGCCGGATGAAAGCGCCTTGTCAATGAGGGGGCGCATCTGCGCGACGGTCATGATCTTATTCAAGTACGCCTGCCTCCTCAAGGGTATGAATGAAAGCCTCCGCACTTGTGTCTGCGGTCTTTTCATCGACTTCGTATTCGTCCGTCAGGGCCTTTGTGATCTCGGGAAGCGTCGCGCCCTTTTCGAGCATGTCCCATATGAATTTTCCGCTGTCGTTGAGTGTTATCATATTTTTGAATGTGAGCGAGAGCTCGCCGGTGGCGATCACAATGTTTTCTCCGCCTACACGACTGACCAAAAAGCCTTTTTTAATCTTCATTTCCTACTCCTGTGATGGTTTTATATGTCATATGTGCCGCCTCCTCGGATATATTGCATCCGAGCCGCCAAGTGTCGGCATATTCGAGCATACTGTTTGTCATTTCGAGCGTTTTTGCGAGGCGCTCAGCGTCATTCGGGCGTAATATCTGATGCATCAGCTCAATTGCTGCAGTCTTTTTCGGCAGAGGCTCGATAAAATTATGTTTCGATCGCTCGATAAAGATGATCCCCTTCAGCGGAGCGCATCTATTTTTGCTCCAGCGTTCCTTTCCGCACCAGGGAGAGCCGCATGCATACGGCACGCCGTCCTTCATGCGGATTATGGGCTTGTCGCCGTTGATGATATCCATGCGATCGCCGAGTACGCTACGCAAAAGCCTTGTATGGGTCGATTTTCCCGTGCCGCTCGGCGCAGTGATCGCATATCCTGTTCCGTCTATGGTAAAGGATGAGGCATGCATGATAAATGCATCATGCTCGGGTAGGGAAAGGCCGATCTTGCGGTATGCGCATATGCTCTCGCAATAGCCCCTCGAGTATACGCCGTTCGGTCCTTCCTGCTCGCAGTCGATCTCCTCGTCGCTGACAGTTACGGTTATTGTCGGCGTGCCCTCATCGCACCTGTATGCCTCGCACTGCTTGTGGATATAGTCGTATTTACAGTTTATTTCTATTACAAATCCAGCTATCTTATATAAAGACATTATTATTTACCGAATGGTACAGGGGGGAGCTCGATTCCGCCTGTTGCGTTGGTTGGTATAGTTTGGTCGTTTTCCGTGGGATCAGGACGTTCCGTTTCACTCCCGGAGGTCGGTTCATTGTCCTTCTCACTCCCGGAGGTCGGTTTGTTTTTATTCTCACTCTCGGAGGGATCGTCTTCTATTGTGGGATAGGGGATAAACTCTCCTTCACCCCATGTATCGTCCGATACTTTGTCCGATACGCTCGGTTCGGCATCCGTTATGATCCATCCGTTTCCTTTTGCGTCGGTCTCGTATGCCGTGCCGTCTTGCGAGACGATATTTCCCGACGGGTCTGTCGAGTAGGTGTTGCCTTGCACATCGGTGACGCCCGTTCCGCTTTCGTCGGAGGCGAATTTGTTATCCGGTTCCGGTTTATCGCTTACCTTTTCCTTCAGGAAAAAGATGGAACATATGACAGCGATGATTATGATGACGGCGAGCGCCGTGAATACCAGGGTCTTATTTTTAAATAAATTCTTCATATTACTATTTTACAACAAATGACCGTTTGTGTCAATGTTATGCGTCTTTGTTATATCTCATGAGTATGGATGCCATTTGCGCTCTCGTGGCGTTTCCGCACGGATCTATGATGGTTTCGCTCATTCCCGTGATATACCCCATGGCGTTTGCCCAGGTCAAAGCTTCTCTTGCATAAGAGCTCGTTTTATTAAAATCAACGTATGCCGAGGTGTCTGTCGTCCGGGTGATGTCTCTGCCTTTATAACTTGCGTAGCGGTAGAGTATAGCGGCGAACTGTTCCCGTGTTATGGTGTCGTTCGGCGAGTAGGTCGTCTTGCCCGTTCCGGCGACGATATTGTTCTTATATGCCCATTTTATCGCATCGGTATACCACGTATCGTTTGAAACGTCCTTGAAAGGATTTGCATATCCGTCTACGCCCGGTGCTCCCTCCATATTATAGAGTACCTTGACGAGCATGGCGCGCGAGGTCTGTACATTCGGTGCGAAAACTGTTGCTGATGTGCCCGACATCAGCTCGGTCAGGTATGCATATTCCACTGCCGTGTAGAACCAATCTTTCGTCTTTACATCGATGAAGGGCAGAGTGGAATCGGGGTCGGGAAGTTCGATCTTATATGAATACTCGTGTACGGCCGAATTTGGCCCCTTTGTTATCGAATAAATGATATTATCTCCGCCTACCGTCAGACCGTAGATATATCCTGCAGATGTATCGGGGCGGTAAAGCTCGATCACCTTATTGTCTGCGAACGAATATGCCTTGATTGCCGTGGGTGAGGAATATACCAGGTGATCGCCGTACAGGCCGATGCCCGAAAAGCTGTCGGTATAGTAGCTGTTTGGCTGACCCCATACCATCCATGTGGGCGAGTCGGGGTAGATCAGTCCGAATGAGTCGGACGACGAGGTATATTTTGTTATGCCCATATTGTTCTTCATGCAGTAGAGCTCGCCTTTATAGTATTCAAAAGACGAGGTTATGTCACGGAATTTGCCGCTATCATATTTCGTGCTCGTGCACTTGATGTCGCTTTTTGCACCGAGGTGCCCGAGTGACTCGGAGAGAGTGTCAGATGTCATGAAGTGTTTATGATATACGAGTCCTGTGATATCTGTTATTTCATCAGAGATCACGGGGTCATCCCATGTCACGTCCACGTTATACCATGTGCCGTCTATTTTCACGATGTTCCAGGCGTGGTGTATCTCATCGCTTGAGACGACATGGCTTTCTATGCCGCATTTTGCGAGGAGATATTTGTATAAGAGCGCGTAAGCCTGACACACTCCCTTGCCGGTGGTTATCAGATCGTAAACAGTGTATTTATTCAGGCCGAGGTCGTAGTGGTACCTCTCCGCTATTCTGTCGTGCAGGATAAGCGCCTTATCGAAGTGGCTCGCCGTGCCGCTTATGCCCTGCATGAGGACCTCCGCCTGAGACTCCACCGTCCCGAGTGCCGCTTTATACTGCGGGAGTTTCATGTTATAGGAAAAAACGACCGTCGTGACGTATGTTTTGTCGGTGTAATAGTTGTAGGAACGATTCAGATGGAATAGCATCGGCTCGTTGTTATAGAGATCCGACATGAGATCCTGTATGTCCTCTTTTTTTATGCGGTAAGAGGACAGGTCGACCGAGGCGGAACAGTTTTCCGCGGCAGAGAGCAGTACACAGTATGCATCGGCATACCGTGCGGAGGATCGTGATACTCCGTAGTCCTGTGCGGTCGCATATTCCGGCGTACGGACGAACGACAGTAATATTACAATAAGCAGTAGTACAGATAGTGTTTTTTTCATGGTAAATATTTTTTTATGAAGCTGTCGGTATACATACGCATACCGACAGCTTTCTTTTTGCGCTTAAGGCAATACCGTATGATTCTGATCAGGTGTGCTGTTAAAGCCGCGGCTGAGAATTATGCGGTGTTGTCTTTATTTTGTGTATTTTGTGAGGAATCTCATGAGCATGGCTGCCATCTCCGCTCTTGTGGCGCCGTTCTTCGGCATCAAATATTGGCCTGAGCCTAAGATGATTCCTTTTTCTCTCGCCCACAGGAATGCCGATGCAGCATACGATGATATGCTATTTTCGTCTTTAAAATAAATAGGAGAGATGACTTCTATTTTGACATCATATCCCTTATATTTTGCATAATTGTACAGTATTACGGCGAACTGCTCTCGCGTTATATCCGACAGGGGAGAGAAGGTCGTATCGCCCGTGCCGCTCACGATCTTATTTGAGTATGCCCATACTACGGCGTCGTGATACCATTCGCCGTCCTTTACATCGTTTAACGGAAAGTCAGAGTCGTCTGTCTGCGGTTTGCCCTCGATATTGTATAGCACCTGAACGAGCATGGCTCTCGTTGTGACGGCGTTCGGCGCAAATGTCGTTTTGCCCGTGCCGCTCATGATGCCGTGTGCGAGCGCATAACATACCGCATCCGCATACCATGCGTCTGTTTTAACGTCTGTAAATGTATTCTCCGTCTTTGCGAGGGTTTTGAAAGATACTGTCTTTCCGCATTCTTCGCATACTGTAGCGGCAGTGCCCTCGGTGAGGAAGGTGGGTGCGGTGATGATCTTTTCACTCGTATCTGCGTGACCGCAAACGATCTTGAACGAGATGAATTTCACTCCGCTGTATGCGCCCTTACCGGTGACGGCGGCATAGCCGAGACCGATATCGGTATTCTTGAAGTAATCTACAAAATAGTCTTTTCCGGGAATCAGATTCTCGCCGAGCGCACCGAATACCTCGAATTCCGGCTCGATCTTTTCGCCTGTATATACCTGCGGATCGATATCCGATGTTGTCGCCTGCGCTATATCGGGTATGATCTTGCTTTCTCCGAGCAGGATGTAGTCGTAGGTCGACGCCTGACCGCTTGTGCCGTCATCCAGGGAGTTATTTTCGAGTACTAACTCCTGATGGCCGCTCTGGCCGTTGAAATTGGATATCATGACGCCTACGCCGATCTTGCTTCCGGTAGTGATATCATCGGGGAGCTTTACCTTTATCTCGCCGTACCAGCCGTCGGTCTTTTTTAATGCCGCCGTCTCAAACTCAAGATCGGTCGTGATATTGTCTCTCGATGCGGTGCCGTCAGAGGCTACTCTATATTGGATAACCTTGTCTTTCGCCGCATTGTCCCAGTCTATACTGATCTCGGCACAGTCATCATCCCACATATACGTTCCGCTCGGGTGTTCGTACGGTGTTTTGTCTGTTACGTCCAGATACACATAGAGATAATCTGAGTCATAGATAAAATACGCAGTGCCGTATGTATCACCGTCTGTGGGGAGATATTTCACTTTGTAGTCCGCAGGACAGCGGGATATCTCCAACTTGACTCCGTATTGATATGAGCTGTCCATGATACCGTCGAGCAGGACGGAATCATTAGTTACCTTTGCTGCTTCGCCGAAGCTTGCATTCGCTTCGTTTGCAGTCATAGGGACTGCAAGACACGCTGTCATGGTGATCGCGAGTAATAACGATAATAATTTTTTCATGGCTATACCTCCGAGAGTATATATAATTATTATATCATTTAGTAATAATTTAGTCAAGGAATTTAATTCACTGTTTTCATTTCGTCGCCGTACAGTGTGCGTGCGGCGGCTCTCAGACTGCGGTGCTCCTCACGCATCAGCCCGGGATCAAGGAGCAGTATCTCCTCGGCGCAGGCAAAAGCATCGGTGAGGGTCGCCATATCGTCGCACAGATTTGCGATTCCGAAGGAGAATACGCCATGCTGCTTTGCGCTCTTGTCACCGTGGGGCAGAAAATCGCCCGGCCCTCGCATTTTTAAGTCTATTTCGGCTATTTTATATCCGTTCGCGTTTTCCTTTATGGCACTGAGCCGCTCACGGGCGACATCCGTTTCCGAGTCGGACACGAGGATAAAATAGGATTTTCTCTCTCCTCTACCTACACGCCCCCTGAGCTGATGGAGCTGTGAGAGGCCGAAGCGCTCGGCATTTTCGACGATCATGAGCGAGGCGTTCGGCACGTTTACGCCGACCTCGATGACCGTGGTCGAGACGAGGATGTCGATCTTTCCCTCGGCAAATGCGCTCATGGTCTTGTCTTTTTGTGCACCGCTCTGTTTACCGTGGAGAAATTCTATTTTACATTCGGGCAGGGCGCAGCTCAGCTCCTTGCAATAGTCCACGGCGTTTTTGAGCTTTGGCTTTGACTCGGCATTTTCGTTATAGTCGAGCCCGACGAGTCCCTCGTCCTCCTCGCTCTCGACGGAAGGGCATACGACATACACCTGTCCGCCGTCACGCACTTGCTTCAGCATGAATTCACCCAGCCTTTTGCGGTATGCCTCGTTTACGATAAAGGTATCGACCTTTTGTCTGTTCGGCGGCAGCTCGTCGATCGCCGAGATATCGAGATCCCCGTACATTATGTGTGCGAGGGTGCGGGGAATGGGCGTTGCGCTCATGACGAGGGTATGCACGTCTCCGCCCTTTTGTGCCAGCGCCGCACGCTGCATCACGCCGAAGCGGTGCTGTTCGTCCGTTATGACAAGTCCTAAATTGCCGAACACTACCGTGTCAGTCAGCAGCGCATGCGTGCCGATGATCATGTCTGTTTCGCCCGAGGCAAGCTCGGACAGTATTTTTTTTCTCGCTGCGGTACGCACAGAGCCTGTCAGCAGAGCCGTTTTTATGCCGAGCGCACCGAAAAGTTCACTCAGGTCTTTATAGTGCTGATTTGCGAGGATCTCTGTCGGCGCCATGAGGGCGCATTGGTATCCGCTTTTGCAGGTGATATATGCGGCGAGCGCTGCGACGACCGTCTTTCCGCTGCCGACATCGCCCGAGAGCAGTCTCGCCATAGGTACGCCGTTTTCATTTGTCAGATCGAGCATGATGTCCTTCGCACACCGCTTTTGCGCAGGCGTGAGGGTAAAGGGCAGTGCATCGGTAAACGGCTTTGTGTCGACCTTTTGCATGATGGGCGCCCTTCCGCCCCGCACGCTCTCCCGTGTCATGCATACGGCGCACGCAAAGGTGAAAAGCTCCTCGAAAACGAAGCGGTCTCTTGCGGCTTTGAGAGAGGTGTAATCGTGCGGCTGATGGATGTGATATAACGCCTCTTTGATCGGCAAAAGGGAGTATCTCTCCCTGATATTTTCGGGTATTATCTCCTCGTCCCCGAGCGGACAGCCGTGCAGCGCCGTGTTGATAGCATCCTTGATATTTTTCTGTGTCAGGGGATCACGCAGAGGGTAGATCGGAAAGAAATCGGGCAGGGGTCGGTTTTCAAACCATGCTTCGTGCGCAGGGGAGCTCATCTCGTACCTTGCGCCCTTTTTGCGTATCTTTCCGTAAAAGCGGAAGGTCGAGCCAAGGCGGAAGACATCCTTTAAATACCCTTGATTGAAATAGGTCACCGTGCACCTGCCCGTATCGTCGAAGGCGGCGAATTTCGTCAGGGTCATGCGCCCTTTTACCACGGTATTCGACGGTGTCGCCGCAACGGTCAGAAGGACGGATGTCACTTCCCCGTCCACGACGTCGCACAGACTCTTTACATATCCCCTCGGCTGATAGGCACGGGGAAAAAGACGGAGCAGGTCGTGCGCAGTTTCGACCCCGAGTCTGGCGAATGCCTCGGCGCGCTTTTCTCCGACACCGTAAAAACTTTTGATCGGCGTATTTGCTGTCATATTTCCCTCCGTGTTTTTTCTTCAATAAGATTATACACCCGAGTCGGGATATTTTCAAGGAATATCTTGTCAAAGTCATAGGAATATGATAGAATTTACATAATAATATGCGAGGTGTAAATCATGGATTATATCACGAAAAATATTGACGGAATCGATATGACAAGCCTTGAGCGGGGCGCGCTCCCAAAGCTTGCCGATCTATCGCGCAGGATGGCGTCGGACGGTGCGGTCCTGCTCAAAAACGATAATAACGCTCTGCCTTTTAAGGTCGGCGAGACGGTATCGGTCTTCGGCGGTATCCAGCTTGCCTATATCAAGAGCGGTACAGGCTCGGGCGGACGGGTCAACACTCCGTATGAGACGGATATCACATCGGGTCTTTTGCGGCACGTGAAGATAAACGAGGAACTGTACGATATTTACAAAAAATGGTATGACGAGGCAAGAAACGATAAGGATTACGGCTGGGGAAGAGAGCCGTGGTGCAATCCCGAGATGCCGCTTGATGCAGACGTGGCACGCGATGCCGCCGCAAAAAGCGATGCGGCGCTCATCGTCATCGGCCGCAGAGCCGGCGAGGACAGGGATAACAAGGCCTCGGAGGGAAGCTACTACCTGACCGAAAACGAGTTACAAATGATAAAAGAAGTGCGTGCGGCATTTGACCGTGTGGCGGTTGCGCTCAATGTCGGAAATATTATTGATATGTCATGGGTCGAAACATACGCTCCTGATGCGGTCATGTATGTTTTTCAGGGCGGAACAGAGGGTGGAAATGCCGCCGCCGACGCTCTGTGCGGCATAAACGGCCCGAACGGAAGACTGACGGATACTATAGCGAAAAACATAACTGATTACCCGTCCGACAAATACTATTACGATGAGAAAAAGGCGTATTATTGCGAGGATATCTATGTCGGATACCGCTATTTCGAGACCTTTGCACAAGATGCAGTGCTGTATCCTTTCGGATACGGTCTTTCCTACACCTCGTTTGAGAGAAAATGCAACCTCGTATATGAGGAGGGCGGCGTAATAACCGTCAGCTATACCGTGACGAATACGGGAGAATACACGGGACGCGACGTCGTGCAGGTGTATTACGGCGCACCGCAGGGTGCGCTCGGCCAGCCGGCAAAGGCGCTTGCGGCATTTGCAAAGACAGAGCCGCTCGAGCCGGGAATGAGCGAGACGCTCCTTGTCGACATAAACGTATGCGATATGGCGTCATATGACGATTCCGGCGTGACGGGACATGCAAACTGCTATGTCCTCGAGGCAGGCGAATATAAAATATACTGCGGCGAGAATGTGCGTGACGCAAAAGAGGTCTACATCCATACCGAGGATGAATGCCGGGTAGTCTCTGAGCACGAGGAACTGCTGTCCCCTGTCGAAAGCTTCGAGCGGATAAAACCGCTCAAAAAAGAGGGCGGATATACTGCGGTAAACGAGCCCGTGCCGACGAGAACATACGACCTTGCGGCGAGGATCGCCGAAGATAGGCCCGAGGAAATACCGCAGACAGGCGACAAAGGCATTAAGCTATACGACGTCGCAGACGGAAAGGCTGATTTGGACGATTTTATCGCTCAGCTGACGGATGAGCAGCTCGCAACGCTCTGCAAAGGAGAGGGAATGAACTCGCCGAAGGTCACGGCAGGCTGCGGATGTGCATACGCCGGAACGAACGAGAGC
>CAYOFP010000032.1:0-11485 GCA_964403505.1 uncultured Lachnospiraceae bacterium
TTGCGGGGAAAACTTTTTAGACAAAAAGTTTTCCCCGCACCCCTTTCAAAAACCTTTATTAAGGGAATATTTTGGCGACAGAGTGAAAGTTTTTGCGTCGCTTTTTTCAAAAAGCGACCGGGTCAAGGGCGAGGAGCCCTTGTCGCCGTCCGCAGACGGCGAAACTCTTTTGCCTTCTAAAAGCGCAGGAGTGGGTGAATTTTGCGCGGAGCGCAAAAGAGGGCGAACCCTCGCCGGGGGTTCGCCCTTGTTTGTCCTTTGATTCATTTTACAGCTTTTGTAATTATATATCGTCATCGTTGCCGTGCTTCGGCATTCCTTGATAAAGTTCTTCTGCTTTCTGTACATCGCCGGGGAGCCGGTCAAGCGTTATTTCAAAGCTCGGAGAAGCGTAGACCTGCTTTGCTTCTTCATTCATCGATGCCGTTCCCGTTTCCTTTGGTTCGAAAAGTCCTTCTCTTGAGTAAACAACACTGTAAGCCTTTTCGTTTTCGCTGGACCTTATCTCTTCGTAAGAAAGCATGAAAACGCCTTTTTGCCCTTCGTGAAGGTAAAATTCATTTTTGCTGTCGATGTTTGCTATAATACTGTCTTCTTCATATTGAGGATATAATCCCAATTTATTCCATGTTGTTACGATGACGGTGTCGCCTTCCGAAAACAATCCCTTGTACGATTTATCTACCCGCACGGTATATCTCGTTTCCCAAGCGTTGAGAAGGCCTTTCTCATTATAGGGATCCGTATACTTGCTCCCCCCCTCTTCGATTACTTCACCGAGAATAACATCGTCGGATATATATATCTGATATTCATAATCGGGAGCAGGATAAGAAGTGTGTACCCCGACGACAGCTTCTTCCTCTGTGTTATCTTGTGTCTCTGTGTTATCGATTTTCTCTTGAACATTCTTCGACTCGGGGATATTTTCTTTTATTTCTCTCATATCCTCTGTGTTAGCGCAACTGTTAAATAGCAAGACTAAGCTTATCATTAAACAAGCTACAGCCATTAATCTGATTCTTTTCATAATTGTTACCTCTCGTATTGTTGTATATGTGTTAATCATATAGAGCTTTTCCATATGTAATGTCATGAGCTTCAAGCGTTGTTTTTTTCCCCTCGTTCTTGTCCGCATAACCATACATTGTCCACTCGCTTCCCCACGGTTCATAAATATCGCACAAACCGATAACATGACCTATCTCGTGAGTTATAACATTGTAAAAATTGTATTTTTCCGGAGTTGTGGAATTCGCCCAAGGCACGTCGGTGTTAACAAAAATGTCGGCCTCAACCATTCTTCCCGAAGAAACATAATAACGATAATACGTTACCATCAAAGGTCCGTCTGCTCCAAGTGGCTGTTTTGTGACAACGTTAAACCCGTCGTCTGTTGTTGAATTCGCATTATTCGTTCCGTTTGAAAGGGGATAAGTATTAACTATCTTCCTCCCTATGTTCAACGAGTTGTTCCAATTCTGACAAGCGTAATATATTTGTTCTTTGCTTTGCGATGTAAGTCCGTTGTAGAAATGAAACGAAATAGGTTTATCTATCGGTGTATTATGAGCCGCAACATAAATATACAGATGATCCGACCAGCGTTTCGTTCCATCTGCCATAATGGCGCATATTGATACCCGGTATTTAGAATCGCTTTCCACGGGCAACGGATAACGTGTTTGTGCAGAAGACCAATAATTTGTTGCAATCAATTCTCCCTCGTTGCTGTCGTTGACATCCTCAACATTATAGGCAAATTTTCTGTAAGCAATATTATAATAACTGACATTGCCGTAGCTTGTGTCCGGTCGAGTCCAAAAAATTTCCACGGTAGCACCGATCTTTTGTTCGCTGTATTGTGCCGGGGAAGTAATCTTCGGTCCGTCCGGGTTGGCGTTTGAAGCGACACTGAAAATCGCTATCATAAATCCCATGGCAAATAACACTAATAATTTTTTGTACATTTTTTCCTCCAAATTCATAATTATAGTTGTTGAAAATTAAAAGAACGCATAGTTTCCATGAACACGGGATCTAAGCGTCCTTCTTTTCCAAAGTGTTATTTGCGACTGTGTGGTTTTGGGTGAATCGGGAACGACAGATCCCGTGCAGGTGCTCGTCTGAGTTCTGCATCGGTATCACGCCTTTCTAAAGCTTCTTTTCGATATCAGTATAGCACTTATTCAAATTTTTGTCTACGTTTTTTGGAAAAATTGTCAAAGTTACACAAAAAACGCCGTTGTTTTTCAGACAATATGACAAATTATGCCTTAAATGTAATTTTAAACTCGTGTTTTACTTCTCCATATTACTTATTCTACCACTTATTCAACCGAAAAACAGCTTTTACTTACGAATTTTTGGAATTTATCTGTATAAGGAGGAAACTTTCAGGGAAAAAGCGACGCAAAAACTTTATATAACTTCCCGGCGCAAGACGAGTCTTGCGCATATAAAAGTTTTTGAAAGGGGCGTGGGGAAAACTTTTTATCTAAAAAGTTTTCCCCACAAAAACCATCCCACAACTCAAAATCCGCCATCCTTTCGGACGGCGGATTATTTCATATATTTATTAAATTCATTTGAGCTTTATATAAAATATATGTTATTTCGCAAAGTCTATCGCACGGCTTTCTCTTATCACGTGGATCTTTATCTGACCCGGATATTTGAGCTCGTCCTCGATGCGCTTTACGATATCGTGTGCGACTATCGTCATTTTATCGTCGCTGATCTGTTCCGGTTTGACCATGATTCTTACCTCACGGCCTGCCTGGATGGCAAATGACTTGTCGACTCCCTCGATGCTGTTAGCAATTTCCTCTAACTTCTGGAGTCGCTTGATGTAGTTTTCGATGTTCTCACGTCTTGCGCCCGGCCGTGCCGCTGATATAGCGTCGGCGGCCTGAACGACCTGAGCGATGAGCGTTTTACATTCCACGTCGCCGTGGTGCGCTTCTATTGCGTGGATGACCTGCTTGTCTTCCTTGTATTTCTTTGCGAGGTCGACTCCGATCTGTACGTGGCTTCCCTCGACCTCCTGGGTCAGAGCCTTGCCGATATCGTGGAGCAGTCCTGCACGTTTTGCGGTGTTGCTGTCAGCGCCGAGCTCATCTGCGAGCATGCCGGCGATGAACGCCACCTCAATGGAATGATCGAGAACGTTCTGTCCGTAGCTTGTACGGTATTTCAACCGTCCTAAGATCTTCACAAGTTCATGATTGATACCGTGGATGCCGGTTTCGAATGTTGCTTTTTCGCCTGCTTTTTTGATCGAGGTCTCGATCTCCTTTTTGGCCTTTTCGACGGTCTCCTCGATGCGTGCCGGATGAATACGGCCGTCGGATATGAGTTTTTCGAGTGCGAGACGTGCGGTCTCTCTTCTCACGGGGTCGAAACTCGACAGCGTGATCGCCTCGGGCGTGTCGTCGATGATGAGGTCACACCCCGTCATCTGCTCGATGGTTCTGATGTTTCTGCCCTCACGTCCGATGATACGGCCCTTCATGTCGTCGCTCGGCAGAGCTACGACGGATACTGTCGCCTCGGAAACGTGATCGGCGGCACAGCGTTGGATGGCTGTCGCGATGATCTCGTGCGCCTTCTGGTCGGCGTCTTCTTTGAGCTGAGCCTCGAATTCCGACATGCGGAGTGCGGTCTCATGCTCGAGTTCCTCGTTGATTTCGGCGAGGAGCTCAGCTTTTGCCTGTTCAACAGTCAGTCCGGATATCTCCTCGAGTTTGAGCAGTTCTTTTTCCTTTAGCTCTTCGAGCTCTTTTTGTTTTTCCTCGGTCTTCCGCAGTTTTGCGGAAAGAGCTTCTTCTTTCTTTTCAAAGGCCTCGTACTTGTGCTCTATCGCTTCTTCCCGCTGCATGGAGCGCTTCTCGAGTCTGGAGACTTCATTTCTGCGTTCCTTTAGCTCGCGTTCCGCCTCGTTGCGTGCACGGATTATCTCTTCCTTTGCCTCGACCAAAGCTTCCTTTTTCTTGCTTTCGGCAATTCTTTCGCCGTCGGCAATGATGGATTTCGCTTTCTCTTCGGCAGAGCCTATCTCGGCTTCGGCGACCTTTTTGCGGTACGCAATGCCGAGGATGAATCCGATTATCGCGGCAACGAAAAAGCATACGACGCCAGTGATAATGGTTGCAACCATTGATGCACCTCCTTATTCAGTTTTCAAAAAATTGTAAGTGTTTTGCGATATATGATCTCTGTGTCATGCGGATTTTGCCGCATTGCTATATATACATATATACATCATTAATTATATAATTTTTTTACTTTTTTGTCAAGTACAAAGACATAAAAAACAGATGCCGGACTCGCATTGCTGAGTCAGCATCTGTTGTTTTCCCTTAGATATCAGAATTCATCGGGGAGGGTCTCTCCCTCTGTTTCTCCCGGGATAGACTTGTCATAATCGATGACCTCTGTCGAGAGAATATCCATTATGTCGTCGCTCGTGAGAAGAAAGGTTTTCATATTCGGTTCTTCAAAAGTTTTTTTCATGATTTTACACTCCTTTGCTATGCCTTTTGATTGCCCCAACATCCCATAGCGGGATGTTGGGGAGTCCCCCTGCGGGGGATACACGGCAATACTTCCTGGAAATCAGTAATGCAGGCTACTGCTTACTGAACAGTCCAAGTGCCGTTGCCGTTGTCTGTTACAGAGCTGATTGTAGTATCAACGTAAGCGGTGGGATCATTTGTGAATGTACCGCCATTGATGTGGATGGTAGCGACTTTGGAAGAGCCGGTAGAAAAGCTGCCGTTCACGCTACCGCCGTTGATGGTAATATCCGCCGGACGGTCTCCATCATTATAGACATATATATCTCCATTGATCGTGCCGTCGTTGAGCGTTATATGCCCGTCCTCGTAATAATAGGAAGCTGCGCTGCTAACAAGAGCTTGTGCTTTTCCGGTGATTACGGCGCCTCCATCGATAATGATATTGCCGCCGCTGGTGTAGACATATGCGCCATATCCTTCAGATGTATAGGTACCACCGTTGATAAACGCCCAGCTTCCGTTGCTGACACTCATAGCGGAAGCAGTCCAAGCAGGATTGGAAGGATTCGTAACTGTGAAGTCACAGTTGTTGAATTCACCGATTCCGCAGTTCAAATCAATGCATGCGCCGCCTGCGGAAACGATGGTGGTATCTGTGAAGCTGATGTTTGGTTTATCATAATCAACGGGAATTGAGCTGAAATAAAAGGCGCTGAACGATTTTCCATTTACTGTTTCGGTCGAGGTAAAGTGTCCGCCGTTGACGGTAAGAGTCGTACCGACATTATAGGCATCAAATATCCAACGGTTTGTCGTAGCGGTTACATTGTTGAGTTCCACCGCCACATTGTCGTCACGAATCTTGAACAGAGCACCATTGTTTGTATTAGCGGTATAAGTACCGCCGTTAACCACCAGCTTGGATCCGGCAGAACCGACTCTCATATCCACGATACCGTAGGTCTCGCCGTCAGCGTCGGAGGAGGCGCAAATGCCGCTGCCCTCTTTGGTGCCGTCGATCGTCAGCGTCACATTGGGCTCGGTCACAAAGAAGACACGACCGGCGCAGACATCGTTTGTAAGGGTCTTTCCGTTAAGATCAAGGGTGATATCCCTGGTAATACTGATGATTTCACTGATTTCCATGTCCTCCGTCAGCACCACATTTTGAGTTCCTTCACTGAGAGCTGCCTTCAGATCCTCCACGGTGGCGACCGGTGTCGCATCACCATAAGGATTACTTTCGGCAATATAAGCTTTTGCAGCCTTGCAGTATGCGAGCATACCGGAGAATATATCTACCATGCTTGCGTATCTCGGATTTTCGCTTACGAGCTTCGCTGTTGCAGGGATGCTGTCGTATGCAACGTTGCTTACCTTATTTCCGTTTTCGAATACTGCCACCGTGAGCTGTACGTCAAACTCTGTCGGGTCAAGACCCTCAAAGATTGCGCTGTACTGTCCGTTTCCGCGGGACTTGAAGGCGGATGCGGGGATCTTTGCGAGCTTTCCGTTGTATTTGACCTGTACTTCGAGCGCCGATACGTCAACGTCGTCTGCAACGGTAAAGTAGAACTGGAAGCCTGTCTTATCCGAACTCATAAGAAGCTGTGAAGCGTCGAATGTGACAGTTGCGCTTGCGTTTGACGATACGCCGCGCTTGAGCGCACCGGAGTATTCGCTGAAGTCTATATCGAGAATGCTCGTAACAGCCTTTTCCTCTTCGGAGAGCCCTGCGTTTGCAAGGTTATCGGTATTGTGTCCCTTATACTGCTGTACCGACGCCGTGTAGTTGAGCATGGTATTGAGCAGGGAGATAAGACTTGCGTTTTCTGCATATTCAGGCATTTTCTTGAGCTTTTCTGTGTAGTTGACAAATGAGAGATCTACGCCTTCATCAAGCTCTGTGACTTCTGCATAGAATGTTTCGTCACCGTATGCATACAGACGGATTCTCATATTGTCGGCGAGGTAAGCCATGGGGATACCGCTGACAGAGAATTTCATAGTCGCCGTGCTTTCGCCCAATATCGCATCTGTTGCAGGAACGACGGTATCGGAGCCGATCTCGATCCATTCGCCATCGACGAGAACGTCAATGTAAAGTACACACTTGTCCGCTGTATATGCGTCTCCGTATATACCGTCCTCGATGCTGACATTTGCCGACATGGTGCTGCCGACTGTAAAGCTGATGTTAGTAAAGTTGACGCGGGGCTCGGGCAGAGGAGCTTTCACAATTACGCCTTCCTCATCTGCTTCGAAACCCTCTGCAATGACAGCGGCGGTTTTTTCTGCTTTGCCTACTACCGTGCCGGATATATATTTACCGTTCTCGTCTTTTTCGCCGTCAATGACAAATACGTTATTGCCGACGTCTGAGGTAACGTTTTCAACGGTAGCGCCGTTTATATATTCGCAGTTGTTTATCTCGATAACACTGTCGGCACCTGCTGTACCGAGGAAATATCCATTCTCAAAGGTGCAGTTGTTTACTACTGCGTCGCCGTATAGATTGACGCAATAATAATGGTTGCAAATACCGTTTTCGTAGAATGTGCATCCGTCAAAAGTCACATCGTTTGCGGCGCTTGTGACACAAAACGTTGCAATATCGCAGTCCTTTACGGTAAGGGTGCATGTCTTGCCCGCTCCGTCTTCGGGAGAGTTGTGGAAGCCGTATCTTACAGTATTGAACGTGCATCCCTCCAAAAGCATCTCGCCTGTGACGACGGAATAGTACAGACCTTCATAACCGTTGAAGACACAATCCTTAAATGTGAAGTTCGAGCCGCGAGCCTGAACTTTACAACGGAATTCACATCCCTCGAAATTGATATTGTCGCATTTATAATAAGTGGTAATAACAGAATCGTCCACCCCGAAGATAACATTCTTTATCGTCAGGTCGTTTGCATTTGTGAACACCATTCCTTCTTTATTTTTCTCTGCGATCTTTATCTCGGGATTTTTGCCGTCCTGCGGAACGCCCTCAATGGTGATTCCGTTTTTATCGAGGAAGGGAAGCTCGACTGTTTCGGCGATAAGATAGATCGTATCTCCGCTCTGTGCAAGTGCGTATGCTTCGGCAAAAGTCTCATATTTGACGCCGTTAAGCTCGGCCTCAGGCTGGCAAGCGGAAACGATCTCGCCGTTCTCATTTCTTACGTAACCGTCTGCGATGATATCAGAGGTTCTCTCTTCGTCGCCTACTAACGTTCCGCCGATATACTGTCCGTTTTCATCTTTTACGCCGTCGACAATAAATGTACTATTGCCGAATTCGCTTGTAACATTCTCGAGGGTGTTTCCGTTTGTAAATTCGCAGTTATTAAGCTCGATTATCTTGTCTGTGCCTGCGAGGTTCAGGAAATATCCCTCCTCAAAGGTACAGTCGTTCACTACTGCGTCGTCATACATGTTGACAGCATAGTAGTGGGAGCAGTGACCGCTTTCGTAGAAATAACATCCCTCAAACGTCGTCGTGTTTGCTTTGTCTATTGCGCACCAGGTTGCGATGCCGCAGTCCTTTACCGTGAGAACGCATGTCTTGCTTCCTACTCCGTCTCCGGGAGTGTTGTGGAAACCGTATAACTCTGTTTCAAATGTGCATCCGTCTAAGATCATATAACCGGTGACGGTGGCGTAATATATACCGTTTTCTCCGTTAAAGAGACAGTTTTTGAATGTGTAGTTTGTGCCGTTTGCGGCTATTCTGTAACGGAATTCGCAATTTTCAAATGTTATATTATTGCATGATGACGAAGGATATATGTATCCGCCGTTCAGGCCGAATATCACATTTTTTACCGTCAGATCGCTAGCGACGATGCTTTGTGTCTTGTTGTTATATGCGATGCTTACCTCAGGGTATTTACCGTCTTTCGCTACTCCTTCTATGGTTATTCCGCTCTTTGTGAGGCAGGGCAGAGCTACTGTCTTTGCTACGAGGTATATTGTGTCGTTTTCCTGTGCCAGCTCATATGCCTCGGCGAAAGTATCATATTCTACGCCGTTGAGTATAGCCTCGGGTTTGTCGGTTTCTTCATCGATTTTGGGCGGAGCATCGAACGTTAACGTTTTGCTGCCGTCGCTGTTTGTTACGGTGTTCGCCTCAAGCGTGCCGGAAAATGAATACTTTGTGTTTTTAGCGTCAGCGCCGAGCGTCAATGTGCCTTTTACGGCAAAGTATATACTGCCCAAGTCGTTCTGTGAGCCGTATATTGCAACGGAACTGTCGGGTTTGTTAATATATATACCGCCCTTTTTGCCGGAGACCGATGCATTCTCAATCGTGAGATCGATCGATGAACCGTCCCAATATGTATTGATGCCGTATTCAGATCTGCCCACTATTTTTGCGCCGTTTTTCAAAACGACATTGCATCCCGGATCCATGACGGTGATACCGCGATCTCTACCGGAAATTGTGACGTCTCCGGCGACCGTCAGGTTTCCGTTTAAATATACGCCGCTGTAACCGACCTCGTTGCCGTTGGCGTCATAGCCGGTGGCGTAGATTTGAGAGGGGACGTCGAGCGTATTGATAACGGTAAACGTTAACCCCGACCTGACCCAAATTGCGTCATACGCTTCGCTTGTGGTGATGTTGTGACCGTTCATGTCAAGGGTGATATCGGTCTCCGGAGCTATCTCCAAGGTAGCCACGCCCTCACTTTCCGGTGTTACATCCTTACAAAGAACGACGGTGTCGCCTTTGGTGGCAGCGCTCATTGCAGCGGACAGAGTCACATAGCCTGTCTCGCCTATCATGGCTGCATAGTCCTCTGCCGAGGATGAGAATATCATCGCCGGGAACATGGAAAGTACCATTACCACGGCAATGAGCATGGATAAGTGTTTTTTCATGAAAATTCCTCCATTTTATTTTGTTGTTTTTGTATATCTCAAAAGGTAGACTTTTTGAAATATACCGATACGAAATGATTCTAGCATACAAAAACGCAAAAATCAAGTGTCCGAGCAAGATTTATTAAAAACTTTTTCTCAATTCTGTTACTTTTTTGAAACTCTTAAAAAGTCTACCTTTTGAGAGTTTTTATTCCATCGGACGGCCGGCGTTTGCGCGCTCTGCCATACCTTTTGTTTTTGCGGCGATGCCCCCGGCTTGCCGTTTTTTGTTCGCATCTGATGCGGCGGTATATAATAGGAAGAATTTTATATTAGAATTTGTCAAGTGGTTTTGTGGAAAAAATATTTTTTTGTGAAAAAAGCAGATTTTTGGTTTCCATGTTATTCGCTTGTCGAAAACTGCTTTTCGTACAGCGTCGCAAGCGCCGTTTTTGCGTGAAATGCTTGATTTTACAGTGTTTTCGGGCTATGTCATTTCGGGGCACTTGTTGTCGATTTTCAGAAAACACAAGATGTTGTGTCAAGTGTTTTTTTATTCACTGTATTTAGCAAGAAAAGTTTTGCACAGTCTAATCTGTCGAAAATGTTCAAAAATGCGCCCGTTCTATAACGGTTTCCGATATTATGAAAAGGCTTTCGACAGATAGTACACAACTTTTCAACAAGTTTTGGCAGCAGGCAGAAAAAACGGCGGAAATATATTGAATTTATATAAAATGCACAAAAAATACTGCTCTCAGGAATATCTTGCGCCGGAAAGAAAACTGTGATAGAATATAACTATGAAAAAAGTATATATCGAAAAATGTGAAAACTATAATGAAGAAAATGTGGAGGCGGCGCTCGACGCTCTGCTTGATGGGTGTGATCTCAGCTTTGCAAGACCCGGAGCAAAGATCGTAATCAAGGCGAATCTCGTTGCGGCGGCAAAGCCCGAAAAGGCGGCGACCACCCATCCGGCGCTTTTGTGTGCGCTGATAAAGCGGCTCGTCGGGATGGGAGCTTCTGTCGTTGTGGGGGACAGCCCCGGCGGACTCTACAATGCGGCGTATGTCGGCAGGATCTACAACGCCTGCGGTATGCGTGCCTGCGAGGCGGCAGGTGCGAAGCTAAATGACGACTACTCGGTGAAAGAGGCAAAATTCCCCGAGGCAGTGGTCCTGAAGGATATCATCTATACCTCGTATCTCGACGACTGCGATGCGATCATTGACTTCTGCAAGCTGAAAAGTCACGGCATGATGGGTATGTCGTGTGCCGTGAAAAACATGTTCGGTGCGATCCCCGGCATGACCAAGCCGGAATATCACTTCAAATATCCCGAATATGCCGATTTTGCCAACATCATGATAGATATCAATCAGTTTTTTAAGGATAAACTGAAGCTCTTTATCGTCGATGCGATCGAGGGAATGGAGGGCAACGGCCCGACAGCCGGCACGCCCCGGCATGTGGGACTCCTGCTCGCATCCCGGGATCAGTACGCTCTCGACCTCGTGTGCGCCGATATCATCGGGCTCGAGCCGCAGAATATTCCGACGGTGCAGGCGGCGATCTCCCGTGGACTCTGCCCCGATTCCGCCGACAAGGTCGAGTGTAACCGGGACTACGGCGAGTTTAAAGTGAGCGACTATGAGCACGTCGCAACATTACATTCCCTTTTATTCTCGGGAGACGAAAAGAGCGCATTTCTGCGCACTTTTTCAAAGATGGCGTCGTTCCTTTTGCGTGCAAAACCGAAACTGAAGGAAAAGGAATGTGTCGGCTGCGGCGTTTGCAGGGACATCTGTCCTGCCAAGGCGATAACGATAAAAGGAGGCAAAGCGGAGATCGACCGTGGTCTGTGCATCCGCTGCTTCTGCTGTCAGGAGTTCTGTCCCAAGGGCGCAATGAAAGTAAAACGCACCCCCGTCGCCCGTCTCCTCGGTAAGATGTGAGGCGAGAATATATCGGGGCACTTTTTGAAAAAAGTACCCTGAACCCCTCAAAAACTTTTGATGGGAAGATTTATTGGCGATAGAGATATAATTGCATCAAAAAAACGGCATCTTTTTGATATGCACCCCAAAAGTTAGACACTTATGGGGTGTATA
>CAYOFP010000033.1:0-10997 GCA_964403505.1 uncultured Lachnospiraceae bacterium
ATCTGACCTTTCGAGATATGTTGCAAAGTGGTCGGGCGCGACGCTCGATTCTGAGTTCGCAGCTGATGTAAATGGAGACGGAGAGATCAACGGCGACGATGTATCCGATCTTTCGAGATATGTTGCAAAGTGGTCGGGCGCAATATTAAGTGAATGATAAATAAAAGTTAAAGAAATCCGAGATTCACTGTAAACTCAGTGAATCTCGGATGTTTTTTGCTTTATGTTTGATTTACGGTGATATCCGTTGTTATTTTGTAGTCCTCGTCCTCGATTGCTTTCTTGATGTGTATACTGTCGGGCATACATGCAAATGTCGCATTGACCTTTCCGCTTTGGTGGTCTGCTTTGGCATGGATGCATCCAGTCTGTGATTTTATCGCATTTTCGACTCTCGCTTCGCAGTGCTCGCACATCATTCCCTCGACCGTGAGCGTTATCTCAAATGTTTTTTCTTTTTTTATCAGCGCTTTGTCGGGGAGCGCTTTTATCTTTTTGTCGCGGCGCAGGTCGTTTATCTTGAACAGATTCAGACGCAAGGCGTTTGATACAACGCAAAAGCTTGAGAGGCTCATTGCCGCCGCGCCGAACATCGGGTTCATAGTCCATCCAAAGATCGGGATCCATATCCCGGCGGCGAGCGGTATGCCGATAATGTTATATATAAATGCCCAAAAGAGGTTTTCGTGTATATTGCGCAGGGTAGCTCTGCTCAGGCGGATCGCCGCGGGCACGTCGCTTAAGCGATTGTTCATAAGAACGATATCCGCCGCATCTATGGTGATGTCGGTTCCCGCACCGATAGCGATGCCGATGTCGGCACTCGTCAGGGCAGGGGCGTCGTTGATTCCGTCGCCGACCATGATAACCCTGCCTTTTTCTTTCAGATTCAGTATGACCTCGTTTTTTCCATCGGGCAAAACTCCTGCCACGACTTCATCGACTCCCGATTTTTTGCCGATGGCTTTTGCCGTGCGCTCGTTGTCCCCAGTCAGCATCACGACACGAATCCCCATATTCTGAAGCTCTCTTATCGCTCCCGGACTGTCCTCCTTTATCGTGTCAGCGACGGCGATAACACCGAGGTAATCGCCCCCGCACGAGAAGAATAACGGCGTTTTCCCCTCGTTTGCGAGTGTGTCCGCATATGAGAGCGCATCGGGCGGTATTTCGCAAAAATCCGCTATAAATTCACGCTTGCCGCCGCATACGTCTATTTCACCTATACGGGCAGACAGTCCCTTTCCGGGTATGGTGTGAAAATCCGCAATTTTTTCGGCTTCTTGCGCTGTTTCCGATAGATCGGGCTTTGTCAGCGCTCCGTTTACGATAGCCTTTGCAAGCGGATGCTCGCTGTTTTTTTCAAGCATGTAGGCAAAGAAGAGCAGCTTGCCCTCGTCAGCCTTTTCGCCCGGCAGGATGTCGGTTATTTCGGGCTCACCTTTTGTTATCGTTCCTGTTTTATCAAGTGCGACGATCTGTGCTTTTCCCGTTTCCTCGAGGGAAACTGCCGTCTTAAAGAGGATTCCGTGCTTTGCGCCCACTCCGTTTCCGACCATGATCGCCACAGGCGTTGCCAAACCTAATGCGCACGGACAGCTGATCACCAATACCGATATGCCTCTTGCGAGGGCAAAACCGATATCTTTGTCGGCGAGCAGCCATATGACGGTCGTGATGAGCGCTATGGCGATTACGATAGGCACGAAGATACCGGATACTTTGTCTGCGACCTTTGCGATCGGCGCTTTTGTTGCCGCTGCATCGCTTACCATGCGGATAATTTGCGACAGGGTCGTGTCTTCGCCCACCCGTGTTGCTTCACACGTCAAAAATCCCGACTGATTGATCGTGGCGGCAGAGACGGTGTCGCCGGGCGCTTTGTCCTGCGGTATACTCTCGCCGGTGAGCGCTGCTTCATTTACGGCGCTTATACCGTCTTTTACGATGCCGTCGACCGGAATGCTCTGTCCGGGCAGGACAACGAATGTATCCCCGACCCGAACCTCGCTGATCGGCACTTCGACCCGTGCTACGCCGCGTATGACGGTGGCTGTTTTGGGGGCGAGGCGCATGAGGGATTTGAGCGCATCGGTCGTTCTCCCTTTCGAGCGGGCCTCCAGCATTTTACCTACGGTGATAAGGGTGAGGATCATTGCCGCAGACTCAAAATATAACTCGTGCATATAGTGCGCCGTGTCTGTGCCCTCACTTGTCATCATAAAGAGCGAGTATACGCTGTAAATAAACGCCGCCCCGGAGCCGAGAGATACTAATGTATCCATATTCGGTGCGCCGTGCAGAAGGCTCTTAAAACCGCTCACAAAGAATTTTTGATTTATTACCATGATAGCAACGGTGAGTAATAGCTGTGCTAGTCCCATGGCTATGTGATTCTCACTGAAAAAAGAGGGAAGGGGCAAGCCCCACATGGTATGTCCCATCGAGAGATACATCAGCGGTATGATGAGAATGAGCGAGGCGATCAGCCTGTTTTTTATCACGGGCGTTTCCTTGTCTTCTAATACATCGCTGTCGTTTTTCTTATTTTCACTTGCTCCTTTGACAGAAGCGCCGTATCCTGCCGCCTCAACTGCGGCGATGATCTCGCTGTCGCTTGCCGTGCCTTCAACACCCATAGAGTTTGTGAGCAGACTGACAGAGCATGAGGAAACTCCCTCCACCTTGCCGACCGCCTTTTCTACCCGAGCCTGACACGCCGCACAGCTCATTCCCGTAACATTGAATTGTCTCATTTATACCCTCCTATTTCATCAATTTTTGTATTAACGAGACGAGCTCATCCGTCACATCGTCATTTCCCGTGCGGATGTTGTCCGCAACGCAGGTCTTTATGTGTTCTGCAAGCAACACTTTATTGAAGCTGTTCAGCGCCGCATTGATCGCCGCCACCTGAGTTATTATGTCGGTGCAGTAGACGTTATTATCAAGCATGTTTTCGACACCCCGAACCTGACCCTCTATTCTTTTTAATCTGTTCATAAGCTCACGCTTTTCTTTTTCCGTGCGTTCCTTGCGTTTTTCGGAACATTCGCATGTTGTGATACCGTTCATCTTTTCCTCCGTAACTATTATACCCATACGGGGTATTTCTATACATATTATATACCCCTGCGGGGTATATGTCAATAGAAAAATCCATAATAAGAAAGATATAAAAACTTGACTTTTGTTTTCAATAGGATATAATTAAAGATAGTTTATTCGCACAAGAAAGGAATAAAGGTTTTCTATGATTTTTCATCCTGATTTAATGGTATTTCAAAATGGAGCGCCTGTACTTACTCCTGCCGATTGGCAGAAAAGACGGCTGGAGCTATTAGATATTCTGCAAAAGGAGGAGTACGGCTATCCGCCCTCACCGCCGGAAACGATATCTGCCCGGATTACGAGCATTGATGATAGATGCGCATCGGGTCACGCCCGATTAGAATATATTGATCTGTCTTTTCAGGCGGAAAAGGGTGAATTCACCTTACCGATCAAATTCTTTGCGCCAAACGACGGAAAAAAGCACCCGACCGTCGTGATGATCAACTTCCGTCCCGATCCGTATGACCGGCTGTTTCCAATCGAGGAGATTCTTGATAACGGATTTGCGTTGGCGCTTGTGTGCTATAAGGATATTACAAGCGATGACGGCGATTTTTCGGATAAGCTCGCCGGCTTATATTCGAGAGCGAACGATGGCACGGGATGGGGGAAGATCTCGCTGTGGGCGTTTGGCGTCAGCCGTGTCATCGACTATATTCAGACCCGCAGCGAGGTAGACAAAAACAATATCTCAGTTGCCGGTCATTCCAGACTAGGAAAAACTGCCTTATGGTGTGCCGCACAGGACGAACGGGTCAGATTTGCACTTGTAAACGATTCGGGATGCGGAGGCGCCGCCTTAGAGCAGACAAAGCACGAGGGGGCGGAGACCATCGCCCATATGGCACGTGTCTTTCCGTTTTGGTTCTGCGAAAATCGCAGTAAATACGCACAAAGCATCGAAAATATGCCCTTTGACCAGCATTTCCTTGTCGCCGCTGTCGCACCCAGATATGTTGCGATCGGCAGTGCAAGCCTGGATTACTGGGCGGATCAGTATTCCGAGCAGCTGAGCGCCGTTGCCGCCTCCTGCGCATGGGAACTGCACGGAAAGAAGGGCTTGATCGCACCGGAGGAACCCGCTTCGGTCGGCGATGTTTATAATGACGGTTCTGTTTCCTATCATTTAAGGGATGGAATTCATTTCTTCGGCCGCAGTGACTGGCTGAATTATATGTCGTTTATGAAAAAACATATAGAATCGTAAAGAAGTGTCCCCGATCATGTGAATTACATGATCGGGGACACTTTTTCCGATAGGGTTTATTTATTTTTGCTTAACAGTAAAATGCACAGAACTGTCCGCTCTCTCCCGGGTACAGTCCGTTATCCTTCAAAAACCGTGATAAGGTCGAACGCAATTCTAAGACAGACATACCGACATAGTATTCAAAATCGTCATGTAAATATTTGTTGGAATAATGCGCAATGATGCCTTTTACGGATTCGACGAGGTCTTTTATGTCCCTTGTCAGAGATGTGTATTCCGGAAGCGTATTCAAATATTCATCCAGCCGTGTTTTCATGTCGCCTTTGAATACAAGAGCATTGACACAGATCGTGCCGTCCGTGCGCCTGACGCAGAAGCCTTCTTTAAGCAGTCTTTGCAGATTCTCTTTTTCGGCTTCGGATAAAACTGTCACGTCTGCTCCTTCTGCAATCTCTTTCAGCGTTATATTCAGATATCCATCCGGCACATCTTTGCTATATCTTCTTTGAGGAAATGCAGTATTCCCCGGATGGGTTTGGTAACCATCCCATTTCGTGTCTTTCCAACCGTTTCCGTTGTTATTAAAAAAAGCAGTCGATAAACGGCTGGTGCCGCCTTGTTCAAAGCCGATGATACCCCAATTCCCGCCGTCAGCTCGGTTGAATTTAGTAAACAAATTGCTTGAAAACGCAGAGTTTTCAATTTGCTGTTCTAAATATAACGCAAAAAACATTTGCGCATCATCATCGCTGTACTCACCGGTCGTAATACCGAGCTCGATTGCTTTTTTGAGTGTCTTTTCCGCAAGCTGCCAAAATTCTGCGGCGTGCCGTTCCGTGAAATCGCAAATAATTTCATTTGACTCGTTCTGGCACTCCTTCGGTGAGATAAAGAAGTTTGTCAGATATTTTTCGTTATCCAGTTTTTTTAAGAGCTCGGCTCTTATCAGCAGTTCTGCTTCTTCTTCCATATACGGAACGGCGATTCCTAATTCCAGCGCAAGCTCTTGCAGTGTGCAGGGGTTGTTGTGTGCCTCGCAAAGGATATTGACCGGTATCTTTCTTCTGATTGCCGCCCACGGGAGTCCGGAAGGTTGGTTGCCGGAGGAGCAGAATGAGATCGTTTCCGGATAATAGCTCTTTTTTCCAAATTCTCTTGCCATGTTCATACCTTCTTTCAATATTTTTCTTGCGCGGTGCAATTTGGATGTGACCGTGCCTTCCGGAAGGCCGAGTGACAGGGCGATATCGCTGATTCTTCTGCTCTGCATGTAATAGGCGACGATAATGTTGCGATAATCTGACGAAATGAACGACAATTCCCGGCGAAGCAACTGTAATTGGTCGTCATGTATCAATGCCTCTTCGGGATTAGGAGTTATGTCTTCAAGTTCAAAATCTCCGATATCAGCAACGGATACCGACTCGAGGCGTTTGTGCTTTTTATCGCACCATACGCTATAACGGTTACGTGCGATCCGCCATACCCATGCGGAGAAATGCTCCGGCACGATGCCTTTCTCAAGCGCAGTGATAACATTCAATAAGATATCTGATGTCAGGTCTTCCGCCTCATGAGCGTTCCCGGTTTTCTTTAAGCAGAAATAGAAAATTTTTTCTGCATAATTTTCAATAAGGTCATGCGTTAAACTATCTTTTTCACGAGCATATTCTGTCACTATCCCGACCTCCTTTCATTCATATAGTGCAGAAAAAACGAATTTCATTGCAAAAAAATTCTCGAAAAAAAGAATTATTTCAATAAAATTTTTTGTATTTCGGAGACCTCTAAATCGCGTAAGCGTTTCCCTTGTTTGACGGCAAGCGCCGCTGCCGTACCCCCGGCTTCGCCTATGCCTACGCATATCGGCATTGCACGAAAGCTTGAATGTGCCATATGTGTGCCGGAGATATTTCTGCCTGAAAGCAGTAACCCGTCGATTTTTTCAGGCACTAAACAGCCGTAAGGAATGGTATAGCCCTTAGTCTGTGTAAATCCGTGCTGACATCCGGTTTTGTCGAGCCCTGCACCTGTTATATTATGTACGTCAAAATTGAAGTGTGCATCGTACACCACATAATCATCATATTGCACCGCATCTGCGATGTCTTTCTCGTTCAGCGTTTTAATACCCTTGAAGTGGCGTGTTTCTCTGATACCCATAAGGGAAGCACTGCTGATGATGTAGCAGTTTTCATAGCCGGGAACATACTCTCTTAAAAATTCTACGATAGGACGCATTTGCTTTCGGCAAACGATTTCGGCTTTTGTAAGGTCCTCGGCCGAGGTGCCGTCAATTCCCGTCGCATTCGTCATATTGCAGGTGACGATTCCCGGTATGGTGGAGCGGTAAAGTAAAACATGTCCTGCCGGATGCGGGAGCTTTTCCCGTGCGAGCGCCTGAAGTTCGCCTTTTTCGGTCGGCACAAGCGTTTCGAACGAACCCGGGAATACTGCCTTCTCCATATCAACTCCTGCGATTTTGAACATCAGGGTCGCAGGTTGCATTTTGCCGTCCGCTTCTCTCCCTTTTATAAATTCCGCACCGCTTTTGTATGCGACGTCACCGTCTCCTGTTGCATCTATAACGACCTTGGCGCTGTATGCGCAAAATCCGCTTTTATTATAACAGATAACGCCCGTAACAGTGTCGGCGTCCATTATAACATCACATACATTTGTGTAAAGCAGGATGTCTGTATTTGCTTCCTCCAACATTTCTATATAAGTCAGAGTAAGCATCTCGGGGTCGATCTGTGTTTTCATTATCCCATTTTCAAAATCATTTTTTTGTGCGGCGCGTTTTAACGTTTCCCAATATAAAGCATTTCCGACAGAGCCGGTGTAATGACTCATAAGACCGGAAGTGGAGATACCGCCCAATCTTCCGCAGCTTTCTATAATAAGGGTCTTAGCTCCGTTTCTGCCTGCGCTTATTGCCGCAGAAACGCCTGCAGGGCCGGAGCCTGCAACAATTACATCATATTCGCCTTTGATTTCGATATTCTTTTGATATTTCATGTTGATTTTTCCTTTAAATTTGATATGTTTTTTGTGTATCACAAAAGTTGTTTTATCTATACACAGAATATGAAAATTGAAATTATTATAAGTATTCCGAACAGTAATATTGAAGCAAGAGAAATATATTTTAAGCTGTTTGGCTTCAATAATTTAGTGTTGATCACCGAGAGAATTAAGCCGAAGATTGAAAGTATAAATAATCCTATCCCATATACCCATCCTATTCCAAGAGAATCAATTCCGCTTGAACTCGGATTATTCGCAATCTCATTAAACTCATAATTTATACCGACTATACTATAAATACAAAAGATTATGGACACGGCCAAAATAATTAACATTATTATGAAAGGAATTATGATAGTTGCCTTTTTCATCGTGATTTCCTCCTGTGGGGCTTTTCATTTGCATAATTAATTGTACAGTAGGACTATGAGTTTTTTTACCGTATTTTAAAACAGCTCCGGCAACCGGCTGGTTATAGAAATCATAAAAGAACAAGAGAAACCTCTCTTGCATTGTTAGTCAAAAGAGGTTTCTTTCGTGGCTGCGGCACTAGGATTCGAACCTAGGTAATGACGGAGTCAGAGTCCGTTGCCTTACCGCTTGGCGATGCCGCAATATATCGTGCGGATAATATTATAGCAAAATCGACTTGTTTTGTCAACCGTAGTTTTGATATTTTTTCATAAAAATTGATATTTTTTCACTTTTTGCACATTGCTTGAATTTAAGTGCATAATATAGTATAATATATTTAATAAATTTTATGAGGATTATTTATGGATAAGTTTGAGTCTTTCAAAAGCTATATAAAAGGAAAACGCATATCGGTCATCGGGATCGGCGTGTCGAATACTCCTGTGATTGATATGCTGTTATCTTTGGGAGCGTGTGTTACTGCACGGGATAAAAAAACACGGGATGAAAAATGTGATATTGCAAATGAGCTCGAGCGTAAGGGCGTAAAGCTCGTATTCGGTGAGGATTACTTAAAGGATATTGACGACGATATTATTTTCAAGTCTCCCGGTATTCGCTCGGATATCCCCGAGCTTGCCGAGGCGGAAGCGCACGGGGCGGTCCTTACAAACGAAATGGAGGTCTTTCTGTCGCTTTGTCCTGCGACGGTGTTCGGTGTGACGGGCAGTGACGGTAAGACTACCACGACCACTCTGATATCCAAGATGCTCGAGGCCCAGTACGGAAAAGTTTATCTCGGCGGCAATATCGGAAAACCCTTGCTTCCCGAGGTTATGAATATGACCGAGAGGGATTTTGCGGTCGTTGAGCTTTCTTCGTTTCAGCTTCACGCAATGCGCCATTCGCCTCACGTTTCCGTTATCACGAATCTTGCGCCCAATCACCTCGATTGGCATACGGGAATGGATGAATATATCGACTCGAAAAAGAATATATATCGGTTTCAGACGCCCGACAGCCGTCTTGTCTTGAATTATGAGAACGATGTGACACGCTCGTGCGTATCTGATGCGCCCTCACGTGTCGTGTACTTCTCGTCAAAGAGGGTGCTTGACGGTGACGGCGTTTGTGAAAAAGACGGTGTGATCTATTCGGGCGGAAAGCCTGTTCTCAGAACATCGGATATAAAGATTCCCGGCAGGCATAATGTCGAAAATTATATGGCGGCGATCGCTGCGGTCGAGGGATATGTCGACTATGATAAGATCGCAGAGCTTGCACGGACCTTCGGCGGTGTCGAGCATCGGATCGAGTTTGTACGCACGCTCGACGGTGTGAAATACTATAACAGCAGTATTGATTCCAGCCCGAGCCGCACGACGGCGGCGCTCCGTTCCTTTACGCAAAAGCTTATTGTGATCATGGGCGGGTATGATAAGCATATCCCCTTTGAGCCGCTTGCCGAGCCGATCGCCGACTGCGCAAAGGCGGTCGTGCTGACGGGTGCAACGGCAGATAAAATCTATGATGCGATCAGGGATACGGGCGTGCCGATATATAAGTCAGACGATCTTGAGACGGCGACGCTGAAGGCAAGGGAAATAGCGCAGGAGGGAGATATCGTCATTCTCTCGCCTGCCTGCGCAAGCTTTGATGCGTTCCCGAATTTTATGGTCCGGGGAAATAAATTTAAGGAAATTGTAAATAAGCTATGATTTTTTCACAAAAAACAGAAAGCCTCGTTCGTGAAGCCGAGGCGGCGCTCGCCGGACGTTTCGCCGAGGCAGAGAAGGTGTCTTATCATAATACAAAAAAGGTAATGGAGGCGTTTGCACGTAACCGTGTGAGCGAGGCGCATTTTGCACCGACCACAGGCTATGGCTATGACGATAAAGGCAGGGAAACGCTGGATAAAATATACGCAGAGGTTTTTGAATCTGAGTCAGCATTTGTGCGTCACAGTATTGTAAACGGCACGCAGGCACTGACGATAGGGCTTTTCGGCCTTTTGCGTACGGGTGATACCCTTTTATCGGTAACGGGCAAGCCGTACGATACCCTCGGCGAGGTCATCGGTATCTGCGGAAATCCAGGCGACGGCTCTCTTGCCGATTTCGGTATCAAATACACACAGGTCGATATGACATCGGACGGCGGTATTGATTACGGTGCTATCGATGCGGCGATAGAACGGGACAAGAAAATAAAGGTCGTGTTTATTCAGCGCTCAAAGGGTTATATGAACCGACGCACTCTTTCGGTTTCGGAAATAGGTGAGATCGTTTCCTTCGTCAAAGCAAGGTGCGATGCCTATGTCATGGTCGATAACTGCTACGGAGAGTTCGTCGAGGAGCATGAGCCGACATATGTCGGAGCGGATATTATCGTAGGTTCGCTTATCAAGAACCCGGGCGGCGGCGTTGCGCTCACGGGTGGATATATCGCAGGTTCGTTCCGTGCGGTCGAGCTTTGCTCCTATCGGCTCACCAGCGTTGGCTGCGGTCTCGAGGTCGGCGCTACGCTCGGACAGAACCGGGATATGTACCGTGGATTTTTCATGGCGCCACATACAGTGTGTCAGGCATTAAAGACCGCCATGCTCGCCGCATACGTGTTTGAAAAAATGGGATATAAGGTCGAGCCGGGCTATGACGATGACAGATATGATATCATACAGCAGGTCGCCTGCGGAAGCGAAGAGGCGCTGTGCGCATTCTGCCGAGGTATACAGGCAGGCTCACCCGTTGATTCTTTTGTGACGCCGATGCCGTGGGACATGCCCGGATATCAGGATAGGGTCATTATGGCGGCAGGGACGTTCGTCTCAGGCTCGTCGATCGAGCTGTCGGCAGACGGACCGCTGAAATCCCCCTATACGGCATATTTCCAGGGCGGCATTACATACGAAAGCGGCAAATACGGCATCATGTCCGCCGCCGACGAAATGATGAAGATATAAAAAAACTCCGGATTTTAATAATCCGGAGTTTTTTATCATGTTTTTATTAGCCGAGTTCTGCGAAGTACTTGATCGTACGAACCATTTGGCTTGTGTAGGAGTTCTCGTTATCATACCAAGAAACTACCTGTACCTGATAGGTGTCGTCGTCGATCTTTGTGACCATCGTCTGTGTGGAATCGAAGAGAGAACCGTAACGCATACCGATAACGTCGCTCGATACGATCTCATCCTCGTTGTAGCCGAAGGATTCAGAAGCCTGAGCCT
>CAYOFP010000034.1:0-10343 GCA_964403505.1 uncultured Lachnospiraceae bacterium
ATTGGAAGCGGGCAATTATGCACCAAACGCAGGCGGCGGTCAGCGCAGCATGATGATAGGAATTCGAAACAAAGACCTGACGACAAAGATCGGAATGATGAATCTTGCAAAATTTGACCGCACCAACCTTGCCGGTTCTTATGTGTCAAAAGAACAGCCAAGCAATATCGACGATCCGAACATTAAAAACGGGTTTTACGGTGCGCCTGCCGTTGTGGCTGTTTTCGGGCAGGACAACTTCATGTTTCGTGTTGCCGACGCTTTCTGCTGTGCGGAAAACATGGTCTTGCAGGCAACGGAACTCGGCATTTCCTCCTGCATTATCTCACGCGGAGCTGAAACCTTTGTAAGCGAGGAGGGACAGGCGCTACTCAGGGAATGGGAGATCCCCGAAAACTACTCTGCAATCTGTTTTGTGATCCTCGGTTACATTGACGGAGAGGCGCCGCAAACCAAACCGAGAAAAGCAAACCGTGTGAAGATGATTGAATGAGGGTCATATTATGACACAAAAAGAAAGACGATCGTTTCTTATCCGGCAGCTTCTTTGCGAACAGCCGCAATATAAGAATCTGAAAGTACCGCCAAGCGATGCTGAACAAAAAAGTCTGCTTCGCTCTCTTCTTAACGTCCGCATGCCTGATCCTGTAACGGAAGATTTTTTACAGATACAAGATGCGTATTTGCAAGAGGAGACCGAGAGGAAAGGTATTACGGATATTGACGATTTGCAGCCTATGCAGTATAATTTGTACTTGCGGCAGGGCGATATTACCACGCTCCGCTGCGGAGCTATCATAAATGCCGCAAATTCAAAAATGCTCGGCTGCTTCTGCCCATGTCACGCCTGTATTGACAATGCGATCCACACTTTTTCAGGTGTGCAGCTGCGGCTTGCCTGTGCAAAGATCATGCTGAAACAGAATCACGATGAAGAAACAGGAAAAGCAAAAATCACGCCGGCGTTCAATCTGCCTTGCGCTTATGTGATCCACACGGTCGGGCCGATCATCACAGGCCGGCTGAAAGAACAAGACAGAGAACTGCTCGCATCCTGCTACCGTTCCTGCCTGGAGCTTGCGGACCGATACCGTATCGAAAGTATCGCATTTTGCTGTATTTCCACGGGCGAATTTCACTTTCCGAACGATGAAGCGGCGCAGATCGCAGTAAATACGGTAAAAGAATATATACAGAAAAAACACAGCGAAATCAAGGTAATATTTAATGTTTTCAAAGATATCGATTACCAAATCTACCGGGGAATACTCGGAACAAATCAAACGGCTGAAAGAGAGAATTGAATCGTCCGACTGCATTGTTATCGGCGCAGGCGCAGGGCTCTCCACCTCTGCAGGGTTTGTCTATAACGGCGAACGCTTCCGACAGTATTTTTCCGATTTTGAGGACAGATACGGATTTCATGATATGTATTCGGGTGGGTTCTACCCCTATCAAACGCCCGAAGAACATTGGGCATATTGGAGCAGATATATCTATGTGAATCGCTACATGGACGCACCGAAACCTGTTTATTATGACCTCTTAAAACTTGTACAGAACAAAGACTATTTTGTAATTACCACGAATGTTGACCACTGTTTTCAGAAAGCTGGTTTTGACAAAAAGCGTCTATTCTACACACAGGGCGATTACGGTTTGTTTCAATGCTCCGCTCCATGCGATATAGACACCTATGACAACGAAGAAACCATCCGCCGTATGATAGACGAACAAAAAGATATGAAAATCCCCACAGAGTTGATCCCCAAATGTCCGAAGTGCGGAAAACCGCTGACGATGAATCTGCGTTCCGATCATAAATTTGTGGAGGACGAGGGTTGGCTGAAAGCCGCGCAACGGTATGAAAATTTTCTACGCACAAAGCAAAATAAGAACATCCTGTTTTTGGAACTCGGCGTTGGATATAACACGCCGGGCATCATCAAATATCCGTTCTGGCAGATGGCGGCGCAGAATCCGAACGCTACCTATGCGTGTATCAATTACGGCGAAGCTGTCTGTCCGAAAGAAATTGAAAAACAGTCGATTTGTATTGACAGCGATATCGGGTCGGCGCTGAAAGATCTGAGGTAACACGATGCACGATATATGGAACCCATGGCACGGCTGCGTGAAATGCAGCGAGGGGTGTCAGCACTGCTATATGTATTTTCTCGACCGTGTGCGGGATAAAAACGGTGCGGATATCTACAAAACAAAAGCGGGCTTTACCTATCCGCTTCAAAAACTCCGTGACGGAAGCTATAAGGTGAAAAGCGGTGAACTCATCCGAGTGTGTATGTCCTCGGATTTCTTTCTGGAGGAAGCCGACGGGTGGCGTGACGAGGCATGGGAGATCATGCGTCAGCGCCCTGATGTAAAATTCTTTCTGCTGACGAAACGCCCACAGCATGTGGCAGATTGTCTGCCGAAAGATTGGGGCGACGGCTGGGACAATATTATCTTTAATGTCACATGCGAAAATCAGCGCAGAGCCGACGAGCGTATTCCCATCTTAAAAGAGCTGCCTTTCAAGCATAAAGGCATCATGTGTGCGCCGTTTATCGGGCCTGTCAGTATCGAAAAATACATCGGTGACGGTGTGATCGAACAGGTCATTTGCGGCGGCGAGAATTACGACGGCGCAAGACCGTGCAACTTTGATTGGGTGAAAAATCTGAGAGCAGAGTGCGTCCGTCATAACATTACATTCTGCTTTATTGAAACCGGCACGGTCTTTATCAAGGACGGCAAACGATATCATATTCCGAAAAAACTGCTGCAAAGCGAAATGGCATATAAATCCGGCATGAACTTTACAGGCAAGCCGATCGAATGGAAACTGACGGACCGCTTCGGGGTGGAAATACCCAAAGAAGATCTATACATACCGCATTACCGCAAAAACTGTGCGCACTGCGGAAGCCGCCTGATCTGTAACGGCTGTTCCGACTGCGGTAAATGTAAATAAGAGAGGCAGGTCTAAGAGCTGCCTCTCTTATCTTATTTATAATACTGCGCCTGTGCATTCCACAGGGTGTGATACGGCCCGCTTTCATCGGCAAGGAGGGCTTCGTGCGTTCCGTGCTGAACGAGTGCACCATTCTCAAAAACGGCGATATCGTCGCAGAAACGGCAGGACGCCAAACGGTGCGAGATATAGATCGCGGTACGCTTGCCCACCATATCATTAAAGCGCGTATAAATATCATACTCAGCGACGGGGTCAAGGGCTGCGGTCGGTTCGTCGAGAATGATGAACGGTGCGCCCTTATACAGTGCACGGGCGAGGGCGATCTTCTGCGCCTCACCGCCGGACACATTCACCCCGTTATCCGAGATATTCTTATATAAATAAGTATCCGCTCCGTCGGGAAGTGCATCGAGCCGGTCGCCGAAGCCTGCCTCGCGCAGCAGAGCATCGACCCTCTCCCGATCAAAGTCGACCGCAGAGGAAACATTCTGCCCGAGCGGCAAAGCAAAGAGGGTAAAATCCTGAAATACCACGGAAAATACCGAGAGATATTCACGATAGTCATATTTACGGATATTGATGCCGTTCAAGAGTATCTCGCCCTCGGTCGGATCGTACATACGGCAAAGCAACTTGATAAAGGTGGATTTTCCGCTGCCGTTGCGCCCGACGACCGCCAGCCGCTCACCGACACGGAAACGCAGATTCAGATGCCGCAGCGCCCAGGTCTTTGCACCCGGGTAACGGAACGAAACATCACGAAACTCGATCTCATAATCCATATCCGTGCGTTTCTCTACCGACAGGCTGCCCTGATCCATCACATTCTCGATATCGAGAAACGCAAATGCAGCACGCAGGTAAGGCGCATGCTCGGTAAGTCCTTGCGCATTTCCGATACAGCCGTCGATACTGTTGAAAATACTTGTAATCGAGGACACATACTGGGTCACCGAGCCAACGCCGAATGCACCACCCAGCGCTTTTAAGCAAACATACAGATATGCGAGCATCTGCGCCGCACTGTCTCCGACGACGGAAATAATATCCCAGAACCAGATCAAAATCCGCAGTCTGCTCACATTGAATATTCCGTCTTTTCCGTAGATCTCATTTTTTTGCACCGCCTGTGCAAAGATCTCATCCTGACGGTACAAACGAGCGTCGGCATCCCTTGCGGGATTCCACGGGAAGGAGCGCATCCAGTAGAAATATGCACGTTGACGCTGTTTTACCATTTGGTCAAATACCCTTCTATGCTTTGTTCTGCGATGGTGACAAAACGTATTCCAAAAAGATAACAGGATAATGAACAGCATAAACACCACGGTCGTTACGGGCATATCAAGAACTGCCAAAGCGCCGTGCGCATCCATCATCCGTGAAGCAAAAAGCGATGCACAAAGACCGATGCCGCCGAAAACCGCAATCATACTGTGAATACATCCAAACGCCTGCGCCGTCACCTCAGCAAAACGGTTGATCCCGTCATCCGCCATGCTGAGCATCTCGTGCACGGTCGGATCGTCCAGAAGACAAAAGTCAAGCGAATTAATTTTCTCATTCTTTATAATATCCGCACGGTTGGTCATACGTGTCGCAACCCACGCCGATATACGTGAACAAATCAGCCGGATCACGGAAAACAGCAGCGTCGAGCCGAGAATACAGGCAATGATCGTAATCAATGTATGCACTCTCCTCTGACCTGACAGCTCATCGATCAGACGGGCAGACAGCCATATCCCCACATAGGGAATCAGGCTCTCATATATTCCCAAGAACATATCCCAGACGAGCAACCACGGACAGTTCGCATACCAAACACGAACAGCACGGTAATAAAGACGCATACGCCCGGTAAAAGGAATTTTCTCGGTTAAATCAATCGGTTTCAGCATCTTCCTCAACCTCCTTATAATACTTCGCCTGTATCTGAAAGAACTGCGCATATTTTCCGTCCGCCGCCATCAGTGCGCCGTGCGTGCCCTGCTCTGCGATGACGCCGTCATCAATGAGTATAATACGGTCGCAGAAGCGTGTCGAGGCAAGACGGTGGGAGATATAGACCGCACTCCTGCCGGCGGTAAGGTCGTTATATGAGCGATAGATCTCATCCTCTGCGATCGGATCGAGGGCTGCGGTCGGCTCATCGAGAATCAGCACGGGAGCATCCTTATACAGTGCACGGGCAAGCAACAGGCGCTGCTGCTGACCGCCGGACAGCTCGATCCCGTCGTCATATACCGCCTTTCCGAAATGTGTATTATACCCGTCGGGCAGTGACTCGATATACTCCCCGATGCCCGCACGACGTGCGCAGGACACCGTGCGCTCCACATCACAGTCGGAAATACTCTGTGCGATATTTTCGCTCACCGTACCCGGAAAGAGCGAATGCTCCTGAAAGACTGCGGAAAATAAACGGTAATATTCATCCCTGTTAAATGCTCTGATATCCTGTCCGTCGAGCAGTACCCTGCCCCGTGTCGGGTCGAGCAGACCGCACATCAGCCGCACGAGCGTAGTCTTTCCTGCGCCGTTCAGACCGATCACTGCGATCTTCTCCCCCGGGTGCAGGGTCAGATTAATATCACGCAGGACATCCTTTTCCGTGCCGGGATAGCGGAACGACACATTCTCGAGCGTCAGCGTCCTGCCGCCCTCGGGCGAATCGGGGATGCGCTCTCCCTCGGCAAAGCGAAACGGCTCGTCAAGCTCCAGTCCCTCACGAATCATGCCAATCGCCACGCTGCCCTCATGCAGACGCTGAACACCGTTCATGATACCGCCGATCCAGTTGACAAAGTCAGTGATCGCACCAAAATAAAGCAAAAACTCCGACGCCGACCAGCCGTGGGTAATCGTCATATAGATAATATACGCATAACATGCGCCCGTGCGCAGCAGCGCCACAAGCGTATCAAGAAAATACAGCACGATCTGATAACGATTGCGTCGAAGCTCAAATGCCTGCAAAAGCCGCAGACCGCGCATATAGACATCCTGCATGACTGCGGTAACGCCGTAGATACGCAGATCCTTTGCCGCGGAAATATCCCGCATGGTATTCTGCGTATAATTCATCGGGTTGGTGATCTGAGCCTGCTCTGTGCTGTGCTCCTCATCCCATTTTGTAACCTTCTTATTGATAAACAGGCTCAGCGCGCCGAGCACAACGCTCACGACGATCAGCAGCGGACTCAGCCGCGTCATTACAAACAGATATGCGACAAAGCCAAGGACATTGGTCGCAAAGACCGAGACGCCATTCCAAAACAACCACCATTTTCCATTAGTCGCATTGCGCGCCTTCTCTAAAACTGTAAAGGTCTCATGATCCTGCATATTGGCATACGAGGTATGCATATGCTTGTGTACGCTCTTTTTCCACAGTTCGTTTCCCGACTGCGAACGAGCCGGCCACGTAATGCAACCGAGTAAATTATAGCCCGCCTTTGAGAGCAGGCGAATCCCGCAAAAGATGACGATCGTCGCCACGAGCTCCCGCAGAGGAGCGCCGCGCTCTAAGCACGCAAGGATCATCGGGGCGATAAAAACGCCCATCAGTCGGGTAATGACCGTAAACACAGGATAGCCGAGCGCATTCAGAATACAGAACCAGGCTTCTTTTGCCGCAAAGCGGAACGCCCACACGGTATTGCCCGGCACACTGTATTTCGGTTTTGTTTTTTCTTTTGCCATTCTTTCTCCTTTCACACTAAAACTACTTCTAACTCTACTGTTTTATTTTAACACAAAAACACCCGAAATGGGGGATTTTGTAACGAAAAAATTGAATAAGTGCAGTTTTTAACCGCTGTGAGATGTTTTTCAACTTCTCACACGTTTTTTCTATATCCGTAAAGCAAGCTGATTTGTCCGTCAAAATCCAACCTCTGTTTTTGATCGAACACTAAAAGCACAAAACTTTCAATTATAATACCCATAGTATATCAAACACAGTAAAAAATATCAATAGTCTATGGATATTTAGAAAAAATATTTATAGACTATATTTGGAGGTTAGATTATGAGTGAAATTACAAGGATAATCGGACAACGTGTTCGTAATTATAGGACTGAAAAAGGATTAAGTCAGGAGAAACTCGCTGAAATGTCAGGTTGTCATCCCACCTACATCGGTCAGGTTGAGCGGGGAGAAAAGAACGCTACACTTGAGAGCCTTGAAAAGATCGCTTCTGCCATGAGCGTTCCTCTTTCTAAACTTTTTGAAAAAATCGGCGAGGATAATACCGATAGTATCCCTATGAAATGTTATGAGTTTATTGCTTCAAAAAGCAAATCCGATCAAGAGCATTTATACAAAATGTTAGTTGAGATGGACAAATACAAAAATCAATAAGCATATACAAGATGCCGCCCAAGATGGGCGGCATCTTTTTTCCTATTATGACTACTGTGCGCATTTTTCACATGGCGTTAATCGGGCAGATATTGCGGCTTCCATTGTTGTTTCGTATGAGTTTTTACCGCCGCAGTCAGGATCAAAATGATATCTTTTGCCGGAAGGCGTTCTGTACACCTTCGCTCCGTGCGTGTTGTTTGTATTACTTTGCGAACCGGAATTGCCGTTCGGCACCGTTTCGCTCGGGGGTGTAGCCGGCGGCTCTTGTGCCTGCGCTTCGGCCTCTTTCCTCGCTTGTTCCTCCGCTTCCCTTTGTGCCTGTGCTTCGGATTCTTTTCTCGCTTGCTCTTCCGCTTCCCTTTGTGCCTGTGCTTCGGATTCTTTTCTCGCTTGTTCCTCCGCTTCCCTTTGCGCCTGCGCTTCGGATTCTTTTCTCGCTTGTTCCTCTGCTTCTTTTTGCGCCTGCGCTTCGGATTCTTCTTTTTGTTTCTTTTCCTGTTCTAATCTATCATTATCGACGACATTCACAAACACCCGATTGCTTTCCTCGCCGCTTGCAGATCTAACATAAACATCACAAATGCCCTCAGAAACCGATTGTATTTTCAGTATGATTTCATTTGCGGTATCATTAACTCTTTGTACCGTGGCTACTTGCTCGTCCGTAGTACAATACTCCAACACCTCTGCCTTCAATTTTTCAGTCCGGATCTCTAAAACAACCTCTTTTGATTCTCCGACATCCAAAAGAACTACTGATTCATTAAAGCACAGCTTGGGTGTTTTATCCGCCGTGTTCGATACAGCGACTGTGAATAAACCAAACAAAACAATCGGTAAAATAACCTGAATATATTTAATATTTATTTTTGTCTTCTTGTAGAACACGGGCAGTAAACTTATCCCGAATAATACCATAAAAACGCCCGCAAGAATACTGTTGATAAACATCCCGAACAATCCGGAAATAATCATAAGACATCCAAAAATATTTCTCAATACATTTTTCATTTCTATCTCCTTTGTTTTCTTTTCGCTTGAATATATTCCTACTCCGCGTTAGGTCTGATTCAGAAAGAACTCACTCCCACTCGTTCATGAACAATCCATTCTAAACAAATTTGTTTACGAGATTTAGCAAAGAGTATCTACATTATTTGAATTATCGGTAAAGCATACACTGTCATATAAGAATATATTAACTATTATACTAATAATAGCACAAAACTCCGTTTTTTTCAACATATAGTGTTAAATTCAAAAAAATATTTCAAAAAATGGATGTAACGATTTCTCATTTTCACCGAATGACTTAAGCATTAATATGTAAAAGGAGCTAACAGACTTCGAAAAAATCTGTTAGCTCTTTATTTATGAATATTCTGAAAGTGTTGCCAAACTGTTGTCACGAGGGCATTTTCAGTTTGAAAATGTCGTAATATCAAAGCTTTTCGGCATTCTTGGTATTACTCCCACTCAACGGTTGCCGGGGGTTTGGAGGTTATGTCGTAGACTACTCGGTTGATGCCTTTTACTTCGTTCGTTATCCGATTTGAGACTCTCGCAAGAAGGTCATACGGTATCTTTGCCCAATCGGCCGTCATAAAGTCATCGGTCGTTACCGCACGGAGGACGATGAGGTCCTCATACGTTCTGTGATCTCCCATAACTCCGACGGAGTGCACTCCCGGAAGCACGGCGAAAAACTGAGCAAGCTCGCTTTCATAGCCTGTTTTTGCCATCTCATCTCTGAAAACAGCGTCTGCCTCCTGCAAAAGCGCTATCTTCTCTGCTGTGATCTCGCCAATTATCCTGACACCCAGTCCGGGTCCCGGGAACGGCTGTCTCCACACGAGTTCTTTCGGGATACCGAGCTTCTCGCCGACACGTCTTACCTCATCCTTGAAAAGGCTTGCGAGCGGTTCGATAACACCGAGAAACTCTACATCATCCGGGATCTCTACCTTATTGTGATGCGTCTTTATCTTATCTGCATCACCTTTTCCAGATTCGATACAGTCGGGATAAATCGTTCCCTGTGCAAAAAATCCCTTTTCCTCCTGCTTGCGTATCTCGTCCCAGAACGCCTTATAAAACTCTGCGCCGATGATCTTTCTCTTCTCTTCCGGATCGGTCACTCCCTTAAGTGCCGCCAGAAAACGCTCGCCGCAGTTTACTCTGACAAAATTCATATCAAACATTGTGGTAAATGTCCGCTCGACGAAGTCGCCCTCGTCTTTTCTCATAAGACCTTGATCGACAAAAACACATGTGAGCTTATCACCGATAGCCCGGGAGAGAAGACCTGCCGCAACGGAAGAGTCCACACCGCCCGAAAGGCCGAGAATCACCCTCTTATCGCCGATTTTTTCACGGAGCTCTGCTACGGTATTATCAATAAAATCATCCATGACCCAATCTCCGCTGCATCCGCAGATAAGATACAGGAAATTGTGAAGCATTTTCTGTCCGTATTCGCTGTGAGTTACCTCTGGATGGAACTGCACTGCATAGATTTTTTCAGATTTATTCTCCATAGCGGCGCAGGGGCAATCATCTGTCGTGCCGATAACCGCAAAGCCGTCGGGCGCTTCTGAAATATAGTCTGTATGGCTCATCCAGACCGTACTCTTTTCCGGGATGCCGTCAAAAAGCAGGCTGTCCTTTGTCGAGACAGTGATCTTTCCGTACTCCGAAACGGGCGCTGTCGCCACCTTGCCATGACGCATATATGCGATCAGCTGACAGCCGTAGCATATACCGAGCACGGGAATGCCGAGCTTCAATATCTCCTCGGTATAATGGGGAGAGCTCTCGTCATAGACGCTGTTCGGTCCGCCCGTAAAAATTATCCCCTTATAATCATTTTCCTTTATCTTTTCTATCGGAACAGTATACGGCAATATCTCTGCATATACATTATTATCACGTACTCTGCGTGCGATAAGCTGATTATACTGACCGCCGAAATCAAGAACGATAACGGTCTGATGCTGG
>CAYOFP010000035.1:0-5795 GCA_964403505.1 uncultured Lachnospiraceae bacterium
TATACACCCCATAAGTGTCTAACTTTTGGGGTGCATATCAAAGATACCGTTTTTTATAATTTTTTGAGGGCTTTCAGGGTACTTTTTTAAAAAAGTGCCCTGAATGGGGTTCGGGGCAACGCCCCGGTCATTCTACGAGCTTCTTTATCCAAACTCCTTTTTTGACGAAAATGTATCCGATCACACATTTAAATATCGCGACGCCCTGGCATATGGCGAACATAGGCACTACCGGCACCGACGTATAACGGCTGATGACAAATGCGACCGGCACGCTCACAGCCCATACGAAAACGGAATCAAAGAGGAATGTGATAAATGTCTTTCCGCCCGAGCGCAGTGCGAAATAAGCAGAGTTCGCAAATGCATCGATCGGCATAATGAATACCGAAAGGAGCATGAGACTCGTAGCGAGAGAGCGTATCTCATCGGTGGTGTCATACATTCGTGGGATGTAAAGGGCGAAGAACGAGTAGACAGCGCCGACAGCGACGCTGACGAGCACGGAGAAGGTGATCAGCTTCCGGGCGGTGTCCTTTGCTCCCTCGATATCGTTTGCGCCGAGCATCTGACCGAGTATGATGCCGACTGACATGCCGATCGACAGGAATGCGACCGAAAATACATTCCAGAATGTCGTGGATATATTGTTCGCCGCAACGACGTCGAGCCCTCGTACCGAATAGCACTGATTGAGCATCGCCATGCCTGCCGCCCACAGGGTCTCATTCAGCATAAGCGGCAGCCCACGGAGCATTATCTGCCATACGAGACTTCTCGGAATGCGGAGTGAGCGGTATGCTCCGATGATAAACTGATGCTTCTGTGCGTGTGAATGGGTATAGACGGCGACGATCGCAAGCTCGGCAAAGCGCGATATCACCGTAGCGATCGCCGCACCCTGAACGCCGAGTGCAGGCGCGCCGAAATTTCCGAAAATGAGTATGTAGTTTAATATCAGGTTGACAAGGACTGCGGCGATGCCTGCGTACATTGGCAGGACTGTCTGCCCTGTCTCACGCAGAGTACCCGAGTAGCACTGCACGACGGTATACGGCACAAGCCCTATCATCATGATACCGAGATATTTTTTTCCAAAGTCCAGTGTCGCCGCAATGGATGCGGCGTCACCCTCGCCCTGCAGATAAAGGGAGATGAGCATGTCGCCGAAAAAATAAAAAGCGAACATGCATAGGACGGTCAGCACCGTGCATGATATTATCTTGAAGCGGAATGTGTCACGCAGACCCTTGTGGTCTCCGCTGCCGTAAAACTGTGCGCCGAATATGCCGGCGCCCGAAACTGCGCCGAATATGCACAGATTGAATACGAATATGAGTTGGTTTGCTACCGCAACGCCCGTCATCTGCTCTGTGCCTATCCTGCCGATCATGACGTTGTCGAGCATGTTTACGAAATTCGTGATGCCGTTTTGTATCATGATGGGTACTGCAATGGCAAAGACCATGCGGTAGAATTTTTTATCGCCGATAAATTTTTTAATCATTGTTTGGGTTTCCTTGCGCTTTGGGGATCGCTTAATTGTTTTTCAGATATTCGCCTATCTGTCGTGTCATTTTGACAGCACCCGATTCAGAGAGGTGGTTTTTATCTACAAAATCGTATCGGTAATCAAGAGAGGCCGATTCATAGTTGACATCGAGATTGAAGTCAAGCAACTCTATGCCGTTTTTTTCTGCGAGCAGGGCATCCGCACGGTATCTGTCCCCGTTCCAATTAGTGAGGGGAGCACGGAGCATGATGAACCTGATGCCCTTTTCCTTGCACAGGTCTATCATTTTCTGATACCAATACAGGGAGTCTTCGCAGTATTCCTCTGCGTGCTGCGAGCTCCCGTCGTACGGGGTAAAGGGATCTATTTCTTTGCTGTCCAAGAGGATACTGCCCAGATTCGGGTCGCTTTTATCTTTTTTGCCCGGGTATGAGAGGTCGACCTCGTTCAGTTCGTCCCAGCGCTCGTGATAATACAGGGCGGGGAATATGTAATATATGAGGTTTTGATCCTCTGTTTTTTTCATCACGCTGTTGAGCGCTATGAGTTTATCTGTGTCGAGCGGCATAGTATCAAAAGCGTATCTGACGTACGACTCGTGCTTGTCGTAGTCATATTCGTCATAAAGAGAGTAGAACTCCGCTATGACAACGGATGGGGACTGGGTCTTCAGCGCATTTTTGAGGTAGTAATAGCTCGCTTCGGGCGGCTGAACGACCGTGGCGCGCAGATATGCGCTCGTTCCGTATTCCTCGGATAATACCATAGGCGATACCCCGCGCAGGATGTGGGAACTGCCGATGAAAATGATATCGACCGAATCTTCGGGCAGGGCAAAAAATCCGTCTGTCGTTGTCGTCATATAGGTATTGCCGTTATTCACATTGCCCTCGATCCACTTCGGCGTCAGATAATCAGACAAGAAAAAAAGACACGATATAAGAAGGACGGCATATGTCAAAATGCATGCTATGTGCTTTATTACATTCTTTTTGAAAAACATGGCTATATTGTATCATATCATATATTCAAAATCAAGTGAATTTTCATGTCGGATTATTTTGAATTCGTCCCTTGACAAAAGGAAAGTTTTGTATTATAATTACAAAGCGCATTTATGCGCAGAAACATTTCAGTTTCTCTTTGCCGCGGGTAAATCTTTGATGCGCGCGGCCTTATGTCCACAGGGAGGTGTAAAACTATGGCAAAGATCAACTCAAATTACGAATCGATATTCGTTGTTGATATGCAGCTCGGAGACGAGGGCGTAAAGGCAATGGTTGAGAAGTTTACTTCTCTTATCGCTTCGCACGGTGAAATCACCGAAACAAATGAGTGGGGTAAAAGAAGACTTGCATACCCCATTAACGATCTTACCGAGGGATACTACGTGCTTGTTAAATTCAACGCTCCGAGCGATTTTCCCGCAGAGCTCAACAGAATTTACAACATCACAGAGGGTATCATGCGCGGTGTCGTTGTAAAAGTCGAGGAGTGAGCTTATGGCAAACTTCAATCTGAATAAGGTAATTCTGGGTGGACGCCTTGTGCGTGATCCCGAGCTGCGTCAGACAAACAGCGGTATTCCGGTGACGTCGTTTTCGATCGCCGTTGACCGCAGATATCAGTCGCAGGATGCTCAGAGCGGCGGACAGACCGCCGACTTCATCAACATCGTTGCATGGAGACAGAGAGCAGAATTTGTATGCAAGTATTTTAGGAAGGGTAGCTCCATCTGCATCGTCGGTTCGATCCAGTCCCGTTCCTGGACTGATGCGAACGGTCAGAAGCAGTATGCTACCGAGGTAGTAGCCGACGAATGTAATTTCGTAGACTCAAAGAGTGAGGCACAGCAGGGTTCGTATTCGCCTGATGGCTATGCCGCCCCGTCTTTCTCATCGAACGGAGACAGCGTACCGAAGTTTGAAGAGGTTTCAAACGACGATGATCTTCCGTTCTGAGGAGTATTTAATTAAATAGGAGGATTTCACAATGGATAACGAGAATGTTGTTGTAGAAGAGACTGCAGTTGAGGCTCCCGTAGCTGAGGAAACAGTCGAAGCTACAGAAACAGTAGCAGCCGCAGAAGCTGACGCAGCTCCTGCTGAGGAAGCTGCTCCTGCGCAGGAAACAGTAGAAAAGAGACCCTACCGTCAGAATAACGGACGTGGCAGAAGAAAAAAGGTTTGCCTTTTCTGCACGGACAAGACGGCTGTGATCGATTATAAGGATGCTCTCAAGCTCCGCAAGTATACAAGCGAGCGCGGCAAGATCCTGCCGAGAAGAGTTTCCGGTACATGCGCAAAGCATCAGAGAGAGCTTACCACGGCGATCAAGAGAGCTCGTGTACTCGCTCTTCTGCCTTATGTTACTGACTAAGTAAAAAGCAAAAGAAACCGCACAAGTATTAAAGCTTGTGCGATTTTTTTATTTTTTAAATAAAAAAATCACAAAATGTGACACTGATAGTATTTACAAATACAAAATATTGTGATAAAATCAAACTATAGTCTATATAAATAGTAAAAGGAGCATAATTCATGAGATGTCCTACATGCGGTCACCCAAAAGATAAGGTGATCGATTCCCGCCCGACGGAGGATGGTTCCATCCGCAGGCGCAGGGAGTGTCAGCGCTGTAACAGACGGTTTACGACATACGAGATCTTTGATGTAGTACCGATCATGGTAACAAAAAAAGACGGCAGTCAGGAGATGTTCGATAAGAACAAAATATATTCCGGTGTTGTAAAGAGCACTTATAAGCGTCCTGTTTCCAAGGAACAGATCGATGCGCTCGTGACGGATGTCGAGCAGGAGGTCAAAAACAGCCTGAAAGACGGCGTGACGTCCAGCGAGATCGGCGTGATGGTCATGGAGAGACTGCGTGCGCTCGATGCGGTATCGTATGTTCGGTTCGCCTCTGTCTACCGTGAATTCAAGGATGTTGATACTTTCATGAACGAGCTCAAATCTTTGAAAAAATAACAGGTGATGTCATTTGCCGCAGAGCAAAATGACAGTAGCGCTTATCGGCAATCCGAATTGCGGTAAGACGACTCTTTTCAATTTACTTACAGGCGCACGAAGTCATGTCGGGAATTTTCCGGGCGTGACGGTCAGCGCCAAAACAGGGCAGATACGTACGCTTCACGGTGTGTCGCTCGTCGATCTGCCGGGGATCTACTCGCTCAGTCCGTATTCTGCGGATGAGAAGGTCAGTCTCGATTTTCTTCTGGATGCCAGACCCGACGGTATTATAAGTATCGTCGATGCCACCTGCCTTGTGCGCAGTCTGTATCTCCCCCTTCAGCTTCTCGATCTCGGGATACCGACGGTCATTGCGCTGAATATGATGGACGATGTCGAAAAAAACAACGGAAAAATTGATGTTCGCTCTCTTTCACACCTGCTCGGCGTTCCGTGCGTTGCCATTTCCGCCTGCAAGGGCAGGGGAATAAACACTTTGCTTGAAACGGTGCATGACACACTGTCTTCGCACAAACTTCCCTCGGTCCGAGATCATTACGGCGATATCATAGCTTCTGCTATATCGGAAATGCGAACAGTTACAGACCCTTTTGCGCAAAAGGCAGGTATGCCGTGCGTATTTTGCGCCATGTCGGCGCTCGCAGGGGATGAATATATTCTTTCACGAATGTCCGTCGATCGGAAAAAGATAGATGAGATCGTTTCACGTGCCAAAGCACTCGCCGGAGGTGATATGTATTCGCATATTGCCGAAAAAAGATACGGATATATCGAGAGGGCGGTCGCACGGTGTGCTGTATTGCCGGGCGTCAGCCGCAGCAGACGGCGCAGCGAACGGATCGACGCTCTTCTGACAAACAGATATCTTTCTCTGCCCGCATTTTTTGCGGTTATGGTAACTATTTTTCACCTGACATTCGATGTGATCGGCGCCAGGGCTCAGTCGGCGGTTGCTCTTATCTTGTCCCTTGTTACCGATACCGTCGACGGTATTATGATGCGTTTGAATGTCCACGATGCCGTGCGCTCTCTTGTGACGGACGGTATATTTGAGGGTGTGGGCAGTGTTCTTTCCTTTTTGCCTGTCATACTGATATTGTTTTTCTTTCTCTCTTTGCTTGAGGATAGCGGATATATGGCGCGTGTCGCCTTTATCACAGACGGACTTTTCCGGCGTGTCGGTCTGTCGGGCAGGTCGTTTGTGCCAATGCTTATGGGTTTCGGCTGTTCGGTGCCCTCCATAATGGCGAGCCGCACGCTCCCGTCAGATAGGGACAGGAGGGTCACGCTCC